>JBHJGS010000048.1:0-105334 GCA_050331575.1 Rhodothalassiaceae bacterium | reverse complement strand
CCGCGGGCTCCCCTTGTATTCCCGCCGCGCCGCCCAGACCCCACCGCTCTCCCCCGGGGTTGGTTGGGGGTTATTGCTTGTACCCAACCCCTTCTGGGTTGGTGGGTGGGGGTGGGGCGCGCGGGGCGCGCGGGGGGTGGGTGGGGGTGTTCCCGCGCCCCCCCCCCGTGGGGGGGGGGGGGGGGGGGGGGGGCCCGGGGGGGCGGGGGGGGGGGGGGGGGGGGGGGGGCCCGGCGCCGGGCACACATGCCGGTGCCCCTTTCTTCACCGCCAAGGCCCCCTCACCCCAACCGCTCTCCCACAAAGGGGAGAGGGGCTTTTTCCTTCTCCTTTCCCCTTTCCCCTTGCGGGAGAGGGGCTTTTGGGCTCTGCGGGTTCAGCGGGGTGGCGCGGTGGGGCGGACCATTGAGGCGACCGATGTCTGAGCTGCTGCTGGAATTGCTGTGCGAGGAGATCCCTGCGCGCATGCAGGCGCGTGCGGCGAAGGATCTGCAACGCCTGGTCAGCGCCGCGCTGACCGACGCCGGCCTCAGCCTCGGCCCCGCCCGCAGCTTCGCGACGCCGCGCCGGCTGACGCTTGTGATCCAAGACGTGCCCGCCCGCACCCCGGACCGACGCGAGGAGCGCCGCGGCCCGCGCGTCGGCGCGCCAGACAAGGCCTTGGAAGGCTTTCTGCGCGGCACCGGCCTGCGCAAGGACCAGCTGGACACACGGGAGGACAAAAAGGGCGCCTTTTACTACGCCGTGCTTGAAACCCCGGGGCGGCCGACCGCGGATCTGTTGGCCGAGCAGATCCCGGGGATCATCGCGCATTTCCCCTGGCCGAAATCCATGCGCTGGGGCGCTGATCCCATGCGCTGGGTGCGGCCGCTGCACAGCATCTTGTGCCTTTTGGACGGGGCGGTCGTGACCCTGACCGCCGGGTCGGTCCCCTCCGCGCCCACCACCCGGGGCCATCGCTTTCTGGCTGCCGATGCGCCCATTCCGGTGACGGACTTCGCCGATTATCAGGCCAAGCTGCGCGCGGCCTCCGTCATCCTCGACCCCGCCGAACGCCGGACCATCATCCGTGACGGAGCTGAGAGACTGGCGGCGGACGCGGACTTGACGCTCGTCCCCGACACGGGCCTGCTCGATGAGAATGCCGGGCTGACCGAATGGCCGGTGCCGCTGCTCGGCCGCTTTGACCCAGCCTTTCTTGAGGTGCCGGAAGAGGCGGTGATGCTGACCTTGAAGACCAATCAGAAGGTCTTCTCCCTGCGCGGGGCCGACGGCGCGCTGGCGCCGGCCTTCATCTGCGTGGCCAATCTCGCAGCGCCGGACGGTGGCGCGGCGATCACCGCCGGCAATGAACGGGTGATCGCGGCGCGCCTAGCCGATGCCCGCTTCTTCTGGCAGGCGGACCGGCAGACGCGCCTGGAAGACCGCGTGGCGCAGTTGGACAGCATCAGCTTTCACGACAAGCTCGGCTCCGTGGGCGAGCGCGTCAGGCGGATCGAGGCACTGGCAGCGCAGATCGCGGAGACCAGTGTCTGGCCGCAGAAGGGTGCCTTCCAGGCCGGACCGCTCAGCCCACCCCCTCTCCCACAAGGGCAGAGCGGCGTGTCACAGACCAGCCCAACCTCTCAGGACGCCTTCGTCGATCAGGTGCGCCTGGCCGCGCGGCTGGCCAAGGCCGATCTGGTTAGCCAGATGGTCTATGAATTCCCCGAACTGCAGGGCACCATCGGCCAGTATCTCGCCCGGGCCGAAGGCCTGCCCGAGCCGGTCGCCCACGCCATCGAGGCGCATTACGCGCCCAAGGGCCCGGATGACCCGTGCCCGACCGAGCCCGTGGCGGTGTGCGTGGCGCTTGCCGAAAAGCTCGACACGCTGGTGGGCTTTTTCGGCATCGATGAAAAGCCCACGGGCTCGAAGGACCCGTTCGCGCTGCGGCGGGCAGCGCTGGGGGTGATCCGCCTCGTGGTCGAAAATCGCTTAAGAGTGCCGTTCGTGGCGATATTGACACGGCATGATGAAGGGATCGCCGGCGCCACTGGCACCGCCACCGCTCACGCCGAGCCTGTCGCGGCGGGAGCGGCGGCTCCACCGCGTCCGTCGGCAGGCTCAGGACGGGCGGTTGCCGCTGATCTGATGGCGTTTTTCGCCGACCGCCTGAAAGTCCAGCAGCGCGAGGCGGGCACGCGCCATGATCTGATCGATGCGGTGTTCGCGCTGGGCGGCGAGGATGATCTGGTCCGCCTGCTGGCGCGGGTGGCGGCGCTGCAACACTTTGTCGGCACCGAGGACGGCGCTAATCTGCTGGCGGGCTATAAGCGCGCGGCCAATATCCTCAAGAAGGAAGAGGCCAAGGATGAAGCGGATTATGGCGCCGTCGCGGTTGATCCAGACCGGTTCGAGCAACCCGAGGAACATGCGCTGGCCGAGGCCCTGACCACGGCGTTGAACACGGCCGCGCGCGCCGTCGCCGACGAACGCTTCGAGGATGCCATGGCCGCCCTGGCCGCGCTGCGCCGCCCGATCGACGCCTTCTTCGACCAGGTCACCGTCAATGCCGAGGCTGCAGTGCTGAGGACAAACCGCCTGGCCTTGCTGGCGCGGTTTCGTGCCGCAGTGCACCAGGTGGCCGATTTCTCGAAGATCGAAGGGTGAGGTCGGGGCTTTACATCCATTGGCCCTATTGCGAAGCCATCTGCCCGTATTGCGACTTCAACGTCTATCGGGCACGCTCGGCCGCGCCGCTTGCGTGGGGGGAGGCGCTACCCGCGGCGATGATGCGCTGTGCCGCGCGCTGGCCGGATCTGACCCTGGCGTCCATCTATTTCGGCGGCGGCACGCCAAGCCTGATGGACCCGCAACTGGTCGCCGATCTGATCGCCCTGGCGCGGCGCATCTGGCCGGTCGAGGACCCGCTTGAGATCACGCTGGAGGCCAATCCCACGTCTGCGGAGGCGGACCGTTTCGGTGCTTTTGCCGAGGCCGGGGTCAATCGGCTGTCGCTGGGCGTGCAGAGCCTGCGCGATGACCAGCTGCAGTTCTTGGGGCGCTGGCACTCCGCCGCCGAGGCCCACGCGGCCTATGAGCGAGCGCGCGCCGCCTTTGCGTCGGTGAGCATCGATCTGATCTATGCCCTGCCCGAGCAGCGCGCGGCGGACTGGCGGGGGGAGCTACACGAGGCGCTGGCTTGGCAACCGGATCATCTGGCCGCCTATCAATTGACCGTGGAGCCCGGCACCGCCTTCGATGCCCAGACCCGGCGCGGCCGCTTCAGCCCGATGGATGAGGATCGGGCGGCCGATCTTTACAAGATCACGCAGGAGGAAACCGCCCAAGCCGGGCTGCCGGCCTATGAAGTTTCCAATCATGCGCGGGGTCAGGCACGCTCGGTGCATAATCAGGGCTATTGGCAAGGGCGGCCCTATCTGGGACTGGGCCCGGGCGCGCATGGCCGGCTGCCCACGGGCGATGGCGGCTGGACCGCCACATATGCCTTGAAGACCCCGGCCGACTGGCTGGCCAGCGTGGCCGCCGGCGGGGCGGGGATCAGCGAAACGCCGCTGCCGGCCCATAGCCGGGCCGTGGAGCGGGTGCTGATGGGGCTGCGCCAGACCGAAGGGCTGGTGTTGGACCATCAGATCGAGGCGGTGTTGGATCCCGACATGGTTGCGCGCTTGGCCGCAGATGGGCTGATCGCCATCGTCGAGGATCGACTGATCGTGCCGGCGCACGCTCGGCTCTTGACCGACGGGCTGGCCAACCGCTTGATCGCGTGATGGATGAGATCGACCCGCCGGCCGCCGAGGCCGCGTTCGAGGAGGCCGGCCGGCGCCTGTTCGCCGGGCCCTGCCGCTTTGTGAAGGGCGTGGTGGCGCTGGACGGCTTGCCCCCGGCGGACCGGCCGGAGATCGCCTTCGCCGGCCGCTCCAATGTCGGCAAATCCTCGCTGGTCAATGCCATGACCGGGCGCAAGACGCTGGCGCGCACCTCCAACACCCCCGGCCGCACGCAGGAGATCAATTATTTCGATCTGGGCGGCCAGGCTTGGCTGGTCGATCTGCCGGGCTATGGCTATGCCCGCGTGGCGAAGAGCCAGGTGGACCGCTGGACCGAACTGATGACCGCGTATCTGCGCGGTCGGGCCGGGCTGAAGCGGGTGTTCCTGCTGGTCGACAGCCGCCACGGCCTAAAGCCCAACGACCGCGAGATGATGGCCATGCTGGATACTGCAGCGGTCAGCTATCAGCTGGTGCTGACCAAGCTGGACAAGCTGAAGGGGCCGCAGCGGGATAGCATCGCCCAGCAGGTGCGCGCCGGCACCTTGAAGAATCCCGCCTGCCACCCGGAGCTGCTGGCCACCTCCGCTGAGAAGGGCTGGGGCATCGCTGCGGCCCGCGCCACCGTGGCAGCACTGATCGCCGGGGGCTGATTTCGAGGGGCTGATCCCCGGGGGCTGATTCCCGGGGGCTGATTCCCGGGGGATAAGCCCAGGCGGCCGCCCCGGACCGCTGCAGTGGGCTCAGAAGCTCGCCTGCAGTCTCACATAAACCATGCGGCCACGCGGGTCGTGGGTGCGGGTTTCAAAACCGCCATCGGAGTTGATGAATGGCGGCAGATTGTCAAACAGATTGATCGCGCCTACCGAGATCGCCGCCCCTTGCAGAATGCCGAACGGTTCGAACTCGTAGGTGTATTGCGCATCGACGGTGACCTGCCGGTCGATCTCAAAAAAGTCGAACCCGGCCGGGCAGACGCTGAAGCCGTCACCGACCAGTTCGGAGCCGACAAAATCCTCCGGAGTGTCGCCGCCGCCGCAATTCTGATCATCGATGAAACTATCGATATAGCGCACGAACACCACGCCGGAATGGCCGCCATTGGCATAGCTGGTGCTGGCGTTGAAGCGCAGATTGGGCACCGGTGCGAAGAAGTTCAGGGAGTTGCGGCGGTCGACCAGATCCACGGTTGAGCCACCCGGCCCGACCGGCGCCTCATAGCTGTTGACATAGGTGCCGTTGAAGCTGGCCCCGAAAATGCCGAACTGTGTGTCACGCAGATAGTTCAGCGAGAAATCAAAGCCGTCGGTGTCGAGGAAGGCGGTATTGATATATTGCGTGGCGATGAAGCTGAGCCCGCCGGTCGGGCCGCGTTCCACCACCCCCGGGATGACGCCGGTGTCCGGATTTTGTGTCAACGCCATCAGCGCCACGGATTCCGGCGACTGCTGCAACACCAGATCTTCGAACTCAAAGCGGAAATAGTCCAGGCTGATCTCCAGGCCCTCCAGCGGCTCCAGGGTGATGCCGGCGTTATAGGCGGTGGATTCTTCCGGATTGAGATCGGTATTGCCGCTGGTGTTGACGGCGATGAACGGCTGGCTGCCGTCGATCGGATCGACCACCGAGACCAATGTCGTCTGCGAGCCGAACTGCTGGAACAAGGATGGCGCGCGGAACGAGGTCCCCCAGGAGCCGCGGATCGACAGAAAGTCGAACGGCTCATAGCGGATCGCCACCGAGGGATCGACGGTGTCGCCGGTGAAGTCGATATTCTCGTAGCGCACCGCCGCTTCCAGCTGCAGATTGTCAAAGATCGGCGCATCGATCTTGAAGAAGCCGGCATAGGTGTCGCGGCTCTGATCGAAATCGGCGATACCCGCGCTGATGAACAGGAAATTGCCGGCATTGGTATTGTCGTCGGCATCCTGGGCCAGGCGTTCGTTGCGGAACTGGAAACCGCCTTCCACGAAGACCGGCCCACCCGGCAGATCAAACAGTTCGCCGCCGACAATGGCGTCGATCACGGTCAAGTCGCTGTCGCTGTCGAACGTCACCTCGCCGACGATGAAGTCGAGCACCTCTTGGCTGTTGCGCACGGGTGCGGTGACCTGGGCCCCCGTTTCCGGATTGATCAGCGGCGACCCGTCAGACAGGAACACCGGCGCCACCGCATTGGGATCGGCCAGGGCGCCGCTGCCGAACGGGTTGTAGAAAAAGCAGGGACCAACGCCGGGGATGCCCGTGGCGACATTACAGTTCGCGCCGCCAAGGCCGACCAGCGCCTCCTGGGTCTGGCTGGCCAGGCCGTCAGAGCTGGTCAGCAGAAAGTCATTAATGCCGCGAAGATAGCTGACCTCATAGCTCCAGGAGCCGGCGATCTCCCCGCGCAAGCCGGCGACCACCCGAAAGGTGTTGTGGCTGACCGTGTTGGGGTTGGCCTCATTGGTGAAGAAATCATCGACCTGGCCGATGCCCGGGCTGCGGCCGATGAACAGAATGTCCTGGAAGGTCGGGTTGAACGGATTGACCGCCGGCAATAGGCCGGTCACCGGATTGACCGCGGTCTCCGGCACAAGCGGGGTGCCAGGCCCCAGAATTGTCAGCGGCGTGGTGATCGGAAAGTTCGACACCTGATTAAGCACGCGGTTGCGGGCATAGGAGAATTCCCCGAAAAATTCCATGGTCTCGGTCAGTTCATAATTGAACTGCGCATAGCCCTGCAGCCGCGTTTCATCCGGCACCAGGTTGAAGAAGCGCGCGAAATCATATTCGCAGCGCCCCGCCACCACCGTGCTGCCATTGGGATTGGGCACATCGGTGATGCTGTTCAGCACAATATCGTCTTCGAACGCTGCCGTCGGCCCGCACAGGGGATCCGGGAACTGCGAGGCCGGCGACAAGATGCCGTCGATGCCGCTGTTCACGGCCACCACGCCGGGATTGCCGACGCCGCCGCCGGCCAGCAACAGGCCTCCCGGCGCGCCTGCCGGAACCGGCAGCCCGGTGACCGGATCGAAGGTGGTGAAGGGCAGGCCGGTCTCCGGATTGATCGCCGGGGCGCCGTCCGGCCCGGGCAGGGCGAAGGGCAGATATTCCGGAGCGAACATGCCCGCGATGGCAAGCTGGGTCGGGTCGAACGCGCCCGGCAGGGCCCCGAGCAGGATGTTCGGCGGCTGCGCGGTGGCGGTGGAGATCGACAGACCGCCGATGCCCTGAAACGCCTCCGGCCGCAGATCCTGCTCACGGGTGGTCAGGGGCGTGCGGTCCAGATAGCTGGCAGCAACAATCAAGCTGGAGCGGTCGCCCTGAGCGCCCCAGATGCCTTGCAGCAGGAACTCGTCCTGGCCGGCCCCGCCGGCATTGGCCTGATACTCCGCGCGCAGTTCCAGGCCTTCGAAATTCTCCCGGGTGATGAAATTGACCACCCCGGCGACCGCATCGGTGCCGTAGATCGGCGAGGCGCCGCCTTCCAGAATTTCCACCCGGTCAATGGCGATCAGCGGCACCAGTGAGGCGGTGTCGACGAAATTCAGCCCGCTGTCGGTCGGCGCTGCAGAGGTGACCTGCCGCTTGTTGTTCAACAGCACCAAGGTGGAGGACACGCCCAGACCGCGCAGATTGATGCTTTCGGTGCCGCGGTTCAGATTTTGGGTGAAAGCGTCATTGAAATTTTCCGAGCCGAAATTGTTTGGCAGGGTGTTGATCAGGTCGGCAATGTCGGCGGCCCCGATGTCGCGCAGATCCTGCTGGCCGACGATGGTGATCGGCGTCGGCGTCGTCGCCTGCTGCTTCCGGCGCAGGAAGGTCCCGGTGACCACCAGTTCCTCCACCGCGTCTTGTTCGGCGATGACGGGGGCCGCGGTCTGGCCCAGGGCCGCGGCGGTGGGAATGAGCGCAGACACAAGCGCGGTGCTGAATTTCAAAACGGAACGAGTCGACATTACCTTCCCCAACATGATTTTTTCTTGTTCGCAGCCGACCGCCTAAAAGCCGAGCCGGAGTTGTACATAGACCAACCGTCCGCGCGGATCGTGCACCCGGCTTTCAAAGCCGCCATTGGTGTTCACGAAGGGCGGGTCCTCATTGGTGATATTGGTGGATCCGACAGTGAAGACGAGTTCATCGACGGCCACAAAATCGCTCAGCGCGATATTGTACTGCACATCCAGTGTGGTCTGGCTGTCGACAAAGCCATTCTCCACCCCGAACATCGCGATCGTCGGGTCCAACTGGTCATCATCGAAGCCGCCGATATAGCGCACGAACACATTGGCGGAATGAATGCCCCATAACCAGTTGAGCCCGGCATTGAAGCGCAACCGCGGTGTCGGGTCGCCGATATTCGTGAAGTTGCGATTGCCCTCGCCGTCGATCTCTTCGCCCAAGGAGGGGTCGAACACGTCATAGTTCAAGATGTAGGTGCCCTGGAAGCTCGGGGCGAACAAGCCAACATCTGTGTCCACCTCATAGCGCGCGCTGAAATCGAACCCGGAGGTCTCGATACTGTCGGCATTCACGAACTGGGTATTGACCTGCGACAAGAGCGGAAGGGCCGCCCCCAAGGGCCGCACGAACACGGCCGGATTGAACAGGGCCGAAGGATCGCCGGTCGCCTCCAAGATCTCGCCCGCCTCCAGCAGCAGCGACTGAGCGTTGGTCTGGACGATGACATCTTCGAATTCGAAATTCCAATAGTCGAAGCTGAGCGTCAGCGCCTCGATCGGCTCATAGGTCACGCCGATATTGAAGGCGCGCGATTCCTCCGGTTCCAGATCCGGATTGCCGAGGGTGAAATTGGCCAGGAAGGCGGTGTTGCCGACCAGCGGATCAAACAGCTGCGCCAAGGTCACGATGCCCTCGCTTTCAAGCTGAAAGATCGACGGCGCGCGGAACGAGGTGCCCCAGGAGCCGCGGATCGACAGATTGTCCAGCGGCGTGATCAAGGCGGAGACCTTGGGGTCGACCGTGGTGTCGACGCCTTCGACATTCTCCACGCGCACTGCGGCCTGGATCTCCAGCCAATCAAACGCCGGGATTAGCAATTCGCCGAAGCCGGCGAAAATGTCCCGGGTCGCGCCGAAATCGCCGATTGAGGTCCCAGCCCCGCTCAGGAACAGGAAATTTCCGCTATTGGAATTTTCGTCGACATCCAGGCCGTAGGTCTCTTCCCGGTATTGAAAGCCGATGGCGATCCCCGGAGCGCCGCCGGGGAGCTCAACCACGCCGTCGAAGGTGCCGGAGACGACCGCGTCGATCACCGTGAGATTGGAGTCAAACCGGCTCAAGGAGAAAGCGGTGAAATCCTCCACAAGGGCCGGATCATTCGCCACCGGAACCGGCTGACCGGTGACCGGATCGATCACCGTTTCACCTGGCCCGGCCAGCAGCTTGGTGCCGAACGGGTTGAAATAGCTGCACGGCCCCACACCCGGCGCCGCGCCGGAGAGGATCCCGGGGCAGGCCTCCCCGCCAAAGCCGCTCAAGGCCGCGAAGAACCGGTCGGCCAAGGCATCCCGGGCGGACACGGTGAAATCATTCTGGGCGCGGGTGAAGGACAGGTCCCAGAACCAATTGTCGCCGAACTGTCCGGTAAAGCCGGCCACGAAGCGGAAGGTGTCGCTGTCATGGTCGCTTTCCACCGGCTCGCCCTCGCCGATCGGGCGGCCGATGAAGATCAGATCCGCCCCGAACGGATTGAACGGATTGGTGCCGGCGACAAGCTGCGGCGTCAGAATCGGGAACGTCGGCGAATTGTTCCGGTTCGCCCGGTTTCGCGCGAAGCCCAACTCCGCGAAGAAGTCGATTGTGTCGGTCAGCTCATAGCCGATCTTGCCATAGCCCTGCAGCCGGGTTTCCTCCGGCACCAAATTGAAGAATTCGCCGAAATCCAGCTGGCACAGGCCCACCACGCCGGGCGGAATGCCAAAGCCCAGGATGCCTGCCGGCGGGATCGAATTCTCCCCGGCCCCGCAATTGGGGTCGGCGAACAGCGGCGCCTGGCCGGCACCGACCAAGGCATCGAATAAGGTGCCGAACGGTTCGACGGTAGGCCGGGACAAGGGCACGAACGTGCCCGGCGAGCCGATCGAGGATACGTCTGGCCCGATCGGCCCGCCCGGCTCGGTGATGGAATCGAAGGACAGGCGCCGCTCCAAGGTGGTCAGCGGCGAGCGGTCCAGATATGAGACCGCCGCCCAGCCATAGGCGCGGTCGGTCTGCACGCCGCCGATCACTTCCAACCGGTAATCGGTCTGGTCGCCGTCGCCATTCACCGCGCCTTGATATTCGCCGCGGATCTCCAGCCCCTCGAACCGGTCGCGCGTCTTGAAATTGACCACGCCGGCCACGGCGTCCGTGCCGTAAAGGGCCGCGCCGCCATCTTTCAGGATTTCGATATTGTCCACCGCGATCAGCGGCACCAGCGAGGCGGTATCAACGAAATTGATGCCATCATCGGTGGCGGCCCCGGACACCACTTGCCGGCGGCCGTTCAACAGAACCAGGGTGGAGCCGACGCCCAAGCCGCGCAAATTGATGTTGGACGTCCCGGTGCTAAAATTCTGGGTAAAGGCGTCAGGATTATTCTGAGAGCCTGTATTAATGGTCAAGGTCTGGATCAGTTCCGCCACCGTACTGGCGCCGATCGCTTGCAATTCCTCATTGCCGACGACTTCGATGGGTGAGGCGGTATTGGCCTGATCGGGCCGGCGGATATAGGAGCCGACCACGACCAACTCCTCAACCTCGATCTCCTGGGCGACCTCTTGTGCTTGCGCGGGCGCCGCCGCCAGCCAAATCGATGTCAAAGCGGTGGACGCAATAAGCGCACGTTTTACCGTCATTTTTCCTCCCCAGGTCCGGCCTCTTCGGGGCCTTGACCGATGCCAAACAGGGATGCCGTGCGCCGGCTGGGCCAGCATGAACAGCTTCACGGCATTTTCACATTTTCGCCACCCAGTGTTGCGGCAGGCCAAACACATCGTCAAGCAGCGCCGCAGCATCCAGCGGTTTTTTTTGACGCGGTGGCAAAGGAGCGACACCTTGGTGCAGAAAAGCGTCCACAAACACACCGTTCAACGAAAGGGGAAGGACCAATGACGCAGCAAAACCGCCAGGGCCGCTTGGCCGGCAAGACCGCGCTGATCACCGGCGGCGCCGCCGGGATCGGCGCCAAAACGGCCGAACTGTTCATCGCCGAAGGCGCCCAGGTGGTTATTTCCGATATCGATGAGCAGGCAGCGCAGGCCACGGCAGACCGTTTAGGCGCGAGCGCGCTGCAGCAAGATGTCGCCGATGAGGCGCGCTGGCCGGAGGTCATCGAGGCGTCGGTGAAGACGATGGGCTCTTTGTCCGTGCTGGTGAACAATGCCGGCATCGGCGTGATGAACCCGCTGGAAAAAGTCTCCACTGAGGAATGGCGCCATGTTCTGGCGGTGGATTTGGACAGCGTCTTCTTCGGCTGCAAATATGCATTAGGGCCGCTGTAAGCCCAGGGCGGGTCGATCGTCAATGTCTCCTCGGTTGCCGGCATCATCGCCCAGCCGAATATGCTGTCTTACAATGTCGCAAAGGCGGGCGTGCGGCATTTGACCAAGTCGGTGGCGCTGCGATGCGCGCAAAAGGCGCTGGGCGTGCGGTGCAATTCGGTCCATCCGGCGTTTCTGGACACAGCGATCCTGGATAAGGCGGCACCGCCGGGCATGAGCCGGCCGGAGCTGTTGAGCGTTCTGGCCAGCCACAATCCGATGAAGCGGATCGGCCGGCCCGAAGATGCCGCTTATGCCATTCTCTATCTCGCCAGCGACGAATCTGCCTTTGTCAACGGCGCGGAATTGGTGATCGACGGTGGCTTAAGCGTCGGTTAGTCCGCCAGGCTCGGGAAGATATCGCCCGCCAAAACCCGCACCGGACCGGTCGCCGTCTCAAGCCGAAGCGCACCGTCGGCCTCGATGCCCTGATTGATTCCTTCCAACGCCTCGCCGTGGCGGGTGCGCACCGTAATCGGCTGAGACAGAAACGCCATCTGCCGAAGGTAGCGATCGCGCACCGGGGCAAATCCCGTGTCTAGCCACATGGCGATGTGCTGCATCACCGCCTCCGCCAGGGTCGCAGCCACGACAGCGGGATCATGCGGCCCGGTGGCGGCAAGGTCGCCGGCGGGATAGGGCGTGCGGTCGGGGCGGTGCGCCAGATTGATGCCAAGGCCTGCCAGAAACCAGCGGCCGGTCGGCCCCTCGGCCACCTCGTGCAGCGCCCCGGAGACCTTGGCGCCATTGATCAGCACATCATTGGGCCATTTCAGCTGCGCTGGCTGCCCGGCAAGCCGGGCGATGACCTGACCCAGCGCCAGCGCCACCGGATAGACCGCCAAATAAGGCTGCAGCCAGCGCGCATCCATCGGCAAGCACAAGGTGGCGTGCAAATTCCCAGCCGGGCTATGCCACTGCCGTCCGCGCGAGCCGCGCCCGTCGCTCTGGCGGTCGGCCAGCAAGATCGTTGCCTGGCGCAGTTGGCCGGTGACCACTCGGCGCCCCGCCTCCGCCTGGGTGGAGTCTAGCAGTTCGAACTGGATCAGCCGGACCATGAGGAAGCCTTTAATCAGTCGGCCGGGCCCGCGCCATGGCCTTGTATGATGGCGCGGGCAGCAGCGCTGCGCTAAGGGTCGTTACCCCCGAACGAAAGGATCGCCCATGGCCAAACCGCTTCTGGTGATCGGCAACAAGACCTATTCAAGCTGGTCTTTGCGCGGCTGGTTGGCGCTGAAGCTGGCTGAGATCGAGTTTCATGAGATGGTGCTGCCGCTGGACACGCCGACCTTCACCGAGGAAATCGGTCGGCTGTCGCCCAGCCGCCAGGTGCCCGCCTTGCGCTTCGGCGATTGGGTGCTTCATGACAGCCTGGCAATTCTTGAATGGGCCGCAGAGCAGGACCCCCGGCTCTGGCCCGCCGACCCAAAGCACCGCGCCGTCGCGCGCGCCGTTACCGCCGAAATGCATAGCGGTTTCGCGGCCCTGCGCCAGGCATGCCCGATGAACCTGCGCCGCGCGCCAAATCCGATCGACCTGGATGGAGAGGCCCGAAACGATGCACAGCGAGTGGCTCAGATTTGGCAGGACGGCCTGGAGGCACGAGGCGGCCCGTTTCTGTTCGGGTCGGAACCGGGGGGCGCGGACAGTTTCTATGCGCCCATGGCAACGCGGTTTCACACCTATGGCCTGCCGGCCGGCCCGACGGCGACGCGCTATGTGGAGACGATCATGAACTGGGCGCTTATGCAGTCCTGGATTGAAGATGCGCGCGCCGAGACAGCGGTGCTGGCGCGCGAGGAACGGTAAGGGCCTTGATCGCTTAGCCCCCGCCCCGCTAAGCGCCTGGGACCGTTGCACTCAAGGATGCTGCGCGCGATGACCGAGCCGGCCGATACCTCCACCGCCAACGCCTTATGGGGCGGTCGCTTTCACTCCGCCCCTTCAGAAATCATGGCGGCGATCAATGCCTCGATCGGCGTCGATATCCGGCTGTGGCGGCAGGATATCGCGGCCTCCAAGGCGCACGCCTCGATGTTGGCCGCACGGGGCATCGTGTCGCTGGCCGACCGCGATGCCCTGCTCACCGGGCTGGATCAGGTCGCAGAGGAGATCGCGCGCGGCGACTTTGCCACCGATCCGGCTTTGGAAGATATCCACATGCATGTGGAGGCGCGCTTGCGGCAGCTTGTCGGCGAACCGGCCGGGCGGCTGCATACAGCGCGCTCGCGCAACGACCAGGTCGCCACAGACTTTCGGCTATGGGTGCGTGACGCCGCCGACGGCCTGGACACCGGATTGACGGAATTCCTGCGCGCGCTGATCGACCAGGCCGAAGCGCATGCCGACTGGCCGATGCCCGGCTTCACGCATTTGCAGACGGCTCAGCCGGTCACGGTGGGGCATCACCTGCTCGCCTATGTCGAGATGGCCGGGCGTGACCGCGGCCGGCTGCGCGACGCGCGCGCGCGCTTGAACGAAAGCCCTTTGGGCTCGGCGGCATTGGCTGGCACGGGCTTTCCCATCGACCGCGCCGCGGTGGCCCATGCCTTGGGCTTCGATCAGCCGATGGCCAACTCCATCGATGCGGTCTCGGCGCGCGATTTCGCGCTGGAAGTCTTGGCCGCGCTGACCATAGCCGGCACGCATCTGTCGCGGCTGGCTGAAGAGATGGTGGTCTGGGCCTCGGCCCCGTTCGGCTTTCTGATCCTGCCGGACAGCTTTTCCACCGGCTCGTCGATCATGCCGCAAAAGCGCAACCCGGATGCCGCGGAATTGGTGCGGGCCAAGGTCGGCCAACTGGCCGGGGCCTTCACCCAGCTGGTGCTGGTCATGAAGGGCCTGCCGCTGGCCTATTCCAAGGATATGCAAGAAGATAAAGCGCCGGTGTTTGCCGCTGTGGAGGCCTTTGAATTATGCTTGGCCGCGATGACCGGGATGGTCCGCTCGCTGGTGCTGAACCGCGAGCGGCTGCGCGCGGAGGCTGGCCGCGGCTTTGCCACGGCGACGGATCTGGCAGATTGGCTGGTGCGCGATGCGGGCCTGCCCTTCCGCCAGGCCCACCATGTCACCGGCAGCCTGGTGCGCGAAGCCGAAGCGCGCAACTGTGACCTGGCGGACTTGCCGCTTGATGCCATGCAGGCGGTGGAGCCCAAGATCGACCAGCGGGTCCATGATGTTTTGACGGTGGAGGCCTCCATCGCGTCGCGCACCAGTTACGGCGGCACGGCGCCGAACCGGGTGCGTGAAGCCGTCGATGCGGCCCGGGAGCGCTATTTGTGAAAGCCTGTCTGATCGTGATGATCTTGGCCCTGAGCGTCAGTGCGTGCGGCCGTCGCGGCCCCTTGCAGCCACCGGCTGAACAGCCTGACCCGCCACCGGCTGAGCCCGACGCATGAATCATTTCAGCTACAAGAACGGCATCCTGCATGCGGAGGAGGTGCCGCTGCCGGTCATCGCCGAGGCCGTCGGCACGCCGTTTTACTGCTATTCCACCGCCACGCTGACCCGGCACTACCAAGTTTATGATCAGGCGCTGAGCGGGTTGGATCATCTGATTTGCTTTGCCGTGAAGGCCAATTCCAATCAAGCGGTGCTGACCACACTGGCACGCTTGGGCGCCGGTGCGGATGTGGTGTCCGGCGGCGAGTTGCGCCGGGCACTGGCCGCGGGCATTCCGCCGGAGCGCATCGTTTTCTCCGGGGTCGGCAAGACCCGCGCGGAAATGGCCCGCGCACTGCAAGCGGGCATCCATCAGTTCAATGTGGAATCGGAGGAGGAGCTGGAGGATCTGGCGCAGGTGGCCGAGCGCGAGGGGCGCTGTGCGCCCGTGGCGTTCCGGATCAATCCCGATGTCGACGCGCGCACGCACGCCAAGATCTCCACGGGCAAGGCGGAGAATAAGTTCGGCATCCCGTTGAAGCGGGCACAGGCCGCCTATGCCCGGGCCGCCTGCTTGCCGGCGATCCGCATTGTCGGGGTGGACATGCATATCGGATCGCAACTGACCGATCTGGCGCCGTTCAGGGACGCATTTGGCCGCTTGAAATCCTTGGTGGCGGCTCTGCGGGCCGACGGCCATCCGATCGAGCGAATCGACCTGGGCGGCGGCTTGGGGATTCCCTATCAGGTGGACCAGCCCGAACCGCCCGCCCCGGCGGACTATGGAGCCTTGGTGCGCGAACTGGCCGAGCCGCTTGACTGCCAGATCATCGTGGAGCCCGGACGGCTGATCGCCGGAAATGCCGGGGTCCTGGTCAGCCGGTTGCTTTATGTCAAGCAAGGCGAGGCCAAGCGCTTCGCCATCCTCGACGCCGCGATGAATGATCTGATCCGGCCGGCCATGTATGAGGCCTATCACGCCATCGAGCCGGTCGCCGAACCGGACGGACAGCCGCTGCAGACCTATGATTTCGTCGGCCCGGTGTGCGAGACCGGCGATACCTTCGCCCGCGACCGGGCCTGCCCGCCATTGAAGCCAGGCGCCTTGGTGGTGTTCCGCTCAGCCGGCGCGTATGGCGCGGTGATGGCGAACAGTTATAATAGCCGTCCGCTGGTGCCGGAAATTCTGGTTCACGGCGATGCCTGGGCGGTGGTGCGGCCCCGCGTCGATGAAGCCGCCCTGATCGGGATGGACAAGCTGCCGGACTGGCTTGCACACTAGCAACCTGAGTCGTCCCTAAGCGTTGGAGAGCGCATGAACGACCCCCGTCCGATCTTGCGGCGGCGTCTAGCGCTGGCGCGTGGTTTTGCGTCGCTGGAGCGGTTGTGGCCGCGCCTGTTCGGTCTGGCTTTGCTGATTGCGGGCTTTCTTGCTGCTGCCGGATTGGGCCTGTTCCCGTTGCTGCCGATCTGGTTGCACCGCCTGCTGCTGGCGGTGCTGCTGGGGGCCTTGCTGTGGCAGGTGGTGGCGCTTGCGCGCGGCTTTCAGCCGGCCGACCGAGAGGCCGCAGCGCGCTGGTTCGAGCGCCGTGGCGGGGCCGCTCATCGGCCACTGGAAGCGCTGGACGACACGCCCGCTGGCGATGATCCCCTGGCGCAGGCGCTGTGGGATCGGCACCGCGCGCGCATGGCCGAGGCCGCGGCCAAAACCCGGCTGGCTGCACCACGATTGAGCTGGCTGGAGCAGGATCCCCGCGCGCTGCGCGCTGGGGTGTTGATGGTGTTGCTGCTGGGATTGCTGGTCGCCGGGCCGGATTTGGGTCGGCGCTTGGATGACAGCTTATCGCTGACCCCGGGGTCGGTGCCACGCGACGTTGCTCTGGATCTGTGGATTACACCGCCAGACTATACCGATCGGCCGCCGATGGTTTTGGATGCGCGCGGCGGCCGCGTGGATCTGCCCGAAGGCAGCCGTATCACCGCGCGCCTGAACGGTGGCCGCGCCCAACCGGTGCTGCATCTCGGAGATCAGCGCTTTGCGTTCACGCGCGAGGGCGAAGAGGTCCACAGCCTGAACCGGCCAGTGCCGACCGGCGGCGACATGAAGATCGTGCAAGGCGGCACCACGCGCGGATCCTGGCGCTTGCACTATATCCCGGATACCGCGCCGCAGGCGCGCTGGACGGAAGCGCCGGGTTTAACGCCGCGGCACGCCTTTGCCTTGCCCTTTGAGATTGACGATGATTACGGCATCACCGGCGGCCGCATGATCATGACCGCCGGCGCCGGCAATGCGGTGCGCTATGGCCCCGGCACGCCGGACCAGGCCGGTCTCCGCGCGGCCCTGATCGTGCCTCTGGCCGAGCAGCGCCTGGGCCAGGGCCCGGTGCAATCCCGGCTGACCCGGGATCTGGCAGAGCATTATTGGGCCGGCGAAGCCGTCGAGATCCGTCTGGAAGTGGAAGACGCCCGGGGCCAGATCGGCCGATCCACCGCGCTGAAACTGGTGCTTCCGGAGCGGCCGTTTGATCAACCCGCCGCCCAGGCCTTGGTGGCGTTGCGCAAGCAATTGATCCGGCAGCCCGGCGATCGAGCCGATGTGTTGCGCGAGCTGGATGCCCTGTCGCGCGAGCCCGGTCTTTATGGCGGCGACATCGTCGCTTTCGCGGTGTTGCGCTCGGCTTATTGGCGGCTCCGCGGCGACCGCTCCGAGATGGCCTTGGATGAGGCGATCGGCCTGTTGTGGCAAGCTGCGCTGCGCATCGAAGATGGCCAGCTGTCGATCGCCGAACGCAATCTGCGCCAGACCCTGAGCGACCTGCAGGAGGCGTTGAGCGGCGAGGAGGATCTGTCTTCACTGACCGATCAGCTGATGCAGCAACTGGATCAGTTGATGGCGGCGCATCAGGCGCAACAGGGTGACAGCCCTTCGCAGCCCCTGCCTAGTTCCGAGCAGGGCCAGACCCAGTTGATCGACCGGCGTATGCTGGAGGCGATGGCGCGCCAGGTTCAGGCCCTGGCCGAGGCGGGCCGCACCGAAGAGGCGCGGCAAATGCTGCAGCAGTTGCAGCAGATCCTGGAGAATCTGCAGCCCAACCCGCTGTCGCCGGAAGACGCTCAACGCATGATGGCGGCGGCCCGTGCCGCTGATATGCTGGAGGACCTAAAACAGGAACAGCGCGAGCTTCTAAACCAGACAGCGCGCCAAACCGTCCTGAATCGCCTTATGCAGCAGCAGGGCCAACAGAGTCAGACGTTCCAGCCGCTGAGCGAGCAGCAACAGGCGATCAGCCAGGCGCTTGAGGATCTTCAAAAGAGCATGCAGGAAAGCGGCTTGACTCAGCCGGGCGCCGAACAGGCGCGCCAAGCCGCCGAAGCGGCCCGCCAAGCGCTGCAAGGCCAGGCCGGCGGCGATGCCGTGTCGCGCCAGGCGGAGGCGTTAAAGGCGCTGGACGAGGCCAGCAACGCGATGCAGCAGCAACTGTCCCGCTCCATGCAGCAACAACAAAGAGGTGGCGCGCGCGACCCGTTCGGCAACGCCCTCCCCAATATCAACACCATGCCGTTCGACTTACCCGATGCGGATGACCAGCGGCGGGTCGAGGAAATCCTTCGAGACCTGCGCCGCCGGCTTTCCGACCCCAATCTTTCGGCCGAAGAGCGGCGCTATCTGGAACGACTGCTGCGGCGGTTTTAAACCGCAATGGCCTGAGCCCGATCAGATGAGGACGACCCGCTCAGCCTGGGCGCATCTGCTCTGGTTGGCGTCGATGCGGCCGGCACTCGGCACACCGGGCTCGGTCGCCAAGCGCGCGGATGATAACAGTCCGGTCACACTATTGTGTGATCGCGCCCGCCCCTTCCCAACGAATTCCCATTGCTTATGTATAATGCACGACAAGGGGCTCGGTGGCGGCTGAGCGCTCACGGTGCCCTAGATGAGGAACGCTCAGGTAAGATGAGTCCGTACTTAAGGGAAGCCGCCCGCCCGGGTGTCTTCCCTTTTTTATGAGTGGTTCGACCCCAAGGCCGCGAACGCTGCCATCGAAATCAGATCATTGGTGCGGGAGGACATGCGCACGATCTGCACCGATTGCTCCATACCCCACAAAAGCGGGCCGACAACCCGCCCGCCGGCCAGTTCCGACAGCAGCTTATAGCCGATATTGGCCGAATGCAGGGCCGGCATGATCAGCACATTGGCCGGACCGGACAGGCGGCATTGCGGATAAAGCGCCAAAAGGTCCGGATTGAGCGCGGTGTCGGCGGCCAATTCCCCGTCGAACTCGAAATCGACATCCGCCCGCGTCTCCAACAGCGCCACGGCCTCGCGCACATGCTGCGCCTTCTCCCGCATCGGATTCCCGAAATTGGAGAAGGACAGCAGCGCCACCCGCGGCTCATGGCCCAGCACGCGCACCGCCTGGGCGGTGTGCACCGCGATATCGGCCAGTTCCGCTGCCGTCGGCCGCTCATTCACCATGGTGTCGGAGATGAACACGGTGCGGCCGCGCGACATGAAGATCGACAGGCCCATCGGTTGGGGATAGCCCGGCTGCGGACCGATCGCCTGGCGCACCGCATCCAGGCACTGCCAGAAATGCCGCGTTACCCCGGTCACCATGGCATCGGCATCGCCGCAGGCGACCATGCAGGCGGAGAAGATGTTGCGGTCGCGATTGACCAGCCGCTGCACGTCGCGCTTCAAATGGCCCTTGCGCCAGATCTTGTTATACAGCCAGTCTGCATAGCGGTCTCGATCGGTGCCTTCCCGGGCGGAGCGCACTTCGAACGCCTCGGGATCGGCGCCTAGGGCTGCGAGCTTTTTCGGCACGGTATCGGTATAGCCCACCAGCACCGGCTCCCCCATGCCGGCGGCCTTAAAGCCGATCGCCGCGCGCAGCACCCGTTCCTCTTCCGCCTCGGCGAACACGACGCGCTTGTTCTGGCCCTTTAATTCCTCGAACATGGCCGACAGCCGGGCCATCGTGGGATCCAACCGGGCGCGTAGCCGGTCGCGATAGGCCTCCATATCCTCAATCGGCCGCCGCGCAACACCGGTGCGCATGGCCGCTTCCGCCACCTTCACGGGCACGGTCTCGATCAGCCGAGGGTCAAACGGAGCCGGAATGATATAGTCCGGCCCGAAACTCGGCTGTCGACCGGCATAGGCGGTGGACACCTCATCGGGCACATCCTCGCGCGCCAGGGCGGCCAGGGCCTCGGCCGCGGCGATCTTCATCTCCTCATTCACGGTGGTTGCGCGCGCGTCCAGCGCTCCGCGGAAAATGTAGGGAAAGCCCAGAACATTGTTGACCTGGTTGGGATAGTCCGACCGCCCGGTGGCGATGATGGCGTCGCCGCGCACCTCAGCGACATCCTCCGGCCGGATCTCCGGATCGGGATTGGCCATAGCGAAGATGATCGGATTGGCCGCCATCGACCGCACCATCTCCTTGCTGACCGCATCCTTCACCGACAAGCCGATGAACACGTCCGCGCCCGCCATGGCATCGGCCAGGCTTTGCTTATCCGTGTCCGCGGCGAACTGGGATTTCCATTGATTGAGCCCGCCACGGCCCTGGCGGATCACACCCTTGCTGTCGCACAGCAGCAGATTGGCGGGCGGCAGGCCGATGGCCAGCAGCAGCTTGGCACAGGCGATCGAGGCGGCTCCGGCACCGTTCATCACCACATGGGTCTTCTTGATGTCGCGGTTGGTCAGGTCCAGCGCATTTAAGAAGCCCGCAGCGGTGATGATCGCGGTGCCGTGCTGATCATCGTGAAACACCGGGATCGCCATCTTCTCGCGCAGGGCATCCTCGATCAGAAAGCAGGCCGGTGCCGCAATATCCTCAAGATTGATGCCGCCGAAGCTGGGCTCCAACAGCGCCACTGCCTGCACAAACGCATCGACATCCTCCGTCGCCACCTCCAGATCGATGCCGTCAATATCGGCGAAGCGCTTAAACAGCACCGCTTTGCCTTCCATCACCGGCTTGGACGCCGCCGCGCCCAGATTGCCCAGGCCCAAAATCGCCGTGCCGTTGGAGATCACCGCCACCAGATTGCCTCGGGCGGTATAATCGAAGATCGTGTCGGGGTCCTCAGCGATCGCCTTGACCGGCACCGCCACGCCCGGCGAATAGGCCAGCGACAGGTCGCGCTGGGTCGCCATCGGCTTGGTCGGAGTGATTTCCAGCTTGCCCGGCTTGCCGTCGCCATGAAAGCGCAGCGCTTCGGCTTCGGTGAAGCGGGTATTTTCGTCGGCCATGGGCGAAGGCTCCGGTTGTGAGGCGGCAGGGCATGCCATAGAACAGGCGCATGACCGCAGCTGAGATCCTTCGGGGGGAGGACTGGCCGCCGGCCCGCCGATCAGACCAAACCCATTATGCGCCGAACCGCCGCCATGACCAGCCCTGAGCTTACCAAAACCGATGGCGCCACGCCGATGATGGCGCAATATCTGGCGATCAAGCAGGCGCATCCCGATTGCCTGTTATTCTATCGCATGGGCGACTTCTACGAACTGTTCTTCCAGGACGCCGAGGCGGCCGCCCAGGCGCTGGACATCACCCTGACCAAGCGCGGCCAGCACCAGGGCCGGGACATCCCCATGGCCGGGGTGCCGATCCATGCCGCCGAAGCCTATCTTGCCCGGCTAATCCGTCAGGGCTTCAAGGTCGCCGTGGCCGAGCAGACCGAAGATCCCGCCGAAGCCAAGAAGCGCGGTGCCAAGGCGGTGGTGGCGCGCGAGGTGGTGCGCCTGATCACACCGGGCACCCTGACCGAAGACGGCCTGCTGGCCGCGCGGGCGGATAATTATCTGGCCGCCCTGGCGGTGACCGGGCGGAGCCGCGCCGTGGCCTGGACCGACATGTCCACCGGCGAACTGGCGGTCGAAGCCGTCGACCCGGGCGCGTTGGACGCGCTGCTGGCGCGCCTGGCGCCGCGTGAGGTGCTGGTGCCGGAGGGTGTTGAGGATCTCCCGGACACCGGCGTGGCGCCGACCCGGCGGCCGCAGCAATGGTTCGACCCCCGCGCCGGTCAGGAGCGGCTGACCGCCCTGTTCGGCACCGCCACGCTAGACGGCTTCGGCAGCTTTGAGCCGGCCGATTTGGGCGCGCTGGGCGCCCTGATCGGCTATCTAGAGGAAACGCAGAAGGGCCGCATGCCGCGTCTGGCCCCGCCGGTCAAGCGCACGCCGAGCGCGGTGCTGCAGATCGATGCGGCGACCCGGCGCAATCTGGAACTGACCGAGACCCTGTCCGGTCAGGCGCGCGGCAGCCTCCTGTCGGTCATCGACCGCACCGTGACCGGGGCCGGTGGCCGGGCGCTGGCGCGCGCGCTGGCCGCGCCCTTGACCGATCCTGCCGCGATCAATGCCCGGCTGGATGGGGTCACCGCGTTCGTCGATGATGCCGATCGCCGGCAGAGCCTGCGCGGGGTTTTGCGCCGCCTGCCCGATCTGGAACGGGCTTTGGCGCGGCTGTCGGTCGAGCGCGGCGGCCCGCGCGATCTGGCAGCGATCCGGGATGGGCTGGACGTGGCCCAGGCGGTGCGCCAACTGCTGTGCGACACCGGCAGCAGCCTGCCTGATCTGCCGCCCTATCTGGCTGACGCCCGAGCGGAGTTGGGCGACTATGGCCCGCTGCACGATCGCTTGATCCGCGCGCTGGTTGCCGAACCGCCGGCACTGAGCCGCGACGGCGGCTTCATCGCCGAGGGCTTTGACCCTGCGCTGGACGAGGCGCGGCGCCTGCGGGACGAGGGCCGACGCATGATCGCCGCCCTGGAGACCCGCTATCGCCAGGACACCGGCCTGAACGCCTTGAAGATCAAGCACAATAATTTCCTCGGCTATCATATCGACCTGCCGGCCCGACATGCCGACACGCTGATGACCGCGCCGCACAGCGAACTCTTTCAGCACCGCCAGACGCTGGCCAACTCCGTGCGCTTTTCCACCGCCGAGCTGGCCGAGCTGGCCCGCGCCATCGACGAGGCGGCGGACCGCGCGCTGGCGCTGGAGGCGGACGCCTTCAAGACGCTGGCCCAAGCGGTGCTGGCGCAAGGGGAGGCAATCGGCCGAACCGCTGCGGCCCTGGCCCGGCTGGACATGACAGCAGCGCTGGCCGACTTGGCCCTGGCGCAGCGCTGGGCCCGGCCGATCGTCGATGACAGCCTGGCCTTCGGCATCGATGGCGGCCGCCATCCGGTGGTCGAAGCCGCGCTGATCCGCCAGGGCGCCAGTCGTTTCGTTGCCAATGATTGCGACTTGAATCCGGAGCGGCGGCTGTGGCTGATCACCGGACCCAATATGGCCGGCAAATCAACCTTTCTGCGTCAGAACGCGCTGATCGCGATCTTGGCGCAGATGGGGTCTTATGTGCCCGCCGATGCCGCGCATATCGGGGTTGTCGACCGCCTGTTCAGCCGGGTCGGCGCGTCGGACGATCTGGCCTCCGGCCGCTCGACCTTCATGGTGGAGATGGTCGAAACCGCAGCGATCCTGCATCAGGCGACCGAGCGATCCCTGGTGATCCTGGATGAGATCGGCCGCGGCACGGCCACCTATGACGGCCTGTCCATCGCCTGGGCGGCGGTGGAATATCTGCACGATGTCATCAAGGTGCGCGGCTTGTTCGCGACGCATTATCACGAATTGACCGCGCTGAAGGAACGGCTGGCCGCCCTGGCCCTGCGCAGCATGAAGGTGAAGGATTATCAGGGCGAGCTGATCTTTCTGCACGAGGTCGGCCCCGGCGCCGCTGATCGCTCCTACGGCGTGGCGGTGGCACAGCTGGCTGGCCTGCCCCGGCCGGTGATCGACCGCGCCCGCCAGGTGCTGGCGCAGTTGGAGGCCTCCGGCGACGGGCCATGCGCGCTGATCGATGATCTGCCGCTGTTCCAATTCAGCCCGCAGGATGCCCCGGCGGCGACATCGCCGGTGCTGGACCGTCTGGCCCAGATCGAGCCGGACCGCTTGAGCCCGCGCGAGGCGCTGGACCTGCTCTACGATCTGAAACGCCTCGCCTGACCGCCCACCTGTGCGCCTTCGGCCGGCGTCTGCCGCACACCGTTGCCAAAAGATCCCGTCGGGCCAAAGGCGTCACCTTGCAACAAAAAGGCGCTTGCCCCTGACATACTGTCAGCCCTTACGACCGAAACCGTGAGGAGGAAGCGATGCGAATCGGCGAGGTCGCCAGACAAACCGGGGTCAGCGTTCGGATGCTGCGGCATTATGAGTCGCTGGGCCTGATTGCACCCCTGCGCAGCCAAGCGGGCCAGCGCGTCTATGACGCGGCGCAACTGATCCGCCTGCAGCAGATCCGCAGCCTGCGGCGCATCGGATTGTCGCTGAGCCGCATCGCCGCGCTGCTGGCTGCACAGGCGATGTCGCTGCGTCAGGCGCTGGCGTTTCACCGCGCGGTCCTGGTCGCACAGCAACGCCAGTTGCGCGAAGCGCTGGCGATCACCGATGCGGTCCTGACGCAAGCCGAAACCATCGCTGACCTGCCCACTTTGTGCCGCATGATCAACCAAGGAGAGCAAATCATGTCTGAACAACAGTGGCAGAAGGTCTATGACCAATTTTATTCCGAAGAGGAGCAAGCGCGCTGGCGCAAAGCCAAACAGACCGTGCCGGAGGCGGTGCAGCGCCATGCCGAGCAGGCCTGGCCCGCCTTGATCGCCCGGGCCCAGGCGCTGGTCGGCTCAGACCCCGCGTCCGCTCAGGCTCAGCAAGTGCTGGCGGAGTGGGAGGCCCTGCTGGAACCGTTGAAGCAGGCGGACCCGGCCCTGCTGGAAAGCGCCGGCCGCATGTGGGCCAACACCGATCAATGGCCGGCAGACGGGCCGGAACCGCCGATCTCGCCTGAGGTGTTCGCCTTCATCCAGGCTACCGCGCGGGCGCGCAGCGGCACCGCGGGCTGACCCCGCAGCGGCCGAGCCGATCCCGACCTTAAGCGGCAATCGGCTTGACAGCACGCAAGCGGGGCTTGAACAGAAAGGTCTGCGCCGGAGCAACAAGAAAAGGATGATCCTATGTCGCTGCGTTTTGACGGACGCGTTGCCATCGTGACGGGAGCGGGCGGAGGGCTGGGGCGATCCCATGCCTTGGAATTTGCCCGCCGCGGGGCAAAGGTGGTGGTCAATGATCTGGGCGGGGCGCTGGACGGATCCGGCGGCACGTCTGAAGCGGCGCAAACGGTGGTGGAAGAGATCAAGGCGGCCGGCGGCGAAGCGGTTGCCAATGGATCGTCGGTGTCCGACCGCGCCGGCGTCCAGCGTCTGGTCAGCGACGCCATGGATGCGTTCGGACGCATCGATATTCTGGTGAATAATGCCGGCGTCCTGCGTGACAAGAGCTTCGCCAAGATGAGCCTGGACGATTTTGATTTCGTGGTTGCCGTGCATCTGACCGGAGCGGCCTATTGCAGCCATGCGGTCTGGCCGATCATGCGCGACCAGAATTATGGTCGCATCGTCATGACCTCGTCCTCCACGGGGCTGTTCGGCAATTTCGGCCAAGCCAATTATGGCGCTGCCAAGCTGGCGCAGGTGGGCCTGATGAATACGCTCAAGCTGGAGGGGGCCAAATATGATATCCGGGTGAATACTCTGGTACCGATCGCCGCCACCCGCATGACCGAAGGGCTGATGCCCGACCAAGTCTATAGCCTGTTCCAGCCGGACTTGGTGTCGCCGGCGGTGATGGTGCTGGCCCATGACAGCGCCCCCTCCGGCGAAATCATTTCCGCAGGGGCTGGCCATTTTGCCAAGGCGCACATGGTCGAAACCGCCGGGGCGACGCTCGGCCCCGAGGTGACCGCTGAAGCCGTGAAGGACGCTTGGGACCGGATCACCGCCACAGACGCGCAGCAGCCCTATTCAATGGGCGCCAAGCACACGGAACGCTTTGCCAGCCAGGGCTTTCAGAGCCAGCAAGTGAGCTGAGATCCAGCGGCGATGAACGCGGCGGCGGGCGTTTTCATCGTGATCGCCGCGCTCGTGGAAGCGGGGGTCTTGACCCGATTTCTGCTGAGACGGGAGCGCTTTCGCACCGTGCGCCACGGCTCGATGGCAGCGCTGATCTTCAGCGCCTCGTCCGCGATCATTCTGATTCAGGCTCTGGCCGCGCCGCGCTGGTGGCTGGTTGTGATCAATCTGGCGTTGACGCCGATCAATCTGTTCTTGGTCTTGTTCCTGGCGCTGTGGCTATTCGGCAGCCCGCCGCCGGGCACGCATTTGCGCCATGACCGCCTGGTTCTGAGTGCTGCCTTGGCGATCAGCGTGGGGCTGACCCTCGCCCTGCACTGGAGCTGGTTGAGCGGACGGCCTTGAACATTGCGCAAGCACGGCCGCCTTGCTACCAAGCGCCCCGATTGTATGGGGGCAGTGAGCGTTTATGCAGACGAAAGCCGCGCAGACGGTTGGGATCATCTTGGCAGGGGGTGCGGGAACGCGGCTCTATCCCCTGACGCGGGCGGTGTCTAAGCAGTTGATGCCGGTCTATGACAAACCGATGATTTATTACCCGCTGACCACCTTGATGCTGGCGGGTATCCGCGAGATCCTCATCATCACCACGCCGGAGGATCAAGACCAGTTCAAGCGCCTTTTGGGCGATGGTACACAATGGGGGGTGTCGCTACACTATGCGGTACAGCCGGAGCCAGGCGGATTGGCGCAGGCTTTCCTCATCGGCGCAGACTTCATCGCCAATCGCCGCGTCTGCTTGGTCTTGGGCGATAATATTTTTTACGGCCACGGCCTGCCGGACATGCTCTCTCGCGCCGCCGAGCAAGGCGATGGTGCAACGGTTTTCGGCTATTATGTCACGGATCCGGAACGTTATGGCGTGGTCGTGTTCGATCAGCACGGCCGCCCCATCGATCTGGAGGAAAAGCCCAAAGCCCCGAAATCCAATTATGCCTTGACCGGCCTGTATTTCTACGATCCGGATGTGGTCGATATCGCCCGCCACCTGAAACCCTCAGCGCGCGGGGAGTTGGAAATCACCGACGTCAACAAACTTTATCTGGCGCAAGACCGGCTGCGTGTCGAACGTCTGGGCCGAGGCTTTGCCTGGCTGGATACCGGCACCCACGAAAGCCTGCTGGAGGCTGGCGAATTTGTGCGTGTTGTGGAAAGCCGCCAGGGCCTAAAGATCGCCTGCCCTGAGGAAATTGCGTGGCGGATGGGCTTTATCAGCGCCGATGCCCTGGCCCGCTTAAGCGAACCATTGGTCAAGAGCGGCTATGGTCGCTATCTGAAGCAGATCCTGGAGGCGCCGTGAGCATGCAACGGATCGACACGACTCTTCCCGGCGTGGTGATCCTGGAGCCGCGCGTGTTCGGCGATACCCGCGGCTTCTTCATGGAGGTGTGGAACCGGCGCACCTTCCAGGCTCTGGGCTTGGATCGCGACTTTGTGCAAGACAATCACAGCCGCTCGGCCAAGCATATCCTGCGCGGCCTGCATTATCAGGTGGTCCAGCCCCAAGGGAAATTGGTGCGCTGCACCGCCGGGGCGGTGTTTGATGTCGCGGTCGATTTGCGCCAAGCGTCGCCCAGCTTCAAGCAGTGGATCGGCGTGGAACTGTCGGCTGAGAATAAGCGGCAGCTTTGGGTGCCGGAGGGGTTTGGCCACGGTTTTCTGGCGCTGACCGACGGCACGGAAATCGTCTACAAATGCACCGATTATTATGCCCCGGAGCATGACCGGTCTCTGGCCTGGAATGATCCGGAGCTGGCGATCGACTGGCCCTTGAACGGAGCTGAGCCGATCGTTTCGGCCAAAGACCGGGATGCGCCTGTCCTGGCTGAGGCGGAGCTTTTCTGATGCGGGTCTTGCTGACCGGAGCCGCCGGCCAATTGGGGCAGGCGATCAGTCGGCTGAAGCCGGACCTCGCCGAGATTGTCGCTGTGGACCGGGCGCGGCTGAATATCACGGACGAGGCTGCCGTAACCGCCATGGTCGCCCAGATCCGGCCGGACATCATCCTCAACACCGCAGCCTACACACAGGTCGATACGGCCGAGGCTGAGCAGGCGGCCGCCTATGCAGCCAATGCCCAAGGCCCGCGCCACCTGGCCCGGGCAGCGGCCCAAAGCGGGGCGCGCCTGATCCATATCTCCACCGATTTCGTGTTCGATGGGCGCGGCCACCGCCCCTACCGACCGGACGCGCCAACCAATCCGGTGAATGCCTATGGCGCCAGCAAATTGGCCGGCGAAACGGGGATCCGAGACATTCTGGGCGAACGCGCCCTGATCGTCCGCACCGCTTGGCTTTATGGGGCCGGCGGACGGAATTTCGTTGCGACCATGCTGCGGCTGATGGCCAGCCGGGATAGCCTGGCGGTGGTCGCCGACCAGGTCGGAACGCCGACCTGGACCGATACGCTGGCACAGACGCTGTGGGCGCTGGCCGGGCATGAGCGTCTGGGGGGAACCTATCACTGCACCGACGCCGGCGTGGCCAGTTGGTACGATTTCGCCGTGGCGATCCAGGACGAGGCCGTGGCGATGGGGATTTTGAGCCGCCCGATCCCGATCCGGCCGATTGCCACCGCTGACTTTCCGACGCCGGCGAGGCGCCCAGCCTATTCGGTGCTAGACAAGAGCGAAACCTGGCAGTTGCTGGGCGCGCCGGCCGCGCACTGGCGGCATGGGCTGCGCCATATGCTTGCGGACACTTTGGAGGCCGTCCATGGCTAATCTTCTGATCACCGGCGGGGCCGGCTTCATCGGCGCCAATTTCGTGCATCATTGGGCAACCGCCCATCCCGGCGACACCATCGTGGTGCTGGACCTGCTGACCTACGCCGGCAATCGCGCCAATCTGGCGGGCCTGGATGGTCATGACGGCTTCGTCTTCGTCCACGGCGATATCGCCGACGACGCCCGGGTGACGGACCTGATGCGCCGTCACCGGATCGATACCATCGTGCACTTCGCCGCGGAAAGCCATGTCGACCGCTCCATCCGCGGCCCAGATGCCTTCATCGCCACCAATGTCCTGGGCACGCATGCGCTGCTCAAGGCGGCGCGCTCCGTTTGGCTGGATGAGGGCAGCGGGCGGCCGCACCGATTTCACCATGTCTCAACCGATGAGGTCTATGGCAGTCTGAACCCGGACGATCCGGCCTTTACCGAGCAGACACCCTATGCGCCCAATTCCCCCTATGCCGCCTCCAAGGCCGCGTCGGACCATTTGGTACGGGGCTACCACCGCACCTATGGGCTGCAGACAACGATCTCCAACTGCTCCAACAATTACGGGCCCTACCAATTCCCGGAAAAGCTGATCCCGCTGTTCCTGATCAATGCCCTGCACGGCCGGCCCTTGCCGATTTACGGTGACGGCCTGCAAGTGCGCGACTGGCTGCATGTTGCGGATCATTGCCGTGGCATCGAGCAAGTGATCAGCAAGGGCCGGGCCGGCGAGGTCTATAATATCGGCGGTGGGGCGGAGTTGCCGAACATGACGGTGATTGAAACCCTGTGCGCTGCCATCGACAACGCCTTTACCCAGCGGCCCGACCTTGCCGGCCGCTTCCCCGATTGCCCCGCAGCCTCCGGGCAGGCCTGCGCCCGACTGAAGCAGTTCGTCGCCGACCGCCCCGGCCATGACCGCCGCTACGCCATCGACTGCCAGAAGATCTCCGAGGCGCTGGGTTATACGCCGGCGCGCGACTTTGCCACCGGATTCGCCGACACGCTGACCTGGTATCTGGACAATGAAGCCTGGTGGCGCGCCGTCCAGGACGGGCGCTATCGCAAATGGATACAGACGCACTATGCCGATGCCCGCTCCCCTGATCCGGGCCCTGTGCAGGAGCCGATGCCGTCATGACCCGACCCTTTCCCGTGATCCTGTCCGGCGGTGCGGGAAGCCGCCTGTGGCCGCTATCGCGCCGGCTTTACCCCAAGCAGCTTCTGCCTTTGGCGGGGGAGCGCACGATGATCCAGGAAACTGTGCTGCGGATGACCGATCCGGAGCGCTATGCCGCACCGGTCATCATCGGGGCGGAAATGCACCGCTTCATCATCGCTGAACAGTTGCGCCAGATCGGCTGTACGCCGGAGGCGCTGGTGCTGGAGCCGGAAGGACGCAACACCGCGCCGGCGGCCGCGCTGGCCGCGCACCGCTTGCTGAAGACTGACCCTGAGGCAATCCTACTGCTCTTGCCGTCAGACCATGTTATCACCCGGCCTGCGGCCTTTCACGAGGCCGTTGCCGAGGCCCTGCCCGCTGCTCGAGCCGGCCACCTGGTCACCTTCGGCATCGTGCCGTCCGGACCAGAAACCGGCTATGGATATATCCAGGCAGGAGAGGCCCTGGACGGCCATAACGCCGTGCATGGCATCGGCCGGTTTGTTGAGAAACCAGACCGCGAGACCGCGGAATCCTATCTTCGCACTGGCGGGTATTACTGGAATTCCGGCATGTTCCTCATGCGCGCCCGGACGTTCCTTGACGAATTGCAGGCGCATGCCCCGGATATGGTCGCAGCCACCGCCGAGGCGATGGACAAAGCCGCGACAGATCTGGATTTTGAACGCCCGGAAGCCGAAGCCTTCCGACGCTGCCCGAGCGACTCGATCGACTATGCCGTGATGGAACGGACGCAGCGTGGCGCGCTGATCCCCGTGGATATCGGTTGGTCGGACATTGGGTCCTGGTCGGCCCTATGGGACATTGCTGACAAGGACGCCGCCGGCAATGCTGTGCAGGGCCGCTGCGAACTGCATGACAGCCGAGATTGCCTGGTGCGCTCCGACGGGTTGATGGTCGCCGCCATCGGCGTGCGCGACCTGGCCATCGTCGCCACCAAGGACGCCGTGCTGGTCACGGCCAAAAGTCACGCCCAGCATGTCAAAAAGGTCGTAGAGAAATTGAAGGCGGAAGGCCGCTATGAGGAACTGCATCATACCCGGGTGCTGCGTCCCTGGGGGTCCTATGAAACCGTCGATCTGGGAGAGCGCTTTCAGACCAAGCGCATCGTGGTTGATCCCGGCCGCAAGCTGAGCCTGCAAAAACACCATCATCGAGCCGAACATTGGGTGGTGGTGCAGGGGACCGCCCTGGTCACCCGCGATGACGAACAGATCCTGATTTCAGAAAATGAGTCGGTCTATATTCCGCTCGGCGCGGTGCACCGGCTGGAAAATCCCGGCCGCATTGCCCTGCACCTTGTTGAGGTGCAGTCCGGCAGCTATTTGGGCGAGGATGATATCGTGCGCCTTGAAGATGATTTCAACCGGTCTGAACGCGGCGCCTTCGGCTGAGCGAAGGTGGCACTGGAAGCCCGGCCGCGCCACCGTTAGGCTGGGCGCAACCCTTTAGATTAGGAGACCGCGCCGATGTCTATCTTGCTGCGTCTGGCAGGCGTTGCCATGGCCGCCTGCTTCCTGGCCGCACCCGCCACATCCGATACCCACGAATCCGAAAAGCACGCCAAGCTGCGTGAGGCGATCGACAACGCATCGCGGTCCGACGCCAACAAAGCGCGCGACCGGTATCGCCATCCCTATGCCACGCTGACCTTTTTCGGCTTGGAACCGGACATGGCCGTGATGGAGGTCAGCCCCGGCGGTGGCTGGTACCGCGAGATCTTACAGGCTTATGTCTCCGGCGCCGGCCGGTATGAGACCTATAATCCGGGCCGCGGCAGCCTGCCTGCGGAGCCGGTCGACATGGTGCTGACCTTCCGCAACGTGCACAATTGGATGCCGCGCGACCAGGCACAGAAGGTTTTCGAGCAGTTCTATGCCGCCTTGAAGCCCGGCGGCACGTTGGGTGTGGTCGAACACCGCCTGCCCGAGGACGTCGAACAGGCCACGCGCAATGGCTATGTCAAGGAAAGCGTGACCATCGAGATGGCCGAGGCCGCCGGCTTCGAACTGGTGGACAAATCCGACATCAATGCCAATCCGAAGGACACGCACGATCATCCCCGCGGCGTCTGGACCCTGCCGCCGACCTACGCTCTGCGCGGCAAGGACCGGGACAAATACGCCGCTATCGGCGAATCCGACCGCTTTACCCTGAAATTCCGCAAGCCGGAGTAGGCGGCAACGGCGGCGCAGGGAGCCGCGAGCGCGGTTGCGCGTTACGCTGTCTGTTCTGTTGCCCTGCGAGACCCACGCCGCCATGCCTGAGCCCGCCACCACGCCTCATCGCCCTGGGGACCGGACCGCGGGTCAAACCGTGGACCGTCCCGCCCGGCTGTCACACACGGCGTGGCTGAGGGTTGCCCGGCGCGTGCAGCAGCGCATCGGTGCGGACAATGTCTCGATCATCGCCGGCGGCGTGGCGTTTTTCGCGCTGCTGGCGCTGTTCCCGGCCCTGGCTGCGCTGGTCGCGGTCTACGGCCTGGTGGTCTCGCCGGAGCAGGTGACCCGGCAGATCACCGCGTTGAGCGACATGCTGCCCGCCGGCGCGCAGAGCATTGTGACCGGGCAGCTGGAGCGCCTGGCCGGATCCTCGTCCGGCGCGCTGGGTGTGGGCACGGCGGTGGGCGTGATCGCGGCCTTGTGGAGCGCCTCCAAAGGCACCAAGGCGCTGGTCGGCGGCCTGGGCATCGCCTATCACGAGCCCGATGAGCGCGGCTTTTTCCAGACCTCGGCCCTGGTGTTCGGGCTGACCGCGGGCATCGTTCTGGTCACCGTGGTGGGCCTGGCGCTGATCGCGGTGGTGCCGCCGATCCTGGGCGCCCTGCCCCTGCCCGGCTGGCTGAACTGGCCGGTGGCGCTGATCCGCTGGCCGATCCTGCTCGGCCTGATCCTGGCCGTGTTGGCGCTGTTATATGCCTATGGGCCGGATCGCAACCGGCCGGACTGGCGCTGGACCAGCCCCGGCGCCTGGCTGGCGGCGATCGGCTGGATCGGCGGGTCGCTGCTGTTCTCGCTTTATGTCCGCAGCTTCGGCACCTACTCAGAGACCTACGGCGCCATCACCGGCGTGGTGGTGCTGATGCTGTGGCTGTATCTCAGCGCCTTTCTGGTGCTGATCGGCGCACTAGTGAACGCGGAACTGGAGCGGCGGGCCGGGGGCGGCGAAAGCTAGTCAGCCCCCTCACACCCGCTTGCTCAAAAAGATCGCCGCCCTGCATCCTGCCTTGATAGCGCCGCTGAGCAGATTGTAGCCGGGGGTTTTTTCGGCGTCGTGGGCCAGGGCGATGTCGCGGTGTTCGGCTTCTTCCTTGCGGAAATCCTCGACGATCTCGGCCAGTTCGCTGTCATGATTGCCCAGGGCCTCGCGTTGCTCGGCATAATGCGTGTCGATGACCTCTTCCACCGCCGCAGTACACGCCATTAAAGCGCGTTCGCCCATGACCGCGGTCACAGCCCCCAAGGTAAATCCGGCCACGGCCCACAGCGGCTGGATCGCCGTGGGGCGAATGCCGCGGTCGGTGACCAGGCGGTCGAAGGTGTCCAGATGGCGCTGCTCTTGTTCGCGCATGTGGCGGATCTGCGGGGTCAGCCGATGCCGGTCACCGAGCACGGCGAGCTGGCCCTTATAGATTTGGGCGGCGCCATATTCCCCGGCATGGTCGACCCGGATCATGCGGGCGATCTGGTCGGCCAGCGGGCGATCGCCGGGCAGCGGGCGCGGCGGGGTGAAACGCTCAGTCATGGTCACGCTCTCCTGGCGGTCCGGGCCCACAGCGCAAAGCCGGTCAGCCCCAGCGATATCAGAAAATTATAGTCTGCCATGGACAGGCTCAGAAAGGTCCAGGTGGGTTCGTCGCAGGGCACGATCGGCGCGGCCATGACATCGTCCAGGATCTTGTCCAGATCACCGCTCAGCCCGCCGGCACAGGCAGCCGGGCCCGCCCACCAATCCCGCTCCACGCCCAGATGGTGCAGGCCCAAGCCGGCGCTGACCAAACCGGTGGCCGCTGCCACCAACAGCAAGGCCGGCAGGCTGGGGCGGATCAGCGCCACCAGTCCCAGCCCGATCCACAGATAATAGGGCCAGCGCTGGCGATAGCATAAGGCACAGGGCAGATAGCCGAAGCCGTGCTGGATCACCAAGGCGGTGCCGAGCACCAGGGCCGCGGCCAGGCCGATCAGCCGCACGGGGTATCGGCGGGCGAAGGTCCTTGCTGTCATGCCAGCAGTTTGACCGCAAAGAAACCGGCGATCAACAGGAACAGAAAGGCCGTGACGGTCAGCGCCAGGCGCTTTTCCACGAACGCGCGGATCGGCGGGCCGAAATACCAGAGCAGCCCGGCCTCCAAGAAAAACCGGATGCCGCGGGCGATGATCGAGGACAGGATGAACAGCGGCAGATTGAACGCCACGGCCCCACTGGCGATGGTGACCACCTTATAGGGAAAGGGCGTCAAGCCGCCGACCAGCACGGTGAGCACGCCATAAGCCGCGAACAGCGCCTGAAACTCCGCAAAAGCTTCGGTATAGCCATATAGTTCGATGATCGGCTGGCCGATCACCTGCCACAGCAAGGCGCCGATGGCATAGCCGGAGACCGCGCCGGCGACGCTGGCCAGGGTGCAGATCAGCGCCAGGCGGAACGCGGCGCTGCGGTCGGCCAGGATCATCGGCATCAACAGAATGTCCGGCGGGATCGGGAAAACCGAACTTTCCACAAAGGAGACACCGGCCAGCCAGGCCGGGGCGGCGGGCCGTTGCGCCAGGGCAAGGGTCCAGTCATACAAGGATCTTATCATGAGGGTCCGGCGGGGCGTGATGGACGGGCGTTGACGCGGTAACAGGCGCGACACCGCCGGGCAAGCCTGCTTGACGCTGCGCCTGTGCTGGTCTATCCGGGTGGTCTTGGCTGAGACAGCCCCTGTGGCGGAACCGGTAGACGCGCCAGACTCAAAATCTGGTTCCCGCAAGGGAGTGTCCGTTCGAGTCGGACCGGGGGCACCAGCCAAGCGTTCCCGATCTTGCCTGGCATGGCGGTATCGTCTTTGCGGCCCGCACACCCGCCTCGCGCGGGCCACACGACGTGTCACGGCCGTGTCAACCCGCGCGCGAGGCTGCTTGACCGTTCGAGGGCACACCATATGTCCTGAACCGTAACCGCAGACAGGCATCGGGAGATTGCTCATGCACAGACTGTTTTCGATTCTTGCCGTCGCCCTGGTGGGCCTCGGTCTCGCCTCCGCGCCGGCGCTGGCCGCCAAGCCGGAGATTTATGTCAAGGAAGGCGGCATCTTTTCCTCCGGCTGGGACTATGCCCTGAACGGCTATGATCCGGTCGCCTATTTCACCGAAGGCAAGCCGGTGCAGGGCGATGATGCCCATGTCTATGAGTATAAGGGCGCCAAATTCCGGTTTGCCTCAGAAGAGCATCTGGAGCAGTTCAAGGCCGATCCGGACAAGTATCGCCCGCAATTCGGCGGGTATTGCGCCTATGCGGTGGCCAAGGGCCAGACCGCGGCCGGCGATCCGGAGGTGTGGGCCATTGAAGAGGGCAAGCTTTATCTGAACCTGAACAAGGGCATTCAGAAGAAGTGGTTTGAAGATGTGCCGGGCCACATCGACCAGGCCAATGCCAACTGGCCCAAGGTGCTGAATTAAACGTCCTGACGACCCCCGTCACAGCAAGATCGGAGCGATTGAGCCGGCGACGCGGTGGCCGGTCGGTCCGATCGCGCTGTTTGCTCCCTTGAAGGCGGGCGTTTTCATCCGACCAATCGCGCTTGGGCGAATGACGCCCTAGCAGACAAAAGGGGCGGGCGACCCATCTGGAGCCCGCCCCTTTTTCCACGCCGGTTTGGCGCCAGAACGCCGGTGAGGGCGGTGATGCTGCACAATAGGCATACCGTCCCCGGGGGCATGCCGCAGCTTGGGCATTCCGCACCGGGGGGCATGGCCCACCCGCGAACCGGCAGTCCCGGGGTCGCAGCCTATCTGGGCTGCCTCAACGCCGGCCCCATTGCACCCTTCCGACGCCTGCGCTGGCCCCACCGGGTCTCAGCGCCGAGCACTGCGCAGGCGCGGCTGCTGGCTGGGCCCGACGCGTCTCATCCAAGGCAGGACAGTCTGGTCCAGGCCCGGTAGGATCCGCATCCGGTCGACGGGCCACGGCGACGCATAGCCCGTCGGTGCCATAGAGTGGCTCGCCCCAGAGAAAACGGGCGGCTTCATGCGATCGGCCGCGCTCGCGGTCGATCGGCGAAGCCCCTAGTCGTTCTTCAGATAGTTGGTTCCGAGCCACCGATCGAGATAGGCGACGCGCTCCCGTTCGCGGTCGATATAGCGGATCCATCGCCGGGCCTGCGACCGCAATTCCTCGTCTCCACGGACCTTGCGGAAGGTTTCCCGCGCATTATCGAAGTCATAAATTTGCATATAGGCCTGCCCCAACAGCATGCGCGCATTATTGGGACTATCGACCTCGCCCGAGGCCAGGGCCTTTTCCAAGGCGTCGGCGGCTTCTTCCCATTTTTGCTTTTCGGCCAAGGCTTGGCCGGCTTGTAGCCAGATCTCGCCATCATCCTGTTTGGCGGCGGCTTTCAGCAAAGTGTCAATCGCCTCGTCATATTCCTGGGCCAGCAGATACGCGCGGCCGAGCAATTCCAGATTGTCGGCCGTGGGCTCCACCACGCCATCCTTGAGGCCCTTTTCCAAGGCCCAGGCGGCTTTGATCGGCACATTGTGGTACATATAATATTGCGCGATGCTAACCAACTGGGCCTCGGTGTCGAAATAGCCCTGTTTGTAAGCGACCTCCAGTGCGGCCAATTGCTTCTGCTCCTGGCCCAATTCGCCATAGATCGCCGCGAGAGAGCGCCAATATTCCGGCTTACTGAAGTTGATCACCAAAATCTCAGTGATGTCGCGGACCTTTTCGAAATTCTGCAGAGTGAAATAACTGGACCGCAGCAACAGGTACCAGCTTTCGCGAATTTCCTGGTTCAGTTCCCGCGCCTTCTCAATCAGAAAATTGGCGTACTCGATAACCCTGTCATACTCTTCCAGCTGATAATGCGCCTGTGCGAGGAAATTGTAAGGCGTCAGCCCCGGGGTTTCGGCCCGCTGCAGATAGCGGTTCATATAGTCAATAGACTTTTGATATTGTTCAGTGATGAAATATATCTGCGCCAGATTGAAGATCGCTTGGTCAAGAAAGGTCTCTGGCGCTTCTTCTTGTTGCAGAACCACCTCGAAATACTGAATGGCATCTTGAGGGCGATCTTCCTCATAGGCCCAGCTTGCCAGCACGGTATTCACATAAGCCCGCTCGTAATCGCCCAGGCGGTCGCTGCTGGTCAGGTCATTCAAGATGTCATAGGCCTTTTGACGGTCGCCGATCTCATAGGCCTCCTGCGCCTTGCCCACCGACTCATAGACCTTGGTATCAAGCGCTTGGGTCCGCTTGGTGCGGCGTTTGCGGCCTTCTTCATCGTCTTGGGCGAAGGCGGGCGCCGGCGCCACCGGCGACACCGAGGCGGGCAGCAGGTGCAGCCCAACGGCCAGGGCCACGAGGGATACCGTCTTGTTCCACTTGCTCATCGTTACGCTCATCGCTTTCGTCCCTGTCTGGGATTTGTCTGGGCTTTCTCTGGGCTATACCTGGGCTTTCTCTCGGCTTTCTCCGGGCTATAGCTGGGCTTTGGTCCCTGTCTGCGAGCCGATCCCGGCACCGCGCCGCCACCCCAGCGGCGCGATGGGGCTCTGATCAGGCCAAGCGGCGCCGCGTCGCTGGCGCCTTACCGGCGACGGCCGCCATCGGCCAACTGATAGGTGAACAGGTTCTGCACATTCGCCACAGCGATCGCCTCGCCATTTACCACCTTCGGCTTGTATTTGAATTTCTCCGCCGCCTGGATGGAGGCACGCGCAAAAATCGATTCACATTCGCTTTCGACCACTTGAATATCGGTCGTCGTGCCCTCCGGCGTCACCGTGTAGGACACCAGACACGTCCCCTCGATGCCACGCTCCGCCGCGCGGCGCGGATATTGCGGTTCGATTTTCACGATCGGCAGATATTCGCCGTCACTGGGCGCCTGGCCGACCCCGGCGATATCCGCGCTGGCGTCCAACGCCGGCCCGCCGATGCTGAGCGACAGCGCATTGGGGTTGAGATTGGCCGCTGTGTTGATGTCGAGATCCGGCGGCGGCGCCTCCGGCTCAGGCGGACGTTCCGGTTCGCGCCGCTTGATATCGACATTCTCTTCGCGCTCGCGCGCCAAGGGGTCGATCAGCACGATGCGATCTTCCTCCTGGATATTGAGCCGTTTGGAGCCCACCAGGCTTTGCATCAGGTAGAACAGGCCGAAGGTGACCGCGACGGACACCAGCAAGCCCAGTCCATATCGCATAAAGGTCATTGTTCAACGCTCCGTAGCTAGGGCCACTTCCGGCACGCCGGCGGCGAAAACCGCATCGCGCACGGCAAGGAAGGTCTTGGCATTGGCCTGCCGGTCGGCCTGGATGACGACGGTGCCCTTGGGATTTTCCGCATGCAGCTTCTCAATGACGCTGCGCACCGCCTTTTCGTCAACTTTCTGATTGTTGATCCAGATCTCGTCTTCCGGGGTGACCGCGACCAGAATTGAGGCCCGGTCCTGGATCAGCGAGGTCTCCGCCGTCGGCTTGACCACATTGGTGCCGGCTTCTTTAATGAAGGTGGCGGTGACGATGAAGAAAATCAACATGATGAACACGATGTCGAGCATCGGCGTCATGTTGATCTCGGTGTCTTCTTCCTCTTGGGCGTGCTGACGCATGGCAGCGAACCTCCTGGAGTGGGAACCCCCGCCCCCCGCTTAGCGCGGCGGCGTTTCCTTCACTGTAATCGGGATATTGCGATTGACCTGGCGCGCCTGATCCTGGGCAGCGATGACGAACTCCGCATCTGCATCGGGTTCGGCTTGGATGATCACCACGGCTTCGGGATTGGTCGCGCGGCACTGTTCAATATTCGGGCGAATCGAGGATTCGTCGATCTCGCGGAAGCCGTACATGATCCGATTGCTGTTGGTCACGCGGATCACGCAGTTGCGCTTCTCCTCATCCGGCGGCTCGTTCGTGGACGGCGGCGGCTTGGTCTGCTCCAGCCCTTGCTCCTTCACGAACGACGCGGTGACGATGAAGAAAATCAACATGATGAACACGATGTCGAGCATCGGCGTCATATTGATTTCCGCCTCATCCTGCTGCTTAGCAAATTTGCGCATCTTCCTGTCTGCTCTTTCCCATTCGAGGAAACTTTATATCAAATGTCGTGTCAAACGTAAAGCGCCGGTCGGACCCAAAGGCGCCCGACCGGCACACGCCTCAGTGATCCATCGTCAGGCTGTCTTCCAGCCGCTCCGCCTGCCGCTTGGCCCGCCGTTCCAAAAAGGTCGAGACAAACACACCAGACAGCGCAGCCACCATACCCGCCATGGTCGGGATCGTCGCCTGGCTGACGCCGTCGGCCATCGCCCGGGCATTGCCGCTGCCGAACGCCGCCATGGCGTCAAACACCGTGATCATGCCGGTCACCGTGCCCAGAAGACCGACCAACGGACACGTCGCCACCAGCGTCTTGATCATCTCGATGTTGGACGACAAGCTGTTGCGCACTTCTGACAGCATGGCGGTCCGGATCTTGTGCGCATACCAGGATTTGCGCTCCGGCCGCGCTTCCCAAGCGTCAACCGCTCGGTTGATGTCGGCCCGGGCGCCGAAGGCAAAATACCAGAACCGTTCGATGATCAGCGTCCACATAACAAATGTGACCGCGAGGACCCCGTACAAGACGGGGCCCCCTTTTTCCATGAACAGCTCGATCGCCTCGATGCTTTGCGTCAACCACAGCATCAGGCGTGTTCCTTCTCCGCATGCACCGCGATGATGCCGGCGGACTGCTCTTCCAGAACATGAATGATGTTCTTGGCGATACCGGCCACCAGGCTGTGCAGCAGCAAAGTTGGGATCGCCACCACAAGGCCGAGCACGGTCGTCACCAAGGCTTGGGAAATCCCGCCCGCCATCAGCTTGGGATCGCCGGTGCCGAACAGGGTGATCGCCTGGAAGGTCTCGATCATCCCGGTGACAGTCCCCAACAGACCGAACAACGGCGCCACCGCGGAGATGATCTTGATCAAGGTCAGCCCCCGCTCCAGGGCCGGCGTTTCGCGCAGGATTGCCTCGTCCAGCTTCAGTTCCAGCGTCTCCACATCCACATTGCGGTTATCGTGATAGACGGACAGGATGCGGCCGAGCGGATTGCCCTTTTTCGGCGTGTCGCTCTTCACCTGGGACCGCACGGCCATGGAAGTCAGCGTCAAGGTGATGGTCTTGTAGATCACAATCAGGATGCCGATCGCGCCCAGTGCCAGAATGACATAGCCAACAGCCCCGCCCTGATCGATCCGCTCGAGCGGGTCCGGCACCTCCTTCAACAGTTGCAGCAACTGACCGCGCAGGGGGTCGATACCGAAGCGTACGATCTCCCCGGGTTGCGCATTGGTCAAGGCCGCGGCGGTGCTCTCGAAACGCGGCGGCTGCTTGGCAAGCTCCACCACCGTATTGGCCGCCTCGTCGAAGAAGAAATATTCGCCGTTGGCGACCAGATTGAACAGCCCGACCCGGATCAGATCGACCTCTTCCCGATCGCCGCCGGCCGTTGCCACCGTGTAGGGAAATTCGGTGATCCGGCCCGATTGTGTCATCTCCCGCATCAGTTCCCGCCACAGCACTTCGATCTCGTCAATCGACGGCAATTGCGAGGCCCGGTTGGACTTTTCGATCAGCGTTTCGATGCCTTCCAGCCGGTCGATCCTCTGGGCGCGCGCCTGCAGCGTCACCAGCGAGCCCTGGATCAGGCTGCGCGTATCGCCGGCCACCTGCTGCAGCACGCCAAACAGTTCGCGCAGCTCCCCCTTGGCTTCATCCAGCCGGCGCTGCAATTCCACCAGGCGCTCTTCATTCTGTCGCTGGGTCGCCTCCAATTGTTGAGAGCGCCGTTCGGCCTGAGCGATCTGGTTTTGCACCTGCTGGATCAGCTGTTGCTGCTGATTGCGCTGCCGGCGAAATTCCTGCAGCCGGCGCTCATGCTCTTCGCTTTCAGACAGCTTCTGGGTGCGCACCTCGTCGAACAGCGCGTCCAAATCCGCGGCTTCGGATTCCGGCACCGGTTGCGCCGGCGGCTGCGCTTGTTCTTCTTGTGCCCCGGCCAGCGGCGCGAGCCCCGCCACCGCCGCCGTCATGAACAAAATACGGAAGAATCGGGTCATTGCACGGGCTCCGGTCCGTTGATGGGCAGCGCGTAGATCTCAGGAGAGGCCTGACGATTGGCATAGCGCAGCGCCGCGGTGATCGTATTGCGGTAAGCCGGCGGCAAGGGTTCGAACTGCTCGGTCACCGGATTGAAAAATCCCACCTCGGTGGCGTCCTGGCTTTCATAGGCCAAAATAATCCGGCCGATCCGCAGGAAATCCACGGTCTTCACTGCGCCGTCGACGGTCACCTCACCGGGATAGGTGCCGATCGTCCGGCCATACTCATTCTCGATCTGATAGACCTCGAACACGCGCCGGAACTTCTCCGCTTCAGACACATCCGAGCGATCCATGAGATCACGCAGGCCCTCCACCCGCTCGCGCCGCTGCTCCAGCAAGAACGGCATATCCAGGTCCACGAACCGCTCGATCGCGCCGATCATGCGCAGCATCAACGGCGTGATCTGCCGGCGCACCGCCTGAACGTCGATAATCGACTGTTCGTACTCGGCAATCTCCTGCTGCTGCGCCTGAATCAATCGCTCCTGCTGCGCGTTGAAGGCGCGGATGCCTTCCAACTGCTTCAGTAGGCGATCATACTGCACAACCAATTGCGAGGTTTCGCTGCTCAGATCGTTGATTTCCTCCTGGGAGGCCTGAGCAAGCTGGTTGATTTCGCGCGCTTCATCGAAGACGCGATTCAACTGAGTGGGATCTTCAATGATTGGGCGCGGCGGCGGGGCTGGATCGGCAGGCTCTTCCTGAGCCATCGCGGTCGGCACAGCGGCCATGCCGAAGGCGGCCGCGGCCAGAACCAGGTGTCTTATCCGGTTGTGTTTCATAGACCTTCCTAAGAAGCTTGTCGGTTGGAGGGGCGGCTCCACTGCGGCAAGGCCAACATCAACGGACAGCCCGCGGACGCTGAAGTCCACTATCCCCCCGATGCCGGCCCTGATTGCGGCAGACGTGATATACGCTGAACCATAAGCGCGTCCAGCGCGACAGACAATAACCGTATATCAGCGGCTGCCGGCGATTGATTGCGCATAATCGAGCGCTTGTCGAGTCTTGCCCTGCGCTTTTTTGTCAAGCAACGGCCGTGTTCAAACCGCCCCAAAGCCTATGCGTCGATGAGTTGTGCGCGCTTCAATCCCGTGACGCTATTGCCCCAGAACAGCGCCGTCGCGCCGCGCAGATCCGCGGGCCTTAGCGTCGCTTCCGTCGCGTGGCCCGACGCCAGCAGTTCGGCCCGCAACAGCCCGGGCAGCAGGCCAGCGCTGAGCGGCGGCGTGACCAAGCGGTCGCCGCGTTGCACGAACAGGGACCCGCGGGCGGCTTCGGTCAGCTCGCCGCGCTCATTGACGAAGAGGACATCGTCAACACCCAGCCGGTCATGCAACAGCGCGCGCGGATTTTCGTAGAAGCTGCGATGACTCGTTTTATGGTAGAGAAACACATTTTCGCTATGCACCGGTGTCGGGCTCAAGGCCAGGGTCACCGGCTCTGGACGTGCCGGCACCGGCCGTGCCTGAGCGCTCACCGAGCCATCGCCGGCAAGGTGAAGCCGAACCATCCAATCCCCGTGCTGCTGCGGCAGATCCTGGCAGACATCGGTGATCGCCGCGCGCACTGCGTCTGCATCGCAGGGCCGACCGAACCAGGCCGCGGACCGGGTCAGCCGCTCCAAATGCGCGCGCAGGCGCGGCACGCCATGGTCCGGCTGCCAGACCATCGTCTCGATCAGCGCGAAGTCCGGCTGCTCGGCTTTCAGAAAGCGGGCCTTCAGCGCACATTCCCGCCACTCCGTCTCCGCTTCGCTGTCAGCGACAATGCCCGAGCCCAAGCCGATGCGGCCGTGCCCGTTCGGTGCCAACACCAATGTCCGGATCGCGACATTGAAGCTGCACCGCCCGTCCGGAGCGAAATACCCGATCGCCCCGGTGTAGACGCCGCGTGGCCCCGGTTCCACCGCGGCCAAGCATTGCATCGCCCGCAGCTTCGGCGCCCCGGTCACCGATCCACAAGGAAATAGCGCTTGGATCAGCTGCGACGGCGGCAAATCCGGCAGCCGATCCGCGCTAATGGTCGAGGTCATCTGATGAACCGAGGGATAGCGTTCCAGCGCGAAAAGCGTCGGCACGGCGACCGATCCGGGCACGGCCACGCGCGAGAGGTCGTTGCGGAGCAGATCCACGATCATCAGATTTTCCGCACGCTGCTTGGGATCGGCTGCCAGCCTTGAGGCGGCCTTGTCATCCTCCTCGGCCAGGGGATGGCGCGCGGCCGTGCCCTTCATCGGCCGCGCGGTCAGCCGCTCGCCATCACTGGCGAAAAACAGTTCCGGAGACAGCGACAACAGCCGCCATGTGCCGGTATCGGCATAGGCGCCGAAGCCCACCGGCTGCGCCCGTCGCAGCGCCCGATAGGCCGCCAGCCCATCGCCGCTGAGGAGCACCGGCTGCTGAAATGTCAGATTGGCTTGATAAATGTCGCCCGCTGCGATCCAGTCTTGGAGCCGCTGAAAGGCCTGATCATACCAAAGCTTCAGCGATGGGGCGGGCTGAGGCGCCAAGCCAAAGCCGCGCGCGGTCCCGCCGTCAGCCTCTTCAAGCAAGGCTTGCAGCGCCGCGGCGTCCAGATGCTGCGGCGCCTCGGTGATCAAGAACCAAAGCAACGGCTCATCCGGCAGCGGCCGGTCCGCCAGGCGCGGCTCAATCGCTGCGGCCGCTTCATAGGCGAGAAAGCCCGCGGCATGATAGCCAGCCGCGACCGCCGCATCCAACGCTGCCAAGGCCGCCGGCACGTCCCGGACAGTCTCAGCGCACACGATCTGGCGAGGATTGCTGTATAGCAGCCCGCGTCCGGACAGGCTGTCGTCAAGCAGAATGACCGGCGGGCAGCGGAGGGGATGAGGCATGGCGTGCAGTCTGCGCAGACAGGCATGGCGGTCAAGTTCTTGCGCGCTGCGGCCTTTGCTTCCACAACACCGCGGAGCCACAGAGTACGGAGGGGATATGGCGCGCAATCTGGTGGATCAACGGGAATCGGCGATGATCGCGGCCCTGGACCGGCGGGTGCACTGGCTCTCCGCCTGGATGATCCACCATGCCAATCATGTCCGGGAGAATCGCGACGGCATCAAGGTCGGCGGCCATCAGGCGTCCTCCGCCTCGCTCGCCACGACCCTGTCGAGCCTGTATTTCGGCGTCTTGCGGCCGCAGGATCGCGTCGCGGTCAAGCCGCATGCCAGTCCGGCACTGCACGCCATTGAATATCTGCTGGGCCGGCAAAGCCGCGATCAGTTGGAGAAATTCCGCGGCTTCGGCGGCGCGCAATCCTATCCCTCCCGCACCAAGGACAAGATCCGGGTGGATTTTTCCACCGGCTCGGTCGGACTGGGCGTGGCGATCACCAGCTTTGCCGCCATGGTGCAGGACTATCTGCTGGCGCGCCAGGCGCTGCCGGAGGCCAGGCGCGGCCGCATGATTGCCTTGATGGGCGATGCCGAGCTGGACGAGGGCAATATCTATGAGGCGCTGCTGGAAGGCGCCAAATATGGTCTGCGCGACACCTGGTGGATCATCGACTATAATCGCCAGAGCCTGGACGCGGTGGTGCATGCGATGATGCACGACCGCTTCATCCGCATTTTCCAGGCGTGCGACTGGCAGGTCCACACCCTGAAATACGGCCGCAAGCTGGAAGCCGCCTTCGCCGAACCGGGCGGGCAGTCGCTGCGCGCCTGGATCGACCAGTGCCCGAATGATCGCTATTCCGCCTTAACCTTCCAGGGCGGCGCGGCCTGGCGCGAACAGCTGACCGCCGATCTCGACGCGGACGGTCAAGCCCTGATCGCGCGCTATGACGACGCTTCGCTGGCCGACCTGATGACCAATCTGGCCGGCCACGATGTCGATCTGTTGCTGGAGACTTTCCGCGCCATCGACGATGACCGGCCGCAGCTGTTCTTGATCTACACGATCAAGGGCTATGGCCTGCCGTTCGCCGGGCATAAAGACAATCATGCCGGCCTGATGACGCTGGCGCAGATGGCGCAGTATCGCGAGCAGATGCAGGTGCGCGAGGGCCGGGAATGGGAGCCGCTGGAGGGTGTTGGGAATGCCGACGCGCTGCGCGGCTTTCTGGACCAGGTTGCGTTCACCCAGCCGCTGGACCTGCCCGCCGCCGGGCCCGTGCCGGAGCAAGTGCCGGAGCCTGTGCCGGAGCCTGTGCCGGTGCCCGAGGCGCTGCCCTGTCCGACCGATGCGGCAATCTCCACGCAGGTCGCCTTCGGCCGGATCCTGAACGATCTGGGCAAGGGCGACAGCGCCCTGGCCGACCATATCCTGACCACCTCGCCGGATGTGACGGTGTCGACCAATCTGGGCGGATGGGTCAATCAGCGCGGCCGCTTCGCCCGCGCCGACGTCGCTGACTTCTTCAAGGACGCCCGGGTGATGAGCCCGCAGAAATGGGCCGCCAGCCCCGCCGGCCAGCATCTGGAACTGGGCATTGCGGAGCATAATCTGTTCCTCGCGCTGGCCGCCTTCGGCCTGGCGCATGACCTGTTCGGCCACCGCCTGTTTCCGATCGGCACCCTGTATGACCCGTTCATCAACCGCGGGCTGGATGCGTTGAACTATGCCTGTTACCAGGACGCCCGTTTCATTGTGGTGGCGACGCCGTCGGGTATCACCCTGGGGCCGGAGGGCGGCGCACACCAGTCAATCCATCCGCCCGTGATCGGCATGGCGCAGGACAAGCTGAGTTCGTTTGAGCCCGCCTTTGCCGATGAACTGGCCGCGATCCTGCGCTGGTCGTTTGAGCACCTGCAGGCGGCTGACGGCGGCTCCATCTATTTGCGGCTGAGCACGCGCGTGCTCGACCAGCCGTCGCGACCGTTGGACGCCGCCGCAGTGATCGCTGGGGGCTACTGGGCCGAGCCGCCCGCCCACGGCGCGCCGCTGGCGATTGCCTATACCGGCGCCCTGGCGCCGGAGGCACGCCAAGCCTATGAGTTGTTGCGCGAGGATATTCCCGGGCTGGGGCTGCTGGCGGTGACCTCGGCGGATCGGCTGCACCGCGGCTGGCGGCAGGAAACCGAGGATCTGGCAAGCGGTGCGGCGCGGCCGTCTTGGACTCGGCAATTGCTGGCGCCGCTGGCGCCGCGCGCGGGCCTGATCACGATGATCGACGGCGCGCCCAGCGCCTTGAGCTGGCTTGGGTCGGTGCGCGGCCAGCCGGTGGTGCCGCTGGGCGTGGACTGCTTCGGCCAGACCGGCGATCTGCCGGATCTGTATGCCGCCTATCGCTTGGATGCCGACGCGGTGCTGGACGCCGCCGCCAGCCTGCTGATTCAGGCCTGATCCCGCGATAGGCGCTGGCGGACACCCCTGACGGATTGGTCACAGGCGCCGGTCAAGCGGGGCTGACAGGCGTCAGCGCCGCGCTGAGCCCAGGCGGGCCAGATTGATGCCCACCAGCACAGCAACGCCGCCGGCCAGTTCCACCGGCCCCAGCGCTTCGCCGAACAGCCCCCAGGCGGCGATGGCGGCGACCACCGGCTGCATCAACAGGCTGACCGCTGAAAAGGCGGCCGGAAGGTGCTTCAGGGCAAAGATGATCAGCCCCTGCCCGATCAGTTGAGACACCGCGGCGAGGCCGAACAGCGGCAGCCACGCGGCACCATCGGAGGGCCAGATCCCTTCGCCGAGGAGCAGCGCGACAGGCAAGAGAGCGGCCGCGGTGACAATGGAACTGCCGAACAAGACGGCGGTGGTGCCCAGGCCGCGCCGAGCTGCCCGCACCGACAAAAAATAGCCGGCATACATGGTGGCGGTCAGCACCCCCAATAAATCGCCCAAGGGCCGCGGACCGCCGACCACCAGCGAGGCGCGCAACAGCAAGGCCGCGCCGGCCAGGGCTGCCGCCAACCCCGCCCAAAAGCGCAAATTGAGCCATTCCTTGAAAAAAAAATAACTGATCAGCGCCACGAAGACGGTGTTGAGATTGGCCAGCAGTGTTGCGTTGGCCACGCTTGTTAAGGTGATCGACCAGTGCCACAGGGCCAAATCCGCCGCAAAGAACAAGCCGGCCGCACCCAACGCCCACCGCGCAGCCGGACTTGCCGTCTCAGACCGCTCAACCGTGGTGCGTCTTCGAGCCGCGCGCCCGCGCCACAGCACCCAAGGCAGCATCAGCGGGACCGCCAGCGTCAGGCGCCAAAACGCCGACGCCACCGGTTCCACCCCCGTGGCCCCGGCCAGACGCACGAAGATGGGCGCAAAACCGATTCCCACCGCGCCCAAGATGAGCGCCGGCAAGGCGAGGCCGTGGTGCTCGAGCCCAGGTTGAGCGGAAGTCAGGCGCATAACAATGTCACGAAATTATCATCGGATTTACGGCATGATGTTGCGTGCGGGTGGAAGGGACTTCGGCCGTGACAGATCCTCTTTACATTTTTCTTCCGGCTTTCGGCGCGTCGCTGACCGTCGCGCTGATGCTGATTACTCTCAGCGTGGAACAGAAATTTCGCGGCGCTGCGCCCTGGTGGGCTTGGGCGCATCTGTTCTTCTGTTTCGCCATGGCGATCGAAGTGCCCCGGGTCGAGCAACATGTCGACCTGATCGGCTTCCTGGCCGGCATGGCATTCAATCAATTCGCCGTCTTCATTTTATTGGGCGCTCTTCCCGGCCGCCGTCGTGCGACCGCAGTTTGGTTGATTCCGGCCAGCGCAGCACTGGAGGCCCTGATCCTGTATAGCGCCGCGCACATTCCTGTCCTGTCCTTTCTGTCCTTCGGGTTCAATTTCGTGCTGCTGTTGACCGCATCCAGCAGTGTCGTGCAGCAGCCCGCGGCGCGGCATGAACGATGGTTCCACCGGGCCATCGCCGTGCTGCTGGCACTGCGAGCGGGCCTGTCGCTGTTTCTGGGCCTGCAATGGGTTCTGTCAGACATTTCGCTGGCCGCCTATGCGGTGTCGACCATCTTGATCGTCGGCAATGGCTCGCTCCTGGTGATGTTGGAGCATTTCCGCGCGCGCTGCGATCTGGAGCGCATGCGCGATGATTTGATCACCGCCCAGCGCGGCGCCGAGCGCGCCAGCCGCGAGAAAACCGCGCTCCTGGCCGGGCTCAGCCACGAATTGCGCACACCGCTCAATGCGGTGCTGGGCTATGCTGAAGCTGTGCGGTACCTGCCCCAGGAGGTGGTGGCAGAGCGCGCGGGCGGCTATTTCCGGGATATCGAACGCGCCGCTTTATCCCTGAAGCGCCTGATCGACCAGCTTTTGGGCGTGGCGCAAATTGAGCAAGGCGAACGCCGGCTGGCCCTGGCGCCGGTGGATCTGGCGGCAGTGGCGCAGCGCTGTCTCAGCCACAGCCGCGCCCATCATCTGCCGATCCCGCTGACGCGCAACTGGGTGTGCGCCGACCCGGTGATTCTAGATCAAGTGGTAGCCACGCTGATTACCGCGATTGATGCCGCCTTGCCCGCCGATGGCAGCGGTGGATTGCGGATCCACGAATTGCCCGACCGGCCGGACCGGCTGCGGCTGGGCATCACGGTCACCGGTGCACCGGAGGGCTTGCAACTGGGCCGGCAATTGGATGGCCAGTATCAGGGTCAGACCAGTTCTGAAGCGACGCAGAGCGGCCTAAGCCTCAGCATTGCACGGCACCTGATGCGGCTGATGGACGGCGATTTGGAACCGCTGCCGGATGGATCGGTGGCCCTGAGCTTGACGCGCACATCACCTCCGGTGCTGTCAAATGCCGCGGAATAGCTCGGTTGGGCTAGACAGCCCCGCCGAAGCGTGGCTCATCATGGGGTCATGACTCGTAACACACCTTCCGCTGACGCCGTGGTCCTGGGCGGCGGCCTGATCGGCATGACTACGGCCCTGGCGCTGGCACGCCTTGGCCTGCAGGTGCAGCTGGTCGACCGGCAACCCCTGGCCCAGACCACGCTGCCGGCCTTTGACGGGCGGGCCACGGCGGTGGCGCTGGCCTCGAAGAATCTGTTTCAGGCGATCGGATTGTGGACGGCGTTGGAGCCCGATGCGGGCCCGATCCGGGAAATCCGCGTGTCCGACGGGCCGTCGCTGCTGCACCTGCATTTCGATCACCGCCAGCTGGGCGCAGAACCGCTTGGCTGGATGGTGGAGAACCGGCACCTGCGCGCGGCCATGCTCGGCGCGGTTGTCTCCGCCCCGGAAATTGAGATCAGCGCACCGGTCACCGTCACAAGCTTTGGCGAGACCCCGGGCAGCACCGCCATTGACCTGAGCGATGGCCGCACATTGCAAGCACCGCTGCTGGTGGCGTGCGACGGTCGCCAAAGCCAGGTTCGCCGGCATTTGGGCTTGCGCAGTCTTCGCTGGTCCTATCCCCAAACCGCCATCGTCGCCACGATCGCGCATCAACTGGCTCATGGCGGGGTAGCACATGAGCGGTTCCTGCGCGACGGGCCGTTTGCGATCCTGCCTTTGACCGGCAACCGCGCCTCCTTGGTCTGGACCGCCGACGCGCGCCATGCGCCGCTGATCCTGGATTTGAACCAGCGCGCCTTTGCCGCCGAGGTGATCCGGCGCATCGGCGATTTCCTTGGCGATGTGGAGGTGCTGCCGCAGCGCTGGAGCTACCCCTTGGGCCTGCACATTGCCGAGCGCTTTCACGGGCCACGCACGGTTTTGGTGGGCGATGCCGGGCACGGCATCCATCCGATCGCCGGCCAAGGCTTCAATCTGGGGCTGCGCGATGTGGCGGCGTTGACCGAACTGGTGGCCCAGGCCGCCCGGGTCGGGTTGGATCTGGGCGCGCCCGACCTTGTCGCGCGCTACAGCCGGGCGCGCCGCGCCGATGTCTTTGCGCTGGCCGCCGCAACCGACAGTCTGAACTGGCTGTTTTCCAACGATATCGCACCGGTTCGGCTGGCCCGCGATCTGGGCCTGGCGGCGGTCAATCGCATCAGCCCAATGAAGGGGTTTTTTATGTCCGCCGCACGCGGCACCTTCGGCCGCCGGCCCGCCTTGCTGGACGGCCGGTTGCCGCTTTGAACCATGGTGTCCGCGATCGTCATCCTGGTGCTCGGTCTGGTCGTTCTGATCTTTTTTTCCGAGCAGCTGGTCAAGGCCACGGTCGGCACCTCGCTCGGGTTCGGCTTGTCGCCGTTCCTGATCAGCGTGATCTTCATTGGTTTTGATCCGGAAAATCTGGCCCTGGGCGTCGTCGCCGCGCGGGAAGAAACGGTCGGCCTGGCCTTGGGCTCGATTCTCGGCGCGGCGATGGTGGCCGTCGCGCTGGCCTTCGGGCTGACCGCTCTGATCGTACCGATGCGCTTTGCCACGGCGCCCGCCGCTGTCCTGGCGGTGCCGCCGCTGGCCCTGATCCTGCTCTACGCGCTCTGCCTGGATGGCCGCTTAGGCCGCATCGACGGCGCGGTGCTGCTCGCCGGCTTTTCTGCCGCGCTGATCTGGTTGATCCGGCTCAGCCGCCGCGGGGCAGACATAAAGGCCGGCGGCGAAGTGGCCGAGACGCTGCAAAAGACGCGGCCGGTGCGGCGCTGGCGTGCGGCCGCCTTATTGCTGGTTGCCCTGGTCGCCATCGTGGTTGCAAGCGAACTGGTCGTGGTCGCCACCCGCGACATTTTGGCGCTGACCGGCTTGTCTGGCACAGTGGTGGGGATGAGCGTCCTGGCCCTCGCGGTGAGCCTGGAGGAGCTGGGCCGCGAACTGCCCGCAGCGCTGAAAGGCCGGCCAGACATCAGTTACGGCAATGTCGCCGGCTCAGCGCTGGCCTTCTTTCTGTTCAATGCCGGCCTGATTGCCCTGGCAGCGCCGCTGCCGGTTTCCGGCCTGGTGTTGCGCTTCTATTTTCCGCTGTGTCTGGCGGCCGTTCTGGTGGTGACGGTTCTGATGGCGTTGAAGACTGTGCCGCGCGCCGGCGGTGCGCTGCTGGTGGCGCTATACATTGGCTTCTTTGTCGGCGGCTATCTGCTTTGAGGCGGCGTCACGGCTCCAGCCGGCGCGCCTCGTCAACCAGCATGATCGGCACGCCGTCGCGGATTGGAAAGGCCAGCCCGGCTTTTCGGCTGATCAATTCCTGTGCTTCGGCATCATAGTCGAGCACGGTCTTGGTCAGGGGGCAGACCAGGATTTCCAGCAATTTCGGATCGGGCGCCGCGGCCATAACGCTCTCCTCGATGATCAATTCACGCCGGGAGGATCATCGGCCTCATTGTCATTGTCCCCCTCCGCAATGGCGAACTCCATCAGCGCGACCATCGTGCGAGCGCGTTCATCCAGGCTCTTGGCCTCCAACAGCGCCTGCTTTTCCGGCACACCGAACGGGCAGATCATCGCCAGAGAGTTGATCAAGATGCCGGTCGGCGCGTTGGAGATGGCGTCCCAATCCGCGCCCAAGCCGCGCCGGTCCAGATATCGCTTCAAGCTGACCAAAAGGCCGTCCCGATTGACCGCCTCATCCGGCTCCTCGCCGGACTTGTCGGTGACAAAAGCCCGGAAATCCGGACGTACCAATCGGTAGGGCGTGGTCCGCTCCATCTCCTCGACCACCTGAAAGCGGCTGACCCCGGTCAGCGTGATCAGATATCGCCCATCGTCCGTTTCGGTAAAGCTGGTGATGCGTCCGGCGCAGCCGATATCATAGAGCGCTGGGGGATCGGCCTCATCGCGCGGCTGGATCATGCCGATCATCCGGTCGGTTTTCATGGCGTCGCGCACCATCGCCAGATAGCGCGGTTCAAAGATGTTCAGCGGCAATTTGCCGCCAGGGAGCAATAAGGCCCCCGGCAGGGGAAATATCGGCAAAGCGGTGGGCAAAGCCTGTTCGCCGGTGCTGACGCTCATTGGCCTTCCCTTTCCGGCGCCACGACCCTTTGTGGCCCGATCACGCGAACAATATCCCAGACAATTTGCGCCGCATCTTGATGGTGAATGGATCGGTGGGCCCGGCCGCCTCGAACATCTTCACCAACTGCTTGCGCGCCGCCTCATCCTGCCAGCTGCGGTCCGTCCGGATGATCTCCAGAAGGTGTTCGGCCGCCTCATCCCGGCGTCCCTTCGCGGCAAGCGCCACCGCCAGATCCAGCCGCGCCTGCAGGTCCGCCGGATCAGCCTCAACCCGCGCGGCGAGGCCGGCAACGTCGCCGGCATCCCCGGCCTGGTCGGCCAGATCCAAAGCTGCGCGCGCCTTGTCGATCGCCGGATCGTGCACATCTGCTGGCACCTGATCCAACAGCGCCCGGCCATCCTCAGCCTGGCCCAGCGCCAACAGCGCCGAGGCCAAGCCGCCATAAGCGGCGCCGCGATTGGGATCGGCCTGCAGGATCTGTTGATACAGTCCGGCGGCCTGATCGGCCTGGCCAGCCGCCAACAAGGCGTCGGCCTCTTCAAGGGCGGCATCGATCGGGGAGCCGCCGCCTTGCGTCGCCAATTGCTGGATGAACTGACGCAACTGACTTTCCGGCACCGCGCCTTGGAACCCATCGACCGGCCGGCCGCCGACAAAGGCCATCACCGTGGGGAGCGACTGAATGCGCAACTGCGCGGCCAGCTGCTGATGATCGTCGACATTGATCTTGACCAGCTTGATCGCGCCGCGTTGCTCGGTGACGAGCTTTTCCAGGGCCGGGGTCAACTGGCGGCACGGCGCGCACCACGGCGCCCAGAAATCCACCAGCACCGGGGTCTGCTGGGACGCCTCGATGACATCTTGGGCAAAGCCCTGGGTGGTGCCCTCTTTGATGAGATCCGCCGGCGAGGGCCCGGCGCTGATCAAAGGTTCCATGGGCCTGAGGTCCTTTTTTCCGGAGCGCGGGCCGCACGCCCGCCTCAACAGTCGTCAAGGCTGATAGCCGCCCTGCCTTGCCGGCTGCAAGCCTCTTGGCCGTGGCGCCAATCGCTTGATGGCAGCCCGCGGAGTTCACGACAGCCTGATCGGCGGGTTCCAACTTTTCCGCTTGCATCGCCGCGCCCGCGCCGGTACATCCGCGTCTCCAACGCCACACGGCTGGTTGAACCGCCGTTTGGGGAGCGCGGGCGTAGCTCAGGGGTAGAGCACAACCTTGCCAAGGTTGGGGTCGTGAGTTCGAATCTCATCGCCCGCTCCAATTTTCCGAACAGAGGCCAGATGCCGCACTTGGTGCGAGGCGGTGAGCCGGCTGGCGCTTCAGCGGGCGCTCCGGCGGGCGCTCCGGCGGGACGGACAGGCTGGGCGGCTTCAGCCCGCCCGGTGACTGCAAAGCCGGTGTCTTCGCGAGCGCTGACCTGGGCATCAAACCAGGCGCATCGGCCGCCGACCGTGACATGGTGATGCCGCCCGGCGGCCTGGACTCCATACCGCCCCCAAATTGCCGGATCTGCGACAGTCCAGTTCAACATCCGGCCGATTGGAATGGCTGTGCGATACCATTCGGTCGGACGAACATGCCTAAGCGGCACGCTGAAAGCGTTTGTCAAACACTGTTGAGCGGTTGAACCGCACCGCGGCGGCTTGATCGTCACCGGTCTGATCGTCACCGGCCCGATCATCACGGGCCCGGCATCCGCACACCGCCCCATACTTTTCTGCGCCGAGTCAGAAACTGCCGCGCGCCGGATGGCGTTGGCGAGACACTGACCCAGGCGCCGGGCGCGCCTGTGCAGCAGCGCCGGGCGCCCAGGAGGGCGTCGGGCGCCAATGACGGACCCGTGACGGACTTGAATGGAGATTGCCATGATTTTGGATCAGCTTTGGAAGAAAAGCCTGGCCCTGCTTGCCGGCGGCGGGCTGGCTCTCATGCTCACCACCACGGCCACCGCGCAATGGTGGGAAGGCGACGAGCTTTATGAAGACGATGAATATTATGTCGAAGGTTATTACGACGAAGAAAACTTCGACGACGATTGGTTCTACGACGCCTATGGTGATGAGTATTATGCCTGGGACGCCTATTATGATCCGTATGACTACGGATATACGGAGTATGAGGACTATAGCGAGTATTATGACATCGGCGATGACGACTATTGGGACGATGATTATGATGATGGCTGGTTTGACTGGTTCTAAGCCAGCGCCCGCCTCCCCCTTGCAGACCCGTATCGAAAGGATGAAGACCATGCCGCACATGCTGAAAACCACGGCGCTTGTCGGCGCGCTGGCGCTGCTGGCCGCACCGGTCTCAGCGCAGCAGAATGACTGGAGCGAGCCACAGCGCGACCAGGACCGCCGCTATCAGGATGATCGCAGCCAGACCGACCGTTATCAGGATCGGCGCAGCCGCGATCAGCGCTATCAGGATCAGCGCTATGGCAACCGCGAACGCATGCGTGATCCGCGCTTCGGCCCGCAGCAACGCCAGATGGGTCAAGGCGACTGGGATCGGTATTCCGCCCAGATGGATCGGCGTGGCGGCCAGCAGGGCCTGCGCCTGAGCGGGGAAATCGTCAAACTGAAGACGGTGGACCGCGGTGACCGCAGCGGTGCCAATCTGGTCGGCCAGATCGAGACCGTCGCAGGCGACCGCGTGGTCGTCGATCTGGGCGACGTCAAGCAGTGGGACAAGCAGCGCATCCGCCAGCGCGAGCGCGTCGCCGTGATGGGCTATCCCGCCCGCGTCGGCAATCGCCTGGTGCTGATGGCCGACCGTGTCGCCATGGGTGAGAAGCGCCGGTCGGTGGAACGCCAGGGCGGCACCTACACCGCGGAACGGCCGATGGGCTATCGTCAGGTGCGTGGCACGGTTCAGCGCACCGATACCGCGCCGGTGCGCGGCGGCGATCGCGACAATGTCATTGCGCTGATCACCACCGAGGACGGCTCCAGCTACATCGTTGATCTGGGCCAGGCGCGGAATTATTCCACCAACCGCCTGGAGGGCCAGGACGTCGCCGTGCGCGGACGCGATGTGCGCGTGAAGGACAAGGTTGTGCTGCTGGCGGACCAGTTCCGCATGGGCGGCGAAACCTACACCGCCATGCGTCCGGCCCTGGTCAGCTACGCCCAGGCCCCGCGCGGCGACATGAACGGCGTGGATCGCCGCGATCAACGCAGCCGACGCAACGAGCGCGACCGCCAGGGCGCCGGCAACCGCTAACCGCAAGGCCGCGGACAGGGGTCAGGCTGGCCCCTGTCACGCCACCCGTGCAACCAGGGACGGATCGCGCAGGAAGGCCAGCATTTCGGCGTCGGTGAGCCAAGCCTCCAGCGCCCGGCTGTCGGTCGCGCGGTCGGCCTTGGCGGCGGCCAGGATCCGATCAGGGTCAAAGCCCTCCGGATCACTGGGCGGCAATTGCGCGCGATGCCAATCGGCCAGTGCCGCATCGGCCTGCAGCAGGCTTAGCGGCCCGCCCGATGGTTCAACGGCAGCATCGCTGTCTTGGCGGGCCCGCGCGGCGTTCAGGATTGCCGGGCGCGTGCGCCGCTGTTCCTCCGGCGTGCGCAAAACAGCCACGCGCTGCAAGGCGCCGCCGACCGCGCGGCTGCCCGATAACCAGGATAGCGGCCCGGCCAGGATCATGCCCGCGGTCACCGGGAGCAGCCAGTAGAACAGATCCCGGCTCAACGTCATGGCCACGGCGGCCAGCGCTACACCCGTCAGCATATGCCACAGATGCGCGCGCAGTGCAGCGCCCAGTCGGATGCGGCCGTCGCGCCGCCGCTGCGGCTGCCAGCCGCTGTCCTGGCCGGTCAGGATCTCACGCACGATCTGACTTTGCGCCAGCATCATCACCGGCGCGAACAAGGCAGAAAACAGCGTCTCGACCACGAGGCTGAGGCTCAAGGCCAGCGGCCCGCCGAACCGCAAGCAGCGCATCGGGTGCAGCAACACGCTCACAAAGCCCAACATCTTCGGCGTCAACACCACGCCCATGGACAAAATGAACAAGCTAAGCGCGCGCTCGCTGTCAAACACCGGCCAGGTCGGAAACAGCGACGGTTCGGCGAAATATTCCGGCCGGGTGAAGGCCGCCTGCAGCGCGATCATCAGGCCAACGAGAACCAAGGCCAGCCATAACAGCGCGCTGACATAGGTGAAAATGCCGGTGAGCAAATGCAGGCGACTGGCCAGGGTGAAGCCGCGGGCGAACAGAAACCGGCTGTGCTGCAGATTGCCCTGGGCCCAGCGCCGGTCACGCACCATCACGTCCAGCAGCGCCGGCGGTGCCTCCTCATAGCTGCCGCCAAGATCGGGATCGAAACGCACGCCCCACCCGGCCCGGCGCAGCATCGCGGCCTCGACAAAATCGTGGCTGAGCACCCCGCCGCCCAGCGGCGGTCGGCCGCGCAGGACCGGCAGCCGCGCCGCCTCGGCGAAGGCCCGGGTGCGGATGATCGCATTATGGCCCCAGAAATTGCTGCTGCGGCCGTGCCAGGCAGCCAGGCCGTGGCCCAGCACCGGGCCATAGCAGCGCCCGGCGAACTGCTGCAGCCGGGCATACAGGCTCTGCCCGCCGATGATCGCCGGCAGGGTCTGGACCAGGCCCAGGCCGGGATCGGCGGCCAGCCGCGCGGTCAGCGCCTCGATCGTCTCCGGCGCCATCAGGCTGTCGGCATCAAGCACCAGCATGGCATCATAGCCCGCGCCGAAGCGGGTCACCCAATCGGCGATATTGCCGGCCTTGCGCTCGAGATTCTTTGCCCGGTGCCGATAGAAGATCGCACACCCCGGCGGTGCCTCGGCGATCAGCCGGGCGAACACGCGCTCCTCCTCGATCCAGGGTGTCGCGCGGTTGGTGTCGCTGAGGATGAACACGGCATAGCGGCCGGGCGCGCGCTCGGCCAAGGCCTCGGCCATGGCACCCAGATTGGCCGCGATGCTGGCAGGATCTTCATTATAGACTGGAGCCAGCAGAGCGGTCTTGAAGTCCGCCGGTGGCGGCGATGCTGGGACAGCCGGCCGGCGCCCCTGCACGATCATGCGCAGAGCGCCGATCACCGCCTGGCAGGCGGCAAAGCCGATCCAGGTAAAATTCACCGCGAACAGGATCAGGAACACCCACTGCAAGGCGGTGACCCCGCCGGCGGACATGACACCGTGCATCTCCCGCACGCCATAGCCGGCCAAGCCAGCGGTGCCCAACACCACCAAGAGGCGCGACAGCGCCACGCCCAAGCGCCCGAACAAGCCCTGGCGCTGCCGGCGCAGCGGGCGTGCCCGCCGGTGCACACGCTGGCGCGGCATCGCCAAGGGCTGATCCGGCGGCAGCGCGGGACCAGCCGGACCGGCCGGTCCCCTGAGCGCCTCAGCCGCGGAGCCAGCGATAGAGCCAGGTCTCGCCAATGGCCTCTCCTTCATAGGTCGGCACCAAGCGCAGTTCGCTGATGTCAGCCGCACCGGGATCCAGGGTCACAAACACGCGCAATCCGCCGGTCTGCGGGTTGCGCTGCACCAGCGCCTCGGCAATTCGGCCCGCCGAGGCGCTGGCATCGATCTGAACCTCCTGCGTGGGCACGCCGGGAACGGGCACATAATCGATCACGAATTGCGGCCGCCCGTCTGTCAGCGCGCGGCCATAGGCGGACCGGGCAACACGCGCGACCGCGCCGGGCACCGGCGCCTGGTCCGGCCAGGTCAGGCGATAGGCAAAGCTAAAGGGCGAGCCGGGCGCCAGCACCGCCTCGGGTCGCCAATAGACCACGATATTGTCGTTGATCTCCTTATCGGTGGGGATCTCCACCAGCTGCACATGCCCCGCCCCCCAGTTCCCGCGCGGGCTGACCCAGGCGGACGGCCGGCGCTGATACACCGCCTCCAGATCCTGATAGGCCTGAAAGTCTCGGGCGCGCTGGATCAGCCCGAACCCCCGGGGATCGGTGTCGACAAAGGCGCTGAGCTGCAGCGTGCGCGGATTGGCCAACGGTCGCCACAAGCGCTCGCCCGTGCCGGTGTGCAGCGCCAGACCCTGGCTGTCATGCACCGCTGGGCGATAGTCCGCCGTGTCCGACGCATCGACCGCGCCGTGCAGAAACATCGAGGTCAAGGGCGCCAGGCCCAGATGCTCAACCCGGTCGCGCGCGAACAAAGTAACATCGATATCCAGCGTGGTGGTGGCGCCGGGATAGATGCCGAAGCGGTAGGCGCCGGTCAGCCGCCGGCTGTCGAGCACGGCATGCACCACGATGCTGTTCGCGTCAGCGGCCGGCCGCTCGATCCAGAACCGCCGGAACAGCGGGAATTCCTCCCCGGTCGGCTCAGCCACATCGATCGCCAAACCGCGCGCGGACAGGCCGTAAATCTGTCCGCGCGAAACCGCCCGGAAATAGCTGGCGCCCTGAAACAGCAGAAATTCGTCGCGGTAATCCGGCCTGTTCAGCGGATAGTGCAGCCGAAAGCCGGCGAACTGGCCCAATTCGGCAATCGCCGCGCCGATCGCCTCGGTGGGCGTTTCAAAGCTGTCGGAACCGACGCGGACCTCATAGGCACGGGCATTCTCCACCACCTGAATGTCCACCGGCGCCACATAGAGAAATCCCGGCGCGAACAGCTCAATCGAGAAGGGCGTCGGCGCCTGACCCCAGATCGCCTCATCCTTGCGATAGCGGATCTGGCGGTAGGTGTCATAATCGAGCGCCTGCAGCGTCTGTGGCACCGGGCTGGGCGGACGAAAGGGCTCAGAGGCCAGCTCGCGGGCGGCGTCCAGAACGGTCTGCCGGGAAAAGGGCGTGCCGTCTGCTGCCCGCTGCAAGGCGCGCGCAGGGCCCAGACCGGCCATAACCGCTCCGGCCGCCAAGCCGCTTAATGCCTGACGCCGGCTGAAGGGAAAGGATGGGTGCATGATCTCGTCTCGGATTTAGAACGCTGACAGGCCCATTCGGCTCCCGGCTGGGGACGGGCCGGCCCCACAAAAGCGACAAACCCGCCCGCGCTGTGGCCGGCATGCGGCAGGATCAAGACCGCGGCACGGCGACAAACGGCTGGAACGCTGCGGATGCGGCGACGTTGATGATCAATGTCTGTGCAGCCCAAGTTTGACCTCTCCCCCTCGACCAAACAGCCGTTGGAGGCGCCCCGATGAGCGGCCATGAACGCCGAAGCGAACCCAATCGGTTTCGCCGCGCCCTGTATGACCGCTCCGGACTGATCAACGCCACACTAATCGTCTGCGGCGTGTTGATCGCCTTTGTGGCGCTGTATTTCCTGTCACGGATCCTGCTGTTGCTGCTGTGTTCGGTGATGGTGGCGATCGTGCTGGATGCCTGCGCGCGGCTCCTGTCTCGCCCGGTGCATATCCATCGCGGCATCGGCTTGGCTCTGACCCTGTTGATCCTGGCCGGTGCGGTCGTGGCGGCCGGCATCTTGGCCGGCCCCACCTTGGTGCAGCAGACCGCCGGCGTCACCGACACGCTGGCGATCGGCATTGAACGGGTGCTGAACTCGATCTTCAAGACCGCCGGTCTGCAGGACATCATGTCGGAAGACGGCTGGATTGACGTTCAGGAGCTCCTGCCCGTGCCGAAGGAGCTGTTGAACAATGTGACCACCGTGGTCGGTGCGACCGCCAACGCCCTGACCAGCGCGGTGATCGTGCTGGTGATCGGGATCTATCTTGCCGCGACCCCGGCCACCTATGTGGACGGTTTCGTCCGGTTCGCGCCCAACACCCAGCGGCCCGGATTTCGGCATCTGGTCGAATCGGTTGGCTGGGTGCTGCGGCGCTGGCTGATCGGCAAGGGCATATCCATGCTGATCGTCGGTGTGATGACCTATACCGGCCTGATGATAATCGGCGTGCCGCTGGCGCTGATCCTGGCGGTGTTCGCCGCCATGACCGCCTTCGTGCCGTTTCTGGGGCCTCTGGTCGGCGGCATTGCGATGACCCTGGTGGCGCTGTCGGAGAGCTGGGAATTGGGCGTGTCCACCGTGGTGCTCTATGTCGTTATCCAGTTCGTGGAGAGCAATATCCTGACGCCGCTGGTGCAGCATCGCACGGTCTATATTCTGCCGGGGGTCATTCTCGCCTCGCAGGTGGTGATGGGCACCCTGTTCGGCCTTTTGGGCGTGGCGCTGGCTGTGCCACTGACCGCGATCGTCATGACCATCCTGAACGAGAGCTATTTCCGCGACGGGCCGGCGGATGATCCCACCGCCGACCCAGACCGGGTCACCGAGCCGAACGAGGCTCAGCGCGCATAAGCGGGTTTGGATGGACCGAACAGGGCCCAAATGATCAAGCCGATCAGCGGAAACAGGATGATCAGCAGGATCCACAACACCTTGGCCAGGGTCGAGGCGCCCGATCCGATCACTTTGACGATGGCATAGATATCCAGGATGAGGATGATCAGGCCGAACAGGCCGCCCAGAAATTCCATCTCAGCCTCCCTTGCGGCCACCTTTGGGCACTGGCCCCTTTTCCAGCGTCGCGCGGTCGCCCAGGCCGGAGCGCTCGATGCGCCGGCGGATCACCGCCGCACGTTCCTCCGGCGTGGGCTTGCCCATGGCGGCCAGCGGCGGGCGGGTCAGAAAGTCGAGAATTTCGGCGCGAACAGGGTCGCCCTGGGGGGAAAGCGGCACGGAAAGTTCCTTTTATGTCGGTCAGAGCCTAGGCCCGGCTGGCGGCCGGAACCTGGGTTCAACGCTGCGACCGGACGGATGGTTCCGACCCATTCGTGCGTGCAGGCGTGGCGGACCGCGGCTGACGGCAGGCGTTGAGCAAGGCGCGGAACAGCGCCTGATGATTGCGCGCGAAGATCAGCAGTTCGGGATGCCATTGCACGCCGACCAAGAAGCCGCCATCGGCTTCCACCGCCTGCACGATGCCGGCGCGGTCGCGCGCGGCGATGCGCAGACCCTCGCCAACCGCATTGACCGACTGGTGGTGCAGCGCATTGACCCGACAGGGATTGCAGCGCATCAGTGCCGCCAACTGCGTGTCGGGCAGGATGTCGACGGTCTTTTTCGGCAGCACCGTCTTCATTTTCGGCGCCTCAACATAGACCGCATGGATGTCCTCGTGCAGGTCTCCGCCCTTGGCGACATTGATCATCTGACTGCCGCGGCAGATGCCCAAGACCGGCTTGCCGGCGGCCACGGCATGGCGGATCACCTCCAGTTCCAGCCGGTCGCGCTCTGGGTCGATGCGCACATCGGGCACGATGGCACCGCCATAGAGCTCGGCGGAGATATCGTCGCCACCGCCGACGATAAAGCCGTCATAGATGTCCAGTTCGCGCGGGCGATCCGCGCGCAACCGGTCGCTGCGGCCGCCGGCCCGCCAGACCGCCAGCTTGTTGGCCAGATAGTTCCAGTAGCCCTTGTTGGCCGAGGTGGTAACGCCGATGCGCGGCCGGGTCATATTTTCAACACCCGGGACAGTTTGCGCGCCCAATGCGCCACGGACGAGGACGGCCGCGCTCGGCGATGCTGCTTCAGGCGCTGGCGCAATCGGCGCGGCCGCGACGCCAACTGCTCAATCTGCAACCAGCGGCGCCATTCCCTGCTGACGCCCCAGGACGGATCCTCAAGCCGGGTGTTGGGCAGGCGATAATGAAAGGCCGGCCGCATCGCATCCGGTTCGCGCCCCAGGGCGCGCTCCACGGCAGGCGGGTCCAGCCAGGCCAGGAGCGGCATCAGATCCAACCCGCGAAATTTGGTGGGATTGGCCTGGAAATAGTCGGCGATGAAGGCGTCTAGGTCGGGCCGGTAGGCCGGGTCTAGCACGCGATCGACATAGCTGTCGGGGAAGCGCTGTACGAAGGGCAGCATGGTTCGGGTGAAATCCATCCCGATCGACTGGCGTAGGTCGTCGCACAAAATCAGATAGGCTTGAAAGATTGGCAAAATCTCCTCGATGCGCCGGGACGGTGTCTCGACATTCAATTGCAGGCCGAAGCCGTACGCCAGATGCTCCGATGTGCCCACGGCACCGGCCTGGCGCAGCGCGGCGATGATCCGGTCCAGATCCAGAACCCGCGTCCACTCAACCGGATCGACGGCGATTTCGGTCGGCACCACGGCAGACGCCGCCTTGACCAGGCCCTCGCGGATCACCTCCGCCGGCTTGGTCTCGCCCTTGCCGCCTTCGGCATAGCGGGTATCCAACTCCACCACCATGCCGCCGAAGGCGGTGCCGGTCAGGCGGAGCTGGAAGGTGGTCCGCTCGGCCACCTCGCCGCCGAACGCTTGCAGCATGACCCCGGCGGCCTGCTGCGGCGACAGCTGGCCGAATTCGACCTCCAGGCCGATATGCCGCGGCGCGCCCTCGAAGTTAGACGGCCAGGGCGGGGTCAGCGCTTTGTCCATCGATCCGATCACGGTCCTCAACGGCTGACCCCATGGGCACGTTCCGACCTATCAAAGCTTACACGAACCGGTTGGGCACGATCCGCTCATACCGGGCCAGCTTGCGTGCCCGATCCATTTGATAGGGCACGACATGACCCTGGCGCTGATCCGGCGCGGCTTCGGCATTGGCCTGCGCAATGCGGCGCCAGTGCTTCAGCGGATCATCGCCGCCGGGCACCGTTTCGCTGCCGAAATGCGCCTGCCACAGTCGGCGCTGATAGGCGGCCACGGTGGCGGGATCGCGCCAGTCCACCGCCACCTCGGTATCCATATAAAAGCTGCGGCCGTTGATATTGGCCGAGCCCAGGATCGCGCGGGTCTCATCAACGATGATCTGCTTGGCATGCAGATAGACAATGCCGCTGCCATAGGCCTGGGCGCGGTCTTCCTCGCCGTCGCGCGCGGGCGCATCGCGCACCAGGCTGAACAAGCCCACCCGGTCCGGCGCTGCGCGCTGCAGGGTCTCTAGTGCGCGCACCTGCAGACGCTCGCCCATGCGCGCGTCGATATCGTCATTGCCCTCGAACGCCACCTTGTCCGGCGCCATCGGCAGCAGCACGATGACCTGCAGGTCGGGACGATCCTGCAGTCGCTGCGCGATCGTCAGCGCCACCGAGCGCAGGCGGAAATATTGATTTTCGATATAGATTACCCGCTCCGCCGAGCCGATGGCGTCGTGATAGGCCTGGGCAATTTCGGTGATGCGCGGTTTCGGGCTGATCGCCCAGGGCCGCCGGCGGCGCTCCGAAAAGGTTCGCAGCACGGCCAAACTGGCCTGGCCTTCGGACGGCGGCGCGATGGTGTCGCTGTTCGGCGAGATGTCGGGCAGCAACTGCGGCGGCGTCGGCAGGGCGTGCGCGGTCGGCACCTCCGGCCGGCTGGTCTGCTGCTTGCTGTAGCGAACCGCCTCGCGATTCCAGAATTCCCGAAAGAAATCGTCGAGATCGGCGGCCGCCGGGCCGTGCAGGCGCAGACACACATCATGCCAGGTCAGCTCGGCGTGGCGGTCATGACGGCTGTCGTCATACCGCCGCTCGTTGATGTCGATGCCGCCGATGAAGGCCGCCCGGGTGTCAACCGCCAAGAACTTCTCATGATGGCTGGCCGGCCACAGTTGCGCCGGCGGCCACCACGCCACCGTGCCATCTTCGCGCAGGTGCCGGCTCAACCCCGGTGCATTGGTCTGCGCGTCGGAGCGCGACAGCATCTTGATCAGGCGGCGACGCACCAGGGGCCAGAGCAGACCGCGCAGCAGACCGCCCATCTCACCCTCATGCACCGCCGGCAGGATCGCCAGGTCCTGGTCAGACAGGCCGGCACGATCGGCCCGGTGCCAAAGGCTGCGCGCGTTCGACCAGGTCATCCGGTGCAGGCTGTTGGCCAGCACCGGATCGAAATCGCTGACTAGCAGCCGCACGCTGACGCCGCGCCGCGCGGTGTCGACCAGCAGATCGCCCCAATCGTGCAAGCCCTTGTCTCGCGCCTGCGGCGAGCGCAACTCCGTCTCCGGATCAAGGATGCGGAACGCCAGGAAGGCGGTGTCACGCGCCGCCAGCAAGCACTCCTCCAGTGCTGGAAACACCTCGGTGCCCATGATCAGCGGGTCGAGCTCGGCTTGGCGCACCGGCAGCGGATCGGGGTTGAATACCCGCTCGCGCGGCGGCGCATCCGCCTGCGGCGGTGCCACCGGGTCATACTCAGCGACGCTCGGAGCAGACCGAGGCGACATGGCAAGTCCTCCAGGCAAGGCAAAGACAACCCGCCGGCGCTCGGCACCGGCGGGCGGGGTCAGATGCTGAAGCAACATCCGACCGACCGATTGGACGTGCTGCGCGCTACCAAGCGGTCGGACAAGGTTGCTTGCCTCCACAAGGGGTGGGCAGTTTCATCCAATCAGTCGCGATCGCGGTTGATTGGATAACGCCCTAGCCTGTTTGATCAGGCGGCTTCGCGGTTCAGGCCGTCCTGCGCCAAACCGGTGAGCTTGCGGTCGGCGGCATATTCCTGCTGCAAATTCTCATCCAGCAGCCGGGCCGCATCGTCCATCTTCAGGCGCTTGGCCCAGGCGATCATGGTGCCGTAGCGGCTGATCTCATAATGCTCCACGGCTTGGGCCGCGGCGATCATGCCGGCGTCGCGGGCATCGGCATCCTCGCAATCGTCCATGATCTCCTCGCCTTCTTCGATGATGCCCTCGATTGCCTCGCAGGTGACGCCGCTGGGCCGTTGGTCGAGCATCTCAAACACCTTCTCCAGATTTTCGATCTGGCCTTCGGTTTCGTGGCGATGCTCTTCAAAGGCGTCGCGCAGATCACCATGGCCGGCCTTGCGCGCCATCTTTGGCAGGGCTTTGAGGATTTTCTTTTCGGCATAATACATGTCGCGCAAATGGTGCACGAACAGGTCGTGAAGATTGTTCATCGTCATGAGTCGTCTCCAGGTCTTGGGAAATACAGAAACTCAATACACAAACTCGTCGGCCTTAACCGCGGTTGCGCACCGAAGCGAAATAATCGTCGTTAAAATTGCGCCAATTCTCATTGTCGACCCAGTTGAAGCTGCCGCGGCGGAACCGCGGCGCCTCTTCCAGCGCATCTTTGGTAAAGGGCAGGTACAACACCGCGCCATCGGGGGAGACCCGCAGCATGTCGAACGGCACGGCCGAGGCCTCCTCGCCCATGCCCAGAAAGCCGCCATAGGCGACGACGGCATAGGCGGGGTCTCCCTTCGGGCTGAACACGATGTCGGTAATCTCGCCGACCTGGTCATTCTCGCTGTCGCGAATGTCCGCGCCCATCAGTTGCTCCGCGCGCACCCGGCTGGCGAGATCGCCCAAGGCGACGGCCTCGCTGAAGCTGCGCTGCCGCGGCCGCGCCATCGCCTCGGCCGAGCGGCCTTCCTGAAACGGCAGCGCCCGCGCGCGCCGCGCCTCCATGGCTGCCTGCGGATTGCCGGACAGATCGCGGATCGCCTCGGCCACCTGCTGGCACGCCTCTTCCTTGCCGTACATCGACAAGGTCATCGCCGCGTCGCGCAATTCCCTCAAATCGCGCAAGACCGGCCCGGGGAAATTCGCCCGCTTCTGATTGTCTTGGCGCAATTGCTGTTCAAAATCCGCGTCGACGATTTCACAGCGCGCTTGGCCGTTGCGGACCTGGCCGGTCTGGGTCTCAGACGTCTGGCCCTGTGCGGTCTGAGCCAGTCCGGGATGAGCGGCCAGACCCAGCACGAGGGCACCGGCGGTGACAAAACGGTTCATCGATCAAGGCTCCTGAGCTTGGGCCGGGCGCTTGGCCGAGGCCGTGCAATTGCCCTGATCAACGCCGGCACTGGCGCGACAGTTCCGCCGCGCCCGGGCTCTTCTGGATCGGATCACACAGCCGTCCAACCGCCATCGACGACCAACTCCTGACCCAGGACAAAGCTTGACTCTTCGCTGATCAGGTAAAGCGCTGCTCGGGCGATTTCATCGGGCTTGCCAAATCGTTTCATCGGGATCTGGCTCTATGATTCAGAGGTTTAGAGTGTTGCTCCCGGCCTCATTGATCACCAAAGGGTGAGCCGATGAGATCGGGCAACGCTTTAGGCGCGCACCCGGCGCAGATAGGCGCGGCGGCAGGGGCCGGAGATGCAGCGACCGTCCGGCAGGGAAAAGCGCGCATCATGGCTGCCGCACTGCAGATGCCGGCGACGCCGGTCCCAGACATCGCCGGTGGCGGTTTCCAGAAAATGGCCGGCATGCGGGCAGCGGTTCAGAAACATCAGCCCCTCGCCATGATGGCGCACGAGCAACAGCCGTTGGCCCGCCTCACCCAGTGGCACAGAGGCCCAAGCCCCTTCCTCCGGGCCCAGCCGCTCAAGAAAATCCGCCGGCGGCTCGGGCAGGTCGGCCAGATCCAGCGGTCTGGGCGGCTGGCCGTCGAGCCTTACGCCCACTGGCCCAGCATCGCCTTGAACGGCTTGACCTCGACCTCGGCGAACACGCCGGCCTGCATATAGGGGTCGTTCTCGGCCATCAGCCGCGCTGCGGACAAGCTGGCCGCCTCCACCACCAGCAGCGTGCCGGCGGGCGCATCCAAATCATCGCTGTCGCGCAGCGGCCCGGCCAGCTTCAACCGGTCCCCGGCATCCCTGAGATAGGCCAGATGGCGTTCGCGGGTTTGCGCCCGCAGCGCCGACACGCCGGGCTTGTCCCGGCCGATGATCACGAACAGCATTGGGCTCAATCCTCCGTCTTCAGCGGCCGGGTCATCAGATCGTCCATCAGATGGTGCGCGGCGACGCGGCCGTCCACCAGCGCCTGCACGCCCTCGCAGATCGGCATATCCACGCCCAGCGCGCGCGCCTGCGCCACCAGCGCGTGCACCGTATAGGCGCCTTCGGCGACCGAGCGCTGTTCGGCCAGGATCTCCTGCGCAGAGCGGCCTTCGCCCAAGGCGGCCCCGAAGCTCATATTGCGCGAGGTCAGCGAGGAGCAGGTCAGGATCAGATCGCCCAGGCCGGATAGGCCCATCAGGGTTTCGCGCCGGGCGCCCTTGGCCAGGGCAAAGCGGACCATCTCCGCCATGCCGCGGGTGATCAGCCCGGCCCGGGCATTGTCCCCCAACTTCAAGCCGTGGGCCACGCCGCAGGCAATCGCCAACACATTCTTCACCGCGCCACCGATCTGCGCGCCGATCAGATCGTCGGACAGATAGGGCCGGAACGCCGCGTGCGACAGCAGATTCATCCAGGCTTCGCCCAGCGCCTGGTCAGCACAGGCGATGGTCGCCGCCGCCGGCAATCCGCGCGCCACCTCGCCGGCGAAATTGGGGCCGGACAGCACCGCCAGAGGCCAGCCGGGCACGACCTCGCCGGCGACTTCGGACATCAGCTTCGCCTCCGGCCGTTCCAACCCCTTGGAGCACAACAGCAGCGGCCGGCGGCGCTGAAGCGCGATGGACAGATTGCCCAGACTGGTGCGCACATGCTGGGCCGGCGTGACCATCAGCAGATGCGTCGCCGGTTGCAGATCCGCCAGCAAGGCGGTAGCCCGGACGCCGTCCGGAATCGGAACATCAGGCAAAAACGCGGCATTCTGGCGGGTTTCGTTGATCGTCGGCGCCAAGTCGGTTTCCAGGCACCACAACAGCGTCTCCTGGCCGGCGCGGGCACTCAGGCAGGCAAGTGCCGTGCCCCAGGCACCGGCGCCGACAACGCCGATCACCGGCGGCTTGGTCTCGGTCATGCTTTTGCTCCCTTGCGGCCGGCACCATAGGCGGGCTCGGCCGCAGGGTCGAGCGGCCAGCGCGGCCGCGCCGGCACGCCCAGCGGATCGAACAGGCCGCGGCGCAGCCGCTCCAGGCCCGCCCAGGCGATCATCGCGCCATTGTCCGTGCACAGCCAGCCCGGCGGGGCCAGCAGGCCGCGCGCGCCGGCCACCGTCTCCAGCCCCGCGCGCAAGAAGCGGTTGGCTGCCACGCCGCCGGCGACGACCAGCGGTGCATCAGCGTTCGGATAGGCCGCGCCAAAGCGTGCCAGCGCGCGCTCCAGCCGGTCCGCCAGGCTGTCGGCGACGGCGGCCTGAAAGCCCGCGCACAGATCCGCCCGATCCTGATCAGACAGCCCGCCCTGGGCGTGTAGCAACTGCTCAGCCTGCCGTCGCACCGCCGTTTTCAGACCGGAGAAGCTGAAATTCAGCGACGGCTCGCCGAGGAACGGGCGCGGCAGGGCAAAGCGCGCCGGATCACCCAGAGCTGCCGCCTGCTCCACCGCCGGTCCGCCGGGAAAACCCAGACCCAGCAGCTTGGCGGTCTTGTCGAACGCCTCGCCCACCGCATCGTCGATTGTGCTGCCCCAGCGGTGATAGCGGCCGACCTCCTCCACCACCAGGATCTGGCAGTGTCCGCCGGTGACCAGCAACAGCAGATACGGAAACCCAATCGGTTCAACCAGGCGCGGCGACAGCGCATGGCCCTCCAAATGATTGACCGCGATCAGCGGCTTGGCCGCAGCAAAGGCGAGCGCCTTTGCTGTCACCAGCCCAACCATGACGCCGCCGATCAGCCCGGGTCCGGCGGTGGCGGCGATGGCGTCGGCAGCGCTCAGCGGTACGCCGGCCGTGGTCAGGCATTGCTGGATCAGCCGGTCCAGGTGCGACAGATGCGAGCGCGCGGCGATTTCCGGGACGACGCCACCGAAGGCGGCATGCTCGTCGACCTGGCTGAGCAGCGCATGCGCGCGCATCGTCCGGTCGGCATCGACCAACGCCACCGCTGTTTCGTCACAGCTGGTCTCGATGCCGAGCACGAGCGGTGCCGCCATCTTGCCTCCCGTCCGGTTTCGTCTCAAAAAGTTCGTGCACTTAGGCCGGGCTGGCGGCAGCCCGCAAGCCTTGGAAGGGGCCTTGCCCGCGATGACCATTCTTGTCACCCGCCCGCCACCGAAGGCGGAGGCCCTAGCCCGGCGCCTGCGCGCGACCGGCCTTGACGCGCTGGCCGCCCCGGTTAGCCGGATCGTGCCGCTGGATGAGCCGCCGCCTGTTGGGCCGGTCCAGGCAGCCATGGCGACCAGCGCCAATGCGCTGACCGGGACGGTGCCCGCGGCGGTTCTGGCCCGGCCGATTCATTGCGTCGGCGCGCGCACCGCTGAGGCTGCGCGCGCCCGCGGCTTTCCAGATGTGATCGAAGCCGCGGGGGCGGCGACGGATTTGGCCGAGCAGGTGGCTGCACGCTGCGCGCCCGATGCCGGTCCGCTGCTCTATCTGGCCGGGCAGCCGCGCAAACCGGTGCTGGAACAGCGGCTTGCCGAGGCAGGGTTCGACGTGACCATCTGGCCGCGCTATCGGGCTGAGGCCGTTGACGCATTACCGGCACCGGCCATTGCCGCCTTGCGCGCGGCCCCGGCGACCATATTATTTTATTCCGACCGAGCGGTGCAGCTGTTCTGCGGCCTGGCCGAAGCCGCCGGGATTGATGTCAGCCGGCTTGACGCTTTGTGCTTCACGCCGGCCATCGCCCAGACCGCCCGGCCTTGCTTTGCCCGGGTGGACAGCTGGCACGGCGCGGGCGAAGAAGCGCTTCTCTCGCGGCTTCGGCATGGGCTAGCCTGCGCCGACCGCAGCGATGCGATGATGCGAACGGGGATTGGATCAACGGGAGGGCGCCCTTGACTGAGGACAAAAAGCCGGACCAGGACACTATGGCGGATCAGCCTCGCCCGGAGTCGGAAGGCGAGTCGTCCCACCTAGAGCCTGAGGCCGAACCGCTGACCGCCGAAGAGGAGGAGGCGCAGCCGGACACCGAGGAGGGCTCGTCCGCCGAGGAAGAGGCGCCGGTCCTGGAAGGCGAATATGTCGAGGCGCGCAGCGAGCCGGACGCCAAGCCAGACGCCAGGCCAGACGCAGCACCGCCGGCGCAGAAGCGCGGCGGCCGGCTTGGCTGGATGGTCGCCTTCCTGCTGGCCGGCGTGATCGCCGGGGTCTATGCCGCGCCTTATGTGCAAGACGGCCTGGTCTCCGTGGGCCTGGCCGAACCGGCCGCCCCGATCGTCGATGTCGAGGAGACCGCCGCGGCCCAGGCGGACCTGGCCGCCGTGCGCGAGCAGTTGCTGCGGCTGCGCGAGCAAATGGTCACCGAACAGGGGGTGGCCGAGGCGCTTGAGCGCGTGCGCCAGGAGCTGCCGGCCGATCTGAGCAATCGCCTGACCGCCGTAGAGCAGGCAGCGGAGCGCCCCCCCGTCGTGGTGTCCGGCGAGGGTGACGGCGCCGGCGCGGAACTGGCCGGCACTTTGAACGACCTGCAACAGCGCCTGGGCGCGACCCGCCAGCAGTTGGACGGCCTGGAACAGCAGGTGGCGCAGCTTTCCGGCCCGGACGCGCGGGTGCTGCAGGACTTCCAGCAGACCATGCTGGATCGGCTGGCCGACGTGGAGCAGCGGCTGGACGAGCTGCCCAGCGACCCAGCGACTGCGCAACAATTGACGCAATTGGCCGAACAGGTGGCCCTGGTGCGCGACGAACTGGGTGTCAAGATCGAGGATCTGGCCGAACAGACTGCCGAGGCGCGCCAAGCGCTGAGCCGCCGGCTGGTGGAACTGGAACTGAAGGACCGGCGCGAGCAGGCCGGGCCGGGTCTGGCCTATGAGATTGCCGACCTTCAGCGCCAAGTCATCGCCGGCGCGCCTTATCGCGGCGATCTGAACGCGGTGCGCGCGCTGCTGGAGGATGATCCGCTGCGCCTGGCCGCGGCGGAGACCGCCCTGAAGACCCTGGCGCGCGCCGCGGATGACGGCATCGCCACCCAGCCGGAACTGGCGCAGATCTTCCAGCAGCAGATGCGCGCCACTGAACAGGCGATCGAGGCGGCCAATCAGCCTCAAACCTGGTGGGAGCGCGTCAAGGCCCAGGCCGCCGGCATCGTCACGGTTCGCCCGGAACAGGCCGAACGGCTGGGCGGCACCTTGGCGTTGCTGGCGCAGATCGACGCGGCCCTTCGCGAGGGTGACGTGGCCGGCGCGCTGGGCCTGATCAATCGCCTGCCGATCGAGGCACGCGAACAGTTGCGCCCGCTCAGCCAGGCGGCCAACAGCCGGCTGGAAACGCTGGAGGCCGTGGCCAGCCTGTTTCAGGTGGTCCGCCCGGTCGAGGGAGAAGATGCATGATCCGGCTGATCGCGCTTCTGGTCGGGCTAACGATCCTGGCCCTGATCGTCGCCTTCTTCACCGACCGCCCGGGCGAGGTGCAGGTGCGCTGGCTGGGCTATTATATCGACACGTCAGTCGCCGCTGCCACCGCCTCGCTGGTCGCGCTCTTGCTCCTGATTGCTTTGTTGACGCGGATTTCGGTGTGGCTGGTCAAGGAAACGCCGTTCGCCCCGGCGCGGCGCAAGGAACGCAAGACCCGCAAGGGCTACGCCACCTTGAACCGCGCGATGGTGGCGCTGGCCTCCGGCGATGAGCGCGAGGCGCGCAAGCTGACCCGCTCCGCCGCCAAACTGCTGCCGCCGCAGCCGCTGACCCACATCATCGGCGCGGAGGCCGCGCGTCTGACCGACGATCAGGGTGCGCGCAAGAAGCATTATGAAGCGCTGGCGGACAGCGGTGATGCGGCGTTTCTGGGCCTGCGCGGGCTGATCAACATGGCGCGCGAGGAAGGCCGCGAAAAGGATGCGCTGAAGCTTATCGGCCAGGCCGCGGAGATCCGGCCGCAAAGCCGCTGGGTGCTGGTCACCCGGTTTGACCTGCAGGTCAAGGCCGGCCAGTGGGATGAAGCCGCAGAAACCCTTGAACGCGCCCGCGAAGTGCGCGCCTTCGACGATAAGACCCTGAAGCGTCACGGTGCGGTTTTGGATTATTGCCGCGCGGTGGAGGCCGATGTGGAAGGCCTGCCCGGCCAGGCCTTGACCTTGAGTGCCGCCGCGCACAAGGCCGCCCCATCGCTGATCCCGGCAGCGGTGTTGGCCGCCAAGCTGGCCGCGAAAGACGGCGATGCCAAGCGCGGTTTGAAGATCGTGAAGACCAGTTACGACGTTCTTCCGCATCCCACGCTGGTCGACACCGACGCCCAGCTGATGCGCGAGGCCACCGCGCATGAGCGCCTGGAACGCGCGCGCAAGCTGACCGACAAGCGCCCGGATGACCCGCTGAGCCGGATCACCGTGGCCGAACGCGCGCTGGCGGCCGACCATGTGGAGGATGCGCGCAAGGCGATCGACCCGTTGGTCAAGGAACGCGGGGACAAGCAGGCGTTTCTGCTGATGGCTGAGATCGTTGAACGCCAGCACGGGCCCGATGATCCGGACGTGGTGCGGTGGCGTAACCAAGCCGAGGCAGCCGAAAGCTTGCCGGCGCGTTGGGTGTGCGATCACTGCGCCTCCGTGCGCGACACCTGGACACCGGTTTGCCCCACATGCGGCACATTCGACAGCTATCAGTGGCTGCCCGCCCGCGCGGTGACGCGGCAGCGACTCGATCAGACCGCGACGCCGCTCATCGAACACAGTTGAGCTTGGTCCGGAATGAGTCTTTGCAACCCCATCCGCTGCACCTGACCCTGCCCGTCAATGACACTGGCACGGACTATTATGTCGGCGACCTGCACGGCTGCCTGGAGGAATTGAACCAGCACCTGGCCCGCCTCGACTTCGACCCCAAGGCGGACCGGCTGATCTGCGTCGGCGACCTGGTCGATCGTGGCCCATTTTCCCGCGAATCCCTGGCGCTGCTCGACGAGCCCTGGTTTTTCGCCGTGCGCGGCAATCATGAGGTGATGCTGATCGACACGCTGCTTTATGGCGCGGACCGGGACTATTGGCGCATGAATGGCGGCGACTGGGCCGACCAGGTGGAGGATGAGGAATTGTTGCGCCTGGCCAAGCGCGCCGATGCGCTGCCCGTGGCCATTTCGGTGACCCAGCCGGAGGGTGATCCGGTCGGCATCACCCATGCCGAATATACCGCGCGCGACTGGAATCAGCTGCCCGCGCTGCTGGCCGACATCACCGCGATCCACGCCATGGTCTGGGGCCGCAAAATCATCAAGGGCAAGATCAAGAAGACCACCAAGAATGTCGCCTACACGCTGCACGGCCACACCCCGGTCGACCGGGTCACTCGCCTAGGCAACGCCGTCTTTCTGGACACCGGTGCCGTCTATGGCGGCGGCTTGACCGTGGCCCCCTTGGCGGACCTGGTCGCCGACTAGGCCGCACCCCCACCGCCCCCCAGGCTCCCATAACGGGACACACGGGCAGTCACAGGGCCAGTGACAGGGGCCGTCGGTGCTTTTGCTCGCATCGGCGGCCGCGCTGGCTTAAACAATGACTGCAGCGATCTGATGGGAGGGCGACCATGCGCTATCTGCTGATCTGGTTGATGGGCAGCCTGCCGGCTCTGGCCGAGGATGCCGCCGTCGATCCGGCCCATCTGGCCTGGCTGCAGGGCTGCTGGGTCGGCGAAGGGCTGGGGGCGGAGGTGAGTGAATGCTGGATGGCCGCGCCGGATGGACGGATGACCGGCATGTTCCAACTGGTCGAGGATGGCGCGCAGCGCTTCTCGGAGATCTTCGTGCTCGACGATTTCGGCGACGGGCCGGTGTTGCGCCTGAAGCATTTCGATGCCGAGCTGAAAGGCTGGGAGGCGCAAGATGGCTTCATCAGCTTTCGGCTGATCAAGACCGAGCCTGACCGCGCATCCTTCAAGGGTCTGGTTTATGAGCGCACCGCAGACGACGCGATGGCCGTGCATCTGGACATACGCCGGGCCGACGGCAGCGTGCGCACCGAGACCCTGATCTTTCAACGCGCCAATTAAGGCCATGGCGGCGCGGGGCCGTTGCGATCCGGCTGACCTTGTCGAACGCGTCGGCGCCCTTATCCGCCGCCACTCCAATCGCCGCATCAGCTTGGATCAGGCGGCCCAACAGGCCGGCTTGTCCGCCATCCATCTGCATCTGTGGTTGTCCTGGCGCAAAGGCCTGCAGGTGGCTGCGAATGTGCCCAATCGCGACATGCTGCGCCACCTGCTGCTTCAGCGGACCGACCTGGTCGACATCAAGGTCTGCTCTGTGACCGACCATTGGAGCGGGTTAAAATTTGTCGCGCGTAAGGCGGCGCGCCGCCGCTGACCTTAAGGCATTGTCCGACCCGATTGGTATCGCACAGCGCGTGCAATCGGTCAGATCTTGTTCTAGCCCGCGCGATAGATCTCATGCGCTGGGGATCGGCCGGAGCCGCCGGGTTCGGTGGCGCCGGCGACGACATGGATGGCCTCGCCCAGGCGCACGGCGCCCAGGCCATGGCGCGGCGTCGGCAGATCCGCGATCGGCTGCCACCGATCGGCCATCAGGTCATACATCCAGGCCTCGGCGAACACGCCCCGGCGCGGCTGGAAGATCTCCCCGCCGAAGACATAAAGCATACCGTCCAGCACCGCGCCGGCGAGGCCCGCCTGCGGCTTGGGCAGCGGCGCCATCTCAAACCATTTGTCCTCCATCGGATCATAGGCCTCGTGCAGGGTCATATTGTCCGCCTCCTGCCGGCCGCCGACGATATGGAAGCGCCCACGCAGCACGCCGCCGGCCGCAGAATTGCGCGGACGCGAGGCCGGTGCGGCGCGCTGCCACCGGTTCGTGTCCGGATCGAACACCAGATGATCGGTGACATCGCCATGATCGGAGCGGTCCTGGTTGGCGCTCGCGCGGATGTGCCGGCCGCCGACCAGATGCAGCCGGCCGTCCAGCACCGCGCTGGTCATCTCCGCCTGCGGCTGCGGCAGCGCCACGCCGTCCGCCCAACCATCCTTAGCCAGCGTCCACACCGTGTCACGCATTTGCCAGAGCCCGCCGGGAATGGCGCCATAGTGCCCGCCGATGGCGTACAGCGTCTCGCCGGTGCTGAGCAGGGTGACGTGATGGCGGGCCTGTGGCAGGTCTGGTCCGCGCGACCAGGCCTTGCCCGCCGGATCATAAATGTCGACGCGGGCGGATATGAACGGCCCCGCGTTCCAAGACGCGATGCCGCCGGCCAGATAGAGCAGGCCCTGATGCTCCGTGGGATAGACCTCCTGCGTGGCGATCGGCAGGGCGGGCCCCGGCGACCAGCCCCCGCCGGCCGCAGCCCGGCCGCTGCGCCCGCTGGCAAGCGCTGCGGCTGCCGCGCCGATCATCGCGGTCCGCCGCGTGATGATCATGGCCCTCTCCCCCTTGGGTGCGCTGAGGGTCTACTCTTACCGCGTGCCGGCGCCGGCGGCCAGCCTTGTCACGCGCAGGTGAGGGGTCGGAGCCTTGCCAAGGCGGGCATTATCGCGTAAGCGCCTGTGCTTCGAAGAAAGCCGGAGGCGGCGGCCATGGGGGTTGTCGAGCGATCGGCCAACACGGAAAGCGAGACCATGCCCTATTACGAGCATGTCTTCATCGCGCGCCAGGATTTGAATGCGCAGCAGGTGGAGACCCTGACCGGCGAGCTCAGCCAGATCATCGAAGACAATGGCGGCCGCATCGCCAAGAACGAATATTGGGGCCTGAAAACCCTGGCCTACAAGATCAAGAAGAACCGCAAGGGCCATTATGTGCTGCTGAACATCGACGCGCCGCACCCGGCCGTGGCGGAGATGGAGCGCCAGGCCGGCCTGAATGACGACGTTATCCGCTTCATGACCGTGCGCGTGGACGATCTGGAGGAAGGCCCCTCCGCCATGCTGCGCAACCGCCAGGAAAAGGATGGCCGGCGCCCGCGCGACCGGGACCGGGGTGATCGGGGCGATCGGGGTGACCGCGGCGACCGGGATCGCGGTGATCGCGGCGACCGTGAGCGTGGTGAGCGCCGCGAGCGCGAACGCGAAGCCCAGGCTTAAGGGACGAAGGAGACACAGACCATGGCAACCCGCCCCAGCGCCGGCGCCCGGCGCCCGTTCTTCCGCCGCCGCAAATCCTGCCCGTTTTCCGGCAAGGACGCGCCGAAGATCGACTATAAGGACGTCAAGCTGCTGCAGCGCTTCGTGTCCGAGCGCGGCAAGATCGTGCCCAGCCGCATCACCGCGGTGTCCGCAAAAAAGCAACGCGAACTGGCCCGGGCGATCAAGCGCGCCCGCAATATCGGCCTGTTGCCGTTTGTGGTGAAGTAGGAGACAGCAAATGGAAGTGATCCTGCTGGAACGGCTGGAAAAACGCGGCCAGATTGGCGACATCATCAGTGTGCGCGACGGCTATGCGCGCAATTTCCTGATCCCTCAGGGCAAGGCCCTGCGCGCCACCGAGGCCAACAAGCGCTATTTCGAGACCCGCAAGGCCGAGATCGAAGCGCAGAACTTGAAGCGCCGCGAGGAAGCCCAGTCCGTCGCTGACAAGCTGGAGGGCACGCGCGTGGTGCTGATCCGCTCTGCCGGCGAAAGCGGCCAGCTCTATGGCTCCGTCGCCGCCCGCGACATCGCCCAGGAACTCTCCAACGAGGGCGTTCAGGTGACCCGCTCGCAGGTGAAGCTGGACAAGCCGATCAAGAGCCTGGGCCTGTTCGACGTGCGCATCCAGTTGCACGCCGAGGTCGACCTGATCGTCAAGGTCAATGTCGCCCGCTCCGAGGCCGAGGCCGAAGCACAGTTCGAGACTGGCACCGCTTTCGTCAGCCGCGATGAGGAGGACGAAGACGAGGATCTCAGCGCCGATACCGTCATCGAGGATCTGGTCGCCGATGCCGAGGCGCGCGATGAGACCGCCGAGGAGCAGCTGGACGTGGCGTCTGAAGAAGAGGACCGCGCCCTGGACGCCTAGTCGGCCAGCGCGCCTTGACCGCATGTGACGGCCCCGCCCTTGCCGGCGGGGCCGTTTGCGTTTGGCTTGCTCAGCCATCGGCACAAAACAAAGTGACCGCCTGACCGCGCGTGACGGCCCGAACGGCCGCGCCACGGCCGCGCCATCTGAGTGCCGCGTTTCTGCCACTCTTGCGGCGGACTCCCGATATTGCGAACAGAATTGCTGAAATTTGTTTCTAAATTTCTGTGAAAACCCGCATGCTCCTCAAGCTTTCGTTGACAGCTGTGGTTCTACGCCAAGAACCTCGCAGAGCGGCAAAAAGCCGCTTCAGGCCCTGGAAGATGCGGATGCTATGACGGTTTCTTGGCGACGCCGGCGCGACCGGACCGATACCATTGTCGAGGCGATCCGCTATTTGTCGCTGAGCCCGGCGGTGAATGCCGCCAGTGCCGGGGTCGACCAGGGCTTGCGCTTGCTGACCCGGATCAGCGGCGCAGACACCGTGCGGCTGTGGGCCTGGCAGGCCGGCAGTGCGGCGCTGGCCGCGGTGACCGACGGTGCAACCGGCACCGCGGCCGAACCGCTGCTTGACCTGAACCGTCTCTTGCATCTTTCCGATCTACCGTTGGACGACCCGTTGCCGCGGTTAAGTCGCGGCTTAACGGTTACCGCACCTTCGGGCCAAACGCCCAACAGCGGCGGCCTCGCCTTGATCGGCATCTGCGCGCGGGACCGGCTGTGGGGGGCCCTGAGCCTGACCGGGGGCACGGTTCCGCGCTGGAGCCGGCGCGAATTGCGTGCGCTGGAAGCGGCCGCCCAGGCGTTCGGCGGTCGGATCGCAGCGCAGATGGCCGAAGCCGACTTGCTGGACGACGAACGGCGGTTTCGCGAGGTGCTGGAGGCTGTCGGCCGCATTTCGGTTCAAGGCTATGATCATCATCGCCGCGTCATCTATTGGAATGCCGGCAGCGAGAGGCTGTACGGCTACACCCGCGACGAGGCGCTAGGGCGCAAACTGGAAGATCTGATCATCCCCAACAGCATGCGCGAACGCGTCATCGCTGATGTTGAGCACTGGCTGTCCAGCGGCATTCCGCCGGAGGCCAAGGAATTGCGCCTGCAACGCAAGGACAAGCGCCTGACACCGGTCTTCTCCAGCCATGTGATCAAGCACGACCGCGCCGGGCAACCGGAAATGTACTGCGTGGACATAGATTTGAGCCGGGAAAAGCAGATCGAGGAGACGTTGCGCGCGGCCTTGGAGCGCGCCAGGCAAGCCAGCCGCACCAAAACCGCCTTCCTGGCCCATATGAGCCACGAATTGCGGACACCGTTGAACGCGGTGATCGGCTTTGCAGAGGTCCTGACCCAGGAGATGATGGGACCGATCGGCGACACGCGCTATCGCGGCTATGCCCGGGATATTCTCGAGGCTGGCCAGCAGCTCTTGCAACAAATCGAGCAGGTTTTGACCTATTCAAAGCTGCAGATGGGGGCGTTCAAGGAAACCGAGCTCGATGTCGCCTTGACCGTGGAGCAGGCCAGCCTGCTGGTCGATGCCATGCACCAGATCGAAGACCGCACCATGGCGCTGCAGGTGATGCTGCCACCGGACCTGCCACATTTACGCGCCGATGCACAATTGGTGCGGCAGATCCTCGTCAATGTCATCGGCAAGGCCGCCAACGCGGTTGAAGCGCCGGTCCGGGTCGGCGCCGGGCTGGCGGAGGATGGCGCTCTGGATATTCTGGTTCGGCAGGACACCCAGGCCTGGGTTCCCGATCCAATCCTTCGTGACCCCTTCCATGACCATGACCGTGACCCGTTCGTCCGCGACACAACGCGGGATGTGGATTTCGCCTTGCCGCTGGCCAAGGCGCTGATGGAAGCCCATGGAGGGGATCTCCTGGTCAACAATCCAGCCGGCACCGAAGTGCGCTTGCGCTTCCCGGCGGATCGGGTCGGTCATATCGCAACAGGACCGGTGACGAAGGAGCCGGTCACGAAACGACCGGGGACGAAGGAATCGATTCGCTGAAAAGGCCACGCATGTCTCAACCGACCCGTCATCGGTGGTGGGCAAAATGGCCACGGATGACCGAGGAGGAGAGCGACGATGGCAGCCATTGGTGCGTTGGGCAGTGCGGTCCAGGGGCTATTGACGGCCCAGGCGGGCGCTGAGGAGGCAGCGGCCTCAATTCCGACCCGCTTTACCGACACGCCGGCCCGTGAGGGCAGCCTGGTTGGAGATGTCGCGGATCTGATATCTGAGGAAGCGGCGTTCCGAGCCAACGCTGCGACCGTTGCCAGCGTCGATGAAATGCTCTCGGAGCTCATCGACCTGACGGCCTGACCGGTCGATTGCGTGGCCCCCCGGCGACACCTGCGATAAAAAATGCAATAATGTAACGATCCTTCCTTGCCGTTGAAGCGACGGCACGGTATCGGCGCGATCCTTATGAGCCGGGTTCGATCTAGCCGTTTCACCTGCGACAGTGCGAGTGGCCTTCGCGGCTTTCGCGCGCCTCTGGTATTGGGCCTGACGATCCTGGCCCTGATGATCGCCCTGGCGGCCGCAGCCCTGCACACGGCCGTTGAAAGCGGCCATGACGCGGCGGTTTGTGAGGTCTGCCTCGCCACCGATCGCAACCACGGCCTCCTGCCCCTCGCCGTGTCTGCCCTCATGGGCGTCGCTTTACCGGTGCTGTCCCGGCTGCGCCCTCTGCCCGTGGCGCGCCGGGTCACCTGTCCCTGCCCTCCGGCCTGGTCGCGCGGGCCACCGGATCCGGCCTGACCTTCGCTGCTTGCACACTCGACTTTTCCTGCCCGTTGTCCGCGCCGCTGGATCCCTCATGCGGCCGGCAGCGCGCCATCCAATCTAAGGCACTATCCTCATGACCAAATCGACCTTCCCCTTGCGCCGCCGCTTGTTCCTCAGCGCCACGGCGTGCGCGCTGTGCGGTGCGGCGACCGCACAGGATCGATCCGACCGTGACCGCCTGTCCGAGCTGGAAGCAGAGCATATCGCCCTGGAAGAGATTGTCGTCACCGCCTCGCCGATCGCCCGCAGCGTCGGCCAATCGATCACCGCGACCACCGTTCTGGACAAGGAAGAGCTGTCCGAACGGGTGGCCAATTCCATCGGTGAGACGCTGCGGCTCCAGCCGGGCATTTCCGCGACCGCCTTCGGTGCCGGCGCCTCGCGGCCGATCATTCGCGGCGTCGGCGGCGACCGCATCCGGGTGCTGCAAGACGGTGTCGGCAGCTTCGACGCGGCTCAAACCAGCCCGGACCACGCCGTTCCGATTGAACCGGCGCTGGCCCAGCGCATCGAAGTGTTCCGCGGGCCGGCCTCGCTGCTCTACGGCTCGTCCGCAGCCGGCGGCGTGGTCAATGTCATCACCGGCCGGATCCCCCAGGCGATCCCGGAGGACGGTGTCGACCTGGCCCTGCGCTACAGCCACTCAACGGTGGACAATGGCGATGAACTGGCCGGCGGCGCCAATGTCGCCATCGGCAATCTGGTGCTGCATGGTGAGGCGTTCTGGCGCAATGCCGACGACTATGAGATCCCCGGCCTGACCGCCTCGGACTTCCTGGTCGACGCCCTGGCCGCCGAAGCCGCCGCCAATGGTGAGAGCTTCGATGCGGACGAGGAGTTCGAAAGTGGCTTCGTGCCCAACAGCGATGTGCGCACCAATGGCGGTTCCGGTGGCCTGTCTTGGGTGTTCGACGGCGGCGATGTGGAAGGCTTTCTGGGCTTCTCCGTGTCCGTGCTGAACACAAATTATGGCGTGCCTGAAGGCATTCTCACCGAAGAGGATCTGGAGGAAGAAGAGGAAGAAGGCGAAGGCGAAGAGGAGGAAGAGGAAGGCGAAGAAGGCATCCGCATCGACCTGGAGCAGGTGCGTTACGACTTGGAAGGGGAAATCCGGGGCGATCTGGGCTTTCTTCAGGCCGTCAAGCTGCGTGTCGGCTATGGTGACTATCGCCACGTCGAACTGGAAGGCGCTGAGGTCGGCACCTTGTTTGAGAATGATGAGGTCGAAGGACGGCTGGAATTCGTCGCCCAGGAAACCGCCTTGTTTGGCGGCACCTTGCGCACCGCGTTCGGCGGCCAGGGCCGGTTCCGCGACTTTGCCGCCGTCGGCGCGGAGGCCTTCGTGCCACCGTCCGAGCAAATCCAAGTCGGCGCCTTCGTGATCCAGGAACTGACGCTGGGCCGCTGGCTGTTCGACCTGGGTGCCCGGTACGAGTTTGTCGACAACAGTACCGACACCTTCATCGAGGAAGAAGACGGCACGCCCATCGCGGTGGACAATGATTTCGACGTCTTCTCCATCTCCGGCGGGCTGGGCTATCTGCTCACCGACAAGATCTTCATCGGTGCCAACGGCTTCCGCACCGAACGCGCGCCCTCGCTGGAGGAACAATTCTCGTTCGGGCCGCACCTGGCAACGCAGAGCTTCGAGATCGGCGATCCGGATCTGGCCGAAGAGGTCGCGCGCGGCGTGGAGGTGACGGTGCGTGGCGAATTCGGCCCGGTCACGGCGTTGTTGAACGGCTTTTACACCAATTATGACGGCTTCATCTTCGAATCTGAGACCGGCGCAATCCTCGACGGTCTGCCGGTGTTCCAATTCACCGCCGCCGACACCGAATTCCGCGGCTTTGAAGCGGAGGTCGATGTCGATCTGGGCGTGTGGGAGGCGCCGAGGATCGGACCGATGAAATTCGCCGCCCATGGCCAGGCCGATCATGTTCGCGCCACCTCGTCCGGGCTGGACGACCCGGATCAGCCGCGCATCCCGCCGATCTCGACCCTTTTGGGCCTGTCCGGCACCAACGAATATGTCAGCCTGCGCGGGGAGGTGGAATTCACCACCAGCCAGTTCAATACCGCCCCGTTCGAACTGCCGACCGACAGCTTCGTGTTCCTCAATCTGTTTCTGACGGTGCGGCCGTTCGGCGATGATCTGGACCTGGCCCTGGATTTGCGCGCGCGCAACCTCAATGATGACGAGGGCCGCGTGCATGCCTCCTTCCTGAAGGACACCACACCGCTGCCCGGCCGCGACATTCGCCTCTCGGTGCGCTTCGGCTTCTAGAGCAACGTCCCAAGGCGCTTGCTGAAACGTCTGCTGATCCCGGGCCTTGCCCGGGATCAGTCTGTTCGTGGGGCAGCGTCGGCCCGACCCTAGCCGGCGCACGGACCATCGCGCCGCGGCCTGGGGGCGCTGACGCGAAAGTCTTGCGTTCGCCCGCCGCTTCAGGCTCTCCTATGACCTTTCCCTGCCGTCGGCAGCGGCTTGCGGCACGCGGAAGTTTCCCGTCCACCAGGAAGAAAAGCGAGAAGAGCCATGCAAATCAGCGTCACAGGACGGCACCTGGACATCGGCTCGGCGTTCAAGACCCATGTGGAAGACCGCTTGCACGCCATCACGGAAAAATATTTCGACCGCGCCTTGGACGCGGCGGTGACCGTGACGAAGGAAGCCCATCTTTACCGGATTGACTGTACCCTGCACGCCAACCAGGGAACGATCTTGAAGGCACGGGCGGACGGGACGGAGATTTACGGTACCTTCGATGGCGTCGCTGACAAGATTGAGAAACAGCTGCGCAGATACAAACGGAGACTTAAAAGTCACCATGCCTTGAGCCGGCGCGAAGGGGTTGAAACTTTGTTGGCACAGGCGTATGTGATCGCGCCCAGTAACGAGGAGCAAGAAGACGCCGTTGACGAGGACGGGGCGGCGTCGGCGGATGAGCCGATCATTATCGCGGAAACACAGACCGAAATCCCGCGGGTCAGCGTGGGCGATGCGGTCATGTTGATGGACCTTGGGGAGGTCACCGCGTTGATGTTTCGCAACGTTCGCAACGATGAACTGAACATGGTGTATCGCCGGCCAGACGGCAATATCGGCTGGGTCGACCCTGCGCAGCGCAAATAGCCGCGGGATCTGCCCGCCCCGCCTGGCCGTTTTTTCATTCCGCCCGTCAAGGAGGGACAGTCATGGCCATGCGGGATCTGCTCAATCCGGAGGCAGTGCGCACCGGTGTGAAGGCCGGCAGCAAGAAACAGCTGTTGCAGATCGCGGCGCGTCATGCCGCGGACCTGTCCGGAGTGTCAGCAGAGGATCTGTTCGCCGTGCTGATGGAGCGCGAGCGGCTGGGCTCCACCGGGGTCGGCGCCGGCGTGGCGATCCCGCACGCCAAGCTGGACGGCGTCGACCATATTTTCGGCCTGTTTTATCAGTTGGCCGAGCCGGTTCCGTTTGAGGCGGTGGATGATCGACCCGTCGATTTGATGTTCATGTTGCTGGCGCCGGCACAGTCCGGGGCTGACCACCTCAAGAGCTTGGCCCGCGTGTCACGACTGCTGCGGGACGAAACCATGCGCCAGCGCCTGCGCGGCTCGCAGTCCGCCGATGCGCTGTTCGCTCTGCTCGTTCAAGAACAAGCCGACGCCGCCTGAACCGGTGGGAAAGCCGTGGCCGCTCAGCACGCGCGGCCGGGACCGGATCCAGCCTCACCCGCGCGGCCGCAGCTCCGATCGGCTTCGCCAGCATGGGCGACACGCGCTGACGGATCAAGAGCCGTCAGTAGGCGATGCGGATCCCCCCGCGCAGCCAGCGCCCGGGCGCCGGCAAACCCAGTTGCGGTTCCACAAAGGCATTGGAGACATTGTCCAGCCGGACATAAAACAGCGCCGGGCCGCGGGCATAATTGACCTCCAGATTGAGCTGGGCGGACCGGTTCAGCGCCACGAAGGTGCCGAAATCGGTGAAAGAGAAAGCCTGGCCCCGCCAAGTCAATTCCAGCGTGCCGCCCAGGCCGCGCTGTGGCCGAAACACCAAGTCCAGACGCGCCGTCACCGACGGCCGCTCGGCGATGCGGTCAAACCCGTCATCGCCGCGGCGGCGCACGCGGGCCCAGGTGACATGCCCGCCCAGCGACAGATCCGTCGCCAGGCTGGCCCTGAGCGAGGCCTCCACGCCGGCGGCACGCACCGCGTCCAAATTGATGCGCTGGCGCAACGGCTGGCCGTCGACCAGCACGGTCTGCTGATCAATCAGACCTTCGGTATGGCTGAAGAAGCCGATCACCGCCAGATCGGCGCTGGCGGTTTGCCAGCCCAGTTCCGCCTCGGCCAGATAGGCGCGCTCCGGCTTCAGGTCCGGATTGATCAGGAAACGGTCGATCGCGGTGTCGAACAATTCCCGTAATGTCGGAAACCGCACCTTGCGCCCGGCCGAGACCCGCCACAGCCCGGCCGCGCCCCAATGCCCCCGCACCCCGGCAACCGCTTCGATGCCGGCGAAGGTGCCGCTGTCCGGCCGGCCGCCCGTGGCCGTGGGGATGAAGCGATTGCCGCTCAGACCCGCCAGGACGACGGTGTCGCCGAACCGCTGCTCCGCCTCTGCCCCGAAGGTGAACAGCCGCTGGGCGAAGCGATCCGTTTGCTCCAGCGGCACCGCGGCGGTGAAGGCTGTGTCGGTCTGGACATGCTCGCTGGTCAGGCCTTGTGCATGCAGGCGCACGGTGGTGGCGTCGGACTCGTAGCGAAGGGTGGCGCGCCCGCCCCAGGTGAAATTGTCATCGTCCTGGCGGTCTTCCAGCAGCGCATAGTCGGCGTCGGCAAAGCTGTCGATGCGCTGGTCGAAATTTTGCGCCCAGGCAGTGGTGGTCAGATAGATCGTCTGCCCGATCGGCCGCTCGCCATGCAGCACCGCCGCCCAATGCTCGACATCGGGATAGCGCCAGAAGCGCACCGCCACCGCCTCTGGGCTGAAGGCGCTTTCCGGCGCAATGCCGAAGCCGCCGCGCACATACAGCAGGCTGGCCGCGACGCTGCCGGCCTGGCCGCCGTCATAGGCCAGCCGCGCCAGCGCATTGGTCCGGCGCAAATCCGTATTCAGTCGCAGATCGTCCTCGGGTTGGCTGAACGGCAGATCGCGCGCCAGGGGCGCACCATTCTGGCGGCGATGGCCGGCGCCCAGGCTAACCAGCAGATCGCCGGTGCGCACCGCACCGAACCCGTCCGCCACCACCAGGCCGCCCTGCCCGCCCTCCAGCCGGCCTTCTGCGATCGGCTGGTCCAACGGGGCGGCCGGCACCAGCTCGATCACGCCGCCGGCGCTGTTGGGCCCGAAGCAGACCGAACTGGGCCCGGTGGTGACGACCACCCGGCCCAATGCCGTGGTCGGCACCAGGCTGAGGTCGAGCCGCTGGTCCCACGGCACGGTCAATGGCGCGCCGTCGAAAAACAGCTGGGTTTGGCGTTCGCTGCCATTGCGGAACTGCACCAGGGTTTCGCCACGGGAGTTCGTGCCGACCACGGCGCCGGGGGCCTGCAGCAGAATATCGGGCAGTGCCAGGGGCCGGACCTGCTCCAGATCCTCCAAGCGGTATTGCGTGGCTTGAACCGGCCGGGGATTGATCATCACGCCGGAGATGACCATTTCCTCGATCGACGCCTCCGCGGCGAAAGCAACCGATCCCAGCAGCAAACACGCAAAAATGACAGAGCCCGTCCCTACGCGTCGCTTACTCCTATCATACACCGGGCTGTCGAACCTCCTGATGGCCGGGGCGTTCACCCAACGCACACAGGCTTTTGTGGCGCCGGGGACCGACACAGCTGTTATGTGTATGGATCCCCGTTCGGGATTCTGGCATGACGCCGCCTGAAAACCGGGTCCCTCGCTGCTATAACAGCCTCATGCCGGATTGCAAAAGATGAGCTATCAGGACGCCGAACCCGTTTCTCAAGCGGCCAGAATGGATGGCTGTGCCGAAGGCCTGCGGGTGGCGCTATTCTCCGGGAACTATAATTATATCAAGGACGGCGCGGCGATTACTCTGAACCGCCTGGTGGCGTTTTTGGAGGCCCATGGCGCTGAGGTCTTGGTCTTCTCGCCGACCACCACCACACCGGCGTTCGAACCGGCGGGCACGCTGGTGTCCGTGCCGTCGGTCCCCGTGCCTCGGCGCAGCGAATACCGGATTTCCCTGGGCTTGCCTCGATCCGCGCGGGAGCGGCTGGCAGCCTTCCAGCCGCACTTGTTTCACGTCTCGGCGCCGGACTATCTGAACTATTCGGCGCTTCGGCTCGCCGAGCGCTGGGGCATTCCCTCGGTCGCGTCCTACCATACGCGCTACGACACCTATCTGGAATATTATGGCATCGGCGGGCTGGCGGAGCTGGGCAAATTGTATTTGCGCCGGTTCTACCGCCGCTGTCAGCATATCTATGTTCCCACGCCGCAACTGATCGATGTGCTGCGCACGCAGGGTATTCGCAATGAGATCCGGCTGTGGAGCCGGGGCGTGGACTGCAGCCGATTCAATGCCGCCAAGCGTGATCTGGCGTGGCGCCGGGCCCGGTCGATCGCCGATGATGAGCTGGTGATCACGTTTTGCGGTCGATTGGTGCTGGAAAAAGGGCTGGAGGTGTTTGCCGAAGTGGTGGAGCTGCTGCAGGCGCGTGGCCAGCGCTTCAAGGCGCTGGTGATCGGCGACGGACCGGAGCGGGAGCGCATGCAAGCGCGCTTGCCCGACGCGGTGTTCGCCGGTTTCCTGCATGGTGACGATTTGGCCCGGGCCTATGCGTCGGCGGACATCTTCGTTAATCCCAGCGTCACCGAAACCTTTGGTAATGTGACGCTGGAGGCCATGGCCAGCGGGCTGCCGGCGGTGTGCGCCGATGCGACCGGAGCACATAGCCTGGTGGTGCCGGGACAAACCGGGTATCTCGTTGAACCGAAGTCTCCGCAGGCTTATGCGGAGCGGCTGGAGCAGCTGTTCGGCAATGACCATCTGCGGCGAGAGATGAGCATCAAAAGTATCGCGCGGGCACAGGGATTTGACTGGGACATCATCATGTATTCGCTGGTCCAGCATTACCGTGACGCCATCCAATCTGCGGCCATGTGGCAACATAACAATAAAGTCAGCGGGATATGAACGTAACAAATTTCAGGCACATGGGCTGGCTCTGAATTCGCACGCAGAGCGCTTGAAGATTTGCGCTGGCCCCGCCCCAATGCTAGGAAGCAATAGCGTCGCTGCTGGTCATATCCGGTCCGCAGCGGCCTTTTTATGCCAGAGGGGGCTTAAGCGGAAGGCTGAGCATCGACCCATGAAGATCGCCGATATTTCCGAATTCTATAGCGAACAAGGCGGCGGGGTCCGCACGTATTGCCATCAGAAATTGGAGGCCAGCCACGCCCATGGCGTGGAGACCCTGATCATCGCTCCGGGCGCGGAAGACCGGGAAGAACGGCGCCGCGGCGGCCGAATTATCTGGGTGAAATCCCCCCAGCAGCCCGGCGACAAGCGCTATCACCTGTTCAGCGGATCCCAGCGCGTCCACGCCATCTTAGACCGCGAACAGCCGTGTGTGGTGGAAGGATCAAGCACGTGGCAGGGCGGTTGGATCGCCGCGAAGTGGCAAGGTCCGGCGGTGAAATCCTTCTTTATCCATCAGGATCCGGTGGCGGTCTATCTGCACACCTTTCTGGGCCGCAGCGTTGGGGCGGAGCGGCTGGATCGCATGGTCGGCTGGTTCTGGGCCTATCTGCGCCGGCTCAGCGCGCATTTCGACACCTCCATCGTCAGCGGCCAGTGGCTGGCCGACCGTCTGTCCGGCTTCGGCATGCACGGCCTGCGCTCGGTGCCTCTGGGCATCAACAAGCAGGCCTTCTCTCCGGCCTTTCGCTCTGACGCGACGCGGGCGGAAATGCTCAGGGCGTGCGGCATCGATGACCCCGGCGCAGCCCTGTTGGTCACGGTTAGCCGCCATCATCCGGAAAAGCGGTTGGGCACCCTGATCGATGCGGTCGGCCAGGTCAGCCGCGATCGCTCGATCGGGCTTTATCTGATCGGCGACGGCCCGATCCGCAGAATGATTGAACGGCGCGCCGCAAAGGTGCCCGGTGTGCATGTCGCCGGCTTCTTGAACGACCGGGACAAGCTGGCGCGCTATTTGGCCAGTGCCGATGCCATGCTGCATGGCAGCGCAGCGGAGACCTATGGGCTGGTGCTGGCTGAGGCCTTGTGTGCCGGCTTGCCGCTGATCGTGCCCGACGCCGGCGGCGCCAGGGATCTTGCCCATCCCGCCTATGCCGAACTCTATGCCGCTGGCGATCTCGACGGCTGCGCGGCCGCGATTCATCGCATGCTGGGGCGGGATCGAACCACGGCGTCGCAAGCGGCGCTGCAGGCGGCGCAAACCCGCGTGAAACGGCCCGAAGAGCATTTCAACGCGCTGTTCAACCATTATCAGCGCCTGATCAATGAGCGCCGGCCGGTTCTTGCAGCGGCGGAATAAGGCGGAACGGCGGCGCCATGGTCTCGTTGAGTCGGTCTGAGAGATCCCCCTTTCAGCCCGGAAGGAACGGCCATGACCGCCTGCCATACGTGCGGCAACGATTATGACAAGGCCTTTGAGGTCCGCCTGAACGGCCGCAACTACACCTTTGACAGCTTCGAATGTGCCATCCAGGCCCTGGCGCCGACCTGTACCGCTTGCGGCGTGCGCATTCTGGGCCACGGCTTGGAAAGTCGTGGCGGATATTTCTGTTGCGCTCACTGCGCCGAGCGGCAGGGCGTCGAAGGCCTGCGCGACCGCGCCTGACCGCCGGTCGCGTCCCCATTTGTCGCTTCCCCATTTGACAGGAGAACTCCCCATGTCCCTGCCCATTGTTGATGCCGTCAAGCGCGGCGCAAACCGGCTGAGTAGTCGGTTCCGCAGCAAACCCACCGCCGAAAGCCCCGGAACGACCACCAAGCCGCGCGAGGATCATCTGGACGCGCCGACGCCGACCCCGACCAGTCGGCACAGCGAAACCGGCGACCATCATGTCCAGGGCCCTGATGCGCACGGCGCCGATGTCGGTGAGCCAGTGAAGCGTTGAGCGACGCGACACGAGCAGTCGACCCGGTGTGCCAAAGGAGCCGAGCGCGCAGGCCCGGATGCGGCGTGAGAGCAACTTTATCCGATCAAGCGCGATCGACCAGATAAGGCTTGAGATGCGCCGAAGCGTCGGTCAATCCGGCTGAAAAATCGCCTCGATCGGCTCATCGAACAGCTGCGCCAGTTTGAACGCCAGCGGCAGGGACGGGTGATATTTGCCGCGTTCGATGGCATTGATGGTTTGGCGCGACACGCCAAGCTGGTCGGCCAGATGGGCTTGGCTCCAGTCCCGCTCCGCGCGCAGCACCTTCAGCCGGTTCTTCATTTGTAGCGCCGCGTGGCGATGATGCGCGCGGGGATCAGGGCGGCGAACATGATCGGCATGATCCAGATGGTCGGCAGCCGCGGCGCACCGACATCGCCCTCCAGAAAGCCCCAGGCGAAGCTGCCGAACGCCACGACCGAGGCGGCCATGATTACCGCCTCCATGGTGATGCGCGTCTGCATCTCATCCCAAGAGCGGGAAAAAATCAGGATCGCGCGGACGAACAGGACAACGCCGATCATCGGCGACAGGGACACCAAGATCTGCACTGGGGTGGCCAACTCCGCCGACCGCAGGAGCACGCGCGAGGCCACCAGAACCACCCCGTAAACCAGGATCGCCAAGCTCAGATTGCGCCGATACGCGCGGGCTGCGGCAGTCATTGCAGCACCTCGGTCAAGGCGGCGGAAAACGCGTCGGGCCGGTCGATCATGATGAAGTGGAAGCTGTTGTCGATCATCCGGATTTCGCCCCTGGGCAGGCTGGCATATTGCGACCGGTACAGCGCCTCGATCAGTGACCGGGGCGCGCCCATGGCCGGATCCCACGGCACCAGAATGGTGACCGGCTGGGCGATATCCGCCAGTTGCGGCCGGTAATCCATCGCCAGCGTCTCCTGCAACGCCTGCGCCACAGTCGCCTGGTCAGCCGCCTCGGTCCAGGCTGCCAGGGTGTCCTTGAAGGCCGCAGTCTTGCTCTGACGCCCCAAGCCGGCCTTGGTCTGGGCGATCCAATCCTCCCGGCGCTGCGCCTTCATGCGTTCGCCCAGCGCCTTGGCCTGTCCGGCGGCCTGGTCCGGCGGCAGCCCCGGCAGCATGATCGCGGCCAGGTAGGGCAAGCTGTCCACCACCAGCACGCTGCCAACCCGGTCGGGCTCGGCGCGGGCCAGCATCAAAGCCGCCAGGCCGCCCAAGGAATGGCCGACCAGCGTGGCGTCCTGCGCCCCCTCCTCGGCCAGCAGATCCTGCAAAGCGGGGATTAGCCGGTCATAGAACTGCTCGGAGAGGCCGGCAGGGTTCGTGCCCGCGAAGCCGGCCATGGTGACGGTGAGCACACGATGGCTATCAGCAAGGCCCGTGGCCCAAGGCTGCCAAAGCGAGCCTGCACTGTTCAAGCCCGGAAGGAACACGACCAGGTGGCTTGACTCGCCCGCCCGCTCGACATGGAGCGGCGCGTCGGTGAGCGCCGCTGCCGGCGCCGTCAAGCTGATGGTAATGGCCAAAAGCCCGCCCAGAAGGCGGCAAACTCTGTCTCGCATAGCAAAGATCCCCTGACAAAGTGTCTTACTCGCTTTACATAATGTCGTGCAGAGCTTTCTGTCAAGGCTCCTTGACTTAGGAAGCGCAGGGCGGCGTGTCTCCGCGCAGCGTTTGTGTTAAATTGAGCGGGTTCGATCAGGATTCTCCAAGCGATACGGATTAGGGTGAGGATGTAGCAGGCGTGTTGGCAACACGGGGGCCGCAGAACTGCCGCCCCGGCCAGGCCGCAGACGAGGATCAGGATATGGCACTATCGATCAATACCAATCCCTCCGCCCTCATCGCATTAGGCGCTTTGACGGGCAGCACCCAGGCCCTGGCTGAAAGCCAGGACCGCGTCTCCTCCGGGCTCCGCGTTGGCGGGGTCGAAGATGATAGCTCCGCCTTTACCATCGCCCAGGGCATCCGCGCGGATATCGGCGGACTGAACGCGATCCAAGGCAGTATCAGCCGCGCCACCGGCACCCTGGATGTGGCGACAACGGCCGGAAGCAATATTTCCGACCTGTTGGTACAAGCGCGCGGTATCGCCGTGCAAGCAAGCGACGCCAGCTTGGACCAGGCCAGCCTTGATGCCCTGAGCGGTGAATTCAACGCCATCGTCTCACAGATTGACAGCATTGCCGGGACGGCGGATTTCAACGGGACCAATCTGGTCGATGGCAGCGGGTCCGTAGCCGTGCCCGCCGCCCCGGACGGCAGCACGACCGGCACATCTGTGGCCGGAGCCGATCTCTCCGCCGGCGGCTTGGGTCTGACGGTGACCAGCTTTGGATCCGCCGCCGACGCGCAAGCGGCGCTGGGTGAAATCGACGCCGGTTTGACCAGCGTCAACGCCACCTTGGCCGGCTTCGGCGCGGCCACCACCGAATTGGACCTGCAGGGCAGCTTCTTGAGCGACTTGCAGGACACCTTGACGGTCGGCGTCGGCAATCTGGTTGATGCTGATCTGGGCGAGGAAGCGGCGAATTTGGCCGCTGACCAGGTGCGCGTGGAACTCGGCATCGCAGCGCAGAATATCGCCAATGCATCGCCGCGCAGCCTGCTGGCCTTGTTCCAAGGCTAAGCTAAGGCGGTGACCGCCGACAAAGGACCGCCGCTTGCCCGGCGGTCCGCTCAACCGCTCAACCGCTCAATCTTGCCTTTCGTGCGGCCAGCACCCATCTTAGGCTCATGATCACAACTTAGTGAGGAGCAAGATGGAACAGGTGCCCTTCGGTCTGGTTCTGGCCGCCATCATCGTCGTGTTGGTCCTGCTGATCCTGACGTCCACCGTCAAGCTGGTGCCGCAGGGCATGGAATATACTGTGGAGCGCTTGGGGCGCTTTACCCGCACCCTGACGCCGGGGCTGCATATCTTGGTTCCGTTCATCGAGCGGGTCGGCCGCAAGATGAGCCGGATGGAAACCGTGCTGGATATCCCGACCCAAGAGGTGATCACGGCGGATAATGCCATGGTCGGGGTTGACGGCGTGGTCTTCTACCAGATTCTGGACGCCGCGCGCGCGTCCTACGAGGTGCAGAATCTGGAGCTGGCGATCCTCAACCTGACCATGACCAATCTTCGCACGGTCATGGGATCGATGGATTTGGACCATCTGCTGTCCCAGCGCGACGAGATCAACGGCCGGCTGTTGGGCGTGGTTGACGAGGCGACCAACAATTGGGGCATCAAGATCACCCGCATTGAGATCAAGGATATCAATCCCCCGCGCGACATCGTCGATGCCATGGGCCGGCAGATGAAGGCAGAGCGCGAGAAGCGCGCGGCGATCCTGGAAGCTGAGGGGGAGCGCCAGTCGGAGATTCTGCGGGCGGAAGGGGCCAAGCAGGCCGCTGTGTTACAGGCCGAGGGGCGGCGCGAGGCGGCGTATCGCGACGCCGAGGCGAGAGAGCGCGCCGCCGAAGCCGAGGCCAAGGCAACCCAGATGGTCTCTGAGGCGATCGCCAAGGGCGACCATCAGGCGATCAACTATTTCGTCGCCCAAAAATATGTCGAGGCATTGGGCGAATTCGCCCGGGCACCGCAGGCCAAGACGATTTTCATGCCAATGGAGACCAGCGGCGTGATCGGCAGCCTGGCGGGCATTGCCGAATTGTTCAGCGAGGGCAACGGCAAGGCCGGGGCGTCTCGGCCGTCGGCCAGTGTGCCGGCCACCGCCGCGGAATAGGAGGCAAAGCCGTGCAAGGCTTTTTCTTCACCCAGTGGATGTGGCTGGTGGCAGCGCTGGTATTGCTGATTTTCGAGTTGATCCTGCCGGGCACCTTCTTTGTGTGGTTGGGCCTGGCCGCGGGCATGGTCGCGCTGTCGGTCTGGGCGATGTTTCTGCCGGTGTCTGCGCAGCTGGGTTTGTTTGCGCTCTATTCTCTCGTGGCGATCTTTCTGGGCCGGCGGCTGCAATATGGCCGCGCGCCGAAGGTGCCTTCGGTTCTGAACCGGGGTCCGGATGCGCTGGTCGGTGAGTTGGTGACCGTTGCCAAGGCGATTGAAAACGGCCGCGGCCGGGTCAAAGTCGGCGACACCAGCTGGCTGGCCCGCGGTCCGGACTTGCCCCAAGGCGCCGTTGCCCGCATAACCGGCCACGACGGCGGCACGTTGACGGTGGAACCGGCCGACGCGCAGCCGTGAACGTGCGTGGCCGCCACCGGGTGGTCACCCGCGGCGGGCATGGCACTGCGAAATCGGAACGCCGCTGCACCTGGCGCGTTGGATGAGCGCATCATGGCGGGGGCGGGGGCATGGCCTGGGTCTCGACCGCTCATGCGGGGGAAAGGAGACCGCTGGTCGTGACCGGTCGGGCAACCGAACGACGCCATCAACGCCGCAAGGGCGTCGGCCTGCGCCCGACCGCACCGGCGACCGGCGGCCGCGACCATGCGTCGGGGCCGCGCCTCAGCGTCCTCATGCCGGTTTATAATGCGGAGCGGTTTCTGGTCGAGGCGCTGGACAGTCTCCTGGCGCAAAGCTGGAGCGCGTTCGAACTGATCGCCGTGGACGATGCCAGCAGCGATGCGTCATCGCAGATCCTCCACGCCTATGCCGGGCGTGATCCGCGCCTGCGGGTCATCCGCCAAGCGGTCAATGGCGGCGTACCGGCGGCCTTGAATGCCGGCCTGCACGCCTGCCGCGGTGAGCTGGTGGCCCGCGCCGATGCCGACGATGTCTATGCCCGCGACCGCTTCGCCCACCAGATCGCGTTTCTGGACCGGCATCCGAACATCGGCGTGCTGTCCTGCGGCTTTCAGCGCATGGATCCCACCGGCACGCTGATGGACATTGACCGTCCGATCACCGGTCCAAGCGTGATTCGGTTTTGCATGAACTTCATGAACTGCCTGCTCCACCCCGGCGTCGTGTTCCGGACCGCGCCTGTCCGCCGCGTCGGCGGCTATGACGAGCGCTATTGGACCGCTCAGGACAGCGATCTGTGGGCCCGCCTGTTACCGGTTACGCAGTTCGACAATCTGCCGGACACTCTGGTGCGGTATCGGGTCCATCCCGCCTCGCGCATGAAAACCCGGGGGGAAGCGGGAAAACGCCTCAGCCTGTCGGTGCCGCAGCGTCTCCTGTCTGCCTATCTTGGCCGGACCGTGCCGATCAGCGACGTCGAAGCCGCATCTGAATTGTTTCGAAGCTCCAGACCCATCGGCTGGGCGATCATCCGCACCGGCCTTGCGGTCTTCCGCGAAGTCGTCGCGCAGGCCGAACGCGTTGAGCCAGCGCCGGTGCGGCGATTCTTCCGCCACAAGGTGGCGCGGTCCCTGGTGCGTCAGGCGCGCCACCGGGAGCGGCGCGCGGCCGCCGGCCTTTACATGGAGGCGGCACGCTGGCGCCACGATGTCGCGCTGGCCGAGCTGGGCGGCTATTTCGCCGACCGCAGCCGGCGGCGGCAGGTCCAGAAGATCGATGCGGGGCGTTGGTAGCTGATGGCCGTCATGCCCGCACTAGCCAGACCGCATAGCGTTCCGGTGTTCGACGGTGCTGCGTCGCGCCGCCACCGCTCCGTACCGATCTACCGCTTGATGCTCCAGGCCCTGCGGCATCGTCGGCGACCGCCAACGGATCTTTCCAGGGTTGCGGCATTGGTGCAGTTCGTGGGCTTTCCGCGATCGGGCCACACGCTGATCGGCGCCATCCTGGACGCCCATCGCGAAGCGGTCATCGCCCATGAATTGGATGTTATGGGCCTGATCGATGCGGGTGTGAGCCGGCACTGGCTCTATAGACTGATCCTGGCCAATGCCGACCGCTTCGCCGCGGCCGGCCGACACTGGAACGGCTTTTGTTACGCTGTGCCCGGTCAGGCGGACACAACCGACCTGCCGCCGCGGATCATTGGCGACAAGAAAGGGGATTGGGTGGCCCGCCGCCTGCTCGCCAAGCCCGAGCTGGTCGAGACGCTGCAGGCCCGGGTGCGCGATCGCGCCAAATGGATCCTGGTGACGCGGCACCCATTGGACAATATCGCCACCATGTCGCTGCGCAAGGGCGGCCACTATGATCGGCTGCGCATCGAATGCCCCGGCGCGGCATTTGCGCCGGCGCTGCGCGCCGCCCAGTTTGACGGGCGCATTGCCCAGACCGTCCGCGACGACATGATCGCGGATTATCGCAGCCTTTGTGACGGCGTGGCGGTGTTGAAGCGGCAGATCGATCCGAGCGACTGGCACGAGGTGCAATATGAACAGGTCGTCGCCGAGCCTGCCCAGCAGATCGCCGCCCTGCTACGCTTCGTGGGGCTTGCCGAGGAGGCCGACTTTGTGCGCCGGGCCGCGTCTATCGTCCGGGACGGCAAGACGCCCAGCCGAGAGAAGATCGCCTGGCGCGATGAGCAGCGCGCCGCCGTCGCCGAACTCATCGAGACATTTGACTTTTTGAACCCTTAAGGGGTCGAGCAGCATGAGCCGATTACAGCTTAAACTGATCTCCTGTGTCGGCGTCCGATACGACCTGCCCCTGCTGCGGCCGTTTATCCATCACTATCGAGACCTCGGCGTGGCGCCCGCGGCCATGCATTTTCTGCTCAACGGCGGCGGCTCTGAGGACGCGGCGATCGGCGCGGCGCAGGCCATCTTGCGCGAAGAAGGTGTTGCCGAGCCGGTCGTCTGGACCGAAGCCTATACCAGCGACCGCATGTGGGCCCAGCGGCGGGCATTACAAAGCCGGGTCGCCGGCGCACAGGATTGGGTGATCAGCGCCGATGTCGACGAATTCCACGAATATCCAGCGGATCTGGCCGACCTACTTCGGCACTGCGACCGTCAAGGCGTCAATTGCGTGCAAGGCGTCTTCATCGATCGTGTCGCCGCAGATGGCCGCTTGATCTCCCTGTCTCACGGCGACTCACCGTGGCAGACCTATCCGGTCCAGGCGGAGATCATGTGCGCGCTTGCCCGAACCGGGGCGCATCATGACTGGTACGGCACGGTCAAGGTGATGGCGATCAAAGGCGATCTGTTGCCCAGTCGAGGCGGCCATCATCCGCTCGGGGGGCAGTCTCGTGCGCCGGCTTATCTGTTCGGCCGGCCGCTTGGAAGCTTTCCCCTGATCGACCGGCCGTGGCTGCGCTTTTCCATCCCATGTCGGGTGCATCACTTTAAGTGGACCGACACGCTGATCCCCAGCTTGCAGACGCGATTGGCGACCCCCGGGGTGAGCCGCGCCGGCGCAGAATATGGCGCCAAGATCCTGGCGCATCTGGAGCAGACGCACGCGTTCGATCTGCACTGCTTCCCGCGCCGGCGGCCGACCCCGTTCGATCGGCTGCCTTGGCGGCTGCGCGTCCACCTGATCCGTCGCCTGGCGCCGACGCTGAGAGCCGGTCGCCGCGTGCGGGCGCGACTGGCGGTGGGGCAACGATGACGCAGACAGGCGCTGATCAACTGACCCACGGCAGTGCTGACGGCGTGTTTCACAGCCACAGCTATTATGACGTGCCGGTGTTCGACGAGAGCAGCCGGCTGTTATGCGCCCATCGCCTGCGCATGACCGGCCACCATCCCGGTCCGCAGGACGGTGTCGAGATCGGCGTGATCGATCTGACCGATCGGCAATGGCAGCGTGTCGGCGAGAGCCATGCATGGAGCTGGCAACAGGGGCCGCTTACCCAGTGGCTGCCGCACGGGCCGCGGCTGGTCTGGAATGATCGCGAGGCCGGCGCGATCGTCGCTCGGCTGATGGATCTTGACTCAGGGCGCCTGCTGACCTTGGAGCGACCCGTCTACGCGCTTGACCCGGCCGGCGAATTTGCCCTGTCGGTCGACATGTTGCGGCTCAATGAGGTGCGGCCGGGCTATGGCTATCCGGCAAGCCACCCGATGCAAGGCCTGGCCGCGCGCCCCAAGGATAACGGCATCTGGCGGATGCCGCTCAACGGCGGCGCATCCCGCCTGATCCTCAGTCTTGCCGAGGCCGTCGACTTTCTTCTGTCGAAGCTGAGCCTGCGACAGAAGCTGCACCATTGGCGCCAAGCCTATCTGTACTGGTTCAACCATGTGAAACTGTCGCCGGATGGCCAGCGCTTTACCGTGAAGCTGCGGTTTCGCAGCCGCGACCGGTCCAAGGGCTGGAACGACCAGATGGGCTATTCCCTCACCGCAGATGTGACTGGGGGCGATCTGCGGCTCCTGGCGCACGGCACCTCCCACGTAATCTGGCTGGATCAAAAGCATCTGTATCTTTGGCAGCGGGACGGCGCGTATGTCTACGAAGATGCCCGGCCGGTCGGACGGCGTCAGCGCGCTCTCGCGCCCGGGCTGATCTGCGACAATGCCCATATCCGGCATCTGCCCGCGGCGCCCCACCGCTTCGTGTTCGACATCCCTTATCGGCCCCAGGTGGATCTGATGATCTATGACGATCAGACCGGGGAGTCGCGGCAGCTGGCGCAGTTTGACAATCACGACCCGCCGCGCGGGCCTTTCCGTTGCGACCTGCATCCCAATCCGGACCGCACCGGCCAAACCGTCTGCGTCACCTCCCTGCATGACGGCGGCAGGCAAATCTATCTGGTCCGACCGTGACCAGGATGGCACCGACCCCTCAGAACCCGCCTCAGCGGAAGGCGGCCATGCCCTCATTGGCCAGGCCGTCGGCGCGTTCATTTTCTGGGTGGCCGGCGTGACCCTTCACCCAGGCCCAGCGCACCTGATGCCGGGCGATCTGCTCATCCAGGGCCTGCCACAGATCCTGGTTCTTCACCGGCTTTTTCGCCGCGGTCTTCCAGCCGCGCGCCTTCCAGCCGGGCAGCCATTCCGAAATGCCCTTCTGAACATACTGACTGTCGGTCGTCAGCACCACCTGGGACGGCCGCTTCAGCGCCCTCAGCGCCTCGATCGCCGCGGTTAATTCCATCCGGTTGTTGGTGGTGTGTTTGGCGCCGCCCTTCAATTCCTTCTCCACCGTGCCATAGCGCAGCACAGCGCCCCAGCCGCCCGGCCCGGGATTGCCCGAACAGGCGCCATCGGTGAAGATTTCTACACGCTTGTCGGCCGGCATGGCGAACGCTCGGGTGACGCATCACCTATCTTCGCCGATCTTTCACGCCATGCCAAGCCCAACAGACCGAAAGGCCGGGGTGCCGGGCCAAAAGCGGGGGGGGGAGGGGGCGGATCACGGATCAGCAGCCCCACGATCCGCATGCAATTCAAGGCTGCCCGCAGCTTGACCCTCAGTCCCGGCCGGAGCCGGGACTGAGGGCCGGCCTTATTGCGCCTGCGCGGTTTTTTGTTGTTTCAGGTAGGTGTCGAGGAATTCGACATAGGCCTCCGAGGCGGTGATGCGGTTCTTGCGGCTGCGGAAGCCGTGGCCTTCATCAGGGAACACGATATATTCCACCGGCACGCCATTGGCGCGCACCGCCTCGACCAGTTCATCGCTTTCCACCTGCAGCACGCGCGGATCATTGGCGCCTTGGATGACCAGCATCGGCTTCTTGATCTGGTCGGCGTGGAACAGCGAGGAGATGCGGCGCAGACGCTCCTCATCGGTAGCCGGATCGCCCATCTCGTCATAGAGCGATTTCTTGAAGGCCTCCCACCAGGGCGGGATCGATTTCAGGGTGCGCACCCAGTTGGTCACCCCGAAAATATCCACGCCGACATCGAACACCTCCGGCTCGAACGCCAGGGCAGCGGTCACCATATAGCCGCCATAGGAGCCGCCGATGATGCCGATACGCTCCCCGTCGATCCAATCCTTGCCGGCCAGGAAGTCCTTCGACGCCACCACATCGGCCAGATCCGCCTCGCCATGACGCTTATCGTCCATATGGTAGAAGGTCTTTCCGTAGCCCGACGAACCGCGATTGTTGATCGCGTAGACGGCGTAGCCGTGATTGACCAGATGCTGGATGGTGGGATTGTAGCCCTTGCGGCTCTGCCCGCCCGGGCCGCCATGCACCCAGACCAGCGCCGGCACCGGCGTGTCGGCCGAGGCTTGGTGCGGCTTGTAGAGAATGCCGGGGATGTCCAGCCCGTCATAGCTTTCAAACCGCGCGACCGAGGCGGTGACCAGGTGCTCTTCGGCGATGTCGGCATTCAGCGCGCTGGTCAGCCGCTCCGCTTCCGGCGCGGACAAATCGACGATGAACAGGTCCGCCGGTGAGGTGTCGCTGCGCACCATCACCGCCATGCGGCGTTCATCCGGGCTGAACCGGATGCCGGAGAGCTGGCCGTCGGGAATGCCCTGGGGCATCTGAACCGGCGTGTCGGTGCTGTTTTCGACGATGGTGACCTGGGTCTGGGCATCGGCATTGACGCCATAGACGGTGTAGCGCCCGGACGGGCTGTGATCGACGAACACCACGTCCCAGTCCGCGGAATAGGATTTTGCCGTCTCGCCGGTTTCCAGGTCATAGGACCAGGCTTCGGTGAATTCGCCATGCTCGTCGGTGCCGTAGATCAGCGCATCGCCGCTGGGCGAAAATCCGTAGACGCGATGATCGATGTCGCCCTCATGCTCGGTGATCAGTTGCGGCGCGGCGTCGGACTGCAGATCCGCCAGCAAGATGTTATTGTCTGCGGAGGTGTTGGCGCGGATCAGCGCGACATAGCGGCCGTTCGGGCTAACCGCGGCGATGGCATCGGCCTCAGTATTTTCGTACACCAAGGCGCGGTCATATTGCTGAGCGTCATAGCGGTAGAGATCGAAGGCCGCCGGGTCGCGCTCATTGGTGGTCAGGAAAAAGGCCTGATCGCCTTCGTGCCAGCCGGCAAAGCCTGCCTTTGTGTTTTCACCCGGGGTCAGATTGACCGGATCGCCGTCGATCCCGCCGACATAGATTTGGTTCAGCTCATTGCCGCCCTGGTCAAAGGTGTACAAGAAGCGGTCGCCGTCAGGAAAATAGCTGACCGCGAAGGTGGCATGGTCGGTCGACTGGGTCAGCTGCTCCGCCGCGCCGCCATCGACCGGCATTGCATAAACATTGAAGATGCCGGTCTTATCGGAATGGATCAGAACATACTGCCCATCTGGCGCAAACGCATGCTCAGAGCTGGCGGCGATGCCGTAGGTGATGGTCTGATAAAACTGGTCGGCAGAGTAGGTCGGCACGCTCTCGGCTGCCTGCGCCTCCTGCTTCGGCGCCTCGGCCGCCTGGCCGCAGCCCCATAATAGCAGCGCGCAAACGCCCAGCGCGCCGACTCCCCGGATGCTCATGAACTCCCTCCTGTTGCTCAGCGATCGAAGCAACAAGAGACCCTGTTTCGGCACAAGAATCAATAAGGCCGTTGCGCCTAGAGCGCTGCCCGATCTCATTGGCTCACCTTTGGTGATCCATGAGGCCGGATGCAACACTCTAAACCGATAAATCCTGGAGTCTTTTTTCGGCCAAACCGACTGTCGAAGTGAGTCGGTTTGATCGGAAACGGCTCTAGACCCGCCGCTCCAGCATCAGCTTCTTGATTTCAGCGATCGCCTTGGCCGGGTTAAGCCCCTTGGGGCAAACATTGGCGCAATTCATGATGGTGTGGCAGCGATACAGGCGAAACGGATCCTCCAGATCGTCCAGCCGCTCACCCGTCATTTCGTCCCGGCTGTCAATGATCCAGCGATAAGCCTGCAAAAGCGCCGCCGGCCCCAGATATTTGTCGGCGTTCCACCAATAGCTGGGACAAGCCGTGGAACAGCAGGCGCACAAGATGCACTCGTAAAGCCCGTCCAGCTTAACACGATCCTCCCGGCTTTGCAGGCGTTCCTTGCTGGGGGCCGGCGTCTGGGTCTCCATCCACGGCTTGATTGCGGCATATTGCGCGAAAAAACCGTTCAAGTCAGGCACCAGATCCTTGATGACGTCCTGATGCGGCAGCGGATAGATGAGGATATCGCCCTTGCGATCCTCGATCGGCGCGGTGCAGGCGAGGGTATTGGTGCCGTTGATGTTCATGGCACAGGACCCGCAAACGCCCTCCCGGCAGGAGCGACGGAAGGTCAGCGTCGGATCGATTTCGTTCTTGATCTTGATCAAGGCGTCCAGGACCATTGGCCCACAGGCATCCAGATCGATATCATAGCGATCCATGCGGGGGTTGCCGCCCTCGTCGGGGTTCCAGCGATAAACATGGAAGGCCTTGACCCGCTTTGCATCGCTTTCCAGCTTGAAATGCCGGCCCTTCTTGACGCGGCTGTTTTTCGGCAATGCCAATTCGACCATGTTTGCGTTCCTTACCGTTTGAATGGGCGGTTACCGGCTCGGTTTGCCCGCCAGAAACACCTTTTCTCCGCGCTGCAGGCCATAGCGCGACACGTCCGGCTCCACGGCGGTGACCTCGTCCAGCTCGAAGCCGGCGGCGCGCACGCGCTCGCGGAAATCTCGGCCATACATTCGCATATGATCCCATTGGCCAAAATGCAGCACCCGGTCGTGACGGCCGGTGACCGCGGGATTTTCGTACGTTTCGTCCCAGCCTTCGACCATCGGAACCATCAAGATCGCCAGCCCACCGGGTCGAAGGATCCGATAAAGCGAGGCCAGCGCAGCGACATCGTCTACATGTTCCAGGACATGCGAGCAAATCACCGCGTCGACGCTGTCCGGCTCAAGCGCAATTTCCTCAATGTTCAAGACCCGCTGGGCCCGCCCGGGCTTGATATCGGCGCTGAGATAGCTGCGGCAGATCGGCCGCACCAGATCGGCGATCAGGCGCTCCGGCGCAAAATGCAGCACATCCATGTCGCGGTTGATCGGTGTCCGGCGGTCGAGCACCAACTTCAGCAGGCGATGCCGGTCGAAGGAGCCGCACCGGCGGCAGCGGGCATCGATGCGCACCTGCAGGCCGGCGGGTTGAAACGGACCTTGGTAGCCGCATATCGGGCACTCGCGCTCGGCGAAGCCCTCCCACAGCTGGAAATACTGATCCAGTTCCGTCCCATGCCAGCGGGCGAGCCGGAACGCCCGATACCCTGCTTTCGCACTCTGCCATATCGACCGTGGCATCCCGCTCTCCGGATCACTGAGGCCGATGCCGCCTGCTCGGCGCGCCTCGGCCTGCCCAAGCCGGACCAGAAGAGATCGGGTGACGGCCCGTCCCGACCCAGGCCCCGGCGGGGAGCGACCCCTGGCTGTTCGATCTGCTGACCCTTGCCCTCATCGAAGGCCCGTCCCCCCTCTTTCTCAAGACACCCAGGCTCTCAATACACCCGCGCCTTCGGCTTGATATAGTCCAGCTCGTCGGAGAGGGTGTAGGTGTGCACCGGACGGTAGTCGACCTCCACAGCCCCATCCCGGAACCAAGCCAGCGTGTGCTTCATCCACTGCTCATCGTCCCGCTTGGGATGGTCTTCATGCATGTGCGCGCCCCGGCTTTCCGTGCGGTTGGAGGCGCAATGCATGGTCACCACCGCCTGACCGATCATATTGTCGAGTTCAAGCGTTTCAATCAGATCGGAGTTCCAAACCAAGGACCGATCGGTGACGCGAATATCGGCCATTTGCTGATAGACCGTATCGATCTTGCGCTTGCCCTCGTCCAGAATTTCGGTGTTACGAAACACCGCACAATTGGACTGCATGGTCTTCTGCATTTTGCCGCGAATCTCGGCGGTGGGGGAGCCGCCGGAGGCATGGCGGAACCGGTCCAGCCGAGCCAGCGCCTTCTCGGTGCTGTCGCCCTTCAGGCCGCGGCCCTTCTGCCCGTCGCCGGGCTTGACCAGATCAGCCACGCGCAAGGCCGCCGCCCGACCGAACACCACCAGATCGATCAGCGAGTTCGAGCCCAACCGGTTGGCCCCATGCACCGACACGCAGCCGGCCTCGCCCACCGCGAACAGCCCCGGCACCACCGCATCGGGATCGCCGTCCTTCAGGGTCACCACCTCGCCGTGATAATTGGTCGGGATGCCGCCCATATTATAGTGCACCGTCGGGATCACCGGGATCGGCGCCTTGGTGACGTCGACGCCGGCGAACACCTTGGCGGTTTCGGAAATGCCCGGCAGCCGTTCAGCCAGGATCGCCGGGTCAATATGGCTCAGATGCAGCTCAATATGATCCTGCTCCGGCCCGACCCCGCGGCCTTCGCGGATTTCCGAGGCCATGGAGCGGGACACCACATCGCGGCTGGCCAAATCCTTGGCCGAGGGCGCGTAGCGCTCCATGAACCGCTCGCCTTCGGAATTGCGCAGGATGCCGCCCTCGCCGCGCGCCCCTTCCGTGATCAGCACGCCCGCGCCATAGACGCCGGTGGGATGGAACTGCACGAACTCCATATCCTGCATCGGCAAGCCGGCGCGGATCACCATGCCGCCGCCATCACCGGTGCAGGTGTGCGCGGAGGTGGCGGAGAAATAGGCCCGGCCATAGCCGCCGGTGGCCAGCACTACCGCTTTTGACGCAAAGCGGTGCAGCGTGCCGTCCTCCAGGCTGAGCGCGATCACACCACGGCACTCGCCCTCTTCCATAATCAGGTCGAGCGCGAAATATTCGATGAAGAATTCGGTGCGGTATTTCAGCGACTGCTGGTAAAGCGCATGCAGCATGGCATGGCCGGTGCGGTCGGCTGCGGCACAGGTGCGCTGGGCCGACGGGCCCTCGCCGAATTGCGTGGTCATGCCGCCGAATGCGCGCTGATAGATCTTGCCCGCCTCCGTGCGGCTGAACGGGACGCCATAATGCTCCAGCTCATAGACCGCTTGCGGCGCGTTGCGGCACAGATATTCGATGGCATCCTGATCGCCCAGCCAGTCTGAGCCCTTCACCGTGTCGAAGGCGTGCCACTGCCAGCGATCGTCGCCCATATTGCCCAACGCAGCGGCGATGCCGCCCTGGGCCGCCACGGTGTGCGAGCGGGTCGGAAATACCTTGGTGATGCAGGCGGTCTTCAGGCCCTGCTCGGCCAGCCCCATGGTCGCGCGCAGGCCGGAGCCGCCGGCGCCCACAATCACGGCGTCGTAGACATGATCGATGATCGGATAGGCCTCGGCCATGACTCAGCTCCCAAAGGCGATGGACAGGACGGCGATGATCCCAATGGCGGCTAGCAAGAGGCAGACCAATGTCAGCAGCGCCAACAGCACCACCTTGGTGCCCTCCTTATGGATATAGTCTTCAATGGCGACCTGCAGTCCCGTGCGGACATGATAGAACAGATTGCCAACCGCCAGGACCATCAGTGCCGCTGCGACCGGATGCTGCAGCCAGGCCTTGGCGCCGGCATAATCCGTCCCGGCCAGCACCACAAAGGAGGCCACCAGCCACGTCAACAGCACCAGATTGAGGATCGCGGTGACCCGCTGCGTCCACCAATGGCCGGTGCCTTCTTTGGCCGACCCCAGACCGCGAACCTTGGCTAAGGGCGTGCGCATCGCTCAAAACTCCCCTGCTGACCAATAGCCCAGGACCCAAACCAGGATCGTCGCGACGATCGCTGCGGCCACCACGGTGCGGTTCAATCGCTTGTTCTGGCCGATCTCCAGCCCGGCCCCGGTATCCATGATCAGATGGCGGATACCGGTGGCCATGTGCAGCATGAAGGATAAGGTGAAGCCAAACAGCACCAAGCGGCCGAACCAGCTTTCCACAGAGCTGACGAACCTGGCGTAATCCTCCGGCCCTGAGGCCAGCGCCACCAGCCACCACACCAGGCACACGGCCGCGACGGTATTGACCATGCCGGTCCCGCGATGGGAGATCGACAACAGCATATGCAGGCGCCAGCGCCAAATGCCGATATGCGGGGACAAGGGGCGATTTCGGACCTCGGCCATGGGGGCATCCTCCGAAGCGATAAGGTGCGCCGGGACGGGCGCGGACTATTGCGCGGTTGTGGCCGTTGACTTAGACGCCTGCGGCGCCGGCGGCAAGGCGCATGCGGCAGGAAATCCCGGCCAGCCCACCCCTGGCCGGAGGCCGAACCCGGCTTCGGCCAGAACCACGAGGGCGGCCAGAATAACCCAGAACCACGAGGACGGCCTGGGCGTTGAGCCTGCGTCCCCCCTTATGCTTTGTGGAGATGGCGATGCAGGTGCCTTTGGAACTGTCCTTCCCCGGCCTGGATCAATCCGATGCGCTGGAAGCATTGGTGCGCGAACGCGTCGCCAAGCTGGACCGACTGACCGACCGGCTGGTGGCCTGCCGGGTGGCGGTGGAGCGGCCGCACAAGCAGCACCGCACCGGCAATCTCTATCATGTCCGCATCTTGATGAGCGTGCCGCAGGACGAGATCGTCATCAGCCGCGATCCCGGCGCCAACGAGGCGCATGAGGATGTCTATCAGGCCGTGCGCGACGCCTTTGATGCCGCGGAACGCCGGCTGAAAAGCTATCGCCGCAAGATCCGCGGCGAGGTCAAGCATCATGACGCGCCGCTGCAGGGCCGCATCCGCCGGCTGTTCCCGCAACAGTCCTATGGCTTCATTGAGACCCATGATGGCCGCGAGATCTATTTCCACGAACATGCCCTGGTCGAGGGCGGCATTGGCGATCTTGAGGAGGGCCAGACCGTGGAACTGGTGGTGTTCGCCGGCGACAGCCCGCAAGGCCCCCACGCCAGCACCGTCCGCCCGATCCGCCCGATGAGCTATCAGCCTCAGGGCTGATCGACCCGCCGAACGCCGGCCCGATCACCCAAATGCCGCCGCCCCGCGGGGTAGGATATGATCCGATCAGCGGGGAGAACGCCCGCGATATGGCGAAGACCTCGCACGTGGCGGGAGCGCTCGCCGCCGGTCGAGATGGGCTGACGTGACTCCCGTCTTTCATCCAGCCGAAGCGAGAGCCCGGGGTTGATTTGATCCTTCGTGGATCGGGGTTGCAAGAGGCCGGGGCGCGGAGCCTTGGCGTAGCGCAGCGCCCCGGCCGGCGGTGGAGAGTTGGCGACGGTATTCCGCTGGCGTCATCCAGCTGAGCTGTGAGTGGGGTCGTTCCTCGTTGTAGTCGCGCCGCCAGCCGTTCAGGACGGCTCGCGCGTGCGGCAGGGAGTGGAACAGCGTCTC
>JBHJGS010000047.1:0-33764 GCA_050331575.1 Rhodothalassiaceae bacterium | reverse complement strand
TCGAGCGATGCTTTGCCACCCTCAAATGCTCACGCCGCCTCGCAACGCGATACGACAAAACATCCGAAAGCTATCTCGGCTTCATCCAAATTGCCGCCGCTCGCATCTGGACTAAAAAGTTTGTCAACAGAGCCTAGGTCGGTGAACCCTTATACTCTATTTCTTAGGATAGGTGAATGTCGGCACCGGCGGCGACGGCCGTAGCGTTTCAGGCTAACCCAGTGGTCGGAACGGCACAGTTTCGGTCAGCGCGGGTCGAAGTCGCCTTCCGCTGGTCAGTTGACCCTCCATAGCACTCGGACACCTCTAAAAACCTGGCGTGTTTTGGGCTGATGTGATTCACTTTCGGTAGGCTTTGTGGGGAGATGGATGATGGGGTCACAGCCTGGTTTTTTTGATTTGGAAGAGCGCTATGCGGCTTTGTCGAAGGCGGGCGATCCGCTGGAGGAACTGGCGACGTCGGTGGATTTCGAGATCTTCCGCAAAGCCCTGGTCAAGGCGCTAAAATATTCCGACCGCCGCCGTGGCGGGCGCCCGCCCTATGACCCGGTGCTGATGTTCAAGATTTTGGTGCTGCAGGCGCTGTATTCTCTGTCGGATGATCAGGCGGAGTTTTTGTGCCGAGATCGGCTGAGCTTCATGCGGTTTCTGGGGCTGTCGCTGGGTGATGCGGTGCCGGACGCCAAGACGATCTGGCTGTTCCGCGAACGGCTGAAAGAGAAAGGGGCCATCGACAAGCTGTTCGATCGCTTTGACCGGCATCTTGAAGCCCAAGGCCTGCTCGCTTTGGGCGGGCAGATCATGGATGCCTCCATCGTCAAGGCGCCGCGTCAGCGCAATACCGATGACGAGAAAGCAGCCATCCGCAAAGGCGAGACGCCGGAAAGCTGGCAAGACAAGCCAGCAAAGAGGGCGCAAAAAGACACCGATGCCCGCTGGACGCTCAAGCGCGGGCGCAAACGCGAGAGCATGGCCGAACTGATGGTGCCCGCCTTCGGCTACAAGTCGCACATCAACATCGACCGCCGCCATGGCCTCATTCGCACTTGGACGGTCAGCCATGCCGCCGCCCATGATGGCGCTAGGCTGCCGGACCTGCTTGATGAGGGTAATTTTGCCAGCCCGGTCTGGGCGGTTCGCGCAGCGGAACGGAGCGAAGCGGAGGACACACCGCTTATCGCTCCAAGCGCAATGAGGCGCTGCTGGAGAAGAAGGGCAAGCGCTCGATGATCCACTTCCGACGCCAGCCGGGCAAAGACCTGACCGGCCCACAAAAGCGCGCCAATGCCGCCCGCTCAAAGGTGCGGGGCAAAGTCGAGCATGTCTTTGCCGCGCAGAAGGCGCAGATGGGCCTGTTCATCCGCACCATTGGCATCGAGCGCGCTAAACTCAAAATCGGCATGGCCAATATCGCTTACAATATGAAGCGGCTCGTCTGGCTCAATGCCCAAGCCGCGCCAGCCTGACCTAACAGGGTCGACACCCGTGCCACGCACGGTCAAAGCGGCAACAAAGCAACCCGGGATCAACCCACCCCCCTCCAAACCGACCTGACCAAACCCGCCAAACCATCAAAAAAATCAGTTCTTCGAGGTGTCCAATTGCAGCGGGCAGGTGCCGCCGCCGATGACCAGAGCCAGGATCTCGCCACCCAGCGCCAGCAGCGACACGCAAAGCCCGCGCCCGCGCCGCCCGGTCACCCCGCAAAACAGGATATAGAACACCGCAGCGGCATTGATCAGCGCGATCAAAGTATGGATCAGCTTCAGCCAGAGCATGCCACAACCGTGGCGGCCGCCGCCCGCACTGTCCAGCCGGGGTGGCGGGGGACGGACGGGCTGGTTAGCTTGGGCGGGGGCTCAAACAGGAGAGCAGGATGACCGAGGCGCTCAGGGTGCATAAAGGCGGCTGCCATTGCGGCGCGATCCGCTTTGAGATTGAGGCGCCGGCCCGCCTGACGGTGCTGCCCTGCAATTGCTCGATCTGCCGGATGAGCGGCTTTGACGGCGTCATCGTGAAGGCGGCGCGGTTTCGGCTGATGCAAGGGGCCGATCAGCTGACCGATTATCGCTTCAATACCGGCAAGGCATCCCACCCGTTCTGCCGGGTCTGCGGCATCAAGAGCTTCTATTATCCCCGCTCCAACCCCGAGGGCGTGTCGGTCAATCTGCACTGCCTGGATGAGGGCACGGTCGAGGCGGTGACCCAGTTACCGGAATTCGACGGCCGCAACTGGGAAGCCGCCATGGCCATCGCCGCGCCGCACTGCCAGTGAGCCGTTGCGGGTCAACCTGACGACCCTGGACAAGATCTGGCCGGAGCGAGACCCGCTCGGCTTTTATCATTGGATCGACGAGGAGATTGATCGAGACAGGCCGAAGCTATGGTGCGGCCGTACGTGTTCTGCCTAGCGCAACGGGCTTACTTCACCGAGACGCCGAAGATTTCCACCTGCTTTGGCTCTGCTTCGTCAGGCCGTTTAATATAGAGCTTGCCGCCGGATCGGCTGACGTCCAAGAGATATTCCAGCAGACGCAGGCTGTCCTTCACCACCTCGGTGACCGTCTCTGCCTCCATATCGTCGCGGATGCGCTCCAGCCGATCCCAATTGTTCTGCGACAGAATAATGTTCAGGCGCTTCTTATCTGCCTTCTTCTTATCTGCCGGGGTCTGAGTTGCTGTTGCCATTGGTGCCTCCAAAATAATAGGTCAGGACGCTGGTTCCGATCGGCCCGGCCACTGCCCAAGTTCCCTGCAATTCATCATAGCTGCCGTCAATGATGCCGAGAATAGCTGCGCCCGATACGAACACGCTGACCAGTCCCAAGGTCCAAACCATCGCATAGGTCCGTGTCTGATTTTCATTGGCTGTGACGCGGGCACGCACAAAATCCGCGTGTACTGCCTTGTTTCCGACTTGCTCTACCAGCTCCGCCTCAAGCTGGTCGAATTCTTTGCCGACATTCAGTCGCATGGGCATGAGCCTCGTCTCCTGCGCTCCTCTGGCCCGTTGTGCCCTTATCTTCCGTAACGAGCCAGTTATATGTATGGAAGCCCGATTTTGGTCATCATCTCTCCATCCTTGTGCCATGTGAGTCCGTCCAGCTCAGTCGGTCGCGCAAGCTGGCTTCGGTCTCTGTTCTCGGCCATGCATCCCATGTTGCGCTGATCTGCTGCACCTTGTCAACATATCGTACATATAGAATAAGCATTCTGGGGGCAGCTTTTTGTGTCAGGGGGCCCTGCTGGTCCATGGCTCCGGCTCTTCTCGGCTTTACCGGCGCTGCGGCTTCGGCCTAGGCTTGGGCAACCATATCCGACAGGGGACATGCCATGCGATCGATTCTGCTTCTTTCCGCCGTCGCTCTTGGCCTGCCGGCCGCCGCTGATGAGACACTGCGCTCTGATGTGGCCAGCCATTATGAGAGCGAGCTTGAGGCGCTGTTCAAGCATTTCCATGCCAATCCAGAACTGTCCCACCGCGAATTCAAGACCGCCGCGCGCCTGGCTGAGGAAATCCGCGCGGAGGGCTTTGAGGTGACCGAGGGCGTCGGCGGCACGGGCCTGGTCGCCGTGATGGAGAATGGCGAGGGCCCCACGGTTCTGATGCGCGCGGACATGGACGGCCTGCCGGTAAAGGAAGACACCAAGCTGGCCTATGCCTCCACCGCCACGCAGAAAGATATCGACGGCGAGGTCAAGCCGGTGATGCATGCCTGCGGCCATGATGTGCATATCACCTCGCTGGTCGGCGCGGCCCGGCAGATGGCCAAGCGCCGGGATCAGTGGTCCGGCACGCTGGTGCTAATCGCCCAGCCGGCCGAGGAGCGCATCTCAGGCGCCCGCGACATGCTGGAAGACGGGCTGTATGAGCGCTTCCCCAAGCCGGATTATGCCCTGGCCTTCCATGTCGCTGCCAATATCCCGTCCGGCGAGATCGAGGTGCCGCTCGATATCGTCGCCTCCTCCTCCGACAGCGTCGATATCGAGGTCTATGGCGTCGGCGCGCACGGCGCCTCCCCGCACAAGGGGGTCGATCCGGTGCTGGTCGCCTCGCAGATCGTGGTGTCGTTGCAGTCGGTGGTCTCCCGCACCATCGATCCGCTGCAGCCTGGCGTGATCACCGTGGGCTCGATCCATGGCGGCGCCAAGCACAATATCATCGGCGACAAGGTGCATCTTAAGCTGACCGTGCGCTCCAATGACCGGGAGGTGCGCGAGCAGCTGCTCGATGGCATCGATCGGGTCGCCCAAGGCGTGGCGATCTCGCTGGGCGTGCCGGAGGACAAGTGGCCCAAGGTGATCCGCTCCAAGACCGAAACCACCCCGCCGACCATCAATGACACCGCGACCGCTGAGCGCATCAGGGCGCTGTTCGCGGAGGAATTCGGCGCGGATCGCCTGTTCGAAGATGAGCCTGAAGGCATGGGCGCGGAGGATTTCGCCTATTTCGTCCAGCCGGAGACCGGGGTGAAAGGCGTCTATTTCGCCGTCGGCGGCACCCCGGAAGACGAGGTGGACGACGCCGCCTCGCATCATTCTCCCTTCTTCAAGATCGAACCGGAACCGGCCATCACCACGGGCACCGAAGCGATGGTGCTGGCCGCCCTTGAGCTGATGGGCAAGGACTGAGCCACAGCACCCGCGGATCTGCGGCGCTCCCTTGCCCGGTCGCGGCTCGCCCTGAGCCGCGACCCTTAACGGCGAGCCGCCGTCCGGTTATAAATAAAGACCATTGGATATAATTCGTTACATTTGGTTATTAACTATCTGTTAAACTGTTTTTGTTAATAATATTTTACTTTTCCAGGTCCTTGCGGGATCCACTCTGTGCGATTGCTTTGGCTGATATTGCTATGCTTAGCCGTCGGCCTGCCGCTTGCGGCGCGCGAGTAGCGGCCCCGCCTCCTGTTTCTGGCCTCCTATCACTTCATGTTTCAAACCTTCGATAAGCAGTTGCGCGGACTGCAGGAGGGGCTGGCGGCGTCCGGGATCGAGGCGTCCGGCTATATCCTCGATCTGGAATTCATGGACACCAAGCGCTTTCCGGGTCCGGAAAACCGTGTGCAGTTCGCCGAAAGACTGAGATGGAAGCTGCAGAGCCTGCCCGCCTATGACATTCTCGTCGTCGCCGACGACAATGCCCTGTCATTCGCGCTGGCACACAAGCAGAGCCTGTTTGCCGAGATCCCAATCGTGTTTCTTGGGGTCAATGACGCGGATCTGGCCGCCAGCCTGGACAAGGACCCACAGATCACCGGCATTGTCGAGGCCTGGTCTATCGACGACACCTTGCAATTGATGGTGGATCTGTTTCCCAGGACCTCGTCCATAGCGGTGATCACGGATCCCACACCCTCGGCCAAGGCGTTCATGACCCAATTGACCCGCGCGATGGCCGGGCTTGACGGGGTCCGCCTTGACGTGCTGGATCTGTCAGCGCTGTCGTTCGAGGAATTGGCCGAGGTGCTGCGCGGTTTTCCGCCCGACCAGCCGATCTTGTTCATGGATTCCTATGTCGACCGGCTGGGCGAGAACTGGTCCTTCGAGAAGGCCTTGGCGCATGCGGTTGAGAATAGCCCGGCGCCGCTGTTCCATTTGCATGATTTCGGTATCGGCGACGGGCTGCTTGGCGGCAAGTTGGTCAGCCACTGGGACCAGGGCTTTCAAGCCGGCCGCATGGCGGCGCAGATCTTGGCCGGCACGCCGCCATCTGCCCTGCCTGTGCAGCGGCAAAGCCCTAACCGATACATGTTCGACTATGAGCAGCTGCAGCGCCACGCCATCGCCCCGAAGACGCTGCCGAACGAGGCGGTCATCCTGAACCGGCCGATCCGTGTCTGGCAAAGCCACCCGGTCGCCGTCGTCTCAGCGATTGTGGTGGTCGCGCTCTTGGCGGGGATCAGCGTGTGGCTCTGGGTGTTCGAGCGCTACCGCAACCGCTTGAACAAGCGCTTGAAGGTGGTGCTAAAGGATCGCACCCGGGCGATGAAGGAGGCCCAGAAAGCCGACACGATGAAGACCGAGTTTCTCGCCACCATGAGCCATGAGCTGCGCACGCCGCTGAATGCGATTCTCGGCTACTCCCAGATGATCAATCAGCAGGTTCTGGGCCCGTTATCAAACGCCCGCTACGCCGATTATGTGCGCGCCATCGAGGCCTCGGGCCGGCATCTCTTGGATATGGTCGGGGACGTCTTGGAGCTTTCCAGCTTTGCCATGGCCGAGCCGCGCGAGGCGGAGCGTCAGCAAATCTATCTGCCGACGCTGATCGAGGCCTGCCTGGCGCTGACCAATCAGCCCGACGGCGCGCGCGTTCCGTTTTTGCGCATTGAACCGCCGCCGAACCTGGTTCTTCTCGGCAATGAGCGTCACCTGAAACAGATTGTGACCAACCTCTTGACCAACGCCTGCAAATACAGCGCCAACGTCAAGGCGCCGAAAGTCGAACTGGTGTTTGAGCGGCACAACGGCCTCTCCATCCTGGTCAAGGATAATGGCATCGGCATCGCCGAAGACCAGGCCGAGCAGATTTTCATGCCGTTTTTCCGGGGTCGCAATGCCGAAAGCAAGGCCTGCCCGGGCGCGGGGGTTGGGCTGGCGGTCTGCCGGCAATATGCCATGCAGCACGGGGCGCGCTTGACCGTGGAAAGCGGGCTTGGCCGGGGCAGCACCTTCCGGCTGCATTTACCGCCGGAGCGGGTAATCGACTGCCCGGCCATCGGCGCCACCCACGCGCCGATGGAATGGAGACAGGCCGCAGGATCTTGAAACGCGCCAGGGCGCTCAGTCCGCGCGCTCCCCGAAACGGCGTCCTGGCGGAGCCGGGGTCAGGCAAATCAGGCGAGACTCGGCGACGGCGGCCTGGCGGTGGCGCACCGCCTGGCGATAATCCGGATCCTTCAGCATGGCCACGAAGGCGTCGACGCTGGGATATTCCGCGATGAAGGCCAGATCCCACGGCTCATCGCGCGGCCCGATCAGGGTGAAGGCCGGCACGCCCAGCCAGACCTGCCGCCCGCCCAGCCGCTCAAAGATCGGCCCGCTCTCTCGGGCATAGCTGCGATAAGCCTCCGCCCCGGTCGCCACCGTGCCATCGGCATAGGCCGCCTGCGCGCGAAACCGCAGCAGATTGAGCATATGGATCGCCCCCTCAAGCCCCAACGCCCGAAACGCCGCAAAATCCTCTTTCGTGGGATCAATATATCCGGTCATGATGGAGCCTGATCGCTTCTTCTACTCCCCCGCCTCCAAGTAGATCTTGCCGCCCTTGTCCCGAAACTCCTGCGCTTTTTCCGCCATGCCGGCATTGGCGTCGGCGGTGTCGGCGGCGGTGGGGGCGGCGTCGGCACCGTCGGAGCCGAAGGCGTTGGGAGTGATCGCGGCGAAGTCGCGGACCTCCTGAGAGATCTTCATGGAGCAGAATTTCGGCCCGCACATGGAGCAGAAATGCGCGGTCTTGTGCGCCTCCTTCGGCAGCGTCTCGTCGTGATAGGCGCGCGCGGTTTCCGGATCGAGCGCCAGGTTGAACTGATCCTCCCAACGGAATTCAAAGCGCGCGCGGCTCAGCGCATCGTCCCACGCCTGGGCCTGGGGATGGCCCTTGGCGAGATCGGCGGCATGGGCGGCGATCTTGTAGGCGATCACGCCCTGCTTGACGTCATCGCGGTTGGGCAGGCCCAGATGCTCCTTGGGCGTGACATAGCAGAGCATGGCGGTGCCGAACCAGCCGATCATCGCTGCCCCGATCGCGGAGGTGATATGGTCATAGCCCGGCGCCACATCGGTGGTGAGCGGGCCCAGCGTATAGAAGGGCGCGCCGTGGCAGGCCTTCAGCTGCTTTTCCATATTCACCTTGATCTTGTGCATGGGCACATGGCCGGGCCCCTCGATCATCACCTGGCAGTCATGCGCCCAGGCGATCTGAGTGAGCTCGCCCAGGGTCTTCAGCTCGGCGAACTGCGCGGCATCATTGGCGTCGGCGATCGAGCCCGGGCGCAGGCCGTCGCCCAGCGAGAAGGACACGTCATAGGCGGCCATGATCTCGCAGATCTCTTCGAAATGCTCGTAAAGGAAGCTTTCCTTATGGTGCGCCAGGCACCATTTCGCCATGATCGAGCCGCCGCGCGAGACAATGCCGGTGACCCGCTTGGCGGTCAGCGGGATATAAGGCAGGCGCACGCCGGCATGGATGGTGAAATAATCCACCCCCTGTTCGGCCTGTTCGATCAAGGTGTCGCGGAACACCGCCCAGCTCAGGTCCTCAGCCACGCCGCCGACCTTCTCCAGCGCCTGGTAGATCGGCACGGTGCCCACCGGCACCGGGCTGTTGCGGATGATCCATTCGCGCGTGTTGTGGATATTCTTGCCGGTGGACAGATCCATGATCGTGTCAGCGCCCCAGCGGGTCGCCCACACCATCTTCTCCACCTCCTCCGCAACCGAGGAGGTGACCGCGGAATTGCCGATATTGGCGTTGATCTTGACCAGGAAATTCCGCCCGATGATCATCGGCTCGAATTCCGGATGATTGATATTGGCCGGGATGATCGCCCGCCCCGCCGCGACCTCCTGGCGCACGAACTCCGGCGTGATCTCGCGCGGGATGTCCGCGCCGAAATCCTCGCCATCGTCATAGACAGGCGCGCCCTCCTGAATCGTCATATTCTCCCGGGCGGCGATGAATTCCATCTCCGGCGTGATGATGCCGGCGCGGGCATAGGCCATCTGCGTCGGCCGCTGGCCCGAGCGCGCGCGCCGCGGCTTGAACCGGCGGGGGAATTCCGCGGCCAGGTGGCGGCCGGTGGCAAAGCCATTATCCTCCGGCTGTACGGTGCGGCCGTCATAGGCGTCGGTGTCGCCGCGCCGATCGATCCAGGCCGCGCGCAGGCGCGGCAGGCCCTGTTCGATATCGATCATCGTGTCGGGGTCGGTATAGGGGCCGGAGGTGTCATAGACCCGCACCGGCGCCTCATTGGCCGAGGGGTGCAGCGGGATCTCCCGCGCGGGCACCTTCAGCGCGCCCTGCTCCAGATAAGTCTTGCGGCTGCCAGGGATGGCGCCGGTGGTGACGGCAAAGCGGGTGCGCGGATTGTCGGGCATGGGGCATCCTTCTTGCGAACAAGGCATGGCCCGGGCTGGACGATGATGAGGAGGTCCGCGAAAACAAAGGGCGCAATCGATGTGCCGACGCCCCGTTCCTTCCCCCCGCAGGTCCTAACCCGGTCGGGTCCAAAGGGTCTCCGGCCACCATGCCTGATAAGGCGTCCGGACTCTCAGCCACCACGGCTCCCCTAGGAACACCCAAGACTGTGGACCAATCGCGAGCCAAACGCAAGGCGGCGACGCTGAGCGCACCATCTCGTTAAGCTTTTGCTGCTATGATTTCGATTTCCAGGTCGCAGCAACAGCGCGGGGCAGGCGCCCGTGCGGTTCGGGCGAGGGGCGGGGGAATGGCAGGCTTACAGGCCTATCTGAGATCCAAGGTGGCGGTGATAGAACCGAATGAATTTGTTGCCCGCTTGCTGAAAACACTGTTGAACAATTATGGCTTTACACTCATCACCGTCTTCTCGTCGATGGAGGCCTTTGCCAAGCGCGCCGACGACAAGGCCTTTGGTGTGATCATCTGCAAAAAGGATCTGCCCTCCTCCTCCGGCCTGCGCCTGCTCAAGCTGATCCGCAGCGGCAAGACGCCGGTGCGCTATGATATTCCGTTTATCCTATTCTTGGAGAATGCCGAGCCGAAACTGGTGTTCGAGGCGCGCGACACCGGCGTGAACGAAATCTGCGTGGAGCCGATCACCGCGGCCAATCTCTACAAAAAGCTTAAGTTGTGCTTTGAACAGCCACGCGCCTTCATCACCGACTCCGGCTATATCGGGCCGGACCGCCGCCGCAAGCAGGACCCGAATTATCAAGGGCCTGAGCGGCGCGGCACGTCGGTGGCGGCCTGAGAGGATCCCCATGGTCAGCCTGAGCAAAGAGGAACTGGCGCTGATCGCCCGCGCCCAGCAAGCAGTTGAGCGATTTACCGCCGAATTGGCCAAATTGGCGCCGGACTGGATCGACACGTTGGAGGAGGATCTGCGCCAGCGCCGCCTCGTCGAGGCCCGGCGCAAGGCGGTGGAGCTTCGCAATATGGCCGGCACCACCGGCTGGGCGCCGTTGGAACAGTCTGCCCAGTCCTTCGTGGTGGTGGTCACCTATGCACCGAACCGGCGGCTGGACGAGCTGAGCCGGCCGGTCATCGACGCCATGCGCAAGCTGGCGCGCGCCAGTGACCGCGGCTTCACACAGTCCAGCCGGGATTTGATCGCGGAGGTTGAGGCGCTGGCAAGCTACAGCCGGCAATTGGCCGATCACGTGCGCCATTGACGGCGCTGGGCGGCTCAATTCAACAGATCGTCTAATTCCTTCGGCCGCCAGCCGGTGACCAGGCGGCGAATCTGTTCCCAATCGCGGGCTGTGGCGCGCAGACGAACATGGCCCATCAATTCGCGCACCTGATTGCGGACGCCTTGATCGCGCACATGCGCATCGGCCAATTGCAGATAAAGCCCCGCCCGCACCAGATCCGGCGCCACGCCGCGCCCGGTCAGATACAGCCGCGCCAGCTCAAACTGCGCCAGGCCGTCGCCCATTTCCGCGCCGACTCGGTACCATCGCGCCGCTTTGGACGGGTCCGCCGGAATTCCGATGCCGTGCCGGTAAACATCGCCCAGAAGCACCATGACCGGGGCGCCCCGATGCGCAGCTTGCTCCAGCAGATCGACGCCGCGCCGCGCCTCCGCTGCGTCCGCGCCGCCGATTAAAGCCATGCCCTCGTTCATCAGCTGCAGGGCCTGGTCATCCTGCGCAGCGGCGCGGGTGAGCGCCACGGGCAGCAACAGGCACAAAGCCATCCGGCGGGCGATCGCGGGCAACAAGGGCAAGGCCTCTTCGGAAGCGGTCCAGAAGACCCAATATGCCGTTCCGATCGCCCCGGGGCAAGGTGGTGTCGCAAAAAGCCGCGGGGCAAGAATGCCCCGCGGCCAAAGACTTAACCATGTCTTAAGGCCGTGTGCCGGCGAAGGATCAGCGCGAGTAAAACTCAACCACCAGATTGGGTTCCATGCGCACCGGATAGGGCACATCGTCCAGCTTGGGCACGCGAATATAGGTCGCTTTCAAGCCGTCAGCCTCGATATAATCCGGCACGTCGCGCTCGCTGGACTGCTGCGCCTCGATCACCATGGGAATTTCCCGGCTCTTCTGGCGCACCTCGATGACATCGCCTTCCTGCACCAGATAGCTGGGGATGGTGACTTTGCGGCCGTTCACCGTGACATGGCCGTGATTGATGAACTGCCGGGCGGCATAGACCGTGGGCACGAACTTGGCGCGGTAGATCACCGCATCCAGCCGTTGCTCCAAAAGGCCGACCAGATTTTCCCCGGTATCGCCGCGACGCCGGGACGCTTCGGCATAATATTTCCGGAACTGCTTTTCGGTGATATTGGCATAATAGCCTTTCAACTTCTGCTTGGCGCGAAGCTGAATGCCAAAGTCGGACAGCTTGCCCTTGCGGCGCTGGCCATGCTGGCCGGGGCCATATTCCCGGGCGTTGACGGGGCTTTTCGGCCGGCCCCAGATATTCTCGCCCAACCGACGGTCGAGCTTATACTTAGCTTGCACGCGCTTTGTCATGCGAACCGCTCCTTGAAAGTGTCAAGCGCCGCGGAGCCGGACCCGGTAGACAAAGCCTGCTGTGGGTCTGGGATGCCCCGCGCGGACGGCCCATGCCGCCCGTTCGTGAAGCGGCGCAAAATAGCCAGGGCCGGCGGCAAGTCAAGCAAAAGCGCGCAGGCTCACGCCAATGCGAAGCCTGGACAGGCGCGCGGCAATCGGCCATCAGGCCAGGCCTGGAACAAAGGCCGCGGCAACAACGGCCGGCCGAACCACCGCGGGGGGACGCGCATGGACACGATCAGACATCTGGCTTTGTTGCTTTTGCTCATCGGCCTCGCCCCCGCGGGCCGGGCTGATATCCTGCGCCTGGTCGACGGCAGCCGGTTGACCGGCACCATCAAGACCATTCACCAGGGCAAGGTGCAGTTCGAAACCGGGTTCGCCGGCGTGTTGACCATTGATCTGGGCCAAGTGGCGGGGCTGAGCACACAGACGCCGGTGCAAGTGCAACTGCAAGGCCAGACCGCACCGCTCCAGGGCATGCTGGAGGATCAGGACGGCCGCCTGGTGGTGCGGGATCGTGCCATGGGCCCGGTGCCGGTGGCGCTGGACCGGCTTGCGGCGCTGTGGCAGCCGGGTCAGGCAAGCCCGCTGACGCAAGTGGCCGAGGCGCAGGCGCCCGCGCCGGCGGTGGCGCCGGATCGGTGGTCCGGCCGTCTGCGCTTCGGCTTTTCCGGCGCCACCGGCAATGCCGATCGGGTCGCATTGACCGGCCGTCTGGACGGCAAGCGCGAGACCGAACGCAGCCGCCTGAGCGGATTTGTTGAGGCCAATTATGCCCAGGAAGACGGCAGCGAGACGCAGAACGAGATCTTTGTGGGGGCGGCCTATGAACGCGATATCTATGACCGCTGGTTTGCCTTCGGCGACATCAATCTGGAGCGCGACGAACTGGAGGATCTGGACCTGCGCGCCATCGCCTCAGCCGGCGCCGGCTACTTCGCCATCCAGCAACCCGATCAGGAATGGAAGCTGGAACTTGGGGCCGGTTATCGTCAGGAATTCTTTCAGGACGGCAGCTCTGACGAAGAGGCCATCGCGACCTTGGGCTATGACTATTTCATCGTGCTGAACGCCTATGTCCGGTTCAGCCACGAATTCACCTATCTGCCGACCCTGGCCGATCCGTTGGGCGATTTTCGCCTGCTGTCCAACGCCCAGATCGACTTGCCGGTCGATGACTCCAACCGTTGGACCCTGTCCTTGGGTATCCGAAACCAGTTCGACAGCGCTCCGCAGCCGGGCAACGCAGACCTGGATACCGTTTACGCCTTGACCTTGAATTATAGCTATTAGGGCATGATCGGGCGCACACCACTCAGGATCGCGAGCCCAGCCGAACGGGACCGCGGACGCTGCCTCAGATCGCACGAACCTCCTCGACGAAGCCGACGAATTGTTGACGCAGGCTATCCCCGGTTTCCTTTACCTTTTGCGACGTGGTGTTGACCTGTTCGGCATTGGTGCCGGTCTCGGTGGCATTGGCGTTCACCACGGTCATATTCTGACGCAATGTCTCGGTCGCCGAGGCGGCAACGGCGATATTGTTGCTGATCTCCGAGGTCGCAGCGCTTTGCTCTTCAACAGCGGCGGAAATCTGCGTTGAGGCGCCTTCGATCTGCTCAAAGGTGCCGGAAATCGCGCGGATGGCTTCGGCTGCTTCGGCGCCGGCATCTTGCAGATATTTGATTTGGTTCTCGATGTCGCTGGTCGCCTTGGCCGTTTGATTGGCCAGCGATTTCACTTCGCTGGCAACCACGGCGAAGCCCTTGCCTGCCTCGCCGGCCCGCGCCGCTTCAATGGTGGCATTCAGCGCCAGGAGGTTGGTCTGCTCGGCAATCTCCTGGATCAGCACAACCACCTGGCCGATCGCTTGGGCGCCTTGCGACAAGGCATCCACCTTGTCGCGGGCAGCCCCCATGCCCTCATTGGCCGACTGCATCGCGGTGGATGTCTCAGCCACGCGTCGGGCGATTTCGCCGAACGACGCGCTGAGCTCCTCCGAGGCCGAGGCGACCGCCTGAACATTGGCGGCACTTTGCTCGGTGGCGTTATCGGCGCTCTCGGCTTCGCGTTTGGTTTGCTGGGCCAGTTGCGCCAGCGAGCCGGCCTGACCGGTCAAGGCCTGGGACAATTCACTCAAGCTTTCGAATTGCCGGGTCGACACCACCTCGAAGCGTTCCACCAGATCTGAAAGCATCTTCGCCCGCTGGGCCCGGGCCTCCGCCTGGTCACGCTCGCGCGCGGCTTCGTCGGCCTCATGTTTGCGGCGTTGCTCGGCGGCCTCGGACTCCGCCTGATGCTGCCGATCGGCGGCGTTCCTGGCCTCTTCTTGCAGGCGCACCTGCTCGATGGCCGCAACGCGAAATTTCTCGATCGCCCGGGCGAGATCGCCCACCGCGTTGGGCTGCTCCAGACAGCACACCTGAACCTCGTGATTGCCCTCGGACAAAGCGATCGCGACATCGCGGATTTGGCTGACCGAGCGACGAATGGTCCAAATCGACAGCCAGGCAACGAAGCCGATCAGCAGCGCCATAATCACCGTCAGCAGAGTCATGGCCAGAACGATGAAGTCGACCGTTTCGCGCACCGGCTCTTCGAAATTGTAGGAGCTGGATCTGAACACATCGGCCGCCTCTTGCAGCGCGGCGACCAGCGCGTCACGGCTTAACGTGCCGCGCTCAAAGGCGGCGATCCGGCCTTCTGCGCGTTCCCCGGCCGCCAGATCCTGCTCGCACAAGGTGATGATCTCGCTGGTGCCGATCAGCGCCATCACCGTGCGCTCCATGATGTTGATCGCCCGCAGGCAGGCTTCCGGCTGCGCCTTGATCAGGCCCAATTCGCGCTTGACCGGCACCACAGAAGCAGTCTGGCCGGCGGCAAAATCCTGGACCGCCTCCTTATAGCTGTCATAATAGCGGAAATGCGAATAATTCAGATAATGGAACATGGCGCCCTTGGCGACTTGGCTCTGGGCGAACAGAACCATCGCCGCGAAAACCGCGATCATGCCGACACAGATCCAGATGCGCGCCCGCAAAGATAATTGGTCGAATCTGTTCAGCAGGGGGGCAACGAATGCCGACATTTGGGCCTCCTCTCCGATGACAATTCGTGACCAATGCCCAGAATATGTAAATTTTTCGAAAATGACGGAAACGGCGACACCGTCCGGCAGCGCGTCGCGGCGCGACAAGGAGATACAAAGATCAACCCAAAGTTCTTTGTCGGCGCGATAATATCGCGCCCTAGACTAGGATTCGGCCCAAAAATTGGAGGAAACAAATGCTGACTCGCCGATCGGTTTTAGCGGGGGGAGTGGCCGGGGCGGCCCTGCCGATCGCCGCCTTAGGTCAAGAAATTGCCAAAGAGGTCGATATAAATCTGGAAACGCTGCGCCAGGCGGAGAAGCTGCACGGCGTGCGCTTCACCGATGCCGAGCGCGAACAGGTCCTGCGCCGGATCGAGGACCAAATCGACCAGTTGGCAGCCCTGCGCGCGTTGGATCCGCCCAATGATCTGGCCCCGGCGCTGAGCTTCGACCCGCGCCTGCCCGGCCGAGCCTATGGCGCGCCTGGCGGCGGCGTGTCTGGTCTTGAAATCGATCAAAGCCTGCCCGGCAGCGACGCCGACCTCGCCTTTGCCCCGGCGGCGCATCAGGCGCACTGGATCCGCACCGGCCAATTGTCCAGCCGGGAGTTGACCGAGCTGTATCTGCGCCGGATCGACCGGTTTGCACCCAGGCTAGAGAATTTCGTCACCGTCACCGCGGATCTGGCGCTGGAGCAGGCCGATGCCGCCGACCGGGACCGCGCCCGCGGGCTATTGCGCTCGCCCCTGCACGGCGTGCCCTACGGCTTGAAGGATCTGATGGACACCGCCGGGATCCGCACAAGCTGGGGTGCTGCGCCGTATCAGGATCGGGTTGCACAGTCCGACGGCATCGTCACGGAACGCCTGGCCGAGGCGGGCTGCCCGCTGCTCGGCAAGACCACGCTGGGCGCGTTGGCCTATGGCGATATCTGGTTTGGTGGCGTCACCCGCAATCCGTGGAGCCCGCAGGAAGGATCGTCCGGCTCCTCCGCCGGTTCGGCCAGCGCCACCGCCGCGGGCCTGGTCGGCTTTTCCATCGGCACCGAAACCTTGGGCTCGATCATCACACCGTCCAACCGCTGCGGCACCACCGGCCTGCGGCCAAGCTTCGGCCGGGTCGCGCGCACCGGCGCCATGGCCTTGTGCTGGTCGCTGGACAAGATCGGCCCGATCTGCCGCAGCGTCGCCGATACCGCCCTGGTACTGCAGATCATCAATGGCGCGCATCCCGGCGATCCCGCCTCCCTGGCCATGCCGTTCGGCTGGCGGGCGGACCAGGGTGGGGACGTCCTGCGGGTTGGCTATGACCCAGCCTGGTTCGAAGAGGCGGCCGCGCCAGACCGGGCAGCCTTGGACGCGCTGCGGTCCATCGGCGCCACGCTTGTGGAAATCCAAACACCGGACCTGCCATTGGCCCCGCTGGTCAGCAATCTGGTGGTCGAGGCCGCCGCGGCCTTTGAGGAGCTGACGCTGAGCGACCAGGATGATCTGATGACATGGCAGGAAGACCGCGCCTGGCCCAACAGCTTTCGCACCATCCGCTTCCGCTCCGCCGTCGACTATGTTCAGGCCGACCGGCTGCGCCGCCGGCTGATGCAGGAGATGGCCGCCCTGTTCGACGATCTGGACGCGCTGATCAGCCCCAGCTTCGCCGGCGGGCTGCTGACCATCACGAATTTCACCGGCAGTCCGGCCTTAACACTGCGCGCGGGCTTTATCGAAACGCCACCGCGAACCTTGTTCGGCCAGCCGCAAGAGGAGGATGCAGCCCCTGTGCGCGTGCCGCACAATGTCACCTTATGGGCGCCGATGTTCCGGGAGGATGCGCTGTTGACCCTGGGGCACGCCCTGGAGGCGCGCTTGAACGTCGCCTCGGCGCAACCGCCCCTCGGTTAGGGCATGATCCGATTAATCGCGTGCGCGGTTGATCGGATGAAAAGGCCCGCGGTCTCTGGGGCGCGCAACATTGTCCGACCGGTGGGCAGCGGACTGTCTGTCGATCAGCAAACGTGGGCGCTCTCGCCGCGGTGCGTTCCTGCATCAACCGGGTGCCGGCGCGCGCTGGCCGCACGCGCGGCGGTGCCGCGCCGGTGCCTCTATTCCGCCGCCTCGATCACGCCGTCGACATAGCCTCGACGGGCATCCAAATCGGCGGCGACCTGTTCGTCATTGTTTTGCAAAGCCCTAATATCCAGGTCCTGGAAGCCCAGCACGCCCATATCGGCATAGGCGGCCTGCACCTTCTCCCCCCACAGGCCGACATCCTTCACCACCGGCACGATGCGGCTGAACAATTGGGTGCGGAAAAGCTGCATCAGCTGACTATGTTCCTGCCATTCGATGCAGGCCTCTGCGTCGAGGCCGAGGGTCTCCCAAACCTGGCGACCGTCGAAACGGTCGCGCATCAAATAGCAGGCCTCGACCAGGAATTCCTCGCGCTCATTGCGCTCTACTTGGGTCAGTTCAGGATAATAGTCCCGCAAAGACAGCCGGCCGAAGGCAACATGACGCGCCTCATCTTCCATGACATAGGCATTCACCGCCTGGATCAGCGGATTGGCGCTATGGTCACGCGATAGAGAAAAGGCCGCCAGCGCCAGCCCCTCGATGACAACCTGCATACCCAGATAGGTCATGTCCCAGCGGCTGTCGGTCAGCACATCCTTCAGCAAAGAATCCAGTGGCCCGGCAATGGTGTAGCTGATCCCGAACTTCTCCAGCAGACGCTTATAGGTTTCGACATGGCGGGCCTCGTCGATCACTTGCGTCGCGCCGTAGAATTTGGCCTCCAGATCGGGCACCTGCTGAACGATTTTCGACGCGGCCAACAGCGCGCCCTGCTCGCCGTGAAGGAATTGCGAGACGGTCCAAGCCTGATAATGCCGGCGCACAGTGTTCTTCTCCGCCTGAGTCAACTTCGCCCAAATCTGCGATCCGTAGAGCGGGAACACCTCCTCGGGCACGCCTTGCGGATTGTCGTGATCGATGTCTTGGCTCCAATCGATGCGTGCCTCGGCATCCCATTGCTTTTGCTTGCCTTTGGCATAAAGACCCAGCAAGTCGCGCCGTTCATCCTGATAGCGCCAGTCGAACATCGAGGTGAAGGCAGCATCCAGAGGCCCTTGGGTGTCCCCCAGCGTATCGGCATAAAGGTTTTTAATGCTCATCAAGACTCTCCTCATCAGCGGGGCGCGGCCGGCTCAAGGCAGTGAGCGCGGTCAGCCGGTGCTGGATCGCTCGCCGGCGCATCAGCCCCAGGATCTGGTTAATTTCAGCAAGGCCTTCCTGGGCCATGTGTGCGGCATCCTGTTCGCCGATGCGGCCGGCCAGAAGGTCGTAGAACAGGCGGATTTCCTGGCCGACAAGCCAATCGACGAACACCGCGTAGAAGCGCGCGCGGTCCGGTGTGAAACCGCGCTCTTCGGTAAAGCCCGCCACGCGCAGCCGCGCCATGGCTCGCACGATCGCGGTGTCCGTGGCGGTCAGCGCGGGCTGACCGTCCGGCCCGGTTTCCGGACGGATCAGTCCGGCGTCCGCCAGCGCGTCGAGGGCGCCGGCCGGCTCTCTGAGCTCGCGTTCCAGCTCCGCCAACGGCGTCAGGGCAGCATCGGCGTCAAGCCGATCGGCGAGCAATTGGTCAAGATGCGGGAAGGCGGCGATGTCGAGCACGCGCTCGTCCGGCGTCCCGTCGAGCACGGCCTTGATCATCGCCAACGGCAGAAAGCGTTCCTCTTGTAGCCGCTTGATCAAGGTCAGCCGGCGCACATGCTCGTCCGAATAGAGCGCGACATTGCGTTTCGGCCGCTCAGGCTCGGGCAGCAGGCCTTCGCGCAGATAGAAGCGAATGGTTTCCCGACCGATGCCGGTCAGCGACTCCAACTCGCGCATGCGCAACCGCGCCTTGGCCATGATCACTCCCGCTCGACGCCGATTAGGGCATGATCCGATCAATCGCGATCGAGATTGATCGGATGAAAATGCCCGCCTTCTAAGGGGGCGAGCAGCTTTACCCGACCGATTGATATCGCACAGCGAGTCGAAGCGGTCAGATGGTGCTCTAAGACGCTGTTTACCAAGTTTTGCGGATCATGGCTACGCAAATTTGCGCAGCCGCCGTCGATCAGCCGATGCTTGACGATCCCGCGACCGAGCGGCCAAACGCCAAACAGGTCTTTCCCGCTGAACGGACCAGAATGCTATGGCCTCCTCGCGACGCCGCGCAGAGCAGATTGCCGCCTTCAAGGCGGAATTGGCGCAGCTGCGCCAGGCTGGGCTGTTGCAGCTGGACCCTGGGCAACGTCGACGCATCGAGTCGTTTCATCGCGCCGAACTGGCCGCTCTGGAAACACGCGACGGGGCGGACCGGCTGATGGGGTGGGCGGCGATGGCCGGCCTAACCGTGATCTTGGTGTTTTTGACCGGCCTTACAGTGCGCTATTGGCCACTGATGCCCTTGGGCGCCCAACTCGTCCTGGCGATCGGAGCGCCGCTGAGCTTTCTGGCCCTGACGGATCTGGCGGCGCGGACCGACCGCGGCGGCACCGTGTTTGGATGCTTGGTGACCTTGATGGCCTTTGCTGCGGGGCTTGAGGCCGTGGCCGGTCTGTTCAACCGCAGCGTCGGCCTGCAGCTCTTGTTTGCCACCGGTCTGGTCGGCATGCTGTTGGGACACGCATATCAACGCTTGCTGCCGACCGGCCTGAGCCTGGTGTTGCTCACGGTCTATGGCGCGGGTCTGGTGGCCACGGCCGACGGTCACTTCTTGGCGGACCGGAGCCTGCAAAATCAGGATGGCCTGGTCTTTATCGGCCTGGCCGTCTTTGGTGCCGGGGCGGTGGGGTGGCCAGGCGGTCTTGCCCCGGCATGGCGCGCTGCCGGCTTGCTGAGTGCCGGTTATGGCTGCTTGATCTTGTCACTGCCAGGCGTCAGCTTGTTCGGCACCGCACTGCCCTATCAACTGGGGGGCCTGGCGCTGGCGCTGGCGGCGATTAGCTTGGGGGTGGCGCGCGGCTGGGCCACGACCCGACTGATCGGCCTTTTACTGGGGTTTGGCTGGGCCGGAGTGCGCCTGCTGGACTGGGGCGCGGCGCTGCCGCAGCCGGTTCTGGCCTTGCTCTTGGCCGCCTTGGCACTGGTGACGCTGTGGCTAGCCGTGTTCACGCAGCGGGCCGCGGCCTGATGTGGCGGTTCGCGGCCAGTCCTGCCGGGGTGGCCGGGCTGATCGCCCTGAGTTTTGCTCTGGTTCTGGGACCAGGCTGGGTCAATCAATATGGTCCGGCCCGCGCCCGGCTGGAGCTGGGGGAATGCCGCTTCAACCGCGCCTTGCCCAATCCGCTCGGCGAGGCGCCGGGCCTGACGCTGCGCACTGTTAGTCTGTACCGCCCACACAAGGACCCGCGCCCTGCCGGCGCATTAGCGCTTAGCTTCGGCCTGCGCCCCGATGACCTGGCGCCGGTGCGAGCCATGGTGGCGGTGGAGGCCAAGGGCCCGGCGGTCGCTGCCTGGCGTGCACGGATCGGCGCGCCACCGGCATTTCCGCCGCTGGTCGTGCGCGATGTCGCCAAGCGGCGGGCTGATCTGCAGCGGCGCTATGCCAATCATCCCGCGATCCTGATTGTTCCCGGCGAAATCCGGCGCGGCGGGTCTGACGGCGCCATCAGCCTGGATATGCGCGTCAAGACGCTGCACCTGACCGCCGCCCAGACCCGCTTTCTGAACACACTTGACGGTCAGGCGGGCCCTGAGTGTCAGCCGCGCTTCGTGGCGGACCTCGTTGTCGGGGCCCTGGGCACGCCGTTCATCGCCGAGTTGCGACCGATTGTGCCGGCCCCTTAAGCGCGCGGCCGCAGCCGCTTCCAGATGCCCGAGGCATGCACGATCGTCCGGCCCTCACGCTCAATCTCACCTTCAATGAACACGAGCGACTGGGTCGCCCGGATGATCCGGCCGTGCGCGTACAGCACGTCTCCGGCATGCGCCGGTGCCAAAAAATGATGGGTGAGTGAGGCGGTCACGGCGGTCTGCCCCGGCCCGAGATGCGCCATCACGGTGCGCCCGAGCGCCATGTCCATAAAGCTCATCAGGGCGCCGCCGTGAACGATCCCGGCGAGATTGAGATGGGGCGGGCCCGGGCAAAAGGCGAACCCTTTCCCCGGAGCAATTTTCTGGTATACTGCTCCGACCAGCTCGGTGAACGGGCCAGGCTGGTTAACCGGTTGGTAACCTTTTGGGCCGGGAAAGCGGTGTTCGTCTTCCAGAGTTTTGCTCCCGTTTGGCTAGCGCATGGGCGGTTTACCGAAGCGTTATTCAGGCAGCAACGTCAAGTTTAGTGTTCAATAAGCAGACGGGTGCTAAGATCGCTGGCAGTTCTGTCAAATAGTTCTCGTTTACCGGCGTTTAACCGGGCCAAGTCTATGCTCTGAGGAGCCATTAGCGCGGATATCGACGATTATGACCAGTGCTTATCTCCGAAAGCCCCTGCGTGACCTGGAAGAGGTCAAGCGTGTGGTAAAAACGGGCGACGGCCAAGCCGGGCTTCGGCCTGATGAGTCCGTGGACGTGGATTGCCGGGCCGAACAGCGCGCGGCAAGATCTTGAAATCGAAGCGGGCTCGATTGCAGCGTCTTTCAGTGCCCGCGCATCGTCGATGACTCACGCCTTTGTGACCGGCGGGACCGGTTTTATCGGCCAACACCTGATCGATGTACTGACCGAACGCGGGATCAGTGTCTCCGCGCTGCATCGGCCAGACAGCCGCGGCGTCTCCGGCTGGTCTGCCGCCGCGGTGACGCCGGTCCAGGGCGACCTGACTCGGCCGGACAGTCTGATCGCGGCGATGCCCGACGGCGTCGACCTTGTGTTCCATGTCGCTGCTGACACCAGTCCCTGGCGCGGTCATGCCGCCCGGCAGCGCCGGGTCAATGTCGGCGGCACCGAAGCGGTGCTGGAGGCGATGCGGGTGAGAAAGGCCGGCCGCCTGGTGCATGTCTCCACCGTGGCGGTGTGGGGCCATCATGACGAGCCGGTGCATGAGGACCTGCCGCAGAAAGGCGCGACTCACTGGGTCGGTTATGTCCGCACCAAATATGAGGCGGAACGGCGCGTGAAGGCGGCCACGGACATCGATGCGGTGATCTGCAATCCCGGCCATGTGCTGGGAAAATATGATGCCGGCAATTGGGGCCGGTTGTTCCGGCTGATCGAAACCGGGCAGCTGCCCGGCGTGCCGCCCGGTGCCGGCAGCTTCGCCAACGGCCGCCAGGTTGCCGAGGCGCTGGTCGCAGCGGCACTCCGCGGCGCCAGGGGCGAGAATTATCTGTTGGGCGGGCCGCACATGCGCTTCGCGGAGCTGGCCCGCCTGATTGCCGACATGGTCGGCAAGCCCGCGCCGCGACCGCTACCCGCCGCGGCGTTGAAGGCGATCGGCCAGATCAATCACTGGATCAGCCGGATCACCGGTAAGCCGCCGGACCTAACACCGGAATCCGCCTATTTCGTCTGCCATGACGAACGCATCGACAGCAGCAAGGCGATCCGCGACCTGGGCTATCGTGAAATCCCGGTGGCGCAGTCGCTGGCCGAATGCCATGCTTGGCAGCGGCAGGCCGGCATTTAAGCCAACCGCAACAGGCCTTGGCGGACAATGCCGACGCTGCCCCTCTTGAGGCGGTGCCGCCGCCCGCCTATACCGCTCATCCCAGGCTTGCGCCGCAAGGAGTGGCCCCATGACCCTCGACGCCCCGGAAACCGTGTATACCGAAACCGCCCAGGTCGCCTGCGATGGCGGTCCGAACCCAGCACTCGGCCATCCCAAGGTCTATTACACCATCGAGGCCAAGGGATTCGTGGTCTGCGGGTATTGCGGCCGCTGCTTCATCCTGAAGGGCGGTCCGGCGGACCAGTCCGACAGCGAAGCGGCCTAACGCTGCCCGTCGATGAGCAATCCCCATCTCTATCTGGTCGACGGCTCGGGCTATATCTTCCGGGCCTATCATAAGCTGCCGCCGATGACGCGCAAGGACGGCACCCCGGTGAATGCCGTCTATGGCTTCACCACGATGCTGTTGAAGCTGGTCCAGGACGTGGATGACGGCGACACGCCGACCCATCAGGCGGTGATCTTCGATTCCGCCAAGACCAGCTTCCGCAACGACATCTATACGCAGTACAAGGCGCACCGGCCCGATCCGCCGGAGGATCTGGTGCCGCAATTCCCGCTGATCCGCGACGCGGTCCGGGCGATGGATCTGCCGTGTATCGAAATGCTCGGCTGGGAGGCCGACGACATCATCGCCACTTACGCCTGCCAGGCGCGCGATCGCGGCTTCCAGGTGACCATCGTGTCCTCGGACAAGGATCTGATGCAGCTGGTCGACGACCGGATCCAGCTGTTCGACACCATGAAGAATGTCCGTCTGGGCGTCGATGCGGTGCGCGAGAAGTTCGGCGTAGGTCCTGATCAGGTCATCGATGTGCAGGCGCTGGCCGGCGACAGCGTCGACAATGTCCCCGGGGTGCCTGGCATCGGCCTGAAGACCGCCGCCCAGCTGATCACCGATTATGGCGATCTGGACACGTTGCTGGGCCAGGCCGAGCAGATCAAGCAGCCCAAACGCCGCCAGAATCTAATCGCCTTTGCGGATCAGGCGCGCGTGTCCAAGCAGCTGGTGACCTTGTGCCAGGAGGTGCCGCTGCCGGAAACGCTGGATGAGCTGGCCCGCCGCACGCCGGACCGGGACAAGCTGCTGGCCTTCCTCGACGCCAATGAGTTCAAGTCCCTGCGCGCGCGCATCGTGCGGGATGGCAGTGGTGAGTCCGGTGCGGCGGCGCGGCCGGGCCCGGCGAAGCTGGACAGCGTCGCCTATGAGGCGATCACCGAGCTGGCGCAGCTGGACGCCTGGATCGAGCGCATTCGCGCCGCCGGCCAGGTCGCCGTGGATACCGAGACGACGGATCTGGACGCCCAGCGCGCCGTGCTGGTGGGCGTGTCTCTGTCCGTGCAGGACGGCGTGGCCTGCTACATCCCGCTGGCGCACCGCGCCGCGGACGGCCTGGCGCTGGGCGAGGGGGTGCCGCAGCAATTGAACAAGGGCGAGGTGCTCAAGCGCTTGCAACCGGTGCTAGAGGACCCGGCGATCCTGAAGATCGGCCAGAATCTGAAATATGACATCTGCGTGCTGGCCCATGACGGCATCCAGGTGGCGCCGTATGACGACACCATGCTGATCAGCTATGTGTTGGATTGCGGCCGTCAGGGCCATGGCATGGACGAGCTGGCCAAGCGCCATCTGGACCATGAATGCACGCCCTTCAAGGCGCTCGCCGGCACCGGCAAGAAGCAGATCACCTTTGATCTGGTGCCCATCGACAAGGCCACCCACTATGCGGCGGAGGATGCCGATATCACCGGCCGGCTGCACCGCCTGCTGAAGCCCCGGCTGATCGATGCGCATCTGCTGACGGTCTATGAAACGCTGGAGCGGCCGATGCCCGCGGTGCTGGCGGCGATGGAGGCGCGCGGCATCAAGGTTGATCCCGCCGAGCTGAACCGGCTGTCGATGCAGTTCGCCGAAACCATGAAGGGGCTAGAGGCGGAAATCCACGCGCTTGCCGGCGGGCCGTTCAATATCGGCTCGCCCAAGCAGCTGGGCGACATTCTGTTCGGCCAGATGAAGCTGCCCGGCGGCAAGAAAAGCGCCAAGACCGGTGCCTATTCCACCGATGCCCGGGTGCTGGAAAAGCTTGCCGAAGACGGCCACGCGCTGCCCCAGAAGGTGCTGGACTGGCGCCAGGTCTCCAAGCTGAAATCCACCTATACCGACGCGCTGCAGGAGGATATCAATCCGCGCACCGGCCGGGTTCATACCTGCTACTCTCTCGCCGCCACCTCCACCGGCCGGCTGGCCTCCACCGAGCCCAACCTGCAGAACATCCCGATCCGCACCGATCAGGGCCGGGCGATCCGCAAGGCGTTCGTGGCCGAGCCCGGGCATAAGCTGATTGCTGCGGACTATTCCCAGATCGAGCTGCGCCTGCTGGCCCACATCGCCCATATCGAGGCGCTGAGGCAGGCGTTCCGCGACGGGCTGGACATCCATGCCATGACCGCGTCGCAGGTGTTCGGCGTGCCGATCAAGGGCATGGACCCGATGGTGCGGCGGCGCGCCAAGGCGATCAATTTCGGCATCATCTACGGCATTTCCCGCTTCGGTCTGGCCGCGCAGCTGGGCATCGACAAGTCCGAGGCGCAGGCGCTGATCGATGCCTATTTCCAGCAGTTCCCGGGCATCCGTGCGTATATGACCGAGACCGTGGCGTTCGCGCGCACCCATGGCTATGTGCAGACCGTGTTCGGCCGACGCACCCACACCACCGCGATCACCGCGAAAAACCCCTCTGAACGCAATTTCGCCGAACGCGCCGCGATCAACGCGCCAATTCAGGGCTCAGCGGCGGACATCATCCGCCGCGCCATGATCCGCATGCCGGCTGCACTGGCCCAGGCCGGCCTGAGCGATGTGCACATGCTCTTGCAGGTGCATGACGAGCTGGTGTTCGAGGCGCCGACGCATCAGGTCGACGCCGCCATCCCGGTGATCCAGCAGACCATGGAGCAGGCCTGTGCGCCGGTTCTGGAGCTGTCCGTGCCCCTGGTGGTGGACTGCGGCGTTGGGGACAGCTGGTATGATGCGCACTGATCCCGTCCCACCGCCCTGGCCGCGGAGCCGCTGAGCATGTCCGGCGCCATCATCGCCATCGTCGCGCAGACCTCCGCGCTGTCTCTGGTGGCTTTGATGTTGGCACTCGCCTGGGCATTCGAGCGGCGGCAGCCCTATGTTCTGTGCTGGACCGTGAGCTTTGGGTTCAGTGCGGCGGCCTGGGCGCTGAACATCGGCTATCTGATTGAAGCGGTGAACGACGATGCGGTGTTGCTGACCGCCACGCCGCTGTTTCTGTTCGCCGTGCCGTTCGGTGTGATCGGCGTCCGCCTGCGCGCCGGGCGCCGGTCGCGGGCCATCATCGGCTTCGCCTGGACCCTGCTGGCCTATGCCACGATCATCCTGTTCGAATATGGCCGGCCGCATTTCGGCTTGCGCACCGCCATGGTGCCCCTGTTCCTGGCGCCGTTGATGGTTTGGATGGGCTATGAGATCTATCGCACCCCCGGCAGCCGCCGCGTCGCTGAATGGGGCGCCATCGTCAGCATTCTCACTTTGGCATCGCTGGAATTGGTCGGCGGCGCGCTGGCCATCACCATTGGCCAGGAGGCGCGCTCCTTCTATGCCACGCCGGCGGGCATCGTTTTGTCCATGCTGGTGCCCACAGCCTCCCTGGCCGTGGGCATGTTTTTGATCCTGCTGGTGGCCAGCGACCTGTCCAAGGATCTGCGGCGGCTGGCGCTGTCCGACCCGTTGACCCAGGCATTGAACCGACGCGGCTTTTTCCGCCTGGCCGACGCGGCCTGGGCGCGGGCGCGCCGGCATGACCGGCCGTTATCGGTGATTCTGGCCGATTTGGACCATTTCAAGCGGATCAATGACAGCCACGGCCACGCCACCGGCGACCAGGCCATCGCCGCCTTTGCCGCGGTGTGCCGGCGCAGCGTCCGCAAGGGCGATCTGTTCGGGCGGCTGGGCGGCGAGGAGTTCGCGCTGCTGCTGCCGGAGACCGACGAGACCGGCGCGCTGGACTTGGCCGAACGCCTGCGCCGGCGCCTGGGCGCGGAAGGCTTCAGTGCTGAGGCGCCGGATCTGCGGGTGACCGCCAGCTTCGGCGTTGCGTGCATGCACGCCCGGGACGACCGCTTCGAGAAGATGCTGGTGCGCGCGGACCGGGCGCTGTACCAGGCCAAGACGGAGGGTCGCGACCGAGTTGCCGCCGCCGTCCAGACGTGCGATGGTGGACCCTCGGCTGCCACCATCGGCTGAACCGAGGGCTTGACCTGCATTCATAAGCTGTTCACAGCCACGGTCATATTGTCCCAAACGCCCCGCTGCGGCGTGATCGGGGCTTGAGTTCGCTTATATGACGTGGTGAGTAAACGCCAAGGTCCAGTCCGATCCGTTTCGGTTCGACCTGCCCCAACCGACTTTTGGAGAGCGATCGAATGTCCAAGTTTCTACCGGCCCTTGCGGCCCTGTCCCTGACTGCCCTGACCGCCCCTGCGGCCTTTGCCGAGGGGGACCCCGCCAAGGGCGAAATCGTGTTTAAGCGCTGTGCCGCCTGCCATGTTGTGGAAGAAGGCGTCAACCGCATCGGTCCGTCGCTTCATGGGGTGTTCGGGCGCACCTCCGGCTCCGTGGAAGGCTTCCGCTACTCCAATGCCATGGCCTCGGCCGACATCGTGTGGACCGAAGAGACCATCAAGGAATATCTGCAGAATCCGCGGACCTATGTGCCCGGCAACCGCATGGCGTTCCCCGGCCTGCGCAACGAGCAGCAGCTGGACGATCTGATCGCCTATCTGAAGCAGGCCACCGGCGCTGAAAGCTAAGTGTGTCGAGGCCACGCCCCGGCCTCGGCCGGGGCGGCGCTCGCGTGCGCGGACCCAAGCGGGGACTCGCCAACGCCAAGAGTTGATTGACCGGCTAGGGCGATCGTCCACAGACCGGTTGGAGCATGAGCGACCAACGGCTGTGGGTCTTGCTTAGAGCAACGAACAGCGCCATCGCCCCCCCGGCGCTCAGCCCCGCGTCTCCGCGAACAGCTTGGCCAGTTGCTCGGTCATCGCCCCGCCCAATTGTTCGGCGTCGAGGATGGTGACGGCCTTCTTGTAATAGCGGGTGACGTCGTGGCCGATGCCGATGGCGAGCAATTCGACCTCGGAGCGGGTTTCGATCCAGGTGATCACCTGCCTGAGATGCTGTTCCAGATAGGCGCCGGAATTGACCGACAGGGTGCTGTCGTCCACCGGCGCGCCGTCGGAGATCACCATCAAGATGCGGCGTTCCTCCGGCCGCGCCATCAGCCGGCTATGCGCCCATAACAGCGCCTCGCCGTCGATGTTCTCCTTCAAGAGCCCCTCGCGCATCATCAAGCCCAGATTGCGCCGGGTGCGGCGCCACGGCGCGTCGGCGGGCTTGTAGACGATGTGGCGCAGATCGTTGAGCCGGCCGGGCATGGCGGGCTTGCCCGCCCGCAGCCATTTCTCGCGCGACTGGCCGCCCTTCCAGGTGGAGGTGGTGAAGCCGAGGATCTCGACCTTCACGCCGCAACGCTCCAGCGTGCGGCCCAGAATGTCCGCGCAGATCGCGGCAATGGAGATCGGCCGGCCGCGCATGGATCCGGAATTGTCCAGAAGCAGCGTCACCACCGTGTCGCGGAACTCGATGTCCCGCTCCATCTTGAAGCTCAATGGATGGGTCGGCGAGGTGACCACGCGGGCGAGCCGCGCGGTGTCCAGAATGCCCTCTTCCAGATCGAAGTCCCAGGCCCGACGCTGCTGCGCCATCAGCCGGCGCTGCAGCCGGTTGGCCAGCTTGGTGACGATATGGGCCAGATGGGTCATCTGCTGATCCAGATAAGCGCGCAGGCGCCCCAATTCCTCGCTGTCGCACAGATCTTCCGCAGCGACGATCTCGTCAAACTCGGTGGTGTAGGCCTTGTAGAAGGGACTGTCGGGCAGGTCAGACAGCGGCTGGTTCGGCCGCCACGGCATCGAGCCCTCCAGCGACTGGTCGGAGGCCTCCGCGGCCATGTCGATCTCTTCCAGATCCACCGCCTCGCCGCCTTCGGCCTCCTGCTCAGCACCCTGCGCCTCGGCCTGGTCAGGGGTATCGCCGCTGGCTGCCTCGTCAGCCTCGCCGCCGTCTTCGCCCTGGGCATCGGCGCTTTGCCGGTCCTGCTCGCCCTCCTCGGCCTCCTCCCCCTCTTCGGGTTGCTCGCGGCCCTCCTCATCGGGGATTTCCAGCGCACCGATCAGGTCGCGCACCGCCTCGGCAAAGGCCTGCTGATCGTCCAGGCAGGCGCACAATTGATCCAGGATCAGCCCGGCGCGGGATTCGATCAGCGGCCGCAGCATGTCGACGGCGGCCTCGGCATTGTTCGGGATCTGACCAGCCCCGGCGCGTTCGCGGGCAAGCCAGGCCAGGGCCGAGGCCAATGGCACCTGATCGGCCTGGGCGGCCTCTTCCAGACCTTCCGCGCGCGCCCGGTCCGACGCCAACGCGGCCAGATTGCGGCCAACACCGTCCATTTGCTTGGCGCCGAGGCATTCCACCCGGGCGCGTTCCACCGCGTCGTGGATTTCCCGGCCCAGCCGCGAAGCCGGCGCGCCCTTGGCATGCAGCCGGGCATCATGAAAGCGGCGGTGCAGCGCATAGGCATCGGCCTGACCGCGCAGCTTGGCGACCTGCTCAGCCTTCAAAGACCGATGCGGCTGGGGCAGGCGCACCGACCGCGCATCCTCCCCCGGCCGGTCGAGGCTGTACTCCACCTCCAGGTCCGGCTGCTCGGCGAGCGCCCGGGTCGCTGCGGCAACCGCGCGCTTCAGCTGGTCAACCGGCGTATCCTGGCCTTTCATGTCAATGCGCCTTAAAGCTGGCCGCCTCCGGCAGATCATCCCCGAAGGTGCGCTGATAGAATTCCGCCACGGTGGCGCGCTCGGCCTCGTCGCACTTGTTCAGGAACGAGACGCGGAAGGCGAAGGCGACATCACCAAAGATCTGCGCATTCTGCGCCCAGGTGATCACCGTGCGCGGGCTCATCACCGTGGACAGATCGCCGGCGATGAAGGCGCTGCGGGTCAATTCCGCCGTACGCACCATTTTTGCTACGGTGGCGCGGCCCTCCTCGTCCTTGTCATAGTCCGGCACCTTGGCCAGCACGATGCCGGTTTCCGTCTCGTGCGGCAGATAATTCAGGGTGACCACCACATTCCACCGGTCCATCTGGCCCTGATTGATTTGCTGGGTGCCATGATACAGCCCGGTGGTGTCGCCCAGGCCGATGGTGTTGGCGGTGGCGAACAGGCGGAAGGCCGGATGCGGACGGATCACCCTGTTCTGGTCCAGCAGGGTCAGCTTGCCCTCGACCTCCAACACGCGTTGGATCACGAACATCACATCAGGCCGGCCGGCATCATATTCGTCAAAGACGATGGCCGTGGGGGTCTGCAGCGCCCAGGGCAGCAGGCCCTCCCGGAATTCGGTGACCTGCTGGCCGTCCTTCAGCACGATGGCATCCTTGCCGACCAGATCGATGCGGCTGATATGGCTGTCCAGATTGATGCGGATCAGCGGCCAGTTCAGCCGCGCGGCCACCTGCTCGATATGGGTGGATTTGCCGGTGCCGTGATAGCCCTGGATCAACACCCGCCGGTTGAATGCAAAGCCTGCCAGGATCGCCGCGGTCGTCTCCGGGTCGAACACATAGGCCTCGTCGGTCTCCGGCACATGTTCGTCCGGCTGGGAAAAGGCCGGAATCTGCAGATCCAGATCCAGCCCGAACATGTCGCGCGCGGACACCTTGATGTCAGGCATCGGTTGATTGGTCAGAATATCGGTCATATCGAAACGGCTTTCTGTGGCTGTCGTGTTTCGTTGGTGTCAGGCGGCCTGGCGCTTGTGCAATTGCTGATAGGCGGCAATCACCGCCATCAGCTTGGTTTCGTGCCGGCGGTCGCCGCCGTTCATGTCGGGATGATAGGCGCGCACCAGCCGCCGATATTGCTCGCGGATGGCCGACGGCTCGGCATCGGCGTCCAGGCCAAGGGTCGCCAACGCGTCCACGTCCGCGGCACTGAGGCGCCTGCCGCCGGCGCGCTTGCGTCCCTCGTCGAAAAAGCGGCGGCCCAGACCGGGCTGGTCCTTGAACAGATTTAAGATGTCATCGATGTCCGGCAAGGGGCCGGCCTGGGCGTGGCGCGGATAGGTCGGCCGTTCCCAGGTATAGGCATTCCAGGCGGCCTGCTCGATCTGAGACCGGGTCATGCCCTTGAAATAGTCCCACTGCTCATTGTAGGCGCGCACATGCTCCAGGCAAAACACGTAAAACCCGGTGCCGCCGCTCTTGCCCGGCGGCCGGGGTGCGCGGAACTCCCCCGGCTGATCGCAGCCGGGATGGTCGCACCCCTGCGCGCCCAGATCCGCGCGGCGGCCATGGAATCTTTCGCGTTTGCTCATGGGCTCGTAGTATCGGTCAGCGGCTGATAACAGGCAACCGGCAAAGGAGCGGCTGAATGGCACAAGGACAGGTCCAGGCGACGATGCGGCAGAAATTGCAGGCGGCGTTTCAGCCGACCAAACTGTTGATCCAGGACGACAGTTCCAAGCATGCCGGCCATGGCGGCTATAAAGGCGACGATGCGGAGACGCATTTCTCCATCACCATCGCTGCCCCTGGCTTTGCCGACATGTCTCGGGTCGACCGTCAGCGCGCGGTCTATCGGGTGCTGGCTGAAGAACTGGCCGGGCCGGTGCATGCGCTGGCGCTGACCGTGGAGGCCGTGTAACGCCGCTGGGCGCAAGGCGGTCCGTCGTCTTGGTTAACAGGATATAAAGATTAGACGGGCAAAAAGGGGATCCTCGTCGCCACCAGCCATGGAGAGCGTCCATGTCCGACCTGCCTTTGTCGCGCCGTCAGGTGCTCACCGCCTCCGTTGCTGCCGGCAGTGCCGCCATGTTGGGCCTGAGCCCGCAGGCCCAGGCGCGCGTGCAGGATTTCGCCGGGGACTATCCCTATCCGGTGCAGCGCACCGACGAAGAATGGCGCGCCATGCTGTCGGAGGAGGAGTATCGCATTCTGCGCCAGGGCGGCACGGAGCCGAAACGGTCCAGCCCCTTATGGAAGGAAATGAGCCCGGGCACCTACAGCTGCCGGGGCTGCGACCAGCAGCTCTACAGCTCCGAGCAGAAGCGCAAGCTGCGGGTCGGCTGGGTGTTCTTCTATCATTCCGAGCCCAATTCCGTCATGTTGGGCTATGATCCGCACCCCAATTACGGCAGCGAAAGCAATGTCGCCATGATCGAGACCCATTGCGCCCGCTGCGGCTCGCATCTGGGCCATCTGGTCTATCTGCGCGGTGACATCCTGCACTGCATCAACGGCACCTCCCTGGTGTTCAAGCCGCAGGCGGCGTAAGCCACTCCGGCCATACCAAAGATTGCCAGCTCGCCTGTGTTTCAATGTCTGCATGTGGCCGGCATGACCGCGCGCGTGTAGGTGGTGATTCCCAAATTGTCGGCGGACGATTGGAGCACTCCAGGCAATACGATGATTCAATCGCGCTGATTCGGCGGAGAATAGGCGCAGATTTGCCGCTATCGCGTGTAAAATCGATCTAACGGCTTGCCCCGTCGAGACAATCTCTGGCGTGTTGACACTCGGTTTCAGAGCCGCCTAATTCAACCCGATTCGCGGCATGCGAGGGGGACGGTCTTTTTCATCGTGGCGATGAAGCGGCTGTCCGCTGCAGGCAAGGCTCTGAGACAATCGAGCCGGGAACCGACCGGGAGGGGACCATGTCGCTGTTTCGCAAGGAAGTGTTCGAGGCCCGGCGCAAACGGTTGTGGGGTGAGGTGATCCTGATCCAGCCGCTCAGCTATGCCGTGCTGACCGCCCTGCTCGGCACCGTGGTGCTGGGCGCAGCGGCAGCCCTTGCCGTCGGCAGCTTTGCCCGCACTGAGCAGGCGCGCGGCTATCTGACCCCCAGCCTGGGCCAGGCGCAGGTGCAGGCCTTGCGCGCCGGCACCATCGAGGCGGTGCTGGTCGACGAGGGCGACCGGGTCGAGGCCGGCCAGCCACTGATCCGCGTGCGCGCCGAACAGTTGGATGCCGCCGGGCTGGGCGTGGAGGCGCGCCAGATCCAACTGCTGCGCGACCGACTGGCGGCGATGGACGACCGCATCGCGCATGCCCGCTCCATGGCGCAGGAGAATGACCGGCAGCTGACCACCGAAATCACCGGCATCGAGACCGAACTCGCCGAAACGCAGGCACGGCTGCAGGTGCAGGCGCGCATCACCGCCTCGGCCGAGGAGAGCTTCAACGGCCTGGACGAGTTGGTGGAGAAGGGCTTCGTTGCCAAGGCGGAATACGAACGCCGGCGCCAGACCTTCCTGTCTCAACAAGCGCAGGAAACCCGGATCCGCCAGCAATTGGCGACCTTGGAAACCCGGCTGGACCGGGCGCGCCAGGACCGGGCCCTGCTGCCCCGGGCCGCCGAGGAGTCGGTGCGCGAGCTGCAAGGCCTGCGCGATGATCTGCAGTCCCGCCTGGTGCAGTTGGAGGGCCAGCACGCCTATACCCTGACCGCGCCGATCGCCTGGCGCATCGCCGCGCTCCAGGCAGCACCCGGGCGCCTGGCCGATCCGGCCCGGCCGCTGGCCACGATTCTGCCCGAAGGCGCGGTGCTGGAGGCGGAGCTTCTGGTGCCCAGTGCCGCGATCGGCTTCGTGGCGCCGGGCCAGCCGGTGCGGCTGGTTTATGACGCCTTCCCCTATCAGCGCTTCGGCACGCATGAGGCTGAGGTGATCAAGGTGACCCGTACGGTGCTGGCGCCACAGGATGTGACCGGCCCGTTGCAGGTGCAAGAACCGGTCTATCGCGTCACCGTGGCGCCGAGGGCCCAGGCGATCCTGGCCTATGGCCAAGAGGTGCCGCTGCAAGCGGGCATGACGCTGAGCGCCAATATCGTGCTGGAACGCCGCACCTTGCTGGACTGGTTGTTGGAACCGCTGCGCGCGGTGCGGGCACGGACATGAGGGAGACCACTCTTTGTCTTCGCGCGAGCGACAGCCGTGGCAATAGTTGGCTTGCTTCTTCTTTATGGGGTATATGCTGAACTTTTGAATTATGTTTGGACACCTCCATCAACGGGTTTTGCGGGTCTGCTGACGAGTTTTTTGGCGTGGCGCCGCTCGTCGTTAGCGGCTTGAGGGGTGCTCGTGGACCGGCTCCTCGCCGGTCATGGGGGGCGGGGCGGCGCCCGTTAGGTTATT
>JBHJGS010000046.1:0-24225 GCA_050331575.1 Rhodothalassiaceae bacterium | reverse complement strand
TCCCAGGTCGCTCCCAAGGGATATGGCGCGCCGGGCCAAATGCGCATGCGGTTGGCTCCTTGAAGGCATGATTGTTGAACCGGAGGAGGATACCGGCAGAACCCGCGCTTGGCATCAACGCATCGAGGTCGGAGCAAGTTCTCGGGCGGCGGGCTGGAACCTGAGCCGGGATCATGCGATCCTTCTTGTCTTGGATGCGCCCCGCGGGGCTGAGATCAAAACCGACACCGGGGGGGCGAAGCAGCCGCGCGGGGCCCGGGCGCGCACGGGCCCACGCATGACCGAGGCGCCGCGGGCCACAGCCCCGCGCATTTTTCATGTGGGCCCGTCCGGCCATGCTGAAGATCCGGGCGCTCTGGCGGTGGATCTGGGCTTTACCGCCCTGGGCCTGGCGCCGTTCGGGCCGGTCGACCGGCCGGTGCGCGACCATTATGCCGAGCGCGCCGATCGCAGCATCCAGGCTGCTGCAAGGGCCGGCTTGGCCGCAATCATTGATCTGCCCTGGACGGTGCATGCGCCGATGGGCCGGCTGCCCAGCGAGCATCCGGGTTGGTTCGACGGCCAGACCCGCGCTGGCGGGGCCGTCGCCGATCCGCGCCGCTCAGCGCCGGTTGAAGCGCAGCGTCTGGCCACCCATCGCGAGGATCTGCGCCCCGCCCAGATCGGCTGGCTGGCCGGTCTCATCGCCCAGCTTCATGCCGCCGGGGCCGCCGGCGTGCGACTGCCCGCCTTGGCCAGCGCGCCGGCGCCGTTTTGGACGAGCCTGATCGAACGTGTGCGGGCCGACCAACCGGACATGCTGCTGATCGGCGATGCCCTGGGCGCACCCTTCTCCGGGCTGCAGGCGTTGGACCGCGCTGGGTTCGATTATTTTCTCGACAGCGTGGCCTGGTGGGACGGCACGGCAGACTGGTTTTTGACCCAGCGCGACGCGTTGGCCACTCCCGGCATCGGCTTTGCCCGCCCGCCGGAAGACCCCCATGCCGGCATGGCGTCGGACGCCTTGGCGGCCAAGACAGCGCAGATCCTGTTGACCTCGCCGGGCCTCTTGATGCCCGCCGCGTTGATCGATCCCGACGATGATGCGCTGGGGCGTAATCTGCGCGCCTTGAACGCCTGGCGGGCGGAAACGGCGTGGCTGGACAGCGGCGGACCGCTGCTGCGCGCCGGTCGCAAAGGATTGGTGCGGCTGGCCGCGGACGCGCGCTTCGCCGAAGAAGCGCTGGCCGTGGCGGCCGCAGCCGACCGCACCGCCTTGTTGAGCGTGACCGGCGGGACGTTTGAGCCATTCACCCCGGTGGCCGAGCTTGACGGCATGGATCTGCTGGTGGCCCGGCGCCGCAAGACCCGCGCGGTGCGACCACCGGCGCAGAAGCAGTCGCTAAAGCGGCTGGAACAGCTGGCCGCCGCGCGCATCGGCATCGAGAGCGTCTATCCGGAGATCGACGGCGGCCGCTTTGCCGCCAAGCGCATCGTCGGCGATACGCTGGAGATCGCCGCGGACATTCTGTGCGACGGGCATGAGGCCATCACCGCCTGCTTCTGGTTGACCGAGCCGGGCGACAAGCAGCCGGTGCGCTACGACATGGTGCACCGTGGCAATGACCGCTGGGCCGGCCGCGCACCGCTGACCAAGATGGGCGTCGCCACCGTCAGCATCGAGGCGTGGCGCGACGTCTACGGCACTTGGAAGGGCGAATTGCAGAAGAAGCGCGCGGCTGGCCAGCCGATCGCCTTGGAACTGCGCGAGGGCGCGAATCTGGCCAAGAAGGCGCTTGCGGCCATGGCCGACAAGCCGCTGAGCGAGCGCGAGCGGCATCTGGCGCAATCCTTGAAGACGGCGGTGGACGCGGCCGGAGACGATCACGATGCCTTGGCCGCCGCGCTGTTGAATGAGGGCGTGCCGGACCTGATGCACCAGCATGGCCTGCGCGTTAATCTGACCCGCTATGATCATGATATCCCGATCCAGGTTGACCGTCGGCAGGCGCGCTTTTCGGCCTGGTACGAGATGTTTCCGCGCAGCCAGTCCGGCCGCGCCGACAAACATGGCACGTTCGATGACGTGATCGCGCGGCTGGCCTATGTGCGCGATCTGGGCTTTGACGTGCTCTACTTCCCGCCGATCCATCCCATCGGCAAGACCAATCGCAAGGGCCGCAACAATTCCCTGGTGGCACGTCAGGACGATCCGGGCAGCCCTTATGCCATCGGCTCTGCGGAGGGCGGCCATGACGCCATCCACCCGGAGCTGGGCACGCTGGAGGATTTCCGGCGGCTGGTGGCGGCCGCGGCCGAGCACGGCCTGGAGATCGCGCTGGATTTCGCGATCCAATGTTCGCCGGACCATCCCTGGCTAAAAGAGCATCCGGAATGGTTTGACTGGCGACCAGATGGCACCATCAAGTTCGCGGAGAATCCACCGAAGAAATATGAAGACATTGTCAATGTCCATTTTTACCGCGACGCGATTCCGTCCTTATGGTTCGCTTTGCGTGATGTGGTGCTGTTCTGGTGCGAGCAGGGGGTGAAATTATTCCGCGTCGACAATCCTCACACCAAGCCCTTCCCATTCTGGGAATGGATGATCGCGGACGTGAAACAACGCTTTCCCGATGCCTTGTTTTTGTCGGAAGCCTTTACCCGACCCAAGGTGATGAAGCGCCTGGCCAAGCTGGGCTTTACCCAAAGCTATACCTATTACACTTGGCGTAATACCAAGGACGAGCTGATCGCTTATGTGACGGAACTGACCAAGACGGATAGCCGCGAGGTGATGAACCCGAATTTCTTCATCAATACGCCGGACATCAATCCCAAGCCGCTGCAAAGCAACAACCGCGCCGCCTATATCGCGCGCACCGTCCTGGCCGGCACCTTGGCGTCCTCCTACGGCCTCTATAATGGTGTGGAAATCTGCGAGGGCACGCCGATGCCGGGCAAGGAAGAGTATCTCGATTCAGAGAAATACCAGATCCGCGCCTGGGATATGGACCGGCCGGGCCATATCCAGGAGGAGATCCGCTGGCTGAACCGGCTGCGGCGCAACCATCCCGCCTTGCACAATCATGTCGGCATCGAGTTTCTGACCGCCTGGAATGAGCATATCCTGTGGTATGCGCGGTTCACGCCGGATCTGTCCGATGTCCTGGTGTTTGCTGTCAGCCTGGATTTTGAGCGGCCGCAGGCGGCCGATTGTGAGATCCCGCTGTGGCTGTTCGGGCTGGCCGATGATGCCGCGATCGAGGCGGAGGACCTGATCAGCGGCAGCCGCATCCATTGGCATGGCAAAATCCAGCATCTGAGCCTTAGCCCCGAGGCCATCGTCGCCGCCTATCGCCTGCTGCCCCCAGAAGGCGCCCTGCCTGTGCGCGACGTCACCCTCTACCAGGATTTGAGATACGGCACATGATCGATCGTTCCGATACCGACTGGTACAAGGACGCCATCATCTATCAGACCCATGTGAAGGCCTTTGCCGACAGCAATAATGACGGGATCGGCGATTTCCGCGGGCTGACCGAGAAGCTGGATTATATCGCGGATCTGGGCGCCACGGCGATCTGGCTTCTGCCCTTCTATCCCTCGCCCCTGCGCGACGACGGCTATGACATCGCCGACTATCGCGGCGTCAATCCCGCCTATGGCGACATCGAGGCGTTGCGCGCCTTCATCGATGCGGCGCACGAGCGCGGCCTGCGCGTGATCACCGAGCTGGTGATCAATCACACCTCTGATCAGCACGCATGGTTTCAACGTGCGCGGCGGGCGCCCAAGGGCAGTTCGGAACGAGACTTCTATGTCTGGAACGATGACGACAAGAAATTTCCCGAAACCCGCATCATCTTCTGCGACACGGAGCGGTCGAACTGGGCGTGGGATCCCGAGGCGCAACAATATTATTGGCATCGCTTCTTTTCGCACCAGCCGGACCTGAATTTCGACAATCCCGCGGTGATGCAGGAGGTCCTGTCGGTGCTGAATTTCTGGCTCGACGCCGGGGTCGACGGTCTGCGCCTGGACGCGGTGCCCTATTTGATCGAGCGCGAGGGCACCAATAACGAGAATCTGCCGGAAACCCATGGCATCCTCAAGCGCATCCGCGCCGAGGTCGATGCCCGCTATCCGGACCGCGTGCTGCTGGCCGAGGCCAATCAGTGGCCTGAGGATGCCTGTGACTATTTCGGCGACGGCGACGAATGCCATATGGCGTTCCACTTCCCGCTGATGCCGCGCATGTATATGGCCATCGCCCAGGAAGACCGGCACCCGATCACCGACATCATGCGGCAGACCCCGGAGATTCCGGGCAATGCGCAATGGGCGGTGTTTTTGCGCAATCATGATGAGCTGACCCTGGAGATGGTGACGTCCGAGGAGCGCGACTATCTGTGGCGCTCCTACGCCGCGGACCCCCGCGCCCGGCTCAATCTGGGCATCCGCCGGCGGCTGGCGCCGTTGCTCAACAATGACCGGCGCAAGATCGAGCTGATGATGGGCCTGCTGCTGACCATGCCCGGGACGCCCGTGCTCTATTACGGCGACGAGATCGGCATGGGCGACAATATCTATCTGGGCGACCGGGACGGCGTGCGCACGCCGATGCAATGGTCGCCCGATCGCAATGCCGGCTTCTCCCGCGCCGATCCCGCCCGGCTGTACAGCCAGCCGCTGATGGATCCGGTCTATGGCTATGGCGCCTTGAATGTGGAGGCGCAGGCGCGCAACCCGGCCTCGCTGCTGAACTGGACGCGGCGGGCGCTGGCGATCCGCAAGACCCATCAGGCGTTCGGCCGCGGCAGTCAGGATTTTCTGTTCCCGCGCAATCGCCGGGTGCTCGCCTATTTGCGTCAGTTCGGTGAAGAGACGATCCTGTGCGTGTTCAACCTGTCCGCGCGCGCGCAGTCGGTGGAATTGGATCTGTCCGCGTTCAAGGGCGTTGTGCCGATTGAACTGTCCGGCCGTGCGGCATTCCCGCCGGTGGGCGAATTGCCCTATCTGCTGACCATGGCGGGCTATGGCTTCTACTGGTTCCGCCTGACCCGGGAGGCCGAGGTGCCCGCCTGGCATGAACCGCTGCCCGAACCGGTGCCCGACCTGGCCACGGTGGTGTTGCGCAAGGACGAGGATCGGCTGGACCGCGGCGTGGCCCGGGAAACGCTGGCGCGCCGCTCTTTGCCCGACTTCCTGCCCAAGCAGCGCTGGTTCGCCGGCAAGGCCGTGCGCATCGATGAGGTGGATGTCGAGGAGGTCGGCAGCCTGGGCGATGGCGAGGCGCCGATCAAGCTGTTGATCGCGCATGTGACCGCCGGCCGGGGCCAGGCCGACTATTTCGTGCCGGTGACCACGCCCAAGCCGGGCCGGCCGGGGCCGGTGACCGCCTATATGGTCGCCCGCCAGCGCCGTGTTGCCGAGGTTCAACCGCTCTATGATGCGCTGGCCGATGAAAGTCTGGCCAAGGAAGCGCTGGCGGCGATGCGGCAGGAAGCCCGGGTCGGCCGCACGCAGTTTCGCAAGACCAACCGGTTGGACGGTGTCAGCGTGCCAGAGGACGCCGATATCAAGCGCATGCTCGCCGAACAGAGCAATTCGTCGGTGCGCATGGGCCGCCAGGCAATCCTGAAGGGCCTGCGCCGACTGTATCCCGGCATCCATCCGGAGGTCGAGATCAGCCGTTTCCTCACCGAGGTGGCCGGCTATGACCATGCCCCGGCGCTGCTGGGCTGGGCGCAGGTGGAACCGGAGGCGGCGGGCGCTGCCACCGTGATCATGGTGCTGCACGCCTTTGTCGAAAATCAGGGCGATGCCTGGACCCGCTTCGTCGACAATCTGGTGCGCCGGCTGGAGGCCGCGTCGATGGGCGATGAGGGCGGCGAATTCGCCGATTATGCCGCGCCGCCGGTGCATGATCCGTTCCGCCGCCTGGGGCAGCGCGTCGGCGAACTGCACGCGGCCTTCTGCACGCCCAGCGACGATCCCGCCTTCACGCCCGAACCGATCGAAACCGCGGATCTGCAGCGCTGGATCGACGGGGCACGGGGCTTTGCTGACAGTGCCTTTGCCGCCGGCACCACCGGGCCGCTGGCGGATCTGCATGCGCGCAAGGACGAGATCTATGCCTCGCTGGATGCCCTCGCCAAGCTGCCGCCCTCCGGTCAGAAGACGCGGGTGCACGGCGATTTGCATCTGGGCCAGGTGCTGGTGGCGGAGGACGATTTCTATCTGCTCGACATGGAGGGCGAGCCCGGCCGGACGCTAGAGGACCGCCGGCGCAAGACCTCTCCACTGCGCGATGCGGCGGGCATGTTGCGCAGCTTTGATTATGCCGCGGCGTTCGCCGCGCGCCGGGCCGCAGATGCCGGCCTGGTCGATCTGGAGGAAGCCCAGGCTGAGGCTCTGAAATGGCGCGACGAGGCGGGCATGGGCTTCCTGCGCGGCTATTTCGGCGCCATTGAGGAGGCCGGGGTGCGCACGACCGACCGCGACGTCGAACATGCCTTGTTGCGCTTCTTCACGCTGGAAAAGGCGCTCTACGAAGTGACCTATGAGGCCAATAATCGGCCTGACTGGTTGGCCATCCCCACAGCTGGCGTGCTGCGCCTGCTTGAGCCGGAGTAAGCAGCGCGATGGACGATCTCAGCGGGTCGGACCGCAGTGCCGCCTTCGCCGCCATTGCCACGGCATCGCATGGCGATCCGTTCAGCGTGCTGGGGCCGCATGATGGCCGCGTGCGCGCCTTCCTGCCTCAGGCGCAGCGGGCCTGGCTGGCCACCGCCGATGGCGAACCGAAGCAGGCGATGCAGCGGGTTCATCCCGACGGGCTTTGGGAAGCAGAGCTGGGTGAGCTGCCGGCCGATGGCTATCGGCTGCGCACAGAGACCGGCGGCACGCGCACGCTGATCGATGATCCTTATCGCTTCGGCCCGCTGCTGGGCGAGCTGGACGTCTATCTGCTCGCCGAAGGTCGGCACCGGCGCGCTTATGAGGTGCTGGGCGCGCGCCCGGCGGTGCATGAGGGGGTTGCCGGCGCCCGCTTTGCGGTGTGGGCGCCGAGTGCTCGGCGGGTCAGCGTGGTCGCCAGCTTCAACGATTGGGACGGCCGCCGCCATCCCATGCGCCGGCGCGTGGAATGTGGCGTGTGGGAGCTGTTCGTGCCGGGCCTGGCCGAAGGACTGCATTACAAATACGAGATCCTCGGTGCCGACGGCCATCTGGAACCGTTGAAGGCCGATCCCATGGGCTTTGCCGCGGAAATCCCGCCGGCCACCGCCTCGGTTCTGCGCGCGCCACCGGAGCCTCAGGACGATCCGCACTGGCTGGCCGACCGCGCCCGCCGCAGCGCCGCCGACGCGCCGGTGTCGATCTACGAGATGCATTTGGGCTCGTGGATGCGCGGCGACCATAACCGCTATCTGACCTATGACGAGATCGCTGAACGGCTGATCCCCTATGTTCAGGCCATGGCCTTCACCCATATCGAATTCCTGCCGGTCAGCGAGCATCCGTTCGACGGCTCCTGGGGGTATCAGCCGGTGGGGCTGTATGCGCCGACCAGCCGCCACGGCTCGCCGGAAGCCTTCGCCTGGCTGGTGCGCCGCTGCCACGAGGCGGGCATCGGCGTGCTGCTGGATTGGGTGCCGGGGCATTTCCCCAGCGACCCGCACGGTCTGGCGCGCTTTGACGGCACGCATCTTTATGAGCATGCGGACCCGCGTCAGGGTTTTCACCAGGACTGGAAAACGCTGATCTACAATTACGGGCGCGATGAGGTGCGCAATTTCCTCACCGCCAATGCCCGCTTCTGGATCGAGCGCTACGGAATTGACGGGCTACGCGTCGATGCCGTCGCCTCGATGCTGTATCTGGACTATTCGCGCAAGGATGGCGAATGGGTGCCCAACCGCTATGGCGGACGGGAGAATCTGGAGGCGATCGCGTTTCTGCGCGAGGCCAATCAGCTGGCCCATGCCGAACGCGAAGGTGTCGCCATGGTGGCGGAAGAGTCCACCGCTTGGCCGGGCGTATCCAAGCCGGTTGAGGATGGCGGCCTGGGCTTTGACTATAAATGGAATATGGGCTGGATGCACGATACGCTGAGCTATATCAGCCAGGATCCCATCCACCGGCGCTGGCACCATGACCAGATGACCTTTGGCCTGGTCTATGCCTTTTCAGAACAATTCATCCTGCCGCTGAGCCATGACGAGGTGGTTCATGGCAAGGGCTCGTTGCTGGGCAAGATGCCCGGCGACACTTGGCAGCGTTTTGCCAATCTGCGCGCCTATCTGGGTTTCATGTGGGCGCATCCGGGCAAGAAGCTCTTGTTCATGGGCGGCGAGTTCGGCCAGGCGCGCGAATGGAACCATGATCTGTCGTTGGACTGGCACTTGCTGGATGAGGCGCCCAATCAGGGCCTGCAGCGCATGGTGCGCGACCTTAATCGCCTGTATCGCGGCCGGCCGGCGCTGCACCAACGCGACACCCGGCCGGACGGGTTTGAGTGGGTGATCGGCGACGATCGCGACAATTCGGTGTTTGCCTTTCTGCGCCACGGCGAGCCGGGCACGGCCCCGGTGCTGGTGATCAGCAATTTCACGCCGCAGGTGCTGCAGGCCTATCGGATCGGCGTGCCGGTGGGCGGGGCCTGGCAACGGCTGCTGTGCAGCGACCAGGCCGTCTATGGCGGCAGCGGCGCGGGCGAGGAATGGGTGCATGCCGACGAGCAGAGCGCCCACGGTCATGCCCAGTCGCTCAGCCTGACCCTGCCGCCCCTGGCCACCCTGTTTCTCGCCCCGGCGTGACCGGAGCGATGTTGCTGTCGCGGATCAGGCGCGGTCTGCTCCTGATCCGGGGCGGCGTCATTGGCTCGGCCGGACGGCGGTGGTGAGGGCGGTGTCAAGAGCGGCGGGCTTCCGCGGCGATCACGGCCAGGATCTTGTAGCCGGCGCAGACCACGCCGCGAAGCGTGCCGGAGACCTTGGACCGGCCAATGCGGCGCGCATAAGGCGTGGCAATCTCTTCGACCTGTAGACCTTGCCGGACGGCGCGGATCTGCATTTCCACGGTCCAGCCATAGGTCATTTGGGTCAGTGCCAGGCCCACCAGCGCCTCGCGGCGAATCGCGCGGAACGGGCCCAGATCGGTGTAATCGGCGCCCCAGAACAGCCGGATCAGGCGGCAGGCCAGCCAATTGCCGGCACGCTGCGGCAGTGTCAGCGCGTCGGGCTCGGCCGTGCCGGCGGTCCGACTGGCCAGCACAAAATCGGCCCGACCCGCAAGGATCGGGTCGACCAAGCCGGCCATATCGGCCAGCCGGTCCGCCGCGTCACCATCGGCAAATACGCAGATGTCCGCGTCCCCCGCTGCCAGAAGGCCAGCGCGGCAGGCCCAGCCATAGCCGCGTCTTGGTTCGGCGACGACTGCGGCGCCATGCGCCTGCGCCACGGATGCCGTGGCATCGGTGGAGCCATTGTCTGCCACGATCACGCGGTCCACCCAGGGCGGCACCGCGCTGAGCACATGCGGCAGGGCGGCGGCCTCATTCAAGGCCGGAATGATCAGGGCGATGCGGCGGCCGCTACGCATGAACCGACAGCGGACGGACCGGGCGCCATAGCATCAGGCCGGCCAGCACCGGCCCGACCTGCGCCGGCACAACCAGCCACTGAAACAGCGCCGACAGCTCCTCCTCGCTGAGAGGAAAGCGCAGATAATAGAGCGGCAGCACAAGCGTCATCAGCCACAAGGCCGGATGCCGCCACAGCAGCACAAACGGCATCAGCCACAGCGCGTACCAGGGATAGGCGGTGGGGCCCAAGAGCAGCAACGCCGCGATCACCAGCGCACAGCCCCGCGCCAGCGTCTCAGGCGCAGCATCGGGCAGGCGCGCCAGCATCAGCGCCAGGCCGGAGACCGCCAGCGCCACCAACAGGCGCATCGCCAGCCCGGCCTGATCATCCGGCAAAAGCAGCGACAGCGCCTCCACGCCCAGCGGAAACAGCAGCGCATTGGTCTGCCACGAGCGCGCATAGACGCTGAGGCCACTGGTTTCGCTCAGCGCGATGATCTGCGGCAGCACCATCACCAGCGCCAGCGCGCCGGCACCGGCAGCAGCGATCAGGGCCTGCCGGCGGGAGGCCCGGTCGCGCGCACCAGCGGCAAGTGCGGGCAGCAGCAGGATCGGCCACAGCTTGACCGCCGCCGCGGCGGCCAGCACCGCGCCGCCTCCCACGCGTCTGCCGCAACTCATCAGCCAAACAAAGCCAAGCAGCAAGGGCGGCAACAGCGCGTCCATATGGGCGGAGTTGACCGCCTCCTTCAGCACCAGCGGATGCAGCCAGTACAGCAAGACCAGCGCCCCGGGCTGGCCCGCCCGGCGGAGCACGCCCAGGCCCAACAGCACGGTGGCGATCTCGGCGGTGAGCAAGACCAGGCGCCATGCGGTCAGCGAATAAGGCTCAAGCCAATGGGCCAGGGCGAAGGCGGCCTGGGCCAGCGGGGGATAGATGGTGCGGACACTGGGATAGGCGATCTGGGTCAACGTGGCGGCCGGGTCTGCCGCCAGGGCACGACGCGCCGCAATCGCCGGCGTCTCTGCCTGGTCTGCGCGGGTCAGTGCCGTGAAATAGTCCGCACCGAACGCGGTTGCGTGGATGTCAGCCGGGGCATGGGTGTAGGGGTTCAGCCCCGCCGCTGTCACCGCGCCGTCCCACAGATAGCGCTGATAATCATCCTCGAAGATCGCCGGGGCCGGCAATAGAATCAGCCGCAAGACGAATCCCAGGACCAGGCCCGCGGTGAGCAGGGCCTGGCCGCCGTCCAGCAGCCGGCGCGCCAGGACCAGCCACGCCAGCGCGCCCAAAGCCATCAATAGGAAAAACAGGGTCCCCGGCCATGCGGCCAGCGGCGCGGTGTTGGGCAGGTGCGGCGTCAGCAAGGCCAGCGCCACAGCTACAACGAACAAGCATAGGCCGGCGCCGACAGGCAAGCGGAACACGGCCATGGCGTCTAGGAGCCGAAATTGCCGCCGCCACCGCCGCCGCCGCCGATGGCTCCGGCGGAGAGATTGGACCGCGCCGGCCGCTTGGCGCCATTCAGGCGCCAGCGAAATTTGCGCGCCTCCACAGTATCGACCGCTTGAAGTTTTTCGCTGGCGCGCTCGTCAGCCAAGCCGGCCAAATGCGTGAGCAGTTCTGCCTCATTGTCGTCGAACCACTCAGCCTTTCGGGTCAGGATGTGGGGCGACACCTGCGCGGTGCCTCGCCGCACCTTCAGTCCGTGCGAGGCATCGACATAGTCGCGCGCGAGTTCCTCCAGCTGTTGCCAGACCGTGGCGCCGCGAAAGGCCTTTTCCGGATAGGCCGGCGCATCCTTTGCAGGGGTCGCCAGACCGTAGAGGATCAGCGGATCCCCCCAGTGCCGCTGCAACAGCGTCTCGATATCCCCGAGGGACAACCGCACATCATCCACGCCGACGGTCTTGCGCGACCAGTCCTCCCCGGTGACAACGTCTTCAGCGGAGCGCGGAATGTCGGCCGCCAGGGTCTGACGCACCGATTCGAACAGATACAGGTTCAGCCACAGCGCCAGCTGCTCATCCTTGTTCAGCTGCTCGATCGGGGCACGGCGCAGATAGCGCAGCACCTCCACCACGAACGGCCGGGCAATCTGCTCGATTTCCTCATAATAGACTTTGGAGCGGGCGCCCGATCGCTGGACGAAGCGTTCCAGGAAGACATCCACAGGGCTGTAGTCGATCGCCGCGCGGCTGTTCGGATCGTGCTCAGCGAACCGGTCCAGGTCGTCAGCCAGGCTTGCCGGACCCGGGCTGAGGGCGATGCCGAGCCCCAACAGGCACAAGGCGGCGAAACGGCGGTAGCGGGGTGTCGATTTGGCGGCCATGGCATTTCCCTTTTCGATACGAACGGATCTGGATCGGCAGCGAATACAGGGTCTAGACTGGAGCTTGAGACCGAAGATTGCCAAACACGCCTCGTCAATCCGTTGTGAGGCCGCCCCGGCCTGATCAAGTTGAGTGTTTATGTCCCGTCCCGCCGCCCGGCCGCGCCGGATCCTGCTATTGTTTACCAAGGCCCCCACGCCTGGCCGTGTGATGACCCGCCTGGCCGGTTCTATTGGCGATGCCGCTGCGGCGGTATGCCAACGCCGTCTGATTGCCGCCGGCGTGACGCATCTGGCCCGGGACCCGCGCTGGACCACGATCTTGGCCGTTCGGCCGGGGCGGCGGGTGCGGGGCGCGCGCCGCTGGGCCGGCCCGGTGCGGCCGGTTGCCCAAGCACGCGGGGCGTTGGGCCCTGCCATGCTAACTGGTCTGCAACGGGCGGGGGCGGAGCAGGTGGTTCTGGTCGGAACCGATGTGCCGGCGCTGCGGCGTCGGCACATCGCCCGCGCCTTCGCCTTGCTGGGCCGCGCCGATCTGGTGTTCGGACCAGCCACCGACGGCGGCTATTGGCTGATCGGGGCGCGCCGCGCGGCCCTGACCGGGCTCCGCCTGGACACGGTGCGCTGGTCCAGCCGCCACGCCCTGGCGGACAGCTTGCTCTGCGTGCCGGCCACTCGCAGGGTTGTGCTGGCCGATGAACTGGAAGATCTGGACGATTTGGCGGCCTATCGGCGCTGGCGGGCGGGCCGATGAGTGCGCCCACGCCCAAGCGGCGATCCTACCAGAATGTGGGGCTGTGGCTTGGCCCGCTGCTGTGTGGGGTGATCCTGGCGCTGCCCGCGCCGGCTGGCCTCTCCGCGGATGCGTGGACGGTGGTGGCGATCGCGGCGTTGCTGGCATCCTGGTGGGCGACCGAAGCCTTGCCGGTGCCGGCGACATCGCTGGTGCCGCTGATCGCCTTTCCGATCACCGGGGTGCTAGACGCCGACGAGGCGGCGGCGCCTTATGCCCGGCCGGTGATCTTCCTGCTGCTCGGCGGCTTCATCATGGCCATGGCGCTGCAGCGCTGGGGCCTGCACCGGCGCATCGCCTTGACCGTGGTGGCCGGGTTCGGCGCGCATCCGCGCTCCTTGATCCTGGGGTTCATGGCGGCGACGGCGCTGATCTCCATGTGGATTTCCAATACCGCCACGACCTTGATGATGATCCCGATCGCGCTGTCGGTGGTCGACAGCTTGTCTGCCGACGCCACCAATCGCGGCCGCTTCGCCCGCTGCTTGCTGCTGGGCATCGCCTGGTCCGCATCGATCGGCGGGCTGGGCACGATCATCGGCACGCCGCCGAATGCCTTTGTGGTTGGCTTTGTGCGCCAGCAGACCGGCCAGGAGATCGGCTTTCTGGCGTGGATGAGCTTTGGCGTGCCGGTGGCGGCGGCCCTGGTGCCGCTGGCCTGGATCGTGCTGACCCGGGGCAGTGACCGGTTCGCGCCGGACGCGGTGAAGGGCGGCCGCGCGGTGGTGGCCGATCAGCTGGCGGCCCTGGGCGGTTTGACGCGGCCGGAACGCCGGGTGGCGCTGATCTTTTTCGTCGTGGCCAATGCCTGGCTATGGCGGCTGGCGCTGAAGGAAGTGCCGGGCCTGGGCGCGCTGTCCGACATGATCATCGCCATTGCCGGGGCCTTGGCCATGTTTTTGGTTCCCGCCGGCGACAGCAAAGACCGCCACGCGCGCCTGCTTGACTGGCCGACCGCGGAACGCTTGCCTTGGGGTGTGATCCTACTGTTCGGCGGCGGGCTTTCGCTGGCGCGCGCGGTACAGGTCACGGGCCTGAGCGAATGGCTGGGCGCAGCACTGGCGCCCTTGGCCGGTCTGGATCTGTTCGTGATCCTGCTGGGCATCACGCTGCTGATCATCTTCTTGACCGAGCTGACCTCCAACACCGCCACCATCGCCGCCCTGGTGCCGATCCTGGCTGCCCTGGCTGACACCAGCGGCGTCGATCCGATGATCCTGGCAGCGCCGGCGGCGATGGCGGGCTCGGCCGCCTTCATGCTGCCGGTGGCCACAGCGCCCAACGCCATCGTCTATGCAACCGGGCGGGTCAGCATTCCGCAGATGGCGCGTGCGGGCCTGCTGCTGAACCTGGCCGGCAGCGTCGCGATCGCGACGATCTGTTGGGCGGTCGTACCCCGGGTGTTCGGCTGAACCCCAGGCTTTGCGTCCCGCCCGGGCTTGCGGTAAAGCAGTAGGCAGTCCATTTCGATACGCTTGAGTTCCTTGGTATGCCGCACCCGTTTCCCTCGCTTGGCCAATCCGTCTCCTTTCCCGCGATCGACCGGGAGATTTTGGACTTTTGGTCCAAGGACAAGACCTTCGAGGCGTCGGTGGATCATCGCCCGGGCCAAGCCGCGGGCGGGCAGGATTTCGTGTTCTATGACGGCCCGCCCTTTGCCAATGGCCTGCCCCATTACGGGCATCTGCTGACCGGTTATGTGAAGGATTTGATCCCGCGCTATCGCACCATGAAGGGCTGTCGGGTGGAGCGCCGCTTCGGCTGGGATACCCACGGCCTGCCGGCGGAACTGCAGGCGGAGAAAGAGCTGGGCATCTCCGGACGCCGGGCGATCCTGAAATTCGGCATGGCCGATTTCAATGCCCATTGCCGCCGCTCGGTGCTGCGCTTCACCGACGAATGGCGCGATTATGTCACCCGGCAGGCGCGCTGGGTCGATTTCGACAATGCCTACAAGACGCTCGACCGCTCCTACATGGAAAGCGTGCTGTGGGCGTTCAAAACGCTCTATGACAAGGGCCTGATCTACAAGGATTACCGCGTCGTGCCCTATAGCTGGGCGGTGGAAAGCCCCTTGTCCAATTTCGAGACGCGGCTGGACAATTCCTATCGGATGCGCCGCGACCCGGCGGTTACCGTGGCGCTGGAGCTGGAGGAGCCGGCCTCCGGGGGGCCGACCCATATCGCGATCTGGACGACGACGCCTTGGACCCTGCCGTCCAACCTGGCGGTGGCTGCCGGCGCGAACATCGATTACGCCTTGGTGGAGGATGCCCAGGGCCGGCGCATCGCGCTCAGCGCCAATGCCTGGCCGAGCTACCAAAAGCAAATGAAGGATGCCCAGATTGTCGGCCGCATGAAGGGCCGCGCCTTTCAGGGTATGCGCTACAAGCCGCCGTTCGACTATTTTGCCGGCATGGCCAATGCCCACAAGGTGATGCTCGCGGATTTCGTCGAGGATGGCGAGGGCACGGGCTTTGTGCATCTGGCCCCGGGCTTTGGCGAGGATGATCTGAACGTCTGCCGTGCCGCCGGCATCGACGTGGTGGTGCCGGTCGACCAGGCCGGCCGCTTCACCGCGGAGATCGCCGACTATGAGGGCCTACAGGTGTTCGAGGCCAATAAGTCGATCATCGAGCGGCTGAAGCAAGACGGCGTGCTGATCAAGAACGAGGCCTATGACCACAATTACCCGCATTGCTGGCGCACGGATCAGCCGCTGATCTACAAGGCGGTGGACAGCTGGTATCTGAAGGTTTCCGCCTTCAAGGACCGCATGGTCGAGCTGAACCAGGACATTCGCTGGATCCCCGAGCATATTCGCGACGGCCTGTTCGGCAATTGGCTGGAGGGCGCGCGTGACTGGAACATCTCGCGCAGCCGGTTCTGGGGCACGCCGATTCCGGTGTGGGTGTCGGACAATCCGGACCATCCGCGCATCGACGTCTACGGCTCGATCGAGCAGTTGGAGCGCGATTTCGGCGTCGAGGTGGAGGATCTGCATCGACCGTTCATCGACGACCTGACCCGGCCGAACCCGGACGATCCGACCGGCCAGTCGACCATGCGCCGGGTGGAGGATGTGTTCGACTGCTGGTTTGAATCCGGTGCCATGCCATTCGCCGCCCAGCATTATCCGTTTGAGAACAAGGACTGGTTCGACGGCCATTTTCCGGGCGACTTCATCGTCGAATATGTCGCCCAGACGCGTGGCTGGTTCTACACCCTGATGGTGCTGGGCACAGCTCTGTTCGACCGCGCGCCGTTCAAGACCTGCATGTGCCATGGCGTGGTGCTGGACGAGAACCGCCAGAAACTGTCCAAGCGTCTGCGCAACTATCCCGACCCGCTGGAGGTGTTCGATCGCTATGGCTCGGACGCCTTGCGCTGGTATTTGATGGCCTCGCCGGTGCTGTCAGGCGGGGATCTGCTGATCGACAAGGAGGGCCGCGGCATCGCCCAGGCCCAGCGCGAGGCGATCTTGCCGCTGACCAACGCCTATACCTTCTTCCAGCTCTACGCCAATATCGACCGGGCCGAGCCGGAGCTGGTGGGCGAGGCCAGCGCCCTGCTGGACCGGTATATCCTGGCCAAGCTGGCCGCGTTCATCGACCTCGTCGACGCCGCCCTGGCGGATTATCGCATTGCCGATGCCTGCCGCGAGGCCGCGCGCTTCATGGACGTGCTGAACAATTGGTATATCCGGCGCAGCCGCGACCGCTTCTGGGCCACCGAGGACAGCGCGGGCAAGCAAGAGGCGTTCAACACGCTCTACACCGTGCTGGTCACCGTGTGCCAAGTGCTGGCTCCCTTGGCCCCGATTGTGACGGAGAAACTCTATCGCGCGCTGACCGGCGCACGCTCCGTGCATCTGACCGACTGGCCGGACAGCCGGCGGTTCAGCCGCAATGAGGCGCTGCTGCAGGCCATGGATTTGGTGCGCGATGCCTGCTCTGCCACGCTGGCGGTGCGCGAGCGGGCGCGACTGCGCGTGCGGCTGCCGTTGAAGACGCTGAGGGTGGTGCATGAGGCCGCCGGCGCGCTGGCGCCTTATGCCGATCTGATCGCCGATGAGGTGAATGTGCGCGAGGTACGGGTCTCCAGCGATCTCAGTGCCTTCGGCCGGCAGGAGGTGAAGGTCAATCCGCAGATCGGCCGGCGCCTGGGCAAGGCGATGAAGGACGTCTTGTCCGCGGCGCGCGACGGCCGGTTCGACGAGGCCGACGGCGGCGCGCTGATCATCGCCGGTGAGCGCATCGAGGCGGGCGAGTATGAAATGCGCCTGGTCAGCGAGGCCGGTGACGCGGCCGAACCGTTCGGCGGCAAGGGCGCGGTGGTCCTGGACCTCAGCGTCGATGCCGATCAGGAGCGTGAGGGCCTGGCCCGCGACCTGATCCGCGCCATCCAGACCGCCCGCAAGGACGCGGATCTGGACGTCACCGACCGCATCGCGCTGACGCTGGAGGCGCCGCAGCCGGTCGCCGACGCAGTCGAGGCGCATAAGGATCTGATCATGGCGGAAACCTTGAGCACCACCCTATCGCTCGGCCCCGCCAGTGCTCAGACCGCAGAGCTGCAAGGGCACATGGTGGGGCTGTCGCTGCAAGTGGCCGAACCGGCGCCGACCAGCTGACTGGCGCGCCGCGGGGCGGGGGGATCGAGCGACCCTTAGGCCTTCGCCATCAAAGCTGCGACGCCTGGCAGCTCGCGGCCTTCCATCCATTCCAGGAAGGCGCCGCCGGCGGTGGACACATGGGAAAGACGGTCGCGCACCTGCGCCTGCACCAGGGCCGCCACTGTATCACCGCCGCCGGCCACGCTGATCAGGCGTCCTTGCTCGGTCAGGTCCGCCGCCGCCCGGGCCAGCTTCACCGTGGCGCGATCGAATGGCGAGATTTCAAACGCGCCGAGCGGCCCGTTCCACACCAAGGTGCGGCATTGGCCGAGCAGGTCGGCCAATTGCTCGGCGCTGGCTGGGCCGATGTCGAGGATCTTGTCGCCGGCATGCAACTGATCCAGCGGCACAATGCGGCTGGGCACGCCGGTTGCCAGGTCCTCGGCCACCACCACTTGATCGGGCAGATGCACGGCGCAGGATTTTGCCGCGGCGGCGTTTAGGATCTGTCGAGCCGTGTCGACCAGATCGGCTTCGAACAGGCTGGCTTTCACATCGACGCCTTGCGCAGCCAGAAACGTGTTGGCCATGGCGCCGCCGATGATCAGATGGTCGACCTTGTCGATGAGATGCTCAAGCACCTTCAGCTTGGTCGACACCTTGGCGCCGCCGACAATGGCGGCGACCGGGCGGTCCGGCGTGCCCAGGGCCTTTTCCAGTGCCTCCAGTTCCGCCCGCAGACTTTCTCCGGCCGCCTTGGCCAGGCGATGGGCCAGGGCCTCGGTCGAGGCATGGGCCCGGTGCGCGGCAGAAAAGGCGTCATTGATATAGACATCGCCCAACGCCGCCAGCGCATCGGCAAACCCCGGATCATTGTCTTCTTCGCCGGGATGAAAGCGCAGATTCTCCAGCAGGGTGACGCCCTGGCCCTTGTCCAGCGCCGCCATCGCCGGCTCCCCGATGCAGTCGTCGCCGAACGCCACCGGCTCGCCCAGCAGATCCGCCAGCGGGGCCACCAGCGGCTCCAGGCTCATATCCGGGCGCCGTTCGCCCTTGGGCCGGCCGAAATGGGAGAGAAGCACCACCCGAGCGCCGGCGTCGCGCAGCGCGCGAACCGTGGGGACGACCGCGCGCAGCCGGCTGTCTTCGGTGACGCGGCCGTCGACCATGGGCACGTTCAGATCGGCGCGCACAAGGGCGGTCTTGCCGCGCAGGTCGCCCAGATCGGCGATCGTGGGGAAGGGCATCGGGCGGGCCTCAGGCGTTGGCCAGGGCGATGGCGGTGTCGAGCATGCGGTTGGAGAAGCCCCATTCATTGTCATACCAACTCATCACCCGCACCAGCTTGCCGTCGATCACCTGGGTCTGGGTGATGTCCACGGTCGAGGAGGCCGGATCATGGTTGAAGTCGATCGAGACATTGGGCTGATCCTCAATGCACAGAATGCCTTTCAGCGGATTGGTCTTCGATGCGTCCACCAAGGCGCTGTTGACCTCGTCCACCGTGGTCTCGCGCTTGGGCACGAATTTCAGATCGACCATGGAGACATTGGCGGTGGGCACCCGGATCGCCGAGCCGTCCAGTTTGCCGGCCAAATCCGGCAGCACCAGCCCCACCGCCTTGGCCGCACCGGTGGAGGTGGGGATCATGCTCAAGGCCGCCGCGCGCGCCCGGCGCGGATCCTTGTGCAGGCTGTCTTGCAGGCGCTGGTCGGCGGTGTAGGCATGGATCGTGGTCATATAGCCGCGCTCGATGCCGATGGCCTGGTGCAGCACATGGGCCATCGGCGCCAGGCAATTGGTGGTGCATGAGGCGTTGGAGATGATCGTGTGATCGGCGGTGATCTTGTCGTGGTTGACGCCGTAGACGACCGTGAGGTCGACATTCTTGCCCGGCGCAGAGATCAAAACCTTACGCGCGCCTGCCTGGATATGCTTGGCCGCGGCATCATGGTCGGTGAAGCGGCCGGTGCATTCCAAGGCGACATCAACCCCCAGCTCCCCCCAGGGCAGCTTGGCGGGATCGGTTTCGGAGGTGACCTTGATGGTGCGTCCGTCGACGGTGAGGCTGCCTTCCGCCCCCGACACCTCCCCGGGGAAGCGGCCGTGCACGCTGTCCCGGCGCAGCAAATAGGCGTTCATCGCCGCGTCGCCCAGATCGTTGATGCCGACCACCTCGACCTCGCCGCGGCTCTTTTCCTCAATCGCGCGCAAGATCAGGCGGCCGATGCGCCCGAACCCGTTGATTGCCACCTTCACCGTCATCAGCCTCGTCTCCCATTCCTCGCGATTCGACCCGATTGAGCGCCCTCTTAAAGCCGGGCTTTCACCGCGTCCACAACCGCATCGACGCTCAGTCCGAGCGCCTGATACACATCCTTGTAGGGGGCCGATAGACCGAACCGGTCAAGCCCGATGCTGATGCCCGCCTCGCCCACATATCGTGCCCAGCCAAATGTCACGCCCGCCTCGATGGACACGCGCAAAACCCCGTCCCCGCCCAAGACCTCGGCGCGATAGGAGGGATCCTGGGCATCGAACAGCTCAAAACAGGGCAGGGAGACCACACGGGTGGCCACGCCTTCGGTCTCCAATCGGCTGCGCGCGGCCAGAATGATCTCGACCTCCGATCCGGTTGCCAGCAGCACCACGTCGGGCTTGCCGGCACGCGCTTCGCGCAGGATATATCCGCCACGGGCGCATGGATTGCCGGCTTCGGCCTTCAGTCGCGCAGGTTCCAGGGTTTGCCGTGTCAGGGCGATGACCGACGGCGTCGTGCGACTTTCCAGGGCCAATTGCCAGCATTCTGCCGTTTCCACGGCATCGGCGGGGCGAAACACCAGAAGATTGGGCATCGCCCGCAGGCTCATCAGATGTTCCACCGGCTGGTGCGTCGGACCATCCTCGCCCAGGCCGATGCTGTCATGGGTCATGACATAGATGACCCGCAGACCCATCAGCGCAGACAGCCGGATGGCATTGCGCGCATAATCAGAAAACACCAGGAACGTGCCGCCATAGGGGATGAAGCCGCCGTGCAGCGCGATGCCGTTCATCGCCGCGGCCATGGCAAATTCGCGGACGCCGTAATGCAGATAGCGGCCCGAGAAATCGTCGGCCCGGAGCACCGATAAGCCCGCGGTCTTGGTGTTGTTGGAGCCGGTCAGATCCGCCGATCCGCCGATCGTCTCATACATGTCGGCATTCACGGCTTCCAGGACGGCCTGGCTGGCCTTGCGGGTCGCGACCGGCTTGATGTCCTCCAGCAAGGCTTGCTTATGCTGGTCGATCACAGTGGTCAGGCTCGGGGCAAGATCGCCTCTTTGCCGGCGCTCATAATCCAGCCGTTCCGTCTCTGGAAACACATTCAAGCGTTGCCGCCAGGCCGAGGAAAGGGCAGAGCCGCGCTCGCCGGCGCTGCGCCATGCGCTCAAAATAGGGTCGGGGATCTCAAAGGCCGCATGCGGCCAGCCCAGCCGTTCGCGGGCGGCGGCGATTTCGTCTGCTCCCAAGGGCGAGCCATGCGTCGCTGCCGTGCCTTGTTTGTTGGGCGCGCCGAAGCCGATGGTGGTCTTGCACGCGATCATGACCGGCTTGTCGCTGCTGCGCGACTCGGACAGGGCGGCATCGATCGCTTCGGGATCATGGCCGTCCACCGCCAGGGTGTCCCAGCCGCACGCCTCGAACCGGGCGCGCTGATCGTCCGACACCGCCAGATCGGTCGGCCCGTCGATGGAGATGCCGTTATCGTCGAACAGCACCACCAACTTGTTCAGCTTCAGATGCCCGGCCAGCGAGATCGCCTCATGGCTGATGCCCTCCATCAGGCAGCCGTCACCGGCGATGACATAGGTGCGGTGATCGCACAGTGCCGGTGTTCGGGCCGCTTCCAGCTTTTCCGCGATCGCCATGCCCACGGCGGTGGCCAGGCCCTGGCCCAGCGGCCCGGTGGTGGTTTCCACCCCGGCCAGTTCGAAATTCTCCGGATGACCGGCACACGGGCTATGGAGTTGACGGAACCGCTTGATCTCGTCCAGCGTCGGATGGGCATAGCCGGTCAGATAGAGCAAGGCGTAGATCAGCATGGAGCCGTGCCCGGCAGACAACACGAAACGGTCGCGATCTGGCCAGTCCGGCCATGTCGGGTCGAATTTCAGATGATGGGTGAACAAGACGGTGGCGACATCGGCCATGCCCATGGGCATGCCCGGGTGCCCGGACTTGGCGGCCTCCACCGCATCCATCGCCAGCGCACGGATCGCGTTGGCCAGATCGTCGTGAGAGACGGCATCGTCGCGCATAAGCTGGCCCTTTCCTGACAGCGGCGGCCGTGACCCGACCCGCCACGGGACCGGCCGATCAATTGACGCTGGACGGCGCGCCTACTTAAGCTGACAGAAGCAGTTTGAAAAGAGCAGGACGGCATGGACGGGCAGGAGCGTTCTTATGAATCCGCGGCCGCGCGGCTCGCGCAGGCGCTGTCGGCCTTGAACGAGGCCGCCCGCACCGCCCGCAGCGCGTTGAAGGCCCAGGCTGAGACCGAACAGCAGCGCGATGCGGCCCGTGCGCAAGCCGCACAGCTGCAGCGCCAGTTGGCCGAGGCGACCAAGGCGCTGCGCGAGCGCGACAAGCTGATCGACCAGCTGCGCCATGAACAAGCCGACCAGAGCCGAAGACTAGGCGCGCTCATGGCCGAGACCGGGGCCTTGAAGCGGACCCAGGCGGTCACCGGCGAGCGTCTGGATGCCGCGATTGCGGAACTGACTGATCTGGTCGAGCAGGAGGAGTAGGGCATGGGTGAGCTGACTTTGCGCATCAACGACCATCCCTACACCCTGGCGTGCCGCGATGGCGACGAAGCCAAGCTGGTCGCGCTGGCGGCTATGGTCGACGATAAGATCACGCAGCTGACCGGCCGGGTCGGCCAGATCGGTGAGACTCGCCTGATGTTGATGGCGGCCCTGCTGCTGGCCGACGAATTGAATGAATTGAAGGAGGACCGCGGCGTGGTCTCCGCCGAGGAAGCCGCCGACCTGGTCGATACAGCGGCGGTTCAGGTGGAGCGCATCGTTGAACAGCTCAAGGCAGCATCCTAGATTAGGGCGAGGCGGGTTCTGCCCGGTACGTGACGCATATGGACGATCCCCGGGGCGATAGCTCATTCTCATGGGAGCTGTCCCTGGCCCGGATCGTGGTTCGGGCCATACGGCGCCCACCTGGTTTGCCAGGCACCGGAGGATGACCCAAGCGCACGGCCAGGGCGGTCCCGCCACATCTGCCCCGGATGCCAAGGCGGCGCTGCGGCGCGCCTTGCGGGCGCGGCGCCGGCGTCTGGCAGATCAGGTGCCGACGGCCGGCGAGCGCGCGGCGCGATTTCTGGGTCCGCTGATCGCGCCGCGTCCGGGCATCATCGGCGCCTTCTGGCCCCTGCCCGGCGAGATCGATTGTCTGGCGCTGGTGGAGCTGCTGCCGGGGCGGGACTGGGCGCTGCCGGTGGTCACAGATGCCGATGCGCCGCTGCTGTTTCGGGCCTGGCAGCCGGGCCAACTTCTGGAGCCCGGACCGCACGGCACGCGCCAGCCCGGGCCGCATTGTGCGGCCGTCCGGCCCTCGATTCTGCTGGTGCCACTGGTGGGGTTTGATGCCGCAGGCGCGCGCCTGGGCCAGGGCGGCGGCTATTATGACCGGACGATCGCCGCCCTTGAGCCGGACCTGTTCGCCGTGGGGGTGGCGTTTTCCGGTCAACAGGTGGCACAGCTGCCCACCGAACCGCATGACCGCCCCTTGCACGCCATCGTCACCGAGGCGGGCGTGCATGTGCCGACGAAGGAGTGTCCGTGAAGCTGTTGTTCCTAGGCGATCTGGTCGGCCGCACCGGCCGTGACGCCGCCATCCGTTGCCTGCCCGCCCTGCGGGCTCATTTCGCCCCCGATATTGTCGTGGTGAATGGGGAGAATGCCGCTGGCGGCTTTGGGATCACCGCGAAGATCTGCGCTGAATTGTTCGAGGCCGGCGTCGACGTGATCACCGGTGGCAATCACAGCTGGGATCAGAAGGAGATTTTGGGCCAGATCGACCGGGAACCGCGGCTGCTGCGCCCGATTAACTATCCCGACGGCACGCCGGGCCGGGGCGCGGGCGTGTTTCAGACCCGCAGCGGTGCGAAGATCCTCGTCACCAATGTCATGGGCCGGGTCTATATGGACCCGCTGGATGATCCCTTCGCCGCCATGGACAAGCTGATGGGCCAATATCGCCTCGGGGCATCGGTCGATGCCGTGCTGGTGGATGTGCATGCGGAAACCACCAGCGAGAAGATGGCCATGGCGCATTTTCTGGATGGCCGCGCCAGCCTGGTGGTCGGCACGCACACCCATGTGCCGACCGCCGATGCCCAGATCCTGCCCGCCGGCACGGCGTTTCAGGCCGATGCCGGCATGTGCGGCGACTATGATTCGGTGATCGGCATGGACAAGGCCGAACCGGTGCGCCGCTTTCGCCGCAAAACCCCGGGCGAGCGATTCGGTCCCGCCGCCGGCCCCGGCACCGTCTGCGGCGTTCTGGCCGAAACCGGGAAAGACGGCCGCGCCATACGCATCGAACCGGTGCGCGTCGGCCCGCGGCTGATCAATACCCACGATATCGCCATGCCGGTCCGGGTGGATTAGAGCCTTTTCCGATCAAACCGAGTCACTTCGAGAGTCGGTTTGGCCGAGAAAAGACTCTCCGGTTCATAGCTTTAGAGTGTTGCGTCCGGCCTCATTGCTCACCAAAGGTGAGCCAATGCGATCGGGCAACGCTCTCGGCGGGGGCGAGGAACTTGTCCGACCGTTTGGCATCGTATCGCGATTCCAATCGGTCGGAGGTTGCTCTAGTCTTCTGACTATGCGTTTCGATCCGTCCTTTCTGGAGGAAA
>JBHJGS010000045.1:0-98212 GCA_050331575.1 Rhodothalassiaceae bacterium | reverse complement strand
CCCTTGCCATCCATCGAGATGCGAACACTCATCCGCCGCAGCCGGTCCGTCCAGGCGAAGGATGTGAACTGCGATCCCTGATCGGTATTCATGATCTCAGGCGGACCGAACGTGTGGACCGCCTCATCCAACGCCTCGACGAACTCCTCCCCTGGCGTTACGATGCATAAGCAGCGTAACAACACGGACCCGAACAGCAAAAGAGCGGCTCTGCCGGACGGTCACGCTCAAAATCATTGCTCACAAACTGGTGCAGAAGATCCGCAAAAATATCACTGTGGACTGGATGCACATGGATTCTACGCGAGCCCGCATGCGGGTGCTGGTGAAGCGGATCCTGCGCGATTTCGGCTATCCGCCCGATCTTCAAGACGCAGCCGTTCAGACCGTGTTGGAACAGGCGCAAGCTCTATCGGATCAACTGGCCAGATCTTAATCCATTATTGAGTGGCAGTTTCCGGCGGAGCGTCGCAAAAACGATAGCCATCAGTCCGTTTGCCCGTTCCAACCTTAACTTCCCCAACCGGATACCTTTATGGTACCTTTTTTGTTTCCTAAAGAAAAAGGGCCTAGCTGAGTATCAGCTAAGCCCTTGTTCCAATTGGCTCCCCGGGACGGATTCGAACCGCCGGCCAAGCGGTTAACAGCCGCTTGCTCTACCGCTGAGCTACCGGGGATCAGCGGTGCCCGGCCGGGCCGCGGGGGCGGTCCGGGGTCGGGCGAGGCGCGCTTGGTAGCAACCCTTTCCGGTCTTGCCAAGCCCCGACCGCGATGGCTTCACCACAGCGTGACGCAGCCGTTCGGCGGCTTGGAGGTGCGGGCCGGAATCGAACCGGCGTACAAGGATTTGCAGTCCTCTGCGTAACCACTCCGCCACCGCACCCTTGACGCAAAAGCAAGACCAAAGCGCCTCGCTTGCCGTAAGGACGCGGCCTATATCACCGACCGCGGCGGGCGTGCAAGCGTTCCGCGCAATCACCGTGTTGCGCGCAGAGCGGATGCCTCGGTATAGAGCCTTCCGCCGATCCGGCCTCGCCTGTCAGGAGCAGTTCTCATGTCGCAATCCCACTCCGCCTGTCTTGCCATGATCGCCGGCCAGCTGCGGCCCAACCGGATCAGTGATGAGCGCCTCTTAAAGGCCTTCGAGGCCGTGCCGCGGGAGCGCTTCGTGCCGGCGACCCTGCGCGGCGTGGCCTATGTCGACGAGGATTTGCCGGTGGCCTCCGGGCGATACCTGATGGAGCCGATGGTGCTGGCCCGGCTGATCATGGACGCCAATCTGGAGCCGCACGACAGTGTTCTCGATATTGGCTGTGCCACCGGCTATTCCACAGCCTTGCTGGCGCAACTGGCCGAAAGCGTGGTGGCATTGGAACAGGATGGCGAACTTGCCGCCACCGCCCAGCGCAAAGTGGCCGATCTTGGCCTCACCAATGTCGCCGTGCTGGAGGGGAAATTGGCGATGGGCGCACCGGATCAGGCGCCCTTCGACGTGATTTTATTGAACGGCTGCGTCGAGCGCTTGCCAAAAGATTTGCTGGCCCAACTCAGCGACGGTGGTCGGCTTGTCTGTGTGTTCTTGGAGCACGGTGTCGGTCGCGGCCGTATGGTGTATCGTTTGGGCGATATCTTTTCGACCCGGGACCTGTTCGATGCCAATGTGCCACCGCTGCCGGGCTTTCAGAAGGCACCGACCTTTCAGTTTTAGGCGACTGTGTGGCCGGGATGCCTCAGCGCGCCGTCGCATCGGGCAAGTGGTTCGCCGCTCTGGCCTTTCGCGCCGTGCGCCTCTGGCCTTTTGCGCCGTGCGCCTTTAAGGGTAGCCGAACCGAGACCGGCGAAAGACCGGCGGTCATAAGCAGCAAAAGCAAACGACAGGGAGAGTTTTCATGATGATGAGAAGGAGCCTTCTGGGAGCCTGCGCCCTCGGCGTGACGCTGCTCAGTCCGGCGGCTGCGGCGGAGACGCTGTTTGAGGCCTTGTCCACCGCCTATACCACCAATCCGACCCTGGAGGCGGCGCGGGCACAGCTTCGGGCCATCGATGAGAATATCGCCACGGCGATCTCGAACTGGCGCCCGACCGTGCAGGGTCAGGGCAGCATCGGCCAATCGCGGGTGAAGAACTCGCCCAGCCCGGCCAATCCCGACGGCACCGTGTTCACCTCCAATGACCGCTTCTATACCGGCTCGGTGAGCCAGCCCCTGTTCCGCGGCTTCGCCAATTTCGCAGCGAAAAGCCGGGCGGAAGCGGAAGTGCGCGCGGGCCGGGCCCAGCTTGGGCAGGTCGAACAGCAGGTGCTGCTGGACACCACCACCGCCTTTCTCGATGTGGTCCGCGACCAGGCGGTGCTCGGCTTGAACGACAACCAAGTTCAGGTGCTTCGACGCCAGTTGGAAGCCAGCCAAGACCGCTTCCGGGTCGGCGAGATCACCCGCACCGATGTCGCCCAGTCCGAGGCGCGGCTGTCCGGGGCGATTGCCACCCGCTTTCAAGCGGTTGCCACGTTGGAGGCCAGCCGCGCGCGCTTTGAGCAGCTGGTCGGCCGCTATCCTGGCACGCTGGATGCCCCGGAACGGGTGCCGGAACTGCCAGAAAGTCTGCCTGCTGCGATCCAGATCGGCGAGGATCGCAACCCGATCGTGCTGCAGGCGCTGGCCAATGAGGAAGCGGCCGAACAGCAGGTGCGCGAGGCGCGCGGCGCACTGCTGCCCTCGGTTCAGTTGAACGGCTCGGTCTCGCGCAATGTCGGCGCGTTCGGTCCGTTCTCGCAAAGCACCGACCGGGTCGCCGGGTCGGTCCAGTTCACCGTGCCCTTGTATCAGGCCGGCTCGGTCAGCTCGAATATCCGCCGGCAAAAGCAGATCCGCAGCCAGCGCATGCTGCAGATTGCCGAGGCGCGCCGGCAGGTGATCAACAATGTCCGTGTGGCGTGGGAGCAGGTGCGCGCGGCCCGCTCCACCATCGAGGCCAGCGCCAGCCAGGTCTCCGCCAACGAAATCGCGCTGGAAGGCGTGCGCCAGGAGGCCGCTGTGGGCTCGCGCACGACGCTGGATGTCCTGGATGCAGAACAGGAATTGCTGAATGCTCGGGTTACGCTTGTGCGTTCGCAGCGGGATTCGATTGTGGCGGCCTATGCGTTGATGAATGCCATCGGCCTGCTCACCGCGGTTAATCTTGGATTAGACGTGGAATATTATGATCCGACCGATTATTATGACCAAATCAAGTGGCGGTTCTTCGGCTGGGATATCCCTGATCCTACCCCTGGCTCTGCCGCTCAAGACTTGAACTAGGCCGAAACATGCGCCCCGCAAAGGCTAAGGTGTAGAGAATATTAACGCTTTTCTAGCGTTTCGGCGCTAGGGCGGGGGAGACTCCAGGCGATCAGGCAGGCACGCGACATGCACGACGGAGCCCAGGAAAAAGAACCGACGATGGAGGAGATCCTCGCCTCCATCCGCCGGATCATTTCAGAAGACGAAGAACAGGAAAAGAAGGCGCCCGAGCCGGAACCGGAGCCTGAGCCCGAACCTGTGGCAGCGGCCGAACCGGAACCGGAGCCTGAGCCCGAACCGGAAATTGTACCGGAGCCGGAGCCCGAGCCCGAGCCCGAGCCGGAACCTGCCGTGCTGGAACTGACCGAACCCGTGGCCGAGCCGGCGCCGCCACCCCCCCCGCCGCCACCGGAACCGGCGCCCAAGCCCGCGCCTCAGCCAAGCCTAGACGAGGACGCGCTGCTGTCCGACATGGCCGCCCAGAAAGCCGCCGGCACCTTCGCGTCGCTGTCCCAGCGGATGTTGACGGTGCAAGGCGCTGAAGGGGCTGTGTCGATCGAGGCCCTGGTGCGCGAAATGCTCCGGCCGATGCTGAAGGAATGGCTGGACGCCAATCTGCCCGAAATCGTCGAGCAGATCGTCGAGCGCGAGGTCAAGCGGATTTCCGAGACCCGCTGAACCAGACACGCAAGGACCCAGCCGGCCACCTGAGGACCGGTGCAAGGCCATGGCGCGGACCCGTCAGGGGCAAGTCTGACGGGCGCACCTGAGCCTCACGCCGCCGTGCGGCCAGCTTGATTTGCAGTGCAACAAATGCGCCCAATGTTCCAGCCCAGACACACAGAAGTATCAGGGCAGGGCGATCGGGCATGACAAAATTGTCGCGTTTTGAAAGCGATAGGGGCCGGCGGCCACGGGTGGTGATTATCGGCGCGGGGTTTGGCGGGATGATGGCAGCCAAACGCTTCAAGGGCCGACCGGTCGACGTCATCCTCGTGGACAAGCGCAATTATCATCTGTTTCAGCCCCTGCTCTATCAGGTCGCCACAGCGGATCTGTCACCGGCGGACGTTGCCTGGCCGATCCGCGGACTGTTTTCGCACCAATCCAATGTCCAAGTGCTGTTGGCCACGGTCACCGGCGTGGATACTCAGGCACGCCAGATCCTCACGTCAGGGCAGGGGGTCATCGCCTACGATTACCTGATCTTGGCCACCGGCGCGCAGCACAGCTATTTCGGCAAGGATGAATGGGCACCGTTCGCGCCGGGCTTGAAGCGGATCATCGATGCCACAGAGATCCGCAAGCGTATCCTGGTGGCGTTTGAGCGGGCGGAGGCGGCCGAAGATCCCGCCGAGCAACGCCGGCAGCTGAACTTTGTTGTCGTCGGCGGTGGGCCGACGGGTGTGGAGATGGCCGGCGCCATCGCAGAGTTGGCGCACAAGGCGCTGCCGAAAGATTTCCGCACGATCAATTCGCGCGACGCCCGGGTGATCCTAGTGGAGGCCGGCGATCGGCTGCTCAAACAGGTTGATCCGGCCCTGTCCAGCTATGCCCGCAAAGCGCTGGAGCGGCTTGGCGTGGAGGTGATGCTGGGCAGCCGGGTTAGCCATGTCGATGCGTGGGGGGTGGCGATCGGGGAAGAGTCGATCCCGGCGGCCACTGTCATTTGGGGTGCGGGCGTTGCGGCGTCACCGGCCGGCCGCTGGCTGGGTGTGGACACCGACCGGGCCGGCCGGGTTTTGGTGGATGAGCGGCTGCAGGTGCCAGGCCTCGCCGGCGTGTTTGCGATCGGCGACACCGCCGGCAGCCAAGGCTGGAACGACAATCCCGTGCCCGGCATTGCACCGGCGGCCAAGCAGGGCGGGGCTTATGCCGCGCGGGCGATCTTGGCAGATCTTGGCCTGGCTGCTGACCCTGGGCCGTTCCGCTACCGCCACCACGGCACCCTTGCCACCATCGGCCGCAATTCCGCGGTGATCGAGATGGGCCGATTCAAGCTGACCGGGGGTCTGGCCTGGTGGTTCTGGGGCGTGGCGCATATCAGCTTTCTGATCGGGGTGCGATCGCCGCTTTTGGTGGCGATGCAATGGTTCTGGGCTTATCTCACTTTCAAGAAGGGCGCGCGACTGATCACCGGCCTGCACCCGTTGTTCGATCCGCCGCCACGGCCGGAGCCGGCTGGGCGCCGGGCAATCGACCTGAAGGGCTGAGACACACAGCCGCCGGCGGCTATGAACGCGGCTTGCGATACGGAAAATTGTGCGGATGCGCGCGAAACGCAGGCAAGCGAACGCACACGATGGTGCCCTGATTTTCTTTGCTGCGAATGCCCAACTCGCCGCCGTGCAAATCCACCATGGATTTGACCAGGCTCAACCCCAACCCGGTTCCCTTGGCAAGGCCGCCCGCAGCCGGCACCTGATGAAAAGGCTGCAGGACAGCTTCTTGCTGACTTTCCGGAATGCCAACGCCGGTGTCGCGAACGCTCATGACAACCGTGCCCCGCGTATCGCACAAGATCTTCAAATGAACTTCGCCGCCTTCCGGCGTAAACTTCACCGCGTTAGACAAAAGATTGAGCAGGATCTGCATGATAGCGCGGGGATCGGCCCAGATATGCGGCAGACCCGGTTTCAAATCTCGATACAGCCGAAGCTGCTTTGAACTCGCCTGTTTGCGCACCTGGCACAAAGCCCTGTCGGCCAAGTCGTAAAGGGACGCCACTTCTTCTTGTAAGACCATCTTGCCGGCTTCGATCTTTGACATATCCAGAACGTCATTGATCAAATCCAACAGAAATTGCCCGCTGGTGAAGATACAGTGCGCGTAATCGGTGTACCGATCATGGGCCAGCGGGCCGAAGATTTCCTGCGTCATCATCTCTGAAAAGCCGATGATCGCATTGAGCGGCGTGCGCAACTCGTGGCTCATGGCCGCGAGAAATTCCGATTTGGCTTTGTTGGCGCGGGTGGCTGCATCGCGTGCCGATATCAGCCCGCGCGCGCCTTCAATCCGCTGCACCGCTTCGCAGTAAACCGCCGCGGCCGTACACAGCAATTCGCGATCGTCTGCACTGGACGCTGATGGTGCCCGCCGCCGCCGCTGGCGGATAACCGCCAAGCCGGCCTGTGCCGCGGCATCGCGAGCCCAGGCCAAGCGCTGCGCACAAAGCCGCTGGGCAAGCTGCTCGGTGAACGGCTGAGCTGAGCCATAGCCATCACAGACGTCGAACTCGGGGATGTTGTCGGTGATGCAGATCGGCGTCACCGGCAGGGTCAGCCCGACATCAGCGACGGGCTGTAACAGTTGCGTCTCCGGGGCATAGGAGAGAATGATCCCGGCTTGGTTGCCGCTGATCTCCAGGAACGCCCGAAGAAAGCGTCGAGAGAAATCGCCTACGGTCATATCGGGATCGGCGATCGCCTGGCGAACCAGATCATGGCTTTGCCGCAAGAGCGCCAGGAACGGCTGGGTCGATGCGGTTTGCTCAGCCGGCATCGCGGCGGGGCAGTTGGGCACTGTGTGCGTCCCGCTGGCGGCGCGCTCCAGCCGGTTCATGTCATCTCTCCGCCGACATGGTCGTGCCAGGACGCATGCGTCCCGTGCTCTGCGCGAGGGCTGCGATGCGCGTCTAAATAAAAATTCTGTTCCGGTCTTGGCATTGTCAGGATCCACGGAGACATTCTGATACAGAACCTAAGGACTACACTGTGATAATCACAGCAAAGTTCTAAAAAATTATTAGGAGAGTGTTTAATGCAGATTTACTTACTGCGGCTGAATTGGTGAAAAATTCGATTACTTGAAGAAGACCTTGCTGACGCACACCGCTGGTCAGAGCCTGCATCAGATGCAGCCGAACAGCCAGGGAGGCCCCAAATCGAGCGGCCCCAATTCGAACGCCTTGGGGTCGACTGGTCAAGGCTCGGCAAGGGACCGCCGCTCTCACCTATGCCTGCTGCCCTTGGAGCGTTTGGCTGCTGGATCGGGCAGTGATTTTAGCGTTGTTCGGGCGATGTCGCCGATGGTTGGGATGGCGATATCCACCTGGCCTTTCGGGGCATCCTGCTTCTTCTCAGCCCGCCCAAGCCTTGCAGGATCAACACCTTGACCATCATCACACAGTCGAAGGGCGGGCGACCGCCACGCGACCGGTCCGAGCGCTTCAGCGCCCGATCCAGAATGATTCAGAACCGGCCGAAAAGCCTCACAATCGATGACCTCAGCCAACACCTCAAGCGGGTCACCCAAGGCGGATACCCGCGCCAGACGGTCATCGACGTCAAAAAATCCACGCTGTTAAAAAACGCTTGACAATTCCTTAAAATTATGAGAGGAGTAACTAGGAACATTGCACAACTTAGGGGGACTTTCCATGCGCAATCTATTCCTGTATTCGACCGCCATTGCGGTTGCGTTCGGCTTAGCGCCGGCCGCGAATGCCGGGTTTATCGCCAATTTCCACGAAAATCTTAATAGCGGAAACAACTCTTTGTTTGTCTTTGGCCAGGAAGGCACAACCGGCACCATCACCGGCAATGACGGCTTCAATCAAAACTTCGTCCTGGATATGGACGGCGTGTTTGAGTTGAGCTTGGGCCTTAGCGGACGCGAGATGACCCAGAACGGGGCTGTCAATGCGCTGTCTTTGAGCGTTCAAGCGGACAATTCGATTAGCGGCTTTGCCCTAAACCGCGCTATGGCTACCAGTGACGCCACCGTCTTGTTGGATACAGACGGCTTGGGCAGCGAATATCGCGTGCTCAGCACAACGGGCTTGTTCGGTGACGGCTCGCAAGTCTCTGTCACAGCTGTGGAAGACAATACCATCGTCACGGTGGAGTCGCCGATTGCCTTGGCCGGTAACCCCGCTAACACCCCCTTCCAAGTCACCTTGGATGCCGGTGAAACCGTCTTCTTTGAATCCGGCTCCGGCGGCGATGTTTCAGGCACTCATATTACAGCAACCCAAGATGTTGCCGTATTCGCCGGCGCAGAATGCACCAATGTTCCCGCCTCAGTAGCTGCGTGCGACCACTTGACCGCTCAGCAGTTCAGCGTCGATAACTTCGGTACCGAATTCAAGATCGCCGAGAATTTCGGTGGCGGCTCCGATGGCGATCTTCTGCGCATCATCGCATCAGAAGACGGCACCGAGATCTTCTTGGACCGCGTAAGCCAAGGCATTATCAATGCCGGTGAAGTTCTACAGCTCGACGGCGTCGGCAATGGCACCGTGACCGCAAGCGCGCCGGTCCAAGTCGGCCAGTTCGTGCGCGGCCAAGAAGGTAGCCGGTCTACCGGCGACCCGGCATTTGCGATCATTCCCAGTGTGGATCAGCAGCTTGACTCCTATGTCTTTGCAGCCCCCACCGGCACTGACGCCTTCGTCCAGAATTTCCTGAACATCGCGATCGACGAAATGATCGCCAACACTTTGACGCTAGATGGTTTGTTGGTCGACACTAGCGGTTTCGACCTTATCAATGGCACTCTGTTCGGCAATATTGCCATCAACCAAGGCATCGGCGCCATCAGTGCAGGCGGCGACTTCCTGGCGACCATCTCCGGTTTCAGTAGTTTTGACAGCTATTTCAGCCCGATCGCCACGTCCTTCTCCACCGGTGCATCGCCAACGCCGGATGATCCCATCGGCGTGCCGGTGCCCGCTCCCTTGGCCTTGATCGGTTTGGGGCTGGCCGGTCTTGGCGTGGCGCGCCGCCGTCGCGGCTAAGCGCCTGACCGCGCGCTGATCGCCGCTTTGCTGATGGGGAGTGTCACGCTCCCCATCGCAGCCCAAGACGACAAAGAAGGTGATTTCGTCCGCACCGCGATCCCTGAAGGCGTGGCGGCCCGCATTGTTTGCCACCAAACGGGTCAGAAGATCGTCGATGTGGCGGCGGGGGCGGGCTTCCGTTCGCTGACCGAGGCGATCGACACGACGACGCCAGCAGGCCGGATGATGATGCAGATGGTCGGGGCGTTCGCGGAGTTCGAGCGGGCGATGATCCGCGAGCGCACCAGGGCGGGGTTGGCGGCCGCCCGTGCCGAGGGGCGGGTCGGAGGCAGGCGTTCGAAGCTGACCCCGGACCAGCGGGCCGACGTGGTCGAGAACGTCACGTCGGGCCGCCGCTCGGCTGCGCAGATGGCCCGCCTCTACAAGGTGTCCGAAGCCACCGTCAGCCGGATCATGGCCGCCGCGCGGCAATCACATGATGCTGGCTGAGGCGGCAGACCGCTACTCACGGTCCTTGCCGAACTCGGACTAACGGAAGCACGGTCCGAACGTACCAAACCTCAGTGAAGAAAGGACTTTGGATGGTTCAACTCACGCGTCCGGGCCGATCATCCACTCGGCCATCGCGAGGGCTTCCGTCGCGCTGTGGGAGGCCAGCACATCGAGGAAGGTCTTGCTGTCCCAAGCCGCGCCGTCCGCCACCCTCGCGAGGAACGTCTCCCACACGTCGAACAGCGTCTCGCAACCATCGCTGCGAGAGCGAACCTCGCGGTCCGCTAGCAGCTGGATCGCCATTCCGCAGTTGTAGAAGAGGTCGAAGTCGCCGCGCTCGCCCGCCGTCCTAAGTGGGCCTTCCTTCAGGCCTTCTTCGCAGCGCCTCGCATCGGCGGGCAACCGCTCGGCGACGTAGCTCTCCTCGACGCCGAGGTCGCTCAGGGCGATGGCCGCGAAGGCATCCGCGCCGCCCTCGTGTATCCACGTGTCGGCAAGGGACGGTTCACCGAGCGCTGAATGTTGGTAGAGATGGCCTGCCTCGTGGGCGAAGAACCAGGGCAGGAACCCGGACACGTCAGCCGGCCAGGTGGCAGGGTCTTCGAGCCATCCGTCCCCGGCCAGGTGCATGAACACCTGGTTCGGGAGCGTGCCGCCCTGGCTAGAGAAGCTGCTGGACGATGGATCACCGTCGGCGACGGCGTCCCGGTCAAGCGCGACGAACAGCATCGGCTTCTCGGTGAGTTCGTGAAGACGCTCGGCATAGTAGGCCATCAGCGCCGGGAACAGCTCGTCTAGCTGAGCACGAAAGGTAGGCGGCAGGTTCGGGTCGATGACGCCAACGACGTGCTCGGTCTCGACGGGGTCCGCTTTGCCGACATACACCATCGTGCCGTCGTTCCGATCGGTCCAACGGGCCTCGCCGCCCCGAACGATCCGCCCTTCGACGATGGCCCGTTCGGCGTCCGGGAAGCGGACGGTCATCGGGAACGCATCGGCGGGATCGGGTTCGCCTTCCGGCGCGCAGGCGTCCGCGCAGACCTGGAACCGTCCGCTGTGGATGAGCAAGCCGCCCTGCCGGTACGGCATGAAGGCGGCGTAGTCCTTCGGGAAGTTCGCGTAGACCGCCGGCACCGTCATTCGCACGGTGGTGAAGGGCGCACCGTCCACCCTGACGATCCTGTCCGTGAGCGTGTCGGCGTCGTGGACCAGACGGAAGGCGGGGTCCGCCATCGCCCAACGTTCAGCGCGCTGGCCGTCCGGCACGCGGCGGAACTCGAGCGCGCGCACGGGTTCGGCGATCTCGTAGGCGACGGTGACCCGATCCGAGCTGCTCGCATCGATGGTGACCGAGGGGCCGAGGGGCTCACCTCGGTCAGCTGGTAGGCCGTCCGCGCTGAGAACGGCGCAGCCGCTCAGGAGAAACGCCACCACAATCGCTCGCATGGTCGGCTTTGCCTCCGGACTGCCTCGTCCTCGGCTACAGCCGTGGACGCAGACCGCCAACGGCAAGGTTTCTAAAATGTTCGGACGTAGGGAGATTGGGGGGCCGGGTCCCCTTCGGGCCCGACTTGCCGCTAACCGCTACCGTCACTCTGTGTCCCTTTAATGCACTGAGGCCTTATTCTGTCAATACCCGCGACAACACAACCCATCTGATCTATTTGGGCGAAAGCACCAATTGTCAGGTTGAGGCGCAACCGCCGACGATCAATTGTCATACGTACCTAGTGAAGATAAGGCACCCTGAGCCCTCGATATAAGGTGATGTATGGACTTGGAGGTACTTCAGAGGCCCTAGAACGGAATCTCGTCGTCCAAATCGGCGGAGAGATCGCGAGGCGGCCCTTCATCATAGCCGCTGTCCTGGCCGCCATAATCGCCAGCGCCGTAGCCGCGATCCTCCGCATAGCCGCTCCGCTCGCCGCCTTGAGCCCGGCTGTCCAGAAGAGTCAATTCGCCGCGGAAGCGTTGCAGAACCACTTCTGTGGTGTAGCGGTCCTGACCGGACTGGTCCTGCCATTTGCGGGTTTGCAACTGACCTTCCAAATAAACCTTGGAGCCCTTGCGCAGATAGCGTTCGGCGACTTCGCCGAGCTTTTCATTAAAGATCACCACCCGGTGCCATTCGGTGCGCTCGCGCCGCTCGCCGGTTTGCCGGTCGGTCCAGGTTTCTGAGGTGGCGACCGCCAGATTGACCACGCGGCCGCCATTGTTCAACGACCGCACCTCCGGATCACGCCCCAGATTACCGATCAAAATCACCTTGTTGACACTGCCAGCCACGCCATTCCCCTTCACGTTCCCCGGACCATTGAAAGACGCTTAAAGCGCATCGCTCGCCCTGTCATCAAGGGGTAATGCGATCATGGCCGGAATCCGGGCCCGCCATGCGCCCGGATTGACCGCGTTCCGGCATCCCAGCGCCAAGCCGGTCTGCTCGGCGAACGGCCGTGCACGCCATGCCGCGGTTCAGGCTTGGCTGCGTCGATCGGCTTGTTAAATGGCGTAATCCGGGGCTGGGTGGGGCATGTGGATGCCACACTCGGTCTTGTCGATGCCGCGCCAGCGGCCCGCGCGGGCATCCTCGCCCGGCGCCACGCGATCGGTGCAGGGCATGCAGCCGATGGAGAGATAGCCGTCCGCCTCCAACGGGTGGCGCGGCAGCTGATGAGCGTCGAAATAGGCGGTGAGGTCTTCCCGCGTCCAGCCGGCCAGCGGATTGACCTTGATGCGGCCGTCGGCCAGTTCGAACACTGGCAAGGCGCTGCGACTGGCCGCCTGATAGCGCTTGCGCCCGGAAATCCACACATCCACGCCGCCCAAGGCCCGGTCCAGCGGCTCCACCTTGCGCCAATAGCAGCAATGGTCGGGCTTTTGCGCCCACAAGGTGCCGCTGGGGTCCTGCACCTTCAGATTCTCGTCGCGAGGGCTGATCACGGTGAGGTTGGTCAGGCCCAACTGCGTGACCAGCCGGTCGCGGTAGCGCCGGGTCTCCCCGAACAGCTTGCCGGTATCAATGCTGATCACCCGCACGCCCGGATCGATTTGCGCGGCCATGTGCAGCAACACCGCGGACTCCGTGCCGAACGAGGTGACCAGCGCCAACTCCTCAAAGGTGAACAGCTGGGTCAAGGCTGCGTTCAAGATCGCCTGTGGCGGCGCGCCATCGAATTCGGCGGCCAAGATCGCCAGCTTCTCCGCGCGGTAATCGGTTCTGTCGAGCGCGGTCATGCCGAGGCCTTCAAGCCGCGGCCGTGGCGCAGATGTAGCACGGACGGCTTCGGACACGCCGGCGCTGCCTGCATCACCACATTCACGCGCGCCAGCGCGGCCTTGCCGGCCTCATAGCGCGCCGGCTCAGCGAACAGCGCACTGTCAAAGCCGCAGCGCTGCAGAAACGGCGTCTGGTCGGGGATGAATTTGCCCACCGCACGGATCTCGCCTTCAAAGCCGTGTTGGGCACGCAGCCGGGTGCCCAGGGTGAAGCCGCGACCGTCCTTGAAGTCGGGAAAGTCGATCAGGATGGTCTCGACCTCCGTCAGTTCCAGCGCGGCATCGTCGCAACTGGCGTCGCCGGGCAATAGCAGCACCGGCCCCTCTTCGCCGCAGCCGACCGCATCCAGGTCCGTCGGCGCCAGAGGATCCCGGCCGCTCAGATTAAGCAACAGGGCCATACAGCGCCTCCTTGAACGGGCGCATGCCGACCCGTCGATAGGTGTCCAGAAACCGTTCGCCGGCCTCGCGCAGACCCAGATAGGTATCAATCACGGTTTCCACCGCGCCGACGATGCCGTCCTCGTCGAAGCCGGGGCCGGTGATCTTGCCCACCGCAGCATCCTCCGCACCGGAGCCGCCCAGGGTCAGCTGGTAATTCTCCACGCCCTTCCGGTCGACGCCGAGAATGCCGATATGGCCGGCATGATGATGTCCGCAGGCATTGATGCAGCCGGAGATCTTGATCTTCAGCTCGCCGATATCCTTCAGCTTCGCCAGATCGTCCAGCCGGCGGGAGATCGACTGGGCGACCGGGATCGACCGGGCATTGGCCAGCGCGCAATAGTCCAGCCCCGGACAGGCGATGATGTCGGTGGCAAGGCCGGCATTGGCGGTGGCCAGGCCATGGCGGGACAGGCTGGCGAACAGCACCGGCAGATCGGCCTGGCGAACGTGCGGCAGCACCAGATTCTGCTCATGGGTCACGCGGATCTCGCCGGCGGCGTCGAAGCGGTCGGCCAGGTCGGCAATGGCGTCCATCTGCTCTGACGTGGCATCGCCGGGAATACCGCCATGCGGCTTCAGCGAGATCGTCACGATGGCATAGCCCGGCTGCTTGTGGGTTGCCACATTCTGCTCGGCCCATTGCCGGAAGCTGGGATCGCCCTGGCGCGCGCGGACATAAGGCGCGGGGTCATCGTCAAGCGCTTCAAACGGCGGCGGGGCGAAATAGCGGGAGATGCGGTCCAGCTCCTGCACCGGAAGATCGTCGGCATGGGGCTTTAGCCGGTCGAACTCCTCCTCGACCATGTCGGCGAAATGCGCCGCGCCGACCTCGTGCACCAGGATCTTGATGCGGGCCTTGTATTTATTGTCCCGGCGGCCGAGCGCATTATAGGTGCGCAAGATCGCCTCGACATAGGTGAGCAGATCGGCCACCGGCAAATGCTTGCGGATGGTGTGGCCGACGAACGGCGTGCGCCCCATGCCGCCGCCGACGATGATCTCAAAGCCGCGGCCATGCACCGGATCGTCGTGCAGGCTCAGGCCGATATCGTGCAGCTTCACCGCCGCCCGGTCGGTCGCCGCGGCGGTGATCGCGATCTTGAACTTTCGCGGCAGGTAGGAGAATTCCGGGTGCTGGGTGGACCATTGCCGAAGCAATTCAGCATAGGGGCGCGGATCCTCCACCTCCTGTGCGGTGGCGCCGGCGAACTGGTCGGAGGTAACGTTGCGGATGCAGTTGCCCGAGGTCTGGATCGCGTGCATCTCCACGCTGGCCAGATCCTCTAGGATCGCCGGCACATCCTTCAGCTGCGGCCAGTTGAACTGGATATTCTGGCGCGTGGTGAAATGCCCGTAATCCTTGTCATAGGTGCGCGCGATATGGGCCAGCATGCGCATCTGCTTCGATGACAGGGTGCCGTACGGGATCGCCACCCGCAGCATATAGGCGTGCAGCTGCAGATACAGCCCGTTCATCAGCCGCAGCGGCTTGAACTCTTCCTCGGTCAGCTCGCCTTTCAGGCGGCGCTCGACCTGATGGCTGAACTCGTCCAGCCGCTGGCGCAGAAGGCCATGGTCGTATTCGTCATAAAGATACATGGCGCGTCCCTCAGTTGCCGGCCTGGTAGCCGTGGTCGCGGTGCATGGTCGGGCCGGTGGCGCGGATCACCTCGCGATTGCGCACCGGAAAGGGTTTGCCGTCGGCCAAGGTCGCGGCGATCAGCGTCGGCTCGACAATCAGATTGGCATGCGCGGCCTCGCGGGCCTGGGCCAGCAGCGCCTCAGCCTCCGCGGCGTTCCGGGCATAGGCGGCGGCACTGGCCTCCGGCACCCAGCCACCGTCGGCGCTCAAGAACACCACCCGACCGCTCAGCAGCTCATTGGCGATGACGATTTGGTCCGGTCCGGGTTTGAGATCGACCATGGGCAGGCTCCTTTACGCCGTGGCCAGCGCGGGGAAGGGCGTGACATTGCCGGACAGCCGGGCCAGAGCCTCGACCGGCCAGTCACGGGCCAGGCCTGCCACCTCGCCAACGATGATCGCCGCCGGGCTGTCGATGCCTTCCTGCGCCACCAGGCGCGGCAGATCCGCCAGGCGGCCATAGACGCGCTGTTCGTCAGCCTGGGTGCCCCTCGCGATGACGGCGACCGGGGTGGCGGGGCTGGCGCCGTCGGCGATCAGACTGCGGGCGATCGGCCGCGCGCCGGACAGGCCCATATAGATCACCAGGGTTCGCCCCGGGCCGAACAGCCCGCGCCAATCCTGCGCCTGGCCCTGCTGCAATTGTCCGGTCACAAAGGTCACGGCGGAGGCATGGTCGCGGTGGGTCAGCGGGATCTGCGCATCGGTGGCACAGCCGGATGCGGCGGTGACCCCGGGGACAACCTCCACGGCGACACCGGCGGCTTGCAGGGCCTGCAACTCCTCGCCGACCCGGCCGAACACAAAGGGATCGCCGGACTTCAGCCGCACGACCAGCTGGCCCTTGCGGGCGCGGTCGATCATCAGCGCCTGGATCTGGGACTGCGGCACGGAATGGGCGCCACGCGCCTTGCCGACATAAAGCCGCTCGGCATCGCGGCGGGCATAGTCCAGCACCGCCTCACCGACCAGGCGGTCATAGAGGATCACATCGGCCTGCTGCAGCGCGCGATGCGCCTTCAGCGTCAACAGGTCTGGATCGCCGGGCCCGGCGCCGACCAGCAGCACCCGACCCTGCGGCGCGGTTTCCTGGGTCGCCAATTGCTCGAAGGTCGCGGTCAAGGCGGCCTCGTCGCGGTCCGGCCAGTCGGCATGACCCAGCCGGTCGAACAGGCGATCCCAGAAGCGGCGGCGGCCGGCGCCGTCCGGGACAAGGGCCTTCAAGCGCGGGCGGAACCGACCCGCCGCTGCGATCACCGCGCCCGTGGCCGGCGGCAGCATCGCCTCGATCTTCGCGCGCAGGCGCCGGCCGAACACGGGCGAGGCCCCGCCCGTGGCGATGGCGACGCACACCGGGTCGCGGTCGACCACCGCCGGGGTGATGAAGTCACAATAGTCCGGCCGGTCGACGATATTCACCGGCACGCCGGCGGCGCGCGCCTCAGCGGCGATGATCGCATCCGCCCCGATGCAACCGGTGGCGCCATAGACCAGCGCGGCACCGCGCAGGTCCTGCGGGCGAAAGCTCCGCTCTTCGACATGCACCTGCGCCGTCTCTGCCAAGCTGCCCAAAGCCTGCGCCCGGCCGAGCACATGGATCCGTGCTGTGGTCTTGGTCAGCAGGCGCAGCTTGGCCTGGGCGGCCTCGCCGTCGCCGACCACCAGGACCGTCCGGCCAGCCAGCTTCATGAAGATCGGATAGCTGTGCATCTGCCCCGCCTTGGTTGGCGTGTGGCCGCATCATCAGGCTGCAGCCGTCTGTGCCAGAGGTAGGCAGATGGCGGGGACAGTCAAACGAGCATTTCTAATCAAGCCGTGGAGATTTTCTAAGCCTGGCGCTGCGGGAGGTGAACGCACCCATCATTGGGGATGCGACGAGGCGGAGGTCAGGCAGCGCTGAGATTTGCAAGAGAGGCAGGCGAGGCCCGCCTCTCTTGCAGCCCATGCTCAATCGAGGCCGGCCATTTGCAGGGTGCGGCCGTCCAGGAGGGCAGCGAATTCCTCGTCGTTCAGTTTCTCAACATGGTCGATATAGCAGGATGTGCCGCCGAAGATCATGCGGTCGCGAAACGATCCGTCGATCCGGCCCACCCAAGTTGCCGCCAGGCGGGCACCTTCGTCAGTGTGCATTGCCAGACAATCATCGCGCAGATCCAGCCGGTAGCGCGTGCGCATGGACCAATCATAGACGACCACGGTCTTCAGATCGATGCGCGACCAGTAGCCGGCATCCATTTTGCGAAAGCTATCGGCCTGGGCAAGGCCGGACAGGGTCAAACTGGCGACCGCCACAGCGGCCAATGTCGTCAGGGTCTTCATTGCATCTCTCCATCGCTGTCAGGATGTCCTGCTTATTCACAGGATCGCGATGGAGAATGCGCCTGAATGGCCTGTCCCGCCAGGACGCAATTCGTTGATTCACACAGCAGAAATTACGCTTAGCACGGGTTAACACTCTTCGGGCCAAGTGCGACTGGGCGCCCGTCCGATGCGACGACCTGCGCTGAACCCGCGCCATCCGCGCAATGGTCTTGCGCGCCGCTAAACCAATGACCGGTTGGGCTGTCTAAACTCTTGTCTCAGGTCGGCGCTAGAAGCGGTCCTTGCGAGCGCGAATTTCCGCAAAGCGACGGACCGTATCGGCGTCGGATAGACCGATGGTTCGGACGATGGCTGGATCATCGGGCCGCAGAAACGGGTTGGTGGCCTTTTCGTCGGCTAGGCGACTGGGCACGGTTGGCCGGTCAGCCCGGCGTTGCGCGGCGATTTGATCGGCCCGGCGCGCCAAGTCGCCATTGTCCGGATCAATGCTACGGGCGAAGGCCGCATTGGCTTCGGTATATTCGTGGGCGCAATAGACCAGGGTCTCGTCTGGCAGGGCTTTCAGCTTGGACAAGGACTGCCACATTTGCTCCGGCGTGCCTTCGAACAGCCGCCCGCAGCCAAGGGCGAACAATGTGTCGCCGCAGAACAGAGCGGCCTGCTCGGGAAAATAAAAGCTGATATGGCCGCTGGTGTGCCCAGGTGTTTCGAGCACCTGTCCGGTCGCTGCCCCGATCGTTACCGTGTCGCCCTCGCGCACCGCGGCATCCATTTCCGGTATTCGATGTGTGTCCGCCGCCGGGCCGATGATCCGGCAGCCGAAACGCTGCTTGAGTGCGGCATTGCCACCGATATGATCGAAGTGATGATGCGTGTTCAAGATCAACTCGGGTGTCCAGCCCCGCTCAGCCAAGGCCGCCCGCACCGGCTCGTCCTCGGCCGGATCGATCACGGCAACCGCGCCGCTGTTCGGCTCCCGCACAAGATAAATGTAATTGTCCTGAAGAGCGGGAATCTGAACAACGTCGAATGCGGCCATAACGCCTCCTCAATAGACCGAATCTGGATCGAACTGACGCTCGTCGATCAGTTCCAACGCGCCAGCCGGCCGCACGGCCCGGAAGAAGCAGGACCGATAGCCCAGATGGCAGGCGCCAGGCCCGGCTTGGCGGACCTTCAAGATCAGGGCATCCTGGTCGCAGTCGGTCAGGATGTCGAGCACGGTCTGGACATGGCCGGACCGCTCGCCCTTTTTCCAGATGCGGTTCTTGCTGCGTGAGAAATAGTGCGCCACGCCTGTGTCCAGCGTGCGCTGCAGCGCTTCACGGTTCATGAAGGCCACCATTAAAATGCGAGAATCCTCGGCATCCTGGGCAATGGCGGGGATCAAGCCGGCGGCATCGAAGCGGGGCTTGAAGCGTCGCGACGGGGCTTTGCGGTGCATGCCTTCCTCTGTCGTCAAAATGGGCGGGCGATGGACTTTCATCCTGCCGCCAGGCCCCTTATCTTGCGCTGTATGGACGAAGATGCCCTTTACAGCCGTGCGATCTTGCGATGGACGGCGGCGCTGCCGGAAACGCGGCGTCTGCCCAATCCGACCGTCTCGGTGACGCGCACCAGCCGGATCTGTGGCAGCCGGCTGCGCCTTGATTTGGCACTCGACACTGAGGGGCGCATCGCCGATGTCGGCCATGAGGTCAAGGCATGTGCCATCGGTCAAGCGAGTTGCGCCGTGTTTCTGCGGCATCTCCCGGGACGAACGCTGGCAGAGTTACAACCGCTCGCCGAGGCGTTCAACCGAATGATCACCGAAGGGTCGCGCGCAGACGGGCCGGCAGCTTTACCGGCACCTTGGCAGGATCTTGTCCCGTTCGCAGCCGTGCATCCGTTCCGCGCCCGGCACGGCGCGGCGTGCCTGCCTTCCGAGGCGATCTTGTCGGCGCTGAAACACCTTGAAAAGGACACGCACCCGGCTGCCGCCCAGGCTTAACAGAGCGGCATAAGGCTTGGTGCCACCGGCGGGAGCGGCCGGACGGATGGGCAAAATTGTCGCAGCTATTCGGTCCTGAGCCTGCGCCTATTGCCCGCATTGGAGGTGCATTTCCAGGCCGATACACCGGGTTCATGTAAAACTGTCCCGAAGCCCACCGATGTGGCAAATTTGTCGAAAAAACGAACAATTCTGTCCCGCTCTGTATCAGAACCGTGCGGGCGAGCACGCTTCTATTAGCGTGTCGAAACAACCAATGGTTAGTATCTCATTTAGAGTCATGAACCTACCGTGGAGGAGGGCGCCCAAACACCCTTCCAAGCCGCGAACATGAGGTTCTCACATGGAAATGATCTCCTTCGGCTCCGCCGATATCGATACAAAGATCTCTCAAATGTCTGGCGATGAGATCGACTGCCTGGTGTTCGGCGCCATCCAGCTGGACGGCAAAGGCACGATCCTGGCCTACAACAGCACCGAAGGCGAAATCACCGGCCGCGATCAGAAAGCCGTGTTGGGTCAGAATTTTTTCACGGACGTGGCGCCGTGCACCAATCAGCGTGGCTTCCGCGACCGGTTCGATGACGGCGTCCGCAACAACAATCTCAACACATTGGTGGAATGGACCTTCGACCACCAGATGGCGCCCACCAAGGTGCAGGTGCACATGAAGAAGGCGGCGGTGCCTGACCGCTACTGGATGTTTGTCAAGCGCCTCTAACCCGTGCCGTGCCGGCCGGCGCTGCTGTGCGCGCGACGGCCGGCAGCAACACAGATCAAGAGGAGGACACCCGTGATGGGATTTGACGTGGTTCCGCACGCGGACGGCACCGGGACGGAGGATGTCCCGCTCAGCCTGGTCCGGCTGGAGCGGTCTGCTGCTTGCGGATCGGAGATCCATGTCAGCCCCGCTCAGTTCCGCCGCATCGCCGCGGGCGCGGCCCGGCTTGATGCCTTGATCGCCGAAGATCGCCTGATCTACGGCATCACCAGTGGCTTCGGGCCGCTTGCCGGGATCCGGCTTACACGGGCCGATTCAGACCAGCTCCAGCACAAGCTGCTCTCGCATTTGGCGACCGGCGTGGGGGCATTGCTAAGCTTTGCCGAGGCGCGCGCGCTGCTGATCGTGCGTCTTCAGACACTGGGGCAGGGCCGCTCTGGTATCAGCCCTGCGACCGTGCAGGCGGTGGAAGGCTAACTGAACGCCGGTCTTGCGCCGCATGTGCCGGAGAAAGGCACGGTCGGCGCGTCTGGCGATCTAACACCGATGGCCCATGCCGTGCTGGCCCTGATGGGCCAAGCGCCCAGCTATACCCGCGGCGGTGCGGGCGGGTTGCGGCCCACGACCCTGGCCCATTACGGTTTGCGCCCGTTGACGCTGCAGCGGCGCGACGGCTTAGCGCTGGTTAACGGCACCGCAGCGATGACGGCGATCGCGGGCCTGGCCCTGGTGCGCCTGGAGCGGCTTATTGACTGGTCGATACGCCTTTCGCTGGCCTTGGCGGAGACGCTTTGCGGCCGATCCGAGGCGTGGGATCCGCGGCTCGCCGAGCTGCGCGGTCAACCCGGCCAGGTCGCGGTTACCCGCCGGCTGGCCCAGTTGGCGCGTGATGCTGCGCGCTTGGAGCGCCGGCCGGCCGTGGCGCACCGCATCGACAAACCAGAACACCGCGTGCCGCATCAGGATGCCTATACCTTGCGCTGCGTGCCGCAGATCTTGGGCGCGTGCTTTGACCAGCTGCGTCACGCCAAGGCCGTGGTGACCGCGGAACTGAATGGGGTGAGCGACAATCCGATCTTGGTGGACGGTCCGCCCGATCTGTTGCACGGCGGCAATTTTCAGGGCCAAGCCGTGGCCTTCGCCGCGGACCAGGCGAAATTGGCGGCGATCCAGACAGCCGTGTTGAGTGAGCGGCAACCGGCACGGCTTTTGGTGCCGCACGAGGCCGGAGGCCTGCCGCCTTACCTCACCGGTGGGCGCGCCGGGCTGGACAGCGGATTTATGGGCGCGCAGGTCACCGCGACCGCTTTGGTTGCCGAGATGCGCCAGAAGGCCGTGCCTGCCGCGATCCAGTCGATCCCGACCAATGGCGACAATCAGGACATCGTCTCCATGGGCACACTCGCCGCCCGCAGCCTGCGTGACGTGGTGGCGGATCTGGCCCGGGTGCTGGCGATCCAGGCCATGGCCACGGCCCAGGCCGTCGATCTGTTGGGGCCGTTCAGCCGCTCCACCAGGGCGCTGGCCGGCCGGGTCCGTCAGATCAGCGCGCCGTTGATGCACGACCGTCCGCTCAGCGACGAAATCGAACAGCTGGCCGAGCATTTGGCCGCCCCCACGGCCTGTGACTTTCCCATTCTCCCGGAGTCAAACTCATGACTGTGACCGACCATGCCCCGGCGGATTATGCGGCGGATCTGGATTTTACCTTGCGCCAGTGCGACGTGCTTCAGCGCGATTCGGAGACCATGGCGAAGTCCGCGCTGCATGAGTCTCAGCATATGCAGCAAATCGCAGAACGCGCGGACGAAGCCGCCCAGAATTGCCGGACCATTGCCGGCAGCGTGCAGGAACTCAGCGGCACCATCGGCGCGATCGTCAACGATCTGAGCAATTATGACGAGATGAACGGCCGCGCGCGCGAAACCTTCGCCAAATCCAACGAAATCATCGAAACGCTGGCCAGCTCATCGCAAGCGATCGGAAGCGTTATTGACCTGATCAAGACCATTGCCAGCCAAACCAATCTTCTGGCGCTGAACGCGACGATTGAGGCGGCACGCGCAGGCGAGGCCGGGCGCGGCTTTGCTGTTGTCGCAGCGGAGGTGAAGAAATTGTCCACCGACACCGCTGCGGCCACGGATCAGATCGCCCAGCAGGTGGACGATATGCGCACGGCGGTGGAGAAGATCACGCAGCACAGCCAGGATATGTCCCAAGCGGTGGATGGCATGACCGCGGCTGCTCAAAGCATCGGCGACAGCGTGCGCGACCAAAAGAACGCCGCGGACGAGATTGCGCAGACGACGCAAGGCATTGCCGATGATGTCAATGCCCTGACCCAATCGGTCCACGAACTGACCAACTCGAATATGCAAACGCAAATGACGGTGGAGACCACCGTCTCGAATATCGAGGTGCTGCAGATGCGCCTGGCCGGCCTAAAAGCGAAACTGGCCGGCTGACCGCACCCGCCGCCGGTTGCCCAGCCCGAACAACGCGGCAGGACCCGACTGGCCTTGGGGCCTCATCCGATCAATCGCGCTCGCGCTTGATCGGATGAAAATGCCCGCCGTCTATAGGGCGGGCAACTTGCGCTAGGCGGCCTGGGGCTGCAGCGAGTTGGCGCCCCGCTCCGGGTTCGGTTCGATATCGGTGCGGCCGAGACGCTTGCCCAGATCGTCCGCACCGCCGACATAGTCGCCATCGATCCAAATCTGAGGCACCGTCACCGGCGTTTTGTGGCCGATCTTGTCTTTCACGCGCGGCACCATTTCGTACAGCGCCCGAGGGTGCTTGACCACGTCGAAATAGGTGTAGTTCACCCCCGCCTCGGCCAGATAGCCCTTGGCGCGCTGGCAGTGCGGACAGCTTTCCTTGCCGAACATGACCGTGCCGGTCATTTCCGAACGTGCAGTCCAGACCTTGATGACCTCTTCTGTGAGGACGCCGCGATTGAGGGCCGCACCCTGCGCAATGACGCGGTTCTCGACCATCACGATGGGCGCATGCCAGCCGCCCTTGGGCAGCGGCTTCCACCAATTCGACAGCCAGTCCTGCACCTCCAGTTCCACCGGAATGCCCGCCAGATCGGTCTCAAGGACATCCTTGATGACATCCAGTGTCAGGGTGCATTCGCCGCAAGGGATCTTGACCTTAAACGGACCCCATTGCCCGGCCCAGCGATACAGCGTGATCTTCACAGGTGTTGCCGACATCCATAAACCCCTTTTCAAATCGTGCCCAAACCCGTTCCTTCGAACACATAGGGTTGCGCTGCACTGCGCCAATGCCGAGACCCCGGGTCTCACCTGAACGTCATGAGGATTTGAGCCGATCAGCGCCGTCGCCTGGGCCCCGGCGGGTGCTGCGCCCACCCGCCCGCGCGTGACGTCACGGCGGGGTGAGCGACTGGGCCGGCAGCGCAGGCCTTATCCGTCCCGCAGCCGGGTGCTGATCCGGATCTCGCTGTGCAGCGTGCGGTGGACCGGGCATTTGTCGGCGATTTCAACCAGCTTGCTGCGCTGTTCCTCGGTTAGCTCACCCTCCAAGATCAGCTCCCGGTCGATATGATCCAACTTGGCGGGCTTGCCGGTCTCCAGGCAGGCCTCGCAATCCTCCACATGACGCTTTTCATGGGTCAGCTTGACCGAGGCGCGGGTCAGCGGCACGCCGCGGCGGTCGGCATAAAGCCGCAGGGTCATGTTCGTGCAGGCGCCCAGGCCCGCCAACAACAGGTCATAAGGGGTCGGCCCGGTATTGTCGCCACCGATTGACAGCGGTTCGTCGGCATAGATCCGATGGCCGCGCACGGCCACGGTTTGCTGGAATTTCGAGCGTCGGGTCTCTGCGACCAGAACATCCTCCGGCTGCGGTTTGAACGGCAGGTTGCGGCCGTCATCGGCAAGCCCGGAGATATAGCGGCTGGCCCAGGCCACCAGGGTGCGCGCCACATAAATGGCGTCTTCGCGGTTGGTCAGCAAATGGTCGGCCTTATCCAGGGTGATGAAGCTTTTGGGGTGCTTGGCGGTCTGGAAGATGTTGCCGGCATTGTCGATGCCGACGGTGTCGTCGATCGGCGAATGGAAGATCGCGATCGGTTTGCGCAGCGCGCGGATGCGCTCGGCCTGATTCTGCGACCGGATGTCCTCCAGAAACTGTTTGCGTACCCGGAACGGCCGGCCGGCCAGCTTCACCTCCGCCTCGCCGGCGGCCTCGATCTCCTGGATCTTGTCGCCGAAATTGTGGCTGACATGTTCTGGATCGAACGGCGCGCCGATGGTTGCCACCGCCTCCACCTCCGCAATCTCGCCCGCTGCGGCCAGGACCGCGGCACCACCGAGGGAATGGCCGACCAGCAGCTTGGGCGCCTGCAGCTCCTCGCGCATATACTCCGCCGCGCGCAGCAGATCGTCGACATTGGAGGTGAAATTCGTATTGGCGAATTCGCCTTCGCTCATGCCCAGGCCGGTGAAGTCGAACCGTAGGGTCGCCACGCCCATATCGGCCAGGCCCTCAGCGATGCGGCTGGCCGCGAAAATGTCCTTGGAACAGGTGAAGCAGTGCGCGAACAAGGCATAGCCGCGCGGGCGCGAGGCCGGCAGGTCGAGCCGGGCGGCCAGCTGGCCCTGGGTGCCTTGGAACATGATCTTTTTCGACTGCATGGAAAGTCTCCTTCAGGCGCGCGGCAATCGCGCGGCTTGGCGGCAGGGCATCAGCGGCTATGGTAGACGCACAGCGGGCGGGGTTATCGCCTCCTTATAGCAACACCGCGGTTAAAGGGAAAAGCATGCCAGGACCATTGCACGGCCTTCGGGTCGTCGAGATCGCCGGCATCGGCCCCGCGCCGTTCGCCGGCATGATGCTGGCCGATCTGGGCGCCGACGTGGTGCGCATCGACAAGCCCGCCGGGGTGCGGGGCCTGGGTCTGACGCCGGCCAAAGACATCATGAACCGGTCGAAGGCCTCGCTGGTGCTGAATCTGAAGGACCCCGCCGGCGTCGCGGCACTCCGCCGGATCTGGTGCGCGGCGGACGGCCTGATCGAGGGGCTTCGCCCCGGCGTGATGGAGCGCCTGGGCCTTGGCCCGGACCTGGCGCTTCAGGACAATCCGCGCCTGGTCTATGGCCGCATGACCGGCTGGGGTCAGAGCGGCCCGCGCGCCGCACAGGCCGGCCATGACATCAACTATATCGGATTGAGCGGCGTGCTGGCCGCGATCGGCCGGGCCGGGCAGGCGCCGGTGCCGCCGCTCAACCTGGTCGGCGATTTCGGCGGCGGCGCCATGCTGCTCACGGTCGGTATGCTGGCGGGGCTGCTGCGCGCGCGCATCGACGGCCGGGGCGACGTGATCGATGCGGCGATGACCGACGGCTCGGCCCTGTTGATGGCGCCGACCATGGCGCTGGCGGCGATGGGGGCGTGGACGCCGGAGCGCGGCGTCAATCTGCTCGACGGCGGCGCACCCTTCTACGATGTCTATGAAACCGCGGACGGTCGCTACATGGCCGTGGGCGCGCTGGAACCAGCCTTCTTCCAGGCGCTGTTGACCGGCCTGGGCCTGGCCGAGGAGATCACGCCCGCCGCGCACTATGACCGGTCGCAATGGCCGCGTCTGCGTCGGCGCCTGACCGAGGCGTTCAAGCAAAAGAGCCAGGCTGACTGGTGCCGGGTGTTCGACCAGACCGATGCCTGCGTCACCCCGGTCCTGCGCTATGATGAGGCCGCCGAGGAGCCGCACACTCGCGCACGCGGCACCGTCACAGCCGTGGACGGTTTGGCCCAGCCGGCACCTGCGCCGCGGTTTCAGACCCATGCCGCCGATCCGCCGACGGCGCCGGCACAGCCCGGCGAGGGCGGCGCGGAGATGCTGGCGCGATGGGGTGTTGAGATTGATGCGGCGGCGTGACGGGCTTGCCCGCGGCTTCACCGTGCCGCTATAGCCCGCCGATCAGTGCCAAGGAGTGTGTCCGCAATGAGTGCGAAATCGCCCAAGCCGGCCCCGGCGGGCCAGCCAGACCCGCAGACCATGAGTGATGTGCGCGCCGAGGTCGACCGGCTGGACCGGGAGATCGTCGAGCGGCTGGCCCTGCGCTTTGAGATGATGGCCCATGCCGCGCGCATCAAGCCGGACCGCTCGGTCGTGCGCGACGAAGTGCGCAAGGCCGATGTGCTGGCCAAGGTGCGGGCGTCCGCCCAGGCCGCCGGCGCGCCGGACGATCGCATCGCCCGGCTCTATGATGCCCTGATCGAAAGCTCCATCGCCTATGAATATGAGGTGTATGACCGGCTGAAGGGCGGGCGTTGAGATCATCAAAAGAAGCTTAACGGCAATTCTCTTGTCTTTTGGTAGTCGGTCGCTTATCTCTTGGTCACCTATCTCTTGGTCAAGGAGAGGCCGATGCCGCTGATCGCCGTTGCACCAGAAACCGCCCTCGGTTCGGAGCAGGAGAATGCTCAAGAGACCGCTGCTGCCGGCGCCCGCGCTGTGGTCGCCTTGTTTCGGCGCTGGGGCCTGACCGATCAGCAAGCCTGCACGCTCCTGGGCGGGCTGTCAGCGTCCACCTACAATCGATGGAAGCGCGGGCAGGTTGGCCGGATTGGGCCGGATCTGACCGCGCGGCTGTCCAACCTGCTGGGCATTCACAAGGCCCTACGGATTTTGTTGGTCGAGCCCGGTCGCAGCTATGACTGGGTGCACCGACCCAATGCGGCGTTCGGCGGGGCAAGCGCTTTAGAGATCATGCTGGGCGGAGATTTGACCGATCTGATGCGGGTCCGTGCGCATTTGGACGCCGCGCGCGGGTGATCAAGCCGCCTCTGCGCCGTGTGCACTGGCCGAACGCGCGGCGCATCATTTCCACACGGCATCCACCGATCGACTTGTTTGAGGATCTGGCCGATCCGGCTGATTGGGAGCGGCTGGCGGCGTTGGAAAGCCGCACCAACCCGCGACTGGCCGAGACCATCGGCCGGCTTGATCTGGTACCGGTCGAGCGGCGGGTGTCCGGGCCGGGAGCGTCTTTCCTGATGGCGCCGTTCGTCCATGTCAGCCCGGATTGGGCCGGCCGCTTCCATGATGGCACGTTCGGTGCCCTCTATATCGCCGATCAATTCGCCACGGCGGTGGCCGAAACCGCCTATCATCGCGCGCGCTTCTACCGCGCCACACAGCAGGCGCCTGGCTGGCTCAGCCAACAGTTGGAACTGGTCATCGGCGTCGATCGTCGGTTCCATGATGTGCGCGGATCGCAGGACCATGCCGCCTGTCTGGATCCCGATGATTACGCGCCGTCCCAGGCCTTTGCGCGACAGCTGCGTGCGGCCGGCTCTGATGGCATTGTCTATCCCAGCGTGCGCGAGCCGGGCGGCGCGTGCGTGGCGGCCTTCTGGCCGGACACGGTCGCCCCGGCGCGCCGCGGACGGGTTTTGGACTATCATTTCAACGGGGAACGGGTCGATCTGATCCGAGACACGGCTGAGCGGACGGTGTGGCGGCTCCGCCACTGACCCCTGTGTTGGCAAGAACACCAGGCTGGAGCCCGAAGTCGACCGCAACTCGCCCCGGCTCAGGCTTGGTCGCCGCCATCGCTTTTTGGTTTAAAAACCAACGCCAAACCGTTGTTGCAATAGCGCTTTCCCGTTGGCGGCGGGCCGTCGTTGAAGACATGGCCCTGATGGCCGCCGCAGCGCGCGCAATGATATTCTGTGCGTGGCAAGACCAGCTTGAAGTCGGTCTTGGTGCCGATATGGCTGGCAATATGGTCGTAGAAGGATGGCCAGCCGGTGCCGCTGTCATACTTCCAGTCGGACTTGAACAGAGCCAAACCACAGCCCGCGCACACATAGGTGCCGGCGCGCTTCTCGCCCAACAGATCGCTGGAGCCCGGCGGCTCGGTGCCTTCCTGGCGCAGGATATAAAATTCCGGCCTGCTGAGGCGTTGCTTCCAATCTGCCTCGCTGAGCGCCCATTGCTGCTTTTCCGCCTCGCTCACAGCCGTCTCCCCCCGTGCTGCAGGCTCCGTTGCCGCGGCGTCGCCGCTCTGGCGTCCGCATGCGGCTAGCAAGGTCACCGCCAGACCCGACAAGACGGTCCGGCGATCAAATACGATCGTTTCGCTCATGACGTCTTATGTACAAAGCCTTGGGACGCGCGCAAGCCGGCCTCGCTAAACCTTTTCGTCAGACCAGAGCATGCTTGCTCGCCCCATCGACCGCGGGCAGTCTCATCCGATCAATCGGCATATGCCCTGGGATCGGCGCGCTCAGTCCTTGTCGACACAATCGCTGGCACAGCGGGCACAGCGCGGCGCGGCCGGATCCAACTCCAGCCGGCGCACATCGATCGGATCGCCGCAGGTGACGCAATAGCCGAACTCACCGTCCTCCATGCGCTCCAAAGCCGCTTCGATGCGTTGCAGCGCCTGGCGCCGCCGCCTGGCGACGGCTTCGGCCATGGCCTGACCCTGTAGCGCATCCATGCGCGTCAGCCGACCCTGGCGCGATTGATCCAGTTCCACCGCAGACCGGGAGTCGCGGGTGTCCGCCTCAAGGCGCGCCAGGTCGCCCTTCAACTCAATCAAATTCTGGGTGATGCGTGCCAAATCCAGTTTCTCGTTCATGGCCGCTGCCCTCATGGTCACATTTCAGTGTAACCCCAGGCCGCGGCCTTTGTCACGACGCTGCTGACACGTCACTCTAGGGCGGCATTTCCTGACAATTTATTGCCGAAACAGGGACTTGACGTCAGGATCGGCCACACAATCCAAGGAGAAACAGGAAAATGCCGGACCAAAACGCGCTGATTGCGCTGGACCAAGGCACCACCAGCACCCGCGCCATCGCCTTCGCTCCGGACGGTGCGATCCTGGCCTCTGAGCAGCGGGAACTGCCGCAAAGCTACCCCAGGCCGGGGTGGGTGGAACAAGATCCCGAGCACATCATCGCCGATGCCATCACCTGCATTCGCAGTGTTCTGACCCAATTGGACCGGCAGGGCACCGGCCCGCTGGCCTTGGGTATCACCAATCAGCGCGAAACGACGATTGTTTGGGACCGCAAGAGCCTTGCCCCGATCCACCCGGCCATCGTGTGGCAGGACCGCCGCACCGCTCCGGCCATCCGGGCGCTGAAGCAGAAGGGCGCGGAGGAGGCCGTGATCGCGCGCACGGGATTGCTGCTGGATCCATATTTCTCCGCCACGAAGATCGCGTGGATCCTCGATCAGGTGCCTGGCGCGCGCCAGCGTGCCGAGCGTGGCGAGCTCGCCTTCGGCACCGTGGACAGCTATCTGATCGCGCGCTTGGCCGGCCCGCACCTCACCGACATCACCAATGCCGCGCGCACCTGCCTGCTGGACCTGCGGTCGGGTCGCTGGGACAGTGAGATGTGCGCGCTGTTCGGCGTGCCCGAGGCGATGCTGCCGGAGGTGGTCGGCAATGCCGGGACGCTGGCACAGATCCCGGACTCGGTGTTCGGCCGGCCGCTGCGCATCACCGGCTGCGCGGGCGACCAGCAAGCCGCCTCCATCGGCCAGCTGTGCCTGGCCAAGGGCGACACCAAGAGCACCTACGGCACCGGCTGCTTTGTGCTGCAGAATGTCGGGGCGGAACCGGTACGCTCGCAGCATCGGCTGCTCTCGACGATCGCTTTTGAGATTGACGGGCGGCGCGATTATGCGCTGGAAGGCTCGATCTTCGTTGCCGGGGCGGCGATCCAGTGGCTGCGCGATGGTCTGGGCCTGCTCGACAATGCGGCGCAAAGCGCCACCTTGGCCGCCAGCTTGGCCGGCAATGACGGGGTCTATCTGGTGCCCGCCTTCACCGGCCTGGGCGCACCGCATTGGAACCCGGAAGCGCGGGCGATCTTGTGTGGCATGACCCGGGCCACCGATCGCGCGCATCTGGCCCGCGCGGCCCTGGAATCGGTGGTCTATCAGACCCTCGACCTGATGACCGCGTTTGAAGCCGATGCCGGCGTGCCGCTGCAGCGCCTGCGCATCGATGGCGGCATGGCGGCGAATGATTGGTTCGCGCAATGTCTCGCCGACATGCTGAACCGACCGGTCGACCGGCCACAGGTCACCGAGACGACCGCGCTGGGGGCGGCGATGCTGGCTGGCCTGGGCGCGGGCCTGTTCAGCGGCCTGGAGGATCTCAAGGCCGTCTGGGCGGTCGACCGCAGTTTTGATCCCGCCATGGATGCCGATACGCGCGATGCGGCGCTCGCTGGTTGGCGCGATGCCCTGGCGCGTTGCCTGGCCCAGCCGGTGGCAGCGCAATGACCGTGGCGCAGGCGGCCTTGCTGGCCGCTCTCATCGCCGCAGGGCTGCTGGGCTGGCAGGGGATGCGGCTGCTCCGGCGTGACCCCGCACAACGGCAGAAGGCGCGTCTGATGATCGCATTGGCCGTGATCCTGACGGCGAATGGCATCATCTTGATTTGGACGCCCGGCGGATGATCGTGTCGGCGCGCGGCCGCTGGCCTGCCCACTGATAGGCCCGCCGTTGAGCGCGCTGACCGGTAGATCGAGCAGGATTGCCGGCGTTTTTCTTCCTCGACCGCTTGCTTGAAATGGAGACAGAGAATGGACCGCTCGATCAAGCTTCTGGGCATTGCCGGTAGCCTGGGGGCTGCCTCGCGCAACCGCGCTGCCTTGGAGGCCATGCGCGCGCTGGTGCCGGCCGATGCCGTGCTGGCCCGCTTCGATCTGGCTGAGGTGCCACTCTACAACCCAGACCTGGATGGTCAGACGTCGCCGGACGCGGTTGCCAAGCTAAAGGCCGCCATCACTGAGGCCGATGCGCTGATCTTGGCCACACCGGAATATAATTACGGCATGAGCGGGGTGATGAAGAACGCGATCGACTGGGCGTCGCGCCCGGCTTTCCGCTCGCCCCTGGCGGGCTAACCCGTCGGCCTGTTCAGCGTGTCGCCGGCCACAACCGGCGGCGTGCGCGCCCAAAATGACCTGAAATATGCCTTGACCAGCACGCTGAGCGTCCTGGTGCCGCACAAGGAGGTGCTGATCGCCCAGGCCGGGGACAAGATCGTCGATGGCCGGTTGGTCGACCAGGCCAGCCTGGACCATCTGCAAGCCTTGTTGGCCGCGGTCGTTGCGTTTGTGAAGCGGGTGCAGCCGGCTGATCCGGCTCTGTCCGCAGCCTAGCCCGGCGGTCTGGGCGTGCCGCTGAACGACCGGCCCGCGATCGGTTGCGAACCATCGCCGTCAAAGTGGGTTATCTGTAACAGGCGGCCGTCTCGCGTCTGGTTATCCGGGGCACCGACGTGTCAGCGAGTGTTGGGCGAAAAAGCCACACAAGCCGATGAGGGGGCTTGCGCCCAAGCGCGGGCGTGCGTATAGCGCGCTCTCATTAAACCCACATGCGGGGCGCGGGTGCGCCGGGACAGACATCCCCGAGCCATCCTCCGGTGTCCGACCCATTGGATCGGATTGCATCGCCCCGCAGAGGCTGAACCGGAAATAGGAGATTTCATGGCGCTTCCGGACTTTTCCATGCGCCAGCTGCTGGAAGCTGGCGTGCATTTCGGCCACCAAACCCATCGGTGGAACCCGAAAATGGCTCCCTATATCTTTGGGGAGCGCAACAAGGTGCATATTCTGGACCTGTCCCAGACCGTGCCGCTGTTGGATCGTGCCCTGAAAGAGGTGCGCGACGTGGCGGCCTCTGGCGGGCGGATCCTGTTCGTCGGCACCAAGCGGCAGGCCGCGCCGATCGTGGCGGAATCGGCCCAACGCTGCGGCCAATATTTCGTCAATCACCGCTGGCTCGGCGGCATGCTGACCAACTGGAAGACGATTTCCCAGTCGATCCGCCGGCTGAAGAAGCTGGACGAACAGTTGAATCAGGCCGATACCGGCTTGACCAAGAAGGAAACCTTGGAACTGACGCGGCACCGCGACAAGCTTGAGCTGTCCTTGGGCGGTATCCGCGACATGGGCGGTCTGCCGGACCTGCTGTTCGTGATCGACACCAATCGCGAGGAGATCGCGATTGCCGAAGCCAACCGGCTGGGCATTCCGGTCATTGCGGTGGTGGACACCAATTGCAATCCCGACGGGATCGCCTTACCGATCCCCGGCAATGATGACGCCACCCGCGCCATCCGGCTGTATTGCGACTTGCTTGCCGCGGCCGTTCTTGACGGCATTCAGGAGCAGTTGACCGCTCAGGGCGTCGATGTTGGCGAAGCCGAAGAGACCGCCGAAGCCGTGCCTGAACAGGCCGCTGCCGACGCTCAGGCGGATGCGTCCAGCCAGGCGGAAGAAGACGCCGCAGCATAACCGCGGTTTGCCGGCGCGACGTCCTCGCGCCGGCCGGCAAATTCTTGATTCTGTCATAAAGCCGCAGTTTCACGGCTTTATGGCCCTGCCTCGATACACCTGCCGCTCCGGCACGAGATCATTTTGGAGAGAAGATAAGATGGCGCAAATCACTGCCGCGATGGTCAAAGACCTGCGCGAAAAAACCGGCGCAGGCATGATGGACTGCAAGAAGGCCCTGGCTGAAGCCGACGGTGATATGGAAGCCGCGGTTGATTGGCTGCGTAAGAAGGGGCTGGCCAAGGCCGCCAAGAAATCCGGCCGCACCGCCGCAGAGGGGTTGGTCGGCGTGGCGGTTGCCGGCACCACGGGGGCAGCGATCGAGGTCAATGCCGAGACCGATTTCGTTGCGCGCAACGAAATGTTTCAGGACTTCGTGGCTCAGTTGGCCGACATGTCCGTGGCCCAAAACGGCGATCTTCCAGCCGTGCAATCGGCCGGCTATCCGGGAACTGAACGCACCGTTGAAGAGCAGCTGACCCATCTGATCGCGACCATCGGCGAGAATATGAGCTTGCGCCGGGCGGCCGCCTTGAGCGTTAGCGACGGGGTCGTCGGCTCTTATGTGCATGCCGCGGTGCGCGCCGGCACGCTCGGCAAGATCGGCGTTCTGGTGGCACTGGAAGGCAGTGCGGACAAGTCGAGACTGGACGGTCTGGCCAAGCATATCGCCATGCATGTGGCTGCCACCAACCCCGCGTCGCTGGACGTTGCGGATTTGGATCCGGCCCTGATTGAGCGGGAAAAGCAGGTTCAACGCGACGCCGCCTTGGCCTCGGGCAAGCCCGAGGCGATCGTTGACAAGATGATCGAAGGGCGCATGCGCAAATTCTATGAGGAAGTTTGCTTGCTGAAGCAGATCTCGGTGGTTGATGGCGAAACCCGCATCGAACAGCTGGTGGCCCAGGCCGGCGATGCCAAGTTGACCGGCTTCATCCGCTATGAGCTGGGCGAGGGCATCGAGCGCGATGACAGCGATTTCGCCGCGGAGGTGGCCGCCGCGGTCAAGGGGTGAGCCCGATGGCCCGTCGCTGCGCGCAAAAGCTGCGCATGATGCTGGCCTGACGGCCAAAGCGCGACTAGAGTGCGCGCCGCATCCCGGCCTCGGTGGTTCTCTCCGGGGCCTTCCTCATGAAGGTGGCGTCGTGTCATGTCCCAGCCGCTTAAACGCGTTCTGATCAAGCTGTCCGGCGAAGCCTTGATGGGCGATGCGGGCTTTGGCATTTCCGCTGATGTGGTTGACCGGGTCGCCTCGGAAATGAAGGCCGCGCATGAAGCCGGCTGCGAACTCTGCGCGGTGGTCGGCGGCGGCAATATATTTCGCGGTCTGGCCGCAGCTGCCAAGGGCTTCGACCGCGCCTCGGCCGATTATATGGGCATGCTGGCGACCGTGATGAACGCATTGGCGGTGCAGAATGCGCTGGAGAAGCTAGGTGTGCCCACACGGGTCTTATCGGCTATCCCGATGTCTAGCGTCTGCGAGCCCTATATCCGCCGGCGCGCCATCCGGCACATGGAAAAGCAGCGAATTGTTCTGTTCGCCGCGGGCACGGGCAATCCGTTCTTCACCACGGACACAGCGGCGGCCTTGCGCGCGGCGGAGATGAATTGTGACGCGCTCTTGAAGGCGACACAGGTTGACGGCGTCTATAGTGCCGACCCGAAAAAGGATGACGCGGCGCAGCGCTATACCCGGCTTAGCTACATGGATGTCTTGCGCCAGGATTTGAAGGTGATGGACGCCAGCGCGATTGCGTTGTGCCGGGAAAACGACATTCCCATCTATGTTTTCTCTATCGAGCAGCGTGGCGAGTTGGGCCGGGTGCTCGACGGGCAGGGCACCTGCACAGTGATCGGAAAGGAAGAGCAAGAATGAGCGAGGGGATCGACAAAAGGGATCTGCAGCGGCGCATGGACGGGGCCGTGGACAATCTGAAACACGAATTTTCCGGCCTGCGCACCGGCCGCGCCAACACCGGGCTGCTCGATCCAATCCAGGTGGATGTTTACGGGGCATCGATGCCGATCGCCCAGGTCGGCTCGATCACGGTGCCGGAGCCGCGGATGCTGACGGTTCAGGTTTGGGACCAGAACAATGTCTCCGCCGTGGAGAAGGCGATTCGCAATTCCGGTCTGGGTCTCAATCCGATGATCGACGGCCAGACTGTGCGCATCCCGGTGCCGGAACTGAACGAAGAACGCCGCCGTGATCTGGCCAAGATGGCCGGAAAATATGCCGAGCAGGCGCGCATCTCCGTGCGCAACGTCCGGCGCGACGGCATGGATGCGCTGAAAAAGGCAGAGAAAAACGGCGATATCGGCAAAGACGATCATAAACGCCTGTCAGACGAGGTCCAGAGCATGACCGACAAAACTATTGGCAAGATCGACGACTTGCTGACGCAGAAGGAAAAGGAGATCATGCAGGTCTGATCCAGGCCGGCACTGGAAGGTCAACGCTGATGATCCCGGCCAAGCAAGAGACTCTGACGCTGCCACCGCGGCACATTGCCATCATCATGGATGGCAATGGCCGCTGGGCGAAGCGCCGACATCTGCCCCGCGCGCTCGGCCATCGCCAGGGCGCGGAGGCGGTGCGCAGAACCGTGCGCGCCTGCTTGGAGACCGGCGTCGAAGTGCTGACGCTGTACGCCTTCTCGTCGGAGAATTGGAAGCGGCCGCCCGACGAGATCGAAGATCTGATGGGCCTGCTGCGCCACTATATCCAACATGAAGTGGATGAACTAGACCGCAACGGCGTGCGTGTGCGGTTCATCGGCCTGCGCACGCGCCTATCACCGGACATTATCGCGCTGATCGACACCGCTGAACGCCGCACCCTGGGCAATAGCCGCATGCAGTTGGTCATCGCGTTGAATTACGGCAGCCAATCGGAGATCGTGGATGCCGTCCGCTCGATCGCTAAGGCGGCGCGCGATGGCTTGCTGGACCCGGCCACGATCACCGAGGACACCATTGCTCGGCACCTGTTCACCGCTGATCTGCCAGATCCGGATCTGCTGATCCGCACCAGCGGAGAAAAGCGCTTGTCCAATTTCTTGTTATGGCAGGCCGCCTATGCCGAACTGGTCTTCCTGGACGTGATGTGGCCGGACTTTGCGGAGTCCGATTTAAGCTCGGCCATTGAGGAGTTCAGCCGTCGGGAACGGCGCTACGGTGCGCGCTCGTGAGCCGTCCGCTAAAGACGCCGCCGCCGCGCTCATTATTGATCAGCCGGATTCTCTCCGCTCTGGTGCTGGGCCCAATGGCACTGGCGGCGGCCTATTTCGGCAGCCTTGTATTCGCCGCTTTCTTGGCCATCGGCGCGATGATCATGGTCTATGAATTCATCGGCATGCTGCGGTTGAGCGGCGGCTGGCCGGCGACGTTTCTGACCGTCAGCGGTTTCTTCGCCTTGTCCCTGTTTCTGATCGCCGATGCCGGGGGCGGCGTTCTGATCTGGTATCTGGTGGTGATCAGCACAGGCGGCGCGCTGGCCGCGCTGGGGCTTCTGGCTCGCCGCCGACGGCTGGTCTGGCTGGGCGGCTCGGTCGCCTATATTTGGATCCCGGTTCTCGCCTTCTTGTGGCTGCGCACCACCGAGGATGGTCTGGCGCTGGTGTTATGGGCGTTTCTGCTGGTCTGGGGCACGGATATCGGCGGCTATTTCGTCGGACGGGCGATCGGCGGCGTGCGCCTGGCTCCGCGGATTAGTCCGAACAAGACCTGGTCCGGTCTGGTCGGGGGGATTGCGTTTGCCCTGGCCGGCAGCCTATTTGCCTGGGCGGTGGCGCGGCCGCTGCCCTTGGTGTGGATGGCGCTGCTGACACCGCCCCTGGCGGTTTGGAGCCAGATCGGAGACATAGCGGAAAGCGCTTTGAAGCGGCGCTGGGGCGCCAAAGACAGCGGCCATATCATTCCTGGACATGGCGGCATTCTGGATCGGGTCGATGGCCTGATGTTCGTGGCTCCCCTGCTTGCATTATTCACCTTTATCTTCATGATGACGAGACCATGACGGCACCGACCCAGTTGAACGGCCACAGCGCCGCCCGAAAGATCACCATTCTCGGCTCGACCGGGTCGGTCGGCTGCAATACGCTGGATCTGATCGCGCGCAGTCCTGCGGCCTATCATTTGGTGGCGCTGACCGCGCACGAGAATGTCGCCAAGCTTGCCGAGCAGGCGCGCCGGTTTCGACCCGACCTGGCGGTGATCGGCAATCCCGACAAATATGAGGCATTGTCGCAGGCTTTGGCGGGAACCGGTATCGCCATTGCCGCGGGCGAGGATGCCCTGGTCTCCGCCGCGCAACAGCCGACCGATTGGGTCATGGCGGCCATCGTCGGCGCCGCGGGGCTGGCACCGACCCTGGCCGCCGTGGAGCAAGGCGCTACAGTGGCCCTGGCCAACAAGGAATGTTTGGTGTGTGCGGGCGACCTGATGATGCAGGCGGTGACCCGCCACGGCGCGACGTTGCTGCCGGTCGACAGCGAACATAATGCCATTTTCCAGGTGTTCGATTTCGACCGGGCCGATAAGGTCAGCCGCATCTTGCTGACGGCTTCGGGCGGGCCGTTCCGCACGCGAGACCGGGCAAGTCTCGCCGATGTCACCCCAGAACAAGCGGTCAAGCATCCCAATTGGTCAATGGGGGCGAAGATCTCCGTGGATTCGGCGACCATGATGAACAAGGGGCTGGAACTGATCGAGGCCTATCATCTGTTCCCGGTGGAGGAAGCGCAGATAGAGATTGTCGTGCATCCGCAATCGGTCATCCACTCGATGGTGGAATATTGTGACGGATCGGTTCTGGCGCAATTGGGGACGCCAGACATGCGCACGCCGATCGCTTATGCGCTGGCCTGGCCGGACCGAATCGAAACACCCAGCCCGCGCCTGGATTTCGCCACCCTCAACCGGCTGGATTTCGAGACACCGGATGCGCAGCGCTTTCCTGCCCTGCGTCTGGCGCGCGAGGCGTTACAGGCCGGCGGCGCGGCACCGGCGGTGCTGAACGCCGCCAACGAAATCGCCGTTCATGCCTTCTTAAGCCGCCAGATTTCGTTCTTGCAGATAACCGAGATCGTCGAGGCGGCCCTCAACCGGCTTGCCGATCAGTCCCTGGGCTCAATGGACGCGGTGATCGCGCTGGATCGTGAAACCCGCGCGTTCGCGCGCGGCCGTCTGGCTCAGGCGGCCCAATAGGCGCCGCTGCGCGGCACGAAGGAACGCACGTGATGGATGCACCCGGTCTCTTATTCACTCTGGCAGCCTTCGGCTTCGCCATCGGTCTGCTGTTGTTCGTCCATGAATGGGGCCATTATTTCGTTGCCCGGCTTTTGGGGGTGCGCGCGGAGACGTTTTCCGTCGGCATGGGGCCGGAAGTGTTCGGCTGGACCGACAAGCGCGGCACCCGCTGGCGATTGAGCGCGCTGCCGCTGGGCGGCTATGTGAAATTCTTCGGCGATATGGGCCCGGCCAGCCGGCCTGACCCGGAGACCCTCGCCACGATGAGCCCGGAGGAGCGGGCCTCGGCCTTTCACCTGCAGCCGCTGTGGCGGCGCGCGGCGATCATTGCGGCGGGGCCGGCGATCAATCTTGTGTTCGCGGTGCTGTTGTTCGCGGCCTTGTTCGTCAGTGTCGGTCGGGCGGTGACGCCGCCGGTGGTGCCAGACGTTCTAGACGGATCGCCGGCCGCTGAAGCGGGCCTTTTGCCGGGGGATCGCATCGTCCGCGCGGCCGGACAGCCGATCGACAGCTTCGAAGGCCTGATCCAGGAAATCCGCCTGCGCGCCAATGTTCCGCTGGACCTGACCGTTCAGAGGGAGGGCCGCCAACTGGACATGACGATCGTGCCGGAGGCCATTGAGGCGGAGGATCGCTTCGGCAATCGCTACACCTTCGGGCGCATCGGCGTGCCGGTGCCGCAGACCCGCGAGACCGAACGCTATGGCCCATTCGGCGCCCTGGCCGCAGCCGTGGAGCAGACCGGGCGAACCGTCCGGCTGATGGCGGAGGGTCTTCGCCAGATCATTCTGGGGATCCGCTCGCTGGACGATCTTGGCGGACCGGTGAAAATCGCCAAGCTGTCCGGCGAGCAAGCCTTCCTGGGTGCGGCCACCTTCGTCACCTTCCTGGCGGTGATCTCGATCAATCTGGGGTTAGTCAATCTGCTGCCGATCCCGATCCTTGACGGCGGGCATCTGCTCTTTTACGCGATTGAGGCGCTGAAGGGGGCGCCATTGAGCGAGAGGGTCCAGGAATGGGGATACGCCGCCGGCTTGGCCATGGTGTTGGGGCTGATGCTGCTGCTCACGCTGAATGACCTGATGTCCTTATAAGAACGAGTCTCCGGAACGGCTCAGGTTTTTTTGTACGGGGTGGGTAGTAGTGCGCTTTAAGGCTTTTCGGATCGGAGTGACGGCAGTTTTGCTGGCCGCGGTGGCTTGGGCATGCGCAATGCCCGGTTTCGCCCAGGCGGACGACCGCATCGCCCGCATTGAAGTGGTCGGCAATGAGCGGATCGAGGCCGGCACCGTGATCTCTTACCTGACGGTCCGGCCGGGCGACCGCTTTGATCCGACCGCGATCAATGAGAGCCTGAAATCGCTTGTCGCAACCGAACTGTTCGCTGATGTGGCGCTTCAGCAGCAGGGCAATATCCTGTTTGTGGTTGTGCAAGAAAACCCCATTATCAACCGCATCATCTTTGAAGGCAACCGCCGTCTGGATGATGACGAGCTGGTGGAGGAAATCCAGCTGAGGCCACGGCTGGTCTATACGCGGGCCAAGGTGCGCGCGGATGTGCAGCGCATCTTGGAGCTGTATCGGGCCAAGGGCCGCTTCGCCGCCATCGTTGAGCCGAAGGCCGAGACCCTGTCGCAGAACCGCGTCAATCTTGTGTTCGAAATCGCCGAGGGTCCGAAGTCGAAGATCCGCCGCATCAACTTCATCGGCAATCGGGAATATTCCGATGGCGAGCTCCGCGATCAGCTCGTCTCCGAAGAGGCACGCTTCTGGAAGTTTTTTACCTCGTTTGATACATACGATCCAGACCGGCTCGCCTTTGACGCCGAGGAACTCCGCAACTTCTATCTCGACGAAGGCTATGCGGATTTTCGGGTGATTTCGCAGGTCTCTGAGCTGACCCCGGACCGGGAAGACTTCATCGTCACCTTCGTGGTCGAGGAAGGCGAGGTCTACCGCTTCGGCGACATCAAGATCGAGAGTGAGATCAAAGATATTGATCCCGATGCCTTCCGGGCCTTTTTGGCGGTGCGTCCCGACCAGCTCTATTCCGCCACGCGAATCTCCGATTCCGTCGATAATCTGACCAACGCCGCCGGCATCCTGGGATATGCCTTCGTGAATATCGACGTGCGGCCGCGCCGTAACCGCGCGGACCGCACCATTGATCTGGTCTTCTATGTCGAGCGCACGCCGCGGGTCTATGTCGAGCGCGTCGAGATCCGCGGTAATGTCCGCACGCTGGACCGCGTGATCCGGCGCGAAATGCAAGTGGCCGAAGGCGATGCGTTCAACCTGAACCGGCTGGAACGCTCCCGCCAGCGCATCCAGAGACTGGGCTTCTTCCAAGAAGTCGAGGTCGAACAGCTGCCCGGCACCCAAGAGGACCGGGTGGTGCTCGACGTCTCGGTGGAGGAGGAAGCCACCGGCAGCCTGACCTTCGGAGCGGCCTTCTCCAACTTGGAGCGGTTTTCGTTCAACTTCGCGCTGGAGCAACGGAATTGGTTGGGCAAGGGGCAGAATCTGCGCTTCGCCCTGTCCTTGTCCGGGTTCCGCAACCAAGCCAGCATCAGCTTCACCGAGCCTTATCTGTTCGGCCGCAACATCGCCGGCGGCGTCGACGTGTTCCGGATTTCCACCGACAACGAGGTCGGCGGTATTCAGCTGAACGTCCTGGAACAGACCAGCATCGGCTTATCCCTGCGCACCGCCCTGCCGTTGGCGGATTTTCTGGGTCTGCAGCTGAACTACACGATCCGCAACGATGACCGGAATTTCCCCGGCAATGTCACGGCAAGCCCGTTCCTGTCGATCATCGCGCAGCAACAGGGCGGTGAATTCCTGACCTCCGCGCTGGGCTATTCGCTGTTCTACGATACCCTAAATAATCCATTGAGGCCGACCAGGGGTGTGCGCGCGATCCTCGGCCAACAGCTTGCAGGCCTTGGCGGCGACATCAATTTCATCCGCACCTCTTTGGACATCGACTATTTCCGGCCCCTGTGGTTCGGTTTCGTGCTGCGTCTGGGCGCCGAAGGCGGCTTCATCGAGGGGCTGGGCGAACCGGTACGCACCAACGACGCCTTCTTCCTCGGCGGACCGCGCATCCGCGGCTTTGAGAATCGCGGCGTCGGCCCGCGCCTGTTCAGCATCGACACCGATGGCAGCATCATCCGCGGCATTCCGTTGGGCGGCAACGCCTTTTATCTTGGCACCGCTGAGCTGTTCGTGCCGTTGGGCGAGGCCGTGCGCGAACTGGGCGTGCAGGCCAGTGCCTTCGTCGACGCCGGGTCGCTGTTCGACACCGATACGGATGCTTTCCCCGGTGCCGAACAGCTCAATATATTTGACGAGAATCAGCTTCGTCTGTCAGTGGGGGTCGGGGTATCCTGGCAGTCGCCGTTTGGCCCGTTCCGGGTCGACTTGGCGTTCCCGCTTCAGTCGGCGGACGGCTTTGACGATGAGAGAACCCTTCAATTTAACGTAGGAACAACCTTCTGATGAAACAGCTGCTCTTTGCCATTGTCTTCGCCGCATTGGCTGCGGGTCCGGCCCTCGCCCAAAAGGTCCCGCCCGCTCGCATCATCCTGGTGGACTATGATCGCGTCATCAAGGAAAGCGAAGTCGGTAAGAATATCTATGGCCAGATGCAGAGCTTTCGGATTGAGCTGGAACGTCGCCGGCGGGAACTGACCGAAGATCTGCAGGCCCAGGCACAGGAACTGTCCAACCGCGCCAATGTGGTGAGCCAGGAAGTCTTGCAGCAACAGGCGCGCGAACTGCAGCAAAAAGAGGCCCGGGCGCAGAAAGAATTGCAGGAATTGGCGCGGGACGGCCAGTTGGCCCTGGAACAGGCCAATGAAGAGGTCCGTCGCACCCTGCGGCCGATCGTCAAGACGATCATGGAAGATCGCGATGCCACCATGGTATTGGATAAGGCCTTCGTTCCACAAAGCATTGCCGGCTTGGATGTCACCACCGAGGTGATTGATCAGCTCAACCGCGCAATCGACAGCTTTGAGTTGGCACTGCCCTCGCGCAGCTGATCCCCTGACCATTTGCCTGCCTGATCTGCCCGGCCACGGGGCCGGGTTTGCAAAGGGACCATCGCATCATGGCTGATCTGGCCCAGCTCGATATTCTGCAGATCATGCAGAAGATCCCGCACCGCTATCCGTTCTTGTTGATCGACCGTCTGGTCGAGATCAACGGCGATGATCGCGGCGTCGGGATCAAGAATGTCACGGTCAATGAGCCCTTCTTCCAGGGGCATTTTCCCGGCCAGCCGGTGTTCCCTGGCGTGCTGATCATCGAGGCCATGGCGCAAACCTGCGCAGCCCTGGTCATGAGCCATCTCGGCCCGCACTCCGACGGCTCGTTGGTCTATTTCATGACCATCGACAAGGCGAAGTTTCGCAAGCCGGTCAGCCCGGGGGACCGCCTGGCGCTGGACGTGCAGAAAGAAAGCCAGAAGCGCAATGTGTGGAAATATGGCTGTACCGCAACGGTGGACGGAACCAAGGTCGCCGAAGCGGTGATCTCCGCCATGCTGATGCCGAAGGAGGGGTAGAGCAAAGGGGCTCGCACCGTCGCAGGCGGGCCGTTTCATCCGATCAAGCGCGGTCGTAATTGATCGGAGAAGGCCCCAGGGTCGGGAACCGCCGGCCGGGAGCGCGGCGTTGGTCCCACAGCGCAACCCTCTGACGCACAGGACCGGCCCATGTTGCAAACCCAGACCATCCGCCAGATCAAGACCGATCAGGACCATGTCCTGGCCTTTCACGTAACCGCCGATGTGCGCGGCGAAGACATGGCAGCCTTGGGGCGTGTGCTGCAAAAGCAATTCGACCTGAAATCCAAGGTCAATATGCTGCTGATCCTGGAGGATTTTGAGCCGGCGGACTCAGCCAAGGGGCTCAGTCTGGATAGCCTGACCGCCCAGATGCGGTCGCTTGATCATCTGGAAAAATATGCCGTGATCGGCCCGCCGCCGGCTGCTGCGACCTTGCTGAAGCTGTTCGACAAGGTCAGCGATATTGAAGTCCGGCCGTTCAAGCCGGACCAGGACGAGGCGGCTTGGGCCTTCATCGGCGCGCGCCCGATGGAAACCGGCTCCGCCTAGGGCATGATCCGATCAACCGCGAGCGCGATTGATCGGATGACCCTGCCCGCCTGCGATCGGGCGGGCAGGCGGCGGACAAGCGAAGCGATTATCCGCGCTTGCCGATCGGCACATAATCCCGCTTGATTGGGCCGGTATAAAGCTGGCGCGGGCGGCCGATCTTGTGCATTGGATCGGTGATCATCTCATTCCACTGCGCCACCCAGCCTGAGGTCCGCGCCAAGGCGAACAAGACGGTGAACATGGTGGTCGGAAAGCCCATCGCCTTTAAGATGATGCCGGAATAGAAATCGACATTGGGGTACAGCTTCTTGTCGACGAAATAGGCGTCCTTCAAGGCGATTTCCTCCAATTCCCGGGCGACGTCGAACAGCGGGTCGGAAACGCCCAGTTCGTCCAACACCTTGTGCGCCTGGGACTGGAGCACCTTCGCGCGGGGGTCATAATTCTTGTAGACCCTGTGGCCGAAGCCCATCAGGCGGAACGGATCAGTCTTGTCCTTGGCGCGGTCGATGAACTGCGGGATGTTCTCCGGCCGGCCGATCTGATCGAGCATGCGCAGGCAGGCTTCGTTCGCGCCGCCATGGGCCGGGCCCCACAGGCAGGCGATGCCGGCGGAGATGCAGGCGAACGGATTGGCACCGGAGGAGCCGGCCAAGCGCACCGTTGAGGTCGAGGCATTCTGCTCATGATCGGCATGCAGGGTCAGGATCAGGTCCATGGCCCGTTCCAGCGTCGGGCTGACGACATATTCCTCACACGGCACCGAGAACATCATGTGCAGGAAATCCGCGGAATAGCTCAAATCATTGCGCGGATAGATGAACGGTTGGCCGACCGAATATTTATAGGCCATCGCCGCGATGGTCGGCATCTTGGCGATCAGGCGGTAGCTGGCAATCAGCCGCTGATGCGGATCGTTGATATCGGTGCTGTCATGATAGAAGGCAGCCAGGGCGCCGATGACGCCGACCATGATCGCCATCGGGTGGGCGTCGCGACGGAACCCATTATAGAAATTCTTCAGCTGTTCATGGATCATCGTGTGATAGGTGATGCCGTGAACGAATTTGTCCTTCTCCGCCTTGGTCGGCAGGTCGCCGAACAGCAGCAGGTAGCACACTTCCATATAGTCGGAATGCTCGGCCAGCTGTTGGATTGGATAGCCGCGATACCACAGCTCGCCCTTGTCACCGTCGATATAGGTGATCTTGGATTCGCAGCTGGCCGTGGATGTGAAGCCCGGATCGAAGGTGAACATGCCGGTGCCGGCATACAGCTTGCGCACGTCCATCACTTGCGGCCCAACGCTGCCCTCCATCACCGGCAGGGCCACATCCGCACCCTTGCCGGACAGTTTCATCGGTTCGTTTGCCATCGTCCTATCCTCTTTTCGCGTTTGCCCGCTCCTGGCGCAGCCGCCGGGTCGGTCCTCCTGATCGCGTCGGTCCTGCCGACCGGTACGAAGCTTTTCTCTAATTTTCCCCAAAGGCGGCTATGCGAGCCGGTCGCGGATGCGCGCGCAGCTTTCTTGCCTGCCCAGCACGGCCAGCACGTCGAACACGCTGGGGCTGATATGTGAACCCGTCAAGGCGGCGCGTAACGGCTGGGCGAGGGCGCCCAGCTTGATGTCTTCGGCCTCCGCGAACTCGCGCGCGGCCTGTTCCAGCGCCTCCTGGCGCCAGTCGTCTTGCTGCTCCAGCACGCGCGCGAAGCGGTCCAGCCGCGACCGCGCCGCCTCATCGAGCAGTTTGGCCGCCTTATCGGTCAGCGGCAATGGCGCATCGGCCACGTAGAACATGGCGTTATCGGCCAGTTCGACAAGCGTTCGGGCGCGTTCCTTCAATCCGGCCATGCCCTGGGTCAACCGGTCGCGGTCCGCGTCGGTGAGCGGGCGGCCTAGGCGCTGCTGCACAAACGGCGCAACCAGGATGACCAAGCGCTCATCCTCAGCCTGGCGCAGCCAGATCCCGTTCAGATTCTCCAGCTTCTTGAAGTCGAACCGGGCGGCACCCTTGCCGATCCCCTCCAGGGTGAATTTCTCCATCGCCTCGGCGGTGGAGAACACTTCCATGTCACCGTGGCCCCAGCCCAGGCGCATGAGATAGTTGCGCATGGCTTTGGGCAGATAGCCCATGTCGCGATAGGCATCGACGCCGAGCGCGCCATGCCGTTTGGACATCTTCTTGCCGTCCGGCCCGTTGATCAGCGGGATATGGGCGAAGGCGGGCAGCTCCCAGGCCAGTGCCCGGTACAGCTGAGCCTGACGAAACGCATTGGTCAGATGATCGTCGCCGCGGATGACATGGCTGATCTGCATGTCGTGATCATCAACCACCACGGACAGCATATAGGTCGGCGTGCCGTCCGAGCGCAGCAACACCATATCGTCAAGCTCGGCATTGGGCACGCGCACCGGGCCCTGAACCGCATCAGCGATCACCGTTTCACCCTCGCGCGGGGCCTTGAACCGGATCACAGGGTCAACGCCGGGCGGGGCGTCGGCGGGGTCGCGATCGCGCCAGCGACCGTCATAGCGCCAGGGCCGGCCTTGCTTTTGGGCGGCCTCGCGCATCGCGGCCAGTTCCTCCTGGCTGGCATAGCAGCGATAAGCCAGCCCGGCATCGAGCAACTGGTGCGCCACGGCGGCGTGCCGCTCACGCCGGCTGAACTGGCTGACCGGCGCGCCGTCCCAATCCAGCTCCAGCCAAGACAGCCCGTCCAGGATCGCAGCGATCGCCTCATCAGTGGAGCGCTTGCGGTCGGTATCTTCGATGCGCAGCAGAAATTGGCCGCCGCGGCCGCGGGCGAACAGCCAGTTGAACAAAGCGGTGCGGGCACCGCCGATGTGCAGAAAGCCCGTCGGAGAGGGGGCAAAGCGCGTGATAACAGGTGTCACGTCTGCCTACATCTTCGCATAGTGGTGAGGGTCTGATAAGGATCAGGTGGGAAATGCGCCGCCGACGCCGCCGCAAAGCAAGCATCACCAAGGCCGCGCCGTCTTAGCACAGGGCCCGCGACAACTCAAAGCGGGAAGGGAGGGGAGGATCGACCGGCTCGACCAGTTGCGCGCCGCCTGGCCCGGCTTGACCGACCTGGCTCGCCGCGCCGCGGATGACTTGGCCGCGGAACGGCGCCGGCTCAGTCTTTGGCTGCCGGTCGCTTTGAGTTTGGGAGTGGCGGGCTATTTCGCGCTGCCGGGGGAACCGCCGCCGGCCCTCACCGGACTGGCCCTGGCGCTGCTCGTGAGCGCCTGGCGGCTGGCGCCATGGCGGTCAGCGCAAACCGCCTTGGTGCCCCTCCTGGTGCTGGCGGCCGGGGCGTTCTGGGCCAGCGTGCATACGGCTCGGACCGCTGCCCCGGTGCTGGACCGGAGCCTCGGCGCGGTGATGCTGCAGGGCCGCGTGCTGGCACAGGAACCCTTGGCAGAGGGTGGCCTTCGTTTGATCCTGGCGGTGGATCCGGAGCGCTGGTCCGGTCCGGCAGCGCCGCCGGTGAAGGTGCGGCTGAATGTACGCACTGATCGCCCCGATCGCCTCAGCGCCGGCGACATGGTCCGGCTGCGCGCGCGACTTAACCCGCCGCCGGGTCCAACCATGCCGGGAGATTTTGATTTTGCCCGCCTGGCCTTTTTCGAACGCTGGGGCGCGGTGGGCTATGCTGTGTCGCCGGTGGACCGGCTGGCCCCTGCTGCTGGATCCGACGGACGCATTCAGCGGCTGCGTGAACAGGTGTTGCAGGCGATCTGATCGCAGGTGCCGGGCGCTGCCGGCAGCATCGCCGCTGCGTTGCTAACCGGTCAGCGTGGTGGCATCCCAAAACCGGTTGAGGCGGATCTGCGCACGGCCGGCCTGGCGCATCTTCTGGCCATTTCGGGCCTTCATGTCGGCCTGGTTGCCGCCGCACTCTTCTTCACGGTGCGGCTGGGCTTGGCCTGCAGCGAAGCCTTGGCGGTGCGGCTGCCGCTCAAGGCGATCGCGGCGGTGGCGGCGTGGGCGGGCGCTGGCGGATATGTTTTGCTGGCCGGAGCACCGATCCCCAGCCAGCGCGCCTTTATCATGGTCAGCCTTTCCTTGGCGGCGCTGATGCTGGGCCGCCGGCCCTTTTCCTTGCGCCTGGTTGCCGCGGCGGCCTTGGGGATATTGCTGATCCGTCCGGATGCCCTGGTCAGTGCCGGGTTTCAGATGTCTTTCGCCGCGGCGATCGCCCTGACCGCGGCCTATGAGGCGCTGAGCCCTTGGCTGGCGCGCTGGCGTGGCGATGCCGGCGCCGGCCGGCGCATCGCGCTGTTCTTCTTCGGAGTGGTGATGTCGACCTTGATTGCGGAGATCGCCATCGCGCCCTTTGCCGCCTATCATTTTCAGCGCTTCGGCCTGTACGGCCCGGCCGCCAACCTGGTCGCCGTGCCGGTGATGAGCTTGTGGATCATGCCGTGGGGCTTGGCCGCCTTGATGCTGATGCCGCTGGGGATGGAGGGGCTCGCCTTGGCGCCGATGGGCTGGGGGATCGAGCTGGTGCTGGCCACCGCCAAAACAGTGGCCAGCTGGCCCGGGGCGGAATGGCCGCTGCGCGCATTCCCCGCACCGGCCTTGCTGTGCTTCGCCGGTGCCGGGCTGATGCTGACCTTGAGCCACGGGCGGATCCTGAAGCTTTTGGCGCCTGGGGTCGCGCTGGCCGGCCTCATTCTGGCCGCGCGATCATCGCCGCCGCACCTGATCGTGGATGGTGTCGAAGAGCGCGTCGGCCTGCTTGCGGAGGGGCGGCTGTGGACCCATGGCCGTGGCGGCCGCTTCGAGATCGAGCGGTGGCAGCGCCGCCTGGGCCTGCCTGATCAGCGCCGCCCCGGCGCGCTGGCCGATGCACCGGGCGTGACCTGCGATCCGCTGGGCTGCCATATCTTGATTGACGACCGGCGCATCGCGCTGGCCTTTTCTGCCGAGGCCGTGGCCGAGGACTGCGCCACTGCCGACATGGTCATCGCTATCACCCCGGTGCCGGACGGCTGCCGCGCGCCACACCGGCTCGACCGGTTCGACTTTCTGGACGGCGGACCGCACAGTCTGAACCTGCACAGCGGCGAGATCCGCAGCACCGCGCAAGCGCGCGGCCGCCGCCCCTGGGTGCCGCGCTAGGGCCCTGTCCGATCCATCGCAATCGGCGATGGACCGGTTGCAAAGGCCCGCTTTCTCTGCGGCACGCACCATCCGAGCCGTCACCATCGCGCCGGGTCGGATAATCCCCAGCCGCCACACGCACCAGCGCTCAGTAGCGCCGTAACAGCCCGATCAGCCGACCCTGCACGCGCACCCGATGCGATTCCAGGATCTGGGTATCATAGTGGCGATTGGCCGGTATCAGCGCGACATGGCTGCCCTGGCGCTTCAGCGTCTTCAAGGTCGCCTCCTCCTCATCAACCAATGCCACGACGACATCGCCATCCTGCGCGGTCTCGCAGCTTTCGATCAACACGGTGTCGCCGTCCAAAATGCCCAGATCGATCATGCTGTCGCCGGAGACTTCCAGGGCGAAGGTGGTGCCGCGTCCCATCAGCGCCGGGGGAATCGCAACATAGGTGTCAATCTGTTCCAGCGCCTCGATCGGCGTGCCGGCAGCGATCCGGCCGTGCAGCGGCACCTCGATGCTGGCGTCCCGGCTGACTGCGACCGGGCGCGGGCTGGGCCGGCCGAACCGCGCCCGGATGACATTGTCCGCCGGTGCGGCCGCCTCCGTCTTCACCACCTCCAAGGCGCGCGCGCGATTGGGCAGGCGCCGGATGAAGCCGCGTTCCTCCAGCGCCTTGACCAGACGATGCACGCCGGACTTGGATTTCAGGCCCAGCGCCTCTTTCATCTCATCGAAGGAGGGGCTGACGCCATCCGCGTCCAGCCGGGTTTGAATAAAGCTGAGCAACTGCTTCTGTTTGGCCGTGAGCATGCGCGCCTCCACCATTTGTTCGCTTTTTATTCCGCGAGCAGGCGCAGGTCAAGTCCATTTTAGGGGAAAAACAGGAACATTCTCTCCGGCCGTGCGCGCACCATCCCGTTCCGGGCGCATCAGCAGGGCGTCGGCCGCGGCCAGTGGGGTGAGCATGGCGCTGTCCTGCACGGCGAACGGCTTGACCCGCCCGCCGATGATCTGCGCGCGCTGGAAATCGCGGCGCGACCCATTGGCCGGGATCGCCTGCGCGAGCGGCAAGTCGGTCGGCGTCGTCATCGCGCCATCCTGCCCGCCCAGGCGGCGGAGCGCCGGCATCAGCAACAGCCAGGCGCACACCAGGGCGGAGACCGGATTGCCCGGCAGACCCAGAAACGGCACCCCATTCAGCCGGCCAAACAGCAGCGGCTTGCCCGGGCGCATCGCCAAGCGCCAGAAATCCAGCGTCAGGCCGGGCAGGGCGGTGCGGATCAGATCCTTGTCGCCGACCGATGCGCCGCCGACGCTGACAATCATATCCGCCCCGCTCAGCCCAGGCATCAGCCCTTCCAGCGCGGCGGGATCGTCAGGGAAAATCCCCAGATGGTGCGGCCGGGCGCCGGCCTGGGCGGCCAGTGCGGTCAGCCCCGGCGCCACCGCATCGACGATCTGGCCGGGCCGGCGCGGCATGCCGGGTGCCACCAGTTCGTCGCCGGTGCTGAACAGCATGACAGTGGGACGCCGGTGCACGCACAACCCGGCACAATCCCCGGCAGCGGCCAGGGACAGGTGAAACGGGCTCAACCGCGTGCCGGCGGCGATCAATTCGGCGCGGTCGAAAAAGTCGCTGCCGGCGCGACGGACATGCTGGCCGGGCGCAACATCGGCATGCACATGCACCCGGTCTTCGGCCGCCTCGGCCTGCTCCTGGATCAGCACCGCATCGGCACCGGCAGGCAACGGGCTGCCGGTGAACAGGCGCGCGGTCTGACCGGGCTGCAGCGGCGCGTCCGGCATCTGTCCGGCATAGATGGTGTCAACCAGCGTCAGCTTGGCACCCGCCCGGGCGTCTGCTGCGCGCACCGCATAGCCATCCATGGCGGACAGATCGGCCGGCGGCTGGGTGCGTCGCGCCTGCACCGGCTCGGCAAGCACGCGGCCCGCCGCATCCGCCAGCGGCACGGTTTCCGGCGCGCATGGCCTGAGCGCGGCGATCAGCCGGGCATGCGCCTCATCCAGCGGCATCAGGCCGGTCACGCCGCCTCCCAGCGTCCCGATTTGCCGCCTTCCTTCAAGGTCAGCCGAATGTCGGTCAGCCGCACGCCGCGATCGATCGCCTTGACCATGTCATAGACGGTCAGCCCGGCCACGCTCACCGCGGTCAGCGCCTCCATTTCCACGCCGGTCTGGCCGGTGGTGCGCACCTCCGCCCGGATGTCCAGCCCCGTCGCAGCCACCGCTTGAAACTCCACGGTCACCGCGCTGATCGGGAGAGGGTGGCACAGCGGGATCAGATCGCCGGTCTTCTTGGCGGCCTGAATGCCGGCGATGCGCGCCACCGCCAGGGCGTCGCCCTTGGCCAAGCCGCCGTCCAGAAGCGTTGCCAGCGTAGCCTCCGCCATGATCAGCCGCCCCTGGGCCACGGCCCGTCGGCCGGTCACCGGCTTGTCGGAGACATCGACCATGCGCGCGCGGCCCGTCGCGTCCAGATGGGTCAGGCCGGTCATGCCAGCAGCGCTTCGGTCGCCGCGGCGACATCGTCCTGGCGCATCAGGCTTTCGCCGACCAAGAAGCTGGTGATGCCGGCCTGCGCACAGCGGGCCAAATCCGCTGGTGTGCTGAAGCCCGATTCAGCCACCAGATGCACCGCGGCGGGGACATCTTGGGCCAGCGTCACGCTGGTCTGGAGATCGACCTTCAGGGTGTCCAGATTGCGGTTGTTGATGCCGATCAGCTCCGCGCCCAGGGCCAGCGCCCGGTCACGCTCGGCGGCGTCATGCACCTCCACCAGGGCGTCCATCTCCCAGCGCCGGGTCAATGCCAGCAATTCGCCGGCCTGGGCATCGTCCAGCACCGCCAGGATCAACAGCACCGCATCCGCGCCGATCGCGCGCGCCTCGACCACCTGATAGGGATCTATGGTGAAATCCTTGCGCAACACCGGCAGCGAACAGGCCTGGTGGGCCTCGTCCAGATAGGCGTCTTCGCCTTGAAAATAGGCGGTGTCGGTCAACACCGACAAGCAGGTCGCACCGCCGCGGGCATAGGCCCGGGCCAACTCAGCAGGGCGAAAGTCCGCACGGATCAGGCCAGCCGAGGGCGAGGCCTTCTTGATCTCGGCGATCAGGCCGTAGCGGCCGGCCGCCCGCGCCGCGGCCAACGCCGCCTTGAAGCCGCGCGGCGCCGGCGCGCGCCGGGCCTGGGCCTCTCGCTCGCCCAGCGGCACAATCTCGCTGGCGCGGGCCACATGGGCCTGTTTGTCGGCGATGATGCGGGTCAATACGCCGGCACTCATGGCTGTCTCCCTTCGCTGCAAAAACGCCGCCAGCGGCCAAGAAGCTCCTTGGCCGCGCCGCTGTCGATCGCGCGGGCGGCCTGGGCGACGCCATCTGACAGGTCTTCGGCGCGCTCGCACACCATCAAGGCCGCACCGGCATTGATCAAGGCGGCATCGCGATACGCCCCGTTCGCGCCTGCCAACAGCGCTTCCAGCGCCGCAGCATTGTCATCAGCCGTGCCGCCGGCCAGTTCTGCGCTTGGCCACCGCGTCAGGCCCGCCTGCTCCGGCGTCACGGTTCGGGTCTCAATGCCATCGGGGCTGACCATATGCACCATTGTGGGACCGGTCACCGTGATCTCATCGAGCCCATCGCTGCCGTGCACGACCCAGGCCCGACGGGTGCCTAAGGCCTGCAAGGCCTGCGCCATCGGCGCCAGCCAGCGCTCGGCATAGACGCCGACCAGTTGAAAGCCCGCACCGGCGGGATTGGCCAGGGGACCCAGAAGATTGAACACGGTGCGCACCTTCAGCGCCTGACGCACCGGCATGACGTGCGCAACCGCGCGGTGATAGACCGGGGCCATCAAGAATGTGATGCCCAGTGTGTCCAAACACGCCTGGGCCCGTGCCGGCGGCAGATCCCTGACGATGCCCAAAGCGCTCAACACGTCTGAGGAGCCGGAGCGGGACGAAACGGCGCGATTGCCATGCTTGGCAACCTTGGCGCCGGCAGCCGCTGCCACGATCGCCGCGGCGGTGGAAATGTTCAGCGTATTTTGACCATCCCCCCCCGTGCCGCAGGTGTCCACAGCGTCAGGCGCCTTGAGGGTGACGGCCTTGGCCCGCAGCGCGCGCGCGGCTCCCAAAAGCTCAACCGCAGTTTCACCTTTTACCGCCAACCCCATTAAAAGACCGGCAATCTCGGCTTCCCCAACTTCGCCAGACAAGATCGCGTCAAAGGCGGACTCCACCGCTGCCTCGGGCAGATCTCGGCCTTGCGTCAACTCGGTCAGTTGCGCGGTCAGGACACTCATGCCGCGATCGGCACCGCGCACAAGCGCAGGAAATTCGCCAGCAGCGCATGGCCTTGTTCCGATGCGATGCTTTCCGGGTGGAACTGCACCCCATGCACGGCATGCTCGCGATGCGCCAAACCCATGATCACGCCGTCGTGCGTTTGGGCGGTCACGCGCAGACATGCGGGCAGGCCGTCCCGGGCGACGATGAGGGAATGATAGCGCGTCGCCACGAATGGCGAGGGCAGATCCTGGAACACGCTTGTACCGTCATGCACCACAGGACTGGTCTTGCCGTGCATAATCTTGGGCGCGCGGACCACCCGGCCGCCATAGGCTTGGCCGATTGCTTGATGACCGAGGCACACACCCAGCAGCGGCACGCGGCCCTCAGCCGCGGCGATCAGATCCAGGCAGATGCCGGCCTGATCCGGATTACACGGTCCCGGCGACAGCACGATCCCGGAATAGCCACCGGCCAAGGCAGCGTCGACTGCGATCTGGTCATTGCGCACAACGGTCGTCTCAGCGCCCAATTCGATAAGATAGTGGTAAAGATTATAGGTGAAGCTGTCATAGTTATCGATCAGCAGAATCATCATGGCACCGGGGGAATGGCTGGTCCTCGTCCCGCTTTAGCGGTCGAACGGGCCAGATCACAAGGGCCTTGGGGCGGACGCGGAGGCGGCCCGGATGCACGAGCGTCAGCCGAGCATAAGCAGCCTGGCTTCCGGGGCGCATCGGCCGTTGCACCATCCCGCTCGCTCCCCCCTTGACCTGTTCGCCCTGGCCGCCTTGGCCTTGGGCCTGCTGCCCTTAACCGCAGCCGCACTTGGCTTAGCGCCGCCGGTGTTGGTCATGGCGCTGCTCGTCACCGTGGGGCAGGGGGCGGGCGGCTGGTTCATCTTTCTCGACGCTTATGAGGGCGCGCGGGACCGCCGGATCGGCGTGGCCCTGCAGATCAGCCTGGCATCGGCCGCGGCATGGCTGCACAGCGTCCTGCTGTGGGCAGGCCAAGGCCCTAGCGCCGGCCCGGGCATGGCGCTTTACGGCCTGAGTTTGCTGACCGTGGCGCAACTCGTCCGGACCTTTCCCGTGCGCGCGGAACCACGGCCGGCGGCGCCACCGCTTGAGACTGCGCTTGGCGCGCGACGGGCCAGCGATGGCGAGCCGATGAGCCCGGACCAGCTGCACCCGGGCGTGATCATCAAGCTCGGCTTGGGTGACCAACTTCCGGCTGACGGCGAGGTCAGCAGTGGTGCCGTGGAGCTCGATTATGCCGAGGTTACCGGCAACCCGGTGCCGCGTCCGGCACAGCGCGGCTGGCCGGTCAAGCAAGGAGGACGGGTCCGGGCCGGGACCGCTGAGGTCACCTTGAAGGCCCCGCCGCAGTCGCTTTTGCCCGATGTGGTGGCACCAACACCGGCGCCCGCGGAGTCCGATCGCTTCGCCCGGCTGCTGCTGGCTTTGGCCGTTACGGTGGCGCTGGCCGCCGGCGGCATCGCGGCCTTGGCCGGGGGAGCTGCGGTGTTGGCGGCGCTTGCGGTCATCGCCGCAGCCGGCGCCCCCGCCCTGGTATTGGCCACGCCGTGGGCCAACCGATTGTTGCTAAAGCGCGGGCATGACGCCGGCGTGGTTGTCCATGATCTGAGTGTGTTCGATCGGGCACCGCGCTTGCGCCATGTGCTGATCGGCTGGCACGGCGTGGTGACCTCCGCACGCGCCAGCATTGGCCCGGTCAAGGCCTTGGAGGGCGAGGAGGCGGAGCTGCTGGCCCAGGCCGCAGCGATTGTACCGGCAGACGGCCATGCTCTGGCTCCGGCCTTAACTGCGGCGGCGGAAGCCGCTGGGGCCGTGGTGCCGATGGCCAGCGAGCGCAGCGGCCTGGAGGTCGGCCGAGGCTATCGCGGCGTGGTCCAGACGCGCACGATCTTGCTTGGCAATCCCAGCTTACTGGCGGCGCACAATGTTGGCTATCAGCGCCTGGCCGAGGCCGCCGAAGCGATGGCCCGGGATGGCGGGACGGTGCTATGGGCGGCCGAAGCGGCCCCGCGGCAGCGTCCGCTGGGTCTGATCGCCGTGGCCGACCGGCCGCGGGCCGCCGTACTGCAGCGCGCGCGCCTGCTCAGCGACCGCGGCTTGCAACTGCGGCTTTTGGCACCGGATCCGGCGTCGGACCTGAAGCCCTATGCTGCCCGGTTGAAGGGGTTGACAGCCTTGGCCGGGCCGGCGGCTGTGCGCGCCGAGGCGGTGATGCAACTGAAACAAGACGGCCCGGTGGCGGTGATTGCTGCGGCGCCCCTGGACCGCACGGTCTATGCGCTTGCCGATGTTCGGATCAGCCCGGCGGACGCCGACCCGTTTTTGGCCGCGCACGCCGATGTGCGCTTGCGCCGGAACGAGCAAGACAGGCTTTTGCGTGCCTTTTCCTGGCTGCGCGCGGTTGGGCACCGGCGCAAGCAGGCGCGGCTGGCCGCTGTGGCGCTGCAGGTGGCGCTGATGATCTTGGCGCCGGTCCCGGCGATCCCGGTCGTCCTGCTCACCGGACTGGCGTTAGCGGCGGCCATTGGCGCAGCGGCCGCCCAAGGCATGCTCGCGCCGGACCTGGATTGATCGGCCGAGCCAGGGTTAAGACCGGCGAAACCATGCTCCTTATTCGAAAATTAGCAGATCCTTGTCATCCTGGCAGCATTGTGATTGCGAGGTGATGCGATGCGAAGCCTGAGGGACCTGCTTGGTCATTATGACCTGCACAATAAGATCGAGGTGGCACCGGCTGTGGTTGCGCCCAGTGATTGCAGGCATGCAGCGCTGATCAGCGCCTTGGCGGCCCGGGTCTGCGACGGTCATTTGAGCCGCCAGGCGTTTTCACCATTCCTGGTTCCACCGGCCTGCTTGCCCCACATTGCTCTGGTCGACATCGTCGCTGGCCGGGACGGGCCAAACAGCTATCGCTACCGGCTGTTCGGGACCGAGATGCGCGAGGTTGTCGGACTAGAGCTGACCGGCAAGACCGTCGCGGATTATCCCAAGCGCAGTTGCCGTTGTTATCTCACTCGGTTGTTCGACGAATGCCGGCTGCAAGGCCGCCCGCTGATCTCCAAGGCGCGGTTGCTCTACCCCCGCGGCTTTGAAATCACCACGGAAAAAACCTTCTTGCCCCTGTTCGGATCGGCCGATGCGGTGGACATGATTCTGACCTTGTTCACCTTCAACTTCCATCATGGCGGTGCCGCACCAGGCGTGGCGGAGGAGCCGGAAGAGGTGCGGGAATCCTATCGCGTGTTTGAGGATATGCAGGCTTTAGCGGCGGCCATCCCGGTCCTGGACCCAGTTGACCCGCAGCCCCGCCGCGCGACGGTGCGGATCTAGAGCACAGAGTTGCCCGCCGCGTAGAAGGCGGGCAGCGTCATCCGATCCTGCGCGATCGCGTTTAACCGGATCATGCCCTAGACCTCGCCCTGGCGGGCATAGCGGACAGCTTCTTCCGCTGCGCGAAACAGGGCGCGTGCCTTATTTGTGCACTCTGCCTGTTCGGCTTGCGGCACGCTGTCGGCCACCAGGCCCGCTCCGGCGCGCACATGCATCACGCCGTCCTTGACCACCGCGGTGCGCAAGACAATGGCGCTGTCCATGCTGCCGTCGGCGCCGAAATAGCCGACCATGCCGGCATAGATCCCGCGCGGGGTCTTTTCCAACTCGTCAATGATCTGCATTGCGCGGATTTTCGGCGCGCCGCAGACCGTGCCGGCCGGAAACGTTGCCTTGACCACATCAACAGCATCGGCACCGGGGCGCAGGCGACCTTCGACATTGGACACAATGTGCATGACATGGCTGTAGCGTTCCACAACATTGCGCGCCGTCACCTCCACGCTGCCGGGAACTGAGACGCGGCCGGCATCATTGCGCCCGAGATCGAGCAACATCAGATGCTCGGCAAGCTCCTTGGGATCGGCGAGCAATTCCTGCTCCAGGCGCTGATCGTCCTCCCGATCGAGCCCGCGCGGCCGGGTCCCGGCGATCGGCCGGACCGTCACGCGCCCCGCTTGCATGCGCGCCATGATCTCCGGACTAGAGCCGACCACGCAGAAATCCGGATCCGCTAGAAAATACATGTAAGGAGACGGATTGGTGCGCCTTAACGCCCGATACAATGCAAAGGCGGGCAGGTCGAATGGCGCGGAGAAATTCTGGCTCAACACCACCTGAAAGATGTCGCCGGCACGGATATAAGCCTTTGCCCGGTCGACCATGGACAGATAGTCGGCCGCCGGCGTGTCAGACACGTCTTCCGGGGCATTGACGCTGAACGCCTGGTCCAGACCCGATGGCAGCGGTCCTTGCAGACGCTGGATCGCCTCGTCAAGCCGAGCGCGTGCGGCGGTATCGGCGGCTTCCGCCGAAATGGCCGGATCCGGGCGGAGCGGCGCCACCAATGTGATCCGGTCGGTGACGGTATCGACAATTGCGGTCAGACGGGGCCGCACCAATTGGGCGGTGGGCAGGCCAAGCGGATCCGGCCTCGGCGCCGGCAAGCGCTCCATCTGCCGCACCATGTCATAGCCCAGAAATCCCGCCAAGCCGGCCGCCATCGGCGGCAAATTGTCGGGCAGGGCGATATGGCTGTCCGCGATGAGGCGACGCAGCGAGTCCAGCGGCGCGAGACTGTGCGGCTGAAACTCAAAGCCTGTCTCGGTCAAGCGGCCGATTTCCGCGCTTGCGCCGCGCACCCGCCAGATCAGATCGGGATCGGTTCCGATGATGGAATAGCGCCCGCGGACCGCACCGCCTTCCACCGATTCCAGTAGAAAGCTATGGTGACAGCCGCGCGTCAGCTTCAGGAATGCACCGACCGGCGTATCCAGGTCGGCCACGAACGAGGCGGTCAGAACCCCGGCTTCGCCGCGGCGGTAACGCGTGATCAGCGGGCCGGCATGGTCCATTCCGCTCAGCGCGCGCCGTCCAGCACCCGGTTCAGGGTCGCTTGGTTGACCTGCACCTTAAGCTCGCGTTTGACCCCTTCGGCCAGCATCACCAGCGCCTCGGTTTGCACCTGCGTGGCCAATTGGTTGCGCAGGGCCAGATAGGCTGGATCCGCAGGTTTCGGCTCGCCAGGCGAAATCTCCACTGGCCGCACGATGAGATAGCCGTCGCCATCCGCGGCAGCGGCGATATCGGCTTCGTCGCGCGCCAGAGCGAACAGCAAGGATTGAATGGCCGGGCTGATGCTGGCGCCGCTGGTGTCGGCCCGGGCGATCGGGCGGGTGGTGACGAACGGAAACCCGGTTTCCTCGGACAGCTCCGTCATGCTGGCGCCGGCGTTCAAGCGCTCCAACAGGGCTTCGGCTTTTAGGCCGGCCAGGCGCTGGCGTTCTTGGGCCAGATACTGAGCCCGCACTTGCGCCTCGACCTCCTCAAACGGGGGCACCACCGGCTCTTCGATGGCATCGACCCGCACAAAGGCATAGCCGCCATCGGCATAGTCGGTCAGTTCCGGCTCCGCTGCGGGATCCATCGCAAATGCGGTTTCCAACACCGGCAGCAGGGACGGTGTCGTGCGTACCAGCCGATGATCCTTGCCCAGGCCGCGCTGGTCGATCGCCTCCGCCTGTGCCAGGGGCAGATCCAGGTCCTCGGCGATCCGCTCTAGGCTCTGGCCCTCAAACAGCCGCTCCTCGACATCGCGGGACAATTCATAAACCTGGTCCGCAGCGCGTTCCGCGGCCAGATCCTGGCGCAGCTCCTCAGCGACCTGCTCCAGCGGCCGCTCCTGACCAGGCAGGATCTCATCGACGCGGAACAGATGCCATCCAAACGCGCTCTGCACCGGTTCGCTGACCGCCCCTTGCTCCAGCGCGAAAACCGCCTCGGCGATCGGGGCGGAGTATGCGGTTGCAAGAGCGTCTCGGCTTTGCGTGCCGATGGCCAGTTCCTCCGCTGTGAAGTCGGTCAGTTCCTCGGCAACCGTTTCCAGGCTTTCGCCTTGTGCCACGCGCGCTGCGGCGGCCTCGGCAGCCTCTTTGGCCACCGGGTCAAAGGTCAGCAGACTCAGCTGCCGCTGCTCAGGTTTAACATAGTCGGCCAGGCGCGCCTCATAGGCGGCGGCAATCTCGGCTTCGGTAATCGCCTCTGCCTCGCCAATCACCGCGGGGTCGATAAACAGCGCAGTGACCGCGCGATAGGGGGGGCGACGATAGGCATCGCGGCTCGCCTCATAAAAGCCGATCAGCGCCTCGTCCGTGGGGTCCTCGTCCACGCTCATCGCCGAGGCCGGAACGCTCAATATCTGGCCGACGCGCACTTCCTGGCGGTAGCGAAACAGCGGATCAGCCAGCGCGCTGGGCGTATAGTCCGCCGCGGTCAAGCCCTGCAGCAACTGCTGCCGGCGCAAATCCTTCTCCAGCAAGTCGAGAAACTGCGCCGGGCGAAACCCGTTCTGTTGCAAGATCTGTTCAAAGCTGGTCCGGTCAAACCGCCCGTCCAAGCCGTTAAACGCCTCGATCTCGCGCACCGCGGCTTTGACCATATCGTCGCTGGCACGCAGGCCCAGGCGACGCGCGGCCTCGTCGAGAGCGGCGCGGTCAATCATCTGGGCCAAGACCCGTTGCGGCAGTCCCAAGGCGCGCGCCTCGTCCGGATCGATCGCCTGTTCGGCCTGCTGCTCGATGCGCGCCAGCTGGCGCTGATACTCCGCATAGAAGCTCTGCGCATCGATCTGTGTTTCGCCGACGGTCGCAACGGTGTTGCGGCCGCCGCCGGTCAACACATCGCCGATACCCCACAAGGCGAAGCTGGCGACCAGAAGGCCCAGCAAGATCATGACGAAAATGGAACCAAGGCCCTTGCGGATGGTAGAGAACATCTCGATAACTCGCGAACTAATACATCTGATGCGGCCGCGCAGCCCATGCCCGCCGCGGATCCATGAAAGCATAGACAGCGCGCGATGCCCCGACAAGGCAGCCGGGGTCAAGCAGGAAATCCGGCCGCGCGGCGCAGCGATGGGAGGCTGATATGGCGCGACGACCCCTGGTTGTCGGCAATTGGAAGATGCATGGCCTTCAGGCGGATCTGGACCAGGTGGCCCAGATCGCCGCGGGCCAGGCCGCGCTGAACGGCCAAGCCGAGGTGGCGGTGGCGCCGCCCTTCACGCTGTTGATGGCGGCTGCCCAGACAGCAGCTCCCGGCTTGGCGCTAGCCGGCCAGGATTGCAGTGCCGAAGCACCGGGCGCCCATACCGGCGACATTGCCGCGGCCATGCTCGCCGATCTGGGCGCGGCTTACGTCATCCTGGGCCATTCGGAGCGGCGCCAAGATCATGGCGAGAGCGATGGTCTGATCCGCGCCAAGATGCAGGCCGCTTTCGACGCGGGGTTGAGGCCGATCTTATGCGTCGGGGAATCTTTAGAGGATCGCGAAGCCGGCCGCCAAGACCAAGTGGTGGCACGCCAGCTGGAGCATTCTTGCCCAGCGAACTGGCCAGCCGAGCCGATTATCGCCTATGAACCGGTCTGGGCGATTGGCACCGGCCGCACCGCTGAGGCGGAGGATATCGCTGCCATGCACGCGGCCATCCGCGACCGCTTCGATGAGCCGGTTCGGATTCTCTATGGCGGCTCGGTGAAACCCCAGACAGTGGCGCCGATCGCCGCCCTCAGCGAGGTCGACGGCGCCTTGGTTGGCGGGGCGAGCCTGAAAGCCGAGGATTTTCTGGCGATCGCGCAGGCCTTTGCGCAGCGCTGACCCAGTCGTGAAAGCGAAGGCCTTTTCTTTGCGGCCCGGCTCGGGTACCAGCGTCGGATTCGTGCGGCGGCGGACGCAGCGGCCGCACCTTTCCCTATGGCGGTAGAACATATGCAAGCGGTTATTCTGGTTATTCACCTGATCGTCGCCGTCGCGCTGGTCAGTGTCATTTTATTGCAGCGCTCCGAGGGCGGAGCTTTGGGGATGGGCGGCGGGCCCGGGGGCATGATGTCCGGCCGGGGCGCGGCCAATTTTCTGACCCGTGCGACCAAATGGTTGGCGATCGCCTTTATCGGCATCTCCTTGGTGCTGGCGGTGCTGGCCCGTCAGGGCGATGATGGCACGGAAGAGTTGTTGCGGGAACTGGAACAGGAAGAAGACGAGCTCACGCCGCCGGCGCTGGACGTACCGGAAGTGCCGACCGAACGCTGAACGACGCCGGCTCAGGCCGGACAAGAAGGGGGGGTCATGGCGCGCTTCGTGTTTATTACGGGCGGCGTGGTATCGTCGCTGGGCAAGGGGCTGTTATCGGCGGCCTTGGGCGCTCTTTTGCAGGCGCGTGGCTTTAATGTGCGCCTGCGCAAGCTCGACCCCTATCTGAATGTCGACCCCGGCACTATGAGCCCGTATCAGCACGGCGAGGTGTTCGTCACCGAGGACGGCGCGGAAACCGACCTGGATCTGGGCCATTATGAGCGCTTCACGGGCGTGGCGGCCCGGCGCACCGACAATGTCACCTCCGGCCGCATCTATCAGGACATCATCGCCAAGGAACGCCGCGGCGAATTTCTCGGCGGCACGGTGCAGGTGATCCCGCACGTCACCGACGCGATCAAGGCCTTTGCCGTGGCCGATACGGACACGGTGGATTTCGTCTTGTGCGAGATCGGTGGGACGGTCGGCGACATCGAGGCGCTGCCGTTTTTCGAGGCGATCCGTCAGCTCGGTGTCGAGCTTGGCCGCGACCAGGTGATCTTCGTGCATCTGACCCTGGTGCCCTATATCGCCGCGGCCGGCGAGCTGAAGACCAAGCCGACGCAGCATTCGGTGAAGGAGCTGCGCTCCATCGGCATTCAGCCCAATGTACTGGTGTGCCGGGCCGAGCGCGAGATCCCAGAGGGGGACCGGCGCAAGATCGCGCTGTTCTGCAATGTGCCGCAGACCGCGGTGATCCCGGCACTCGATGTGTCCAGCATCTATGAGGTGCCGCTGTCCTACCATGCCCAGGGGCTGGACAGCGAGGTGCTGAAGGCCTTCGCGATCACCGAGGCGCCGGCGCCGGATCTGGCCGTCTGGCATGAAATCGCCGACCGCATCCAGCATCCGGAAGGCGAGGTGACCATCGCCATCGTCGGCAAATATACCGAGCTGCAGGACGCCTATAAGTCGCTGAACGAGGCGCTGACCCACGGCGCCATCGCCAATCGGGTCAAGGTCCGGCGCGAGTGGATCGAGGCGGAGGTGTTCGAAAGCCCCGATGCGGTGGCGCAGCTGGAGGATGTCCACGCCATTCTGGTGCCCGGCGGCTTCGGCAAGCGCGGCTCGGAAGGCAAGATCGCCGCGGCCCGCTTCGCCCGCGAACGCCGGGTGCCCTATTTCGGCATCTGCTTCGGCATGCAGATGGCGGTGATCGAAGCGGCGCGCCATCTGGCCGGCATAAACGGCGCCGGCTCTACCGAATTCGGCGATCCGCCCGATCCCGTGGTGGGACTGCTGACCGAATGGGCCACCGAAGCGGGCGTGGAACTGCGCGACAATGAAAGCGATCTGGGCGGCACCATGCGGCTGGGCGCCTATCCGTGCGACCTGTCCCATGACAGCCGGGTGTGGTCGATCTACGGCGCGGACCGGATCAATGAGCGCCACCGCCACCGCTATGAGGTCAACATCACTTATCGCGAGCGGCTGGAAGCCGCGGGGCTGCGTTTTTCCGGCATGTCGCCGGACGGCCGACTGCCGGAGATCGTCGAACTGCCCGACCATCCCTGGTTCATCGGCGTGCAGTTCCATCCTGAACTGACCAGCAAGCCGTTCGACCCGCATCCGCTGTTCGCCGATTTCGTCAAAGCCGCCGTGACGCAAAGTCGCCTGGTCTAACATCGCCGGCCGACCACTCGCCCCGTCATCGCGAACCGCCAGCCCGGCCGCATCGACAGCCGAACCTGAAAACGCCTTAGTTGCCGGCAAGTTCGATCAGCACTTCGTGTCGCTTGGTCCAGGGCGGTGACCAGGGCGGGTCATAGAAGGCGAAGATGGGCGGCCCGGTGGGCGTCTGCTTCTGCTTTGCCAGCCAATCCAACAAGACCGTCTTTTGCGCCTGCAATTTGTCGTCCCAGGCAAAGCCGGAAAAGCGGATGGCCGCCAAACGCCTGGCCGGCCATTGCACCAACTCCACGCGCGGATCCTGCGGGTCGGGCAACGACGCTGCCCCGCGCGTTGACGGCATGACAAAGCCGATGCGCCACTGATCAGGCTGTGACGGTTCTTGCACGACCGGAGCGGTCATGGCGATCTTATCGCCGCTGCGACTCCGGGCAAAGATATAGTCTGCCAGGATCTTAAAGCCGCGGGAAATGGCGTTACTGCGGGTGCCGACAACCCATGTCTGCGCCAGCATCAAGCAAGGGTAATCACGGACCTCGATGGGCCCGTCCTGGGTGACCAGCGCGTAGGTGGGGGTCTCAGCCATGCGACAACATCCTTTTCTGACGTGGCCGATCTTACCGGAATGCCGCAGCGACACGACGAGTTCCTTTGCCGCGCCGACGTGCGACTGCACGCAAAAGCTTCAACGCGTGTCTCCGGATATCGGGAAATGCGCATCCCGCGACGTGGGGTGTCATGAACGCGTCACAGACTCTTGGCAGCAGCCGCCGTTGATCCGCGCTACAGTCGTTTTCAGGAGCTTTTATGATTCGCTTCAGCTTGGCCGTGGGCCTGGTGCTGGGGGCCGGCCTTGTGTCGCTGGCCGCCGCCGCCCATCCCGATGAGACCCGCCGTATTGAGTTTCCTGCCCTGAAGGACGGTCGCACCGTGCTGGCGATCGATCCGCACACCCATTCGGTCTTCTCCGACGGCCATGTCTGGCCCACCGTCCGGGTTTGGGAGGCGCAGCGCGACGGCCTGGCCGCCTATGCCGTGACCGAGCATTTGGAGTATCAGCCGCACAAGGACGATATCCCGCACCCCGACCGCGACCGCAGCTATGCCCTGGCCCGGGAAACCGTGGCGCGCGGCCAGGAGCGCGCGCCGGAGGACCAGCCGCTGCTGGTGATCCGCGGGTCAGAGATCACCCGCGGTTTTCCGCCCGGCCACATGAACGCGATCTTCATCACCGACAGCAACGCCTTGTTGAAGGACGATGTTATGGAGGTGATCCGCATCGCCAATGACCAGGGCGGGTTCCTGTTCTGGAATCACCCCTCCTGGACCCGGGATTTTCCCAATGGCGTCGTGGAGATGCACCCGTTTCATGAGAACTTGATTGAGAAGGGCTGGCTGCACGGCATCGAGGTGGTCAATGGCGGCCGCTACTCAGAGGAGGCGTTCCAGATCGCCCTGGATTATGATTTGGCGGTGATCGGCGTGTCCGACATCCACGGCCTGGTGGATTGGGATTATGATGTTCAGACCGGCGGCCAGCGCTCGGTCACCTTGGTCGCCACAGACGAAATCTCCGTCGACGCGATTAAGGCGGAATTCGTCAACAAGCGCACCGTCGCCTATTTCGATGACACGCTGATCGGCCGTGAGCCGGATGTCGACGCCATCGTGCGCGCCAGCCTGCGCCTGGAGGATCGCGGATATCGGCCGCGGCGCAATGGCGGCACCACGGTGTTGAACGCCACCATCCACAATGACAGCCCGGCGGATTTCCTGCTGCGTCGCGTCGGCGACACAAGCTTCGCCACCCATGGCGATGTCATCGCCGTGCCCGCCCACGGCTCGGTCGATCTGGAAATCAAGGATGTCGCGGTGCGCGAGGCGCTGACCCTGAAGCTCCAGGTGCTGAACAGCTATATCGCCCCAAGCGAGCATCTCGTCATCGACCTGACGCCCTGAGGCTGGCACAAAGGGCGGGCCATGTGCTCGCTCTTCTCCTCAACCCTGCCGCCTGAGGCTCTGGTCCGGCTGTTCGCCATCGCCGGGCCGGTGCCCAATCTGCCGCCGTTCGACGAGGTCTGGCCCGGCTATGACGCGCCGGTGGTGCTGGCCGGATCGCAGGGGCGGCACGTGCAGGTCATGCGCTGGGGCTTTTTGTTCACGCAAAAGGGCCGCGCTGCCAAGCCCGTCGGCAATGCGCGGGACGACAAGCTGGATGGGTTTTTCTGGCGCTCCTCCTTTCAATCCCGGCGCTGCCTGGTGCCGGTCACCCGCTTCGCCGAGCCCGATCTCGTGCGCAAATGGAAGCAGAAGCATTGGTTCTCCGTGTCCGGGGCGGAGGGCTTTGCGCTGGCGGGCCTGTGGCGGCACTGGCAGGGTGTGTTGAAGGGCGAGCAGGTCGAGATTGAGACCATGGCCTTCGTCACAACCACGGCGAATGCCCTGGTGCGTCCGATCCACCCTGAGCGGATGCCGGTCATCCTGGGCCCATCAGCCTATGACACCTGGCTGACCGGCCCGCTCGATGCCGCCCGCGCGCTGATCCGGCCGTTCGCCCCTGACCGGATGCTGCATGAAAGCGACCAGCCGGCCCAGGCGCGCCTGCTGTAACCGATCAACCGAAACAAGCGCGGCCTCGGCGGCACCGCCCGGCGGGTTGCCAAGCGATGGCCGAGCGCCGATGCTCCGGGCATGGACCGATCCGTCAGGAGGCGCGCGTGCAGAGCATTCTCGATCGTTTGGAGCAGGACAAGGACGCGGCACTGGAGCGGTTGATCGCGCTGCTGAAGATCCCGTCGATCTCAACCGATCCGGCTTATCACGATCGCTGCCTGCAGGCGGCTCAGTGGCTGTGCGCAGATCTGGCCGGCATGGGCTTCAGCGCCGAGGTGATGCCGACGACCGGCAAGCCCATGGTGGTGGCGGACTATCGGCCAAAGAGCGGCGGCCCGCAGCTGTTGTTCTACGGCCATTATGATGTGCAGCCGGCCGATCCGCTGGACTTGTGGGACAGCCCGCCGTTTCAGCCGCAGCTGCGCGAGATCACGCCGGAGCGCCGGCAAATCGTCGCGCGCGGCGCCGGCGATGACAAAGGCCAGTTGATGACCTTCATCGAGGCGTGCCGCGCCTGGTTCGCCGAGACCGGTGGCCTGCCGGTGGGCGTCACCATTCTGCTGGAGGGGGAAGAGGAAAGCGGCAGCGCCTCGCTGGAGCCGTTTCTCGACGCCCATGCAAACCGGCTGAAGGCCGATATCGCGCTGGTGTGTGACACCACCATGTGGGATCGCGACACGCCGGCAATCACCGTGCAGCTGCGCGGCCTGGTCGGTGAGGAAATCATCGTGTCCGCGGCTGACCGGGATTTGCATTCGGGCATGTATGGCAATGCCGCGCGCAACCCCAATCATGTGCTCGGGCGCATCATTGCCGATCTGTTCGATGATCAGGGCCGCATTCAGATCCCCGGCTTCTATGACGATGTGGTCGCCCCCGATGCCGCCATAGTGCAGCAATGGCGCAGCCTGATACCGGACGATCGCGCCCTGCTGCGCGCGGTGGGTCTGGAGCAGCCGGCCGGTGAGGCCGGCTTGTCGGTGTTGGAGCAGGTGTGGGCGCGACCGTCTGCCGAGGTCAACGGCCTGATCGGCGGCTATACCGGCGAGGGCTTCAAGACGGTGATCCCCGCTGAGGCCCGCGCGAAGATCTCGTTCCGGCTGGTACGCGCGCAGGATCCCGCGGCCGTTCGTGCCGCGTTCCGGGACTTTGTGCGGGCGCGCATCCCGGCTGATTGTTCGGTCACGTTCCGCGAGCATGGCGCCAGCCCGGCCCTGGCGGTGGACATGACCAATCCGTTCGTCGGCCTGGCGCAGCAGGAGCTGGAGGCGGTGTTTGGAACGCCCGCGGTACTGCTGGGCGGGGGCGGCTCGATCCCGGTGGTCGGCGCGTTCAAGCGCAAGCTTGGCATGGACACGCTGTTGGCCGGCTTCGGCCTGGACGACGACCGCATCCACAGCCCCAATGAAAAATACGACCTGTCCAGCTTTGAACGCGGCGCACGCTTCTGGGCGCGGCTGCTCCAGGCGGCGGCAAATCAAGCGTCGGTGAAAAAGGCGTAAGGCGGAGAAATGCGTGTTGACAGGGGTGGGGCAGGGGCTTACACCCCGCCCTCACGCGACGCAAAGCGGGTGTAGCTCAGTTGGTTAGAGCGCTGGCCTGTCACGCCAGAGGCCGCGGGTTCGAGTCCCGTCACTCGCGCCATTTTCCCTACCAAATCAATGGCTTAACGTGAGTGTGTCGGGTTCTGGCAGGCCAGCGTCACCGACATCGTCTTGGCCCAGTGTGCCGATCTACGACACTGCCACGCGCCTGACTATGCCCTGCCAACAACAAACATGGTCGCGCGCGCCTGCGCTTCACATCGGTCCGACGCGGCGGGCATCCGCGGCGCCGTCTGTCAGCGCTGATCTTTGATGGCAGCCCGCCTGCGACCGCTTCGCACGTGGGCTTGCCGGGAAAACCAAACCGGCCATATCTGCTTTGACGCGGGCGTGAATGCTGATAGAAGGGCTGCGGCTTGCGCAGCCGGGCTGACCGGTGCGCAAGCTTTTGCCCCTTTGGGCGCAGGCGCTTCAGGCCCTACCGGCCGTTGCTGCCGCGCCGGAAAGAGGATTGCCCCATGGACGATTTCCTCTTCGGCTATCTGCCGATCCTGATCCTGCTGGGTTTGGCCACGATCCTGTCGATCGTGTTCATCGGCATCGCCATGTTCCTGGTCGAGCAAAAGCCGGACCCGGAGAAATTATCGGCGTATGAAAGCGGGTTTGAGGCATTCAGCCACAGCCGCGGCAAGTTCGACGTGCAATTCTATCTGGTGGCGATCTTGTTCATCATTTTCGACCTGGAGATTGCCTTCTTCTTTCCGTGGGCGTTGGCACTGCATGATTTCGGTTGGTTCGGTTTCATCTCCGGCCTGGTGTTCTTTACCGTGCTTTTGGTCGGATTTCTGTATGAGTGGAAGAAAGGGGCTTTGGAATGGTGATGACGCAAGGCAATCCGGCGGCGACCGGCGCCCGCGTGCCGGCCGACGACGCCTTCTTCAAGGACGTGTCACAGGAAGTGTCCAACAAGGGCTTTCTGGTCACCACGGCCGATGATCTGATCCACTGGGCGCGCACCGGCTCGCTGTGGTGGATGACCTTTGGCCTGGCCTGCTGTGCGGTGGAAATGATGCACACCAACATGCCGCGATACGATATGGAGCGCTTCGGCGTCGCCCCGCGGGCCAGCCCGCGGCAATCCGACGTGATGATCGTGGCCGGAACCTTGTGCAACAAGATGGCGCCGGCGCTGCGGAAGGTTTATGACCAGATGTCAGAGCCCCGCTACGTCATCTCCATGGGCTCGTGCGCCAATGGTGGCGGCTACTATCATTACAGCTATTCGGTGGTGCGCGGCTGTGACCGCATCGTGCCGGTGGATATTTACGTGCCCGGCTGCCCGCCGACCGCCGAGGCGCTGCTCTATGGCATTCTGCAGTTGCAGAAGAAGATCCGCAGGGTTGGCACATTCCTGCGCTGAGCCCCGGACGATAAGGGTTGTGACCAGATGACTGACAGCGCGCTTGAGACGCTGGGCCGCCATATCGCGGAGATTTTGCCCGACGCCGTCTCCGGTCATGAGGTGCGCCGCGGTGAGTTGACCGTGCATGCCGCAGCCGACCAGATCCGCGAGGTGATCGCCGCCTTGCGCGAGGATGCCGATTGCCGCTTCACCACCTTGGTGGATATTTGCGGCGTTGACTGGCCGGAGCGCCCCAAACGCTTCGACGTGGTCTATCATCTGTTGTCGATGCATTTGAACCAGCGCGTGCGGGTGAAGATCAAGGCCGATGAGACCACGCCGGTGCCGTCGATCACCGGGGTGCATGCCGCGGCCAACTGGTTTGAGCGGGAAGCCTGGGACATGTACGGCATCTTGTTTGACGGCCATCCCGACCTGCGGCGCTTGCTGACCGACTACGGCTTCCAAGGCCATCCGCTGCGCAAGGACTTCCCGCTGACCGGATTTGTTGAGCTGCGCTACAGCCAGGAGGACAAGCGGGTGGTCTATGAGCCGGTGCAGTTGGCGCAGGAATTCCGCGAGTTCGATTTCTTGAGCCCGTGGGAAGGGGCGAAATATGTCCTGCCCGGGGATGAGAAGGCGGGGGAGAAGACATAATGGCCGCCGCAACCGGCACAGACATCAAGAACTATAATCTGAACTTCGGCCCGCAACACCCTGCAGCACATGGTGTTTTGCGCCTGGTGCTGGAGCTGGACGGGGAAATTGTCGAGCGCGCGGATCCGCATGTCGGCCTGCTGCATCGCGGCACCGAAAAACTGATCGAGCACAAGACCTATCTGCAGGCGATCGGCTATTTCGACCGGTTGGATTATGCCGCACCAATGTGCCAGGAACATGCCTTCGCCCTGGCGGTGGAGAAGGCCCTGGATCTTGAGGTGCCGATCCGCGGGCAATATATCCGCGTGCTCTATTCAGAGCTAACCCGGATCAAGAACCATCTGCTGAACATCACGACGCATGCCATGGATGTCGGCGCGCTGACTCCGATCTTGTGGGGCTTTGAAGAGCGCGAGACGCTGATGGAATTCTATGAGCGGGCCTCTGGCGCGCGCATGCATGCGAAATATTTCCGCCCCGGCGGCGTACACCAGGATCTGCCGCCCGATCTGATCGCCGATATCTGGGACTGGACGGAGACCTTCCCGAAGGTGCTGGAGGATATCGAGACGCTGCTGGTCGACAATCGCATCTTCAAGCAGCGCAATGTCGATATCGGTGTGGTCACGCAGGAGGATGCGTTCGATTGGGCGATGTCCGGGCCGATGCTGCGCTCCGTCGGCATTGCCTGGGATCTGCGCAAGAGCCAGCCTTATGACGTCTATGACCGCATGGACTTTGACATTCCGGTCGGCAAGAACGGCGACTGTTACGACCGGTTCGTGCTGCGCTGCGAGGAAATGCGCCAGTCCTTGAAGATCATGCGCCAGTGCATCTCAGAAATGCCAACCGGCCCGGTAATGACCGACGACCGCAAGGTGGCACCGCCGCGCCGCGGCGAGATGAAGCAATCGATGGAGGCGCTGATCCATCATTTCAAGCTCTATACCGAGGGCTATAAGGTGCCAGAGGGCGAGGTCTATGCCGCGGTTGAGGCGCCCAAAGGCGAATTCGGCGTCTATCTGGTCTCTGACGGAACCAACAAACCGTATCGCTGCAAGATCCGCGCGCCAGGCTTTGTGCATCTGTCCGCCATGGACCATCTGCTGCAGGGCCATATGCTGGCCGATGTGCCGGCGGTGCTGGGCGCCATGGACATCGTGTTCGGGGAGGTCGACCGGTGAGATTGTGGTTTGCCGCCATGATTTTGGGCGCGGCGCCGGCGCTGGCTGAGGGCGAGCCGATCGACGCCTATATCGCCGCCTATGAAGCCAAGGATGTCGCGGCGATGCGCGCCACGCTGGCTGAAGATTTCGTCTATTATGACTTTCCCCAGGCGCTGCGGTACGACAGCGCTGAGGCCTTCGCCACAGCACTTGGCGGGTATCTTGCGACGCTGGCGGAGCAGGGCGTGCGTGTGCGCGTGGACACGTCATGCCGGCCGTTTCAGGCGCGCGCGGACACCGCTGCCATTCAGACCTGGATGCTGTGCGAGCATGCCTCGGCCTATCGCGGTGGCGGGGCGGACCAGGATGAGCGGTTTCTGGCGATCTATGGGCTTGGAGACGGCCGGATCCACCGCATCGAGCGGTTGGGCGATCTGGCCGACCCCGCAGCAGACGGGGAGGCCGGGCAATGATGCAGGTCACGCAATCGGGCGGCCCGTTCAGCTGGGACGAGCAGACCGCGCCCAAGGTGGCGGAGGTGATCGCGCAATATCCGGCAGGCCGGCAGCAGTCGGCGGTGATGCCCCTGTTGTGGCTGGCCCAGGATCAGATCGGCTGGATCAGTCAGGAGGCGATCGAGGCGATTGCCCAGCAACTGGCCATGCCGGTGATCAAGGTGCTGGAGGTGGCGACCTTCTACACCATGTACAATCTCAAGCCGATCGGCCGCTTTCATGTGCAGCTGTGCGGCACCACGCCGTGCTGGCTGCGCGGCTCGGACCAGGTGATGCGGGCCTGCACCGATTTCGGGCTGAAAAAGGGCCAGACGACGAATGAGGGTCTGTTCCACCTTACCGAGGTGGAATGCCTGGGCGCCTGCTGCAATGCGCCGATGGTCCAGATCAATGACGATTATTATGAGGATCTGGATTATGAAAGCTTGTCCAAACTATTGAAGGCATTGGCGGAGGGCGGCACACCCAAGCCCGGCAGCCAGACCGGCCGGACGACCTCTGAACCGGTCGACGGTCTGACCACGCTGACCGAGGTGCCAGCTTATCAACCGTTCGATCCGGCCAGCCTGAAGCAGCCGGAGGAGGAGGCCCAATGAGCCAAAAAGCGCGTCAGTGGCAGATCGCGGGCTGGCTTTTCTTTGTCGCTGGTCTGATCGGGCTTGGCTCGGCGATGACCGTTTTCTCCGACAGGCCGCCAATCTGGACAATGAGCCCGACGGTCTCGGCCTTGAATTTGGTGGTGGCAATCCTGTTCGGGCGACGCGCCCGCAAATTGAGGGAGCACACCGCATGAGAGACGACGACCCGCAGGTGATCAATTTAGCGATCGGCTTCAACGCCGCAGCCGCCGTGCTGTTTCTGCTGGTGGCGGTGATGGCCCTGGCCTCGGCCGGGCGCGGTGTCGACGGCGCCTGGACCACCGGGCTGGTGTTCTTGCTGGTCAGCCTGGGCTGGTGCGCCTTGACCTATGTGTTTTGGCGCAAGCGGCAGAAATATAAGGCCGAGGGGAAATTGGGCGACCGCGATGGAGGGCAGGCGTGAGCCGAAGCACGGGGAAGCCAGGCTTTGCGTACCGTGTCTGGGCGGCTCTCAGCCTCGGTGACACGACGGCGATCGGCATCCTGGGAGGACTCTCGGGGCTTGCCGGCGGTCTGCTGGCCCACCCCACTGTTCGGTTTTTCGAGGCGCGTGATGCTGCACGATAAGGATCGGATCTTCACCAATCTCTACAGCCTTGAGGATTGGGGCATCAACGCGGCGATGAAACGCGGCGATTGGGACCAGACCAAGGCGATCCTGGCCATGGGGCCGGATTGGATCATCGACCAGGTCAAGGCCGCCGGCCTGCGCGGGCGGGGTGGGGCGGGCTTTCCCACCGGCGTGAAATGGTCGTTCATGCCCAAGGAACCCAAGCCTGAGCGGCCGAATTATCTGGTCATCAATGCCGATGAATCCGAGCCGGGTACCTGCAAGGATCGCGAGATCATGCGCGGCGACCCGCAAAAGCTGGTGGAAGGGGCGCTTCTGGCCGGCTTCGCCATGCGCGCAAAGGCTGCCTATATCTATATCCGCGGCGAATATACGTTCGAGGCCAAGCGCCTGCAGGCGGCGATCGACCAGGCCTATGACAAGGGCTTCATCGGCAAGAATGCCTGCGGATCCGGCTATGATTATGACGTCTATGTCCACCGCGGCGCCGGCGCTTATATCTGCGGCGAGGAAACCGCGCTGATCGAGAGCCTGGAGGGCAAGAAGGGCCAGCCGCGCCTGAAGCCGCCGTTTCCGGCCAATGTCGGCGTGTGGGGCTGCCCGACCACGGTAAACAATGTGGAATCGATCGCGGTGGTGCCAACGATCTTGCGCCGCGGTGCCGGCTGGTTTGCCGGCTTCGGCCGCGCCAACAATACCGGCACCAAGATCTTCTGCATCTCCGGCCATGTCGAAAAGCCGTGCAATGTCGAGGAAGAGATGTCGATCCCGCTGCGCGAATTGATCGAGCGGCATGCCGGCGGCGTGCGCGGCGGCTGGGATAATCTCCTTGCGGTGATCCCTGGAGGTTCCTCCGTGCCATGCATCCCGAAATCGGTGTGCGACGATATCCTGCTGGATTTCGATGCGCTGAAGGAGGAGAAGACCGGGCTGGGCACGGCCGCGGTGATCGTGATGGACAAGTCCACCGACATCGTCCGCGCCATCGCCCGCATCAGCTATTTCTACAAGCATGAATCCTGCGGCCAGTGCACGCCGTGCCGGGAAGGCACCGGCTGGATGTGGCGGGTGGTCGAACGCATGGCCAAGGGCCAGTCCAGCCGCGAGGAGATCGACCTGTTGTGGGACGTGTCCAAGCAGATCGAAGGCCACACCATCTGTGCGCTGGGCGACGCCGCGGCCTGGCCGGTGCAGGGTCTGATCCGGCATTTCCGGCCGGAGATCGAGCGCCGCATCGACGATTATGCCGGGGCCCGGCAAGTGGCGGCGGAGTAGGCGCATGGGGCTGATCTGTTATCAGGGCCGCCTGGCCAACGACGCCATGCCGGCAGCATGGCGATGGGCTTCTCCGATAAGGGCGAGGGAGACTGATCCATGCCCAAGCTGACCATTGACGATATCGAAGTGGAGGTGCCAACCGGCGCCACGGTGATGCAGGCGTGCGAGGAGGCAGGCCTTGAGATCCCGCGCTTCTGCTATCACGAGCGTCTATCCATCGCCGGCAATTGCCGCATGTGCCTGGTGGAGATGGAGCGCAGCCCCAAGCCGATCGCGTCCTGCGCCATGCCGGCGACTGAAGGCATGGTGATCCGCACCAACACGGAGAAGGTGAAGAAGGCGCGCGAGGGGGTGCTGGAATTCCTGCTGATCAATCACCCGCTGGACTGCCCGATCTGCGACCAGGGCGGCGAATGCGATCTGCAGGACGAGACCATGGCCTACGGCCGCGGCACCAACCGCTTTGATGAGAACAAGCGCGCGGTCACCGAGAAATATATGGGCCCGCTGATCAAGACGATCATGACCCGGTGCATCCACTGCACCCGGTGCATCCGGTTTGCCGAGGAGGTTGCCGGCGTGCCGGAACTGGGCGCCATCTATCGCGGCGAGAATATGCAGATCACCAGCTATCTGGAACAGGCGCTGGAGAGTGAGCTGCAGGGCAATGTGATCGATCTGTGCCCGGTGGGGGCGCTGACCTCCAAGCCCTATGCCTTCACCGCACGGCCCTGGGAACTGCGCAAGACCAATTCGGTCGATGTCATGGATGCGGTGGGCAGCGCCATCCGCGTGGATGCCCGCGGCCGCGAGGTCATGCGCATCCTGCCGCGGCTGAATGAAAGCATCAATGAGGAGTGGATCTCCGACAAGACCCGCTTCCACTATGACGGGCTGCGCATGCGCCGGCTCGACCGGCCCTATGTCCGACGCAACGGCAAGCTCACGGCCGCCACCTGGACCGAGGCGTTTGAGGCGATCGCGCAGGCCGCTCAGGGCCTGAAGGGCGATCAGATTGCCGGCATCGTCGGCGACCTGAACGAGCTGGAGGGCATGGCGGCGCTGCGCGACCTGTTGAAGGCTCTGGGCTCGGACACCATCGAATGCCGCCAGGACGGCGCGGAGCTGGATAGGGCGACGCGACCGGCCTATCTGTTCAACACCGGGATTGAGGGCATCGAGGAGGCGGATCTGTGCCTGCTGATCGGCGCCAATCCCCGCTATGACGCCGCGATCCTGAACACCCGCATCCTGAAAGCGGTGCGCCATCGCGGGCTGAGCGTCGCCAATATCGGCCCGGCCCTGGACCAGACCTATCCGGTCGAACAGTTGGGCGATGAGGCCGCGATCCTGAGCCAGATTCTGGATGGTTCGCACGCCTTTTCCGAGCGGTTGAAGGCGGCGGAGCGGCCGATGCTGATCGTCGGGCAGGGCGCCCTGATCCGCAAGGATGGCGCCGCGATCCTGACGGCGGCCATGCGCCTGGCCGAGCAGACCGGCATGGTGCGCGAGGACTGGCAGGGCTTCAATGTCCTGAACACCGCGGCCGCCCGGGTCGGTGCGTTGGACCTGGGGCTGGCCAGCCCCGGAGGGCTTGCCCAGATCCTGGCCCGCGCCGGCGCCGGCGACATCAAGCTGCTGGTCAATCTGGGCGCGGACGAGGCTGATCTGACTGCGGCCAAGGACGTGTTCACCGTCTATGTCGGCAGCCATGGCGACCGCGGCGTGAAGACCGCCGATGTGATCTTGCCCGCGGCCAGCTATGCGGAGAAGGACGGCCTTTACGTCAATTTGGAAGGCCGCCTGCAGGAAGGCGTCAAGGCGGTCGATCTGCCGGGGGATGCGCGCGCGGACTGGGCGATCTTCCGGGCCTTGTCGGACCGCTTGGGCGTGACCTTGCCGTATGACAGCCTGGCTGCCCTGCGCCGGCGCCTGGCGGAGGAACTGGCGTGGCTGGACGATGACAAGGCGGACAGGAACCAGTGGCGGATCGCCGGCCAGGACGGCGCGATCGACGCCGGGCCGCTGCCGATCTATATCGCCGACTATTATCAGACCAACGCCATTGCGCGCGCCTCGGTGATCATGGCGGAGTGCAGCGCGCTGAAGGCGGAAAACGGGAAGGAAACCGGCACCCATGGCTGAGGCGGTTCTGCGCTTTTTCCAGGGCCTTGGGCTGAATGAGGCGGCCGCCATCATCGCCATGAAGATGGCCGGCATCATTCTGTTCATCGCGCTCTTGCTGCTCAGCGTAGCCTATGCGGTTTATGCGGACCGGCGCATCTGGGCGTCGATGCAGTTGCGGCGCGGACCCAATGTGGTGGGCCCGTTCGGGCTCCTCCAATCCTTCGCCGATGCGCTGAAGTTGATGATCAAGGAAACCATCATCCCGGCCAGCGCCAACAAGGCGGTGTTTCTGCTGGCGCCTGTGATCACCTTCACCCTGGCGGTGATGGGCTGGGCGGTGATCCCGTGGAGCCCGGAGTTGGTGTTTGCGGATATCAATGTCGGCGTGCTCTATGTGCTGGCGATGTCGTCGCTCGGCGTTTACGGCGTGATCATGTCCGGCTGGGCGTCGAATTCCCGCTATGCCTTTCTGGGCGGGCTGCGATCGGCGGCGCAGATGGTCTCCTACGAAGTGTCGATCGGCTTCATCCTGGTGTGCGTTCTGGTGTGGGTGAATTCGCTGAACCTGAATGCCATTGTGTTCAATCAGGCCGGCTGGATCTGGAATTGGCACATCTTTCCGCTGTTTCCGGTGTTCGTGCTGTTCCTGATCTCGGCCATGGCGGAGACGAACCGCCCGCCGTTCGACCTGCCCGAGGCCGAAGCGGAGCTGGTCGCCGGCTATCAGACCGAATATTCGTCCATGGCCTTTGCGCTGTTCTGGCTGGGCGAATATGGCAACATCCTGCTGATGTGCGCCCTGACCTCGGTGCTGTTTCTGGGCGGATGGTTGCCGCCGGCGCCGTTTCTGGCCTTTCTGCCCGGGCCGATCTGGCTGTTCTTGAAGATCTGCCTGTTGTTCTTCGTGTTCGCGTGGGTCAAGGCGACGGTGCCGCGTTACCGCTATGACCAGCTGATGCGCCTGGGCTGGAAGGTGTTTCTGCCCCTGTCCCTGTTCTTCCTGGTGTTCTACGCAGCCCTTGCCAAGCTGATTGGCGATCCCGGCGCACCAGGTGTTGGAGCGCTTTGACATGGCTTATCTGGATCGAACCTTTAAGAGCTTGTTTTTGCTGGAATTTCTCAAGGCTATGGCCTTGACGTTCAGCTATATGTTCAAGCCCAAGACCACGATCAATTACCCCTATGAGAAGGGCAAGCTGTCGCCGCGTTTCCGTGGCCAGCATGCGCTGCGGCGCTATCCCAATGGCGAGGAGCGCTGCATCGCGTGCAAGCTGTGCGAGGCGATCTGCCCAGCACTGGCGATCACCATCGAGGCTGAACCGCGCGAGGACGGTTCGCGCCGGACCACGCGCTACGACATCGACATGGTGAAATGCATCTATTGCGGCTTGTGTCAGGAGGCCTGCCCGGTGGACGCCATCGTGGAAGGGCCGAATTTCGAATTCTCCACGGAAACCCGCGAAGAATTGCTCTATGACAAGGCCCGCCTGCTTGCCAATGGCGACCGATGGGAGGCGGAGATCGCTGCCAATCTTGCAGCCGACGCGCCCTATCGCTAAACAGCCGGCGCAACGCATCAGCGGGGGGCTGCCCCGCCGAGCGATCACGACCATCCCTTCCGCCGGCACACCAACGGGGCCGGTATAGTCTGGACCAGCCGCATGCTGATTGCCGACATCGTCTTTTACATGCTGTCCACGGTGATGCTGCTGTCAGCGGTTTTGGTGGTGGCGGCGCGCAATCCGGTGCATTCGGTGCTGTTCCTGATTCTGGCCTTTTTCAATGCGGCCGGGCTGTTCCTGCTGCTGGGCGCGGAATTCCTCGCGATGCTCCTGGTCATCGTCTATGTCGGCGCGGTCGCGGTGCTGTTCTTGTTCGTGGTGATGATGCTGGACGTGAATTTCCAGCGCCTGCGCAAGGGCGTGGTTGCCTATGTGCCGATCGCGCTGGCGGTGGGGGCAGCCCTGATCGCGGAACTGGTCATCGTGATCGGCGCTGCTGTGCGCACGCCGGAGCTGATCCGCCCGGCCGCGGCACCGCTGGAAGCCGCCGGCATGAGCAACACCCGCGCGTTGGGCACGCTGATCTATACCGAGTTTTTATACATCTTTCAGGCTTCCGGCCTGATCCTGCTGGTCGCCATGATCGGCGCCATTGTGCTGACACTGCGCAGCCGGGAAGGCGCCAAAAAGCAGAGTGTCCCTGACCAGGTGGCGCGCACGCGCGATCAGGCGGTCGAAGTGAAAAAGGTCAAGGTGGGCGAGGGCATCTGACGCCCGGTCCGTCTGTTTAAGAGGAAAGCCCATGGACATCGGCCTTGGTCACTATCTGACGGTCGCCGCCCTCATGTTTGCCATCGGCACGTTCGGCATCTTTCTGAACCGGAAGAATGTCATCATCATCCTGATGTCCGTGGAGTTGATGCTGTTGTCCGTGAACATCAATCTGGTCGCCTTCTCTGCCTATCTGGGCGATCTGACCGGCCAGATCTTCGCCTTGTTCGTGCTCACCGTGGCGGCGGCGGAAGCGGCGATCGGGCTGGCCATCCTCGTGGTGTTCTTCCGCAACCGCGGCAGCATCGACGTGGAAGAAATCAACTCCATGAAGGGGTAAGCGGCATGCTCTATCAATTGATCGTCTTTTTGCCGCTTCTGGGCTTCCTTGTGTCGGGCCTGTTCGGCCGGCGCATCGGCGACCAGCCGGCGATGATATTGCCTTCGGTTCTGGTCAGCGTCTCCGCCCTCTTGTCGGTCATCGCCTGGGCCACCACCGCGGGCCATGCCGAGGCGTTTCGCACCATCACCTTGTTCACCTGGTTTGCCTCCGGGGATCTGGTGGTCGACTGGGCCTTGAAGATCGACACCTTGACCGTGGTCATGCTGGTTGTGGTCAACGGCGTCAGCGCACTGGTGCATTGGTATTCCATCGGCTATATGAGCCACGATCCGGACAAGCCGCGCTTTTTCGCCTATCTGTCCTTGTTCACCTTCGCCATGCTGATGCTGGTGACGGCGGACAATCTGGTGCAGATGTTCTTCGGCTGGGAAGGGGTCGGCCTGGCCAGCTATCTGCTGATCGGCTTCTGGTTCAAGAAACCCAGCGCCAATGCCGCGGCGATCAAGGCCTTTGTGGTCAACCGGGTCGGCGATTTCGGCTTCTCCCTGGGCATTTTCGCCACCTTCGTGCTGTTCGGCAGCGTGCAGCTCGACATCATTTTTGCCAATGTCGACGCGGTCGCTGATGCGCGCTTTGAGTTTCTGGGCGTTTCGGTCCCCGCGCTGACCACCATCGCGCTTCTGCTGTTCGTCGGGGCCGTGGGCAAATCCGCCCAGCTGTTCCTGCACACCTGGCTGCCGGACGCCATGGAGGGGCCGACGCCGGTGTCCGCGCTGATCCATGCCGCCACCATGGTCACCGCGGGCGTGTTTCTGATCGCGCGGATGAGCCCGCTTTATGAGGCGGCTCCTGACGCCCTGATCGTAGTGACGGTGATCGGCGCGGCCACGGCCTTCTTTGCCGCCACCATCGGCCTGGTGCAGACCGACATCAAGCGGGTGATCGCCTATTCCACCTGTTCCCAGCTGGGCTATATGTTCGCGGCCCTGGGGGTGGGCGCCTATGGCGCGGCGGTGTTTCACCTGTTCACCCACGCCTTTTTCAAGGCGCTGCTGTTTCTCGGCGCCGGCAGCGTGATCCATGCCCTGCATGATGAGCAGGACATGAAGCGCATGGGCGGGCTGCGCAAGAAGATCCCGGTGACCTGGGCGATGATGCTGATCGGCACGCTGGCGCTGACCGGGCTGGGCATCCCCGGCCTGGTGGGCTTTGCTGGCTTCTATTCCAAGGACATCATCATCGAGAGCATCGTTGCCAGCCATGCCCCGGCCACGCTGTTCGCGGCGATCCTGACCGTGGTGGCGGCGCTGATGACCAGCTTTTATACCTGGCGGCTGATGTTCCTGACCTTTGAGGGCGCGCCGCGCGGCGATCCCTCCGCCCATGATCATGCGCATGAAAGCCCGCCGGTGATGCTGATCCCGCTGGGGATCCTGGCGCTGGGCGCGGTCTTGGCCGGTCTTGTCTTCTACGGCCCGTTCGTGGGCCATGATCGGCTGCATTTCTGGGCAGGCGCGTTGGTCACGGCGGAGGGCGATATTCTGGACGAGGCACATCATGTGCCGACCCTTGTGAAATGGCTGCCGACGCTGATGATGCTGGGCGGCTTTGTGATGGCGCTGTTCGCCTATATCCTGCGGCCGGGCACCTCCTCAGCGATTGCCGGCACCTTCCGGGGGCTCTACGCCTTTTTGATGAACCGCTGGTATTTCGACGAGGTCTATCAGTGGGCGATCGTGCGACCGGCAGGCTGGCTGGGGCGGTTTTTCTGGGTCCGCGGCGACCAGAAGACGATCGACGGCTATGGCCCTGACGGTGTGGCGCAAACGGTGCTGGACGCGGGCCAGCGCACCCGCTCGGTTCAGTCCGGCTTTCTCTACCACTATGCCTTCGCCATGCTGGTGGGCGTGGTGGGCGCCATCGCCTATCTGCTGATCCTGGCGCGAGGGGGCTGAGCCATGATCGATTGGCCGATCTTATCCATCATGCTGCTGATCCCGCTGGTTGCGGCCGGCACGATCCTGACCCTGAACGGCAAGCGCGACCTGGTGGAGCGCAACATCCGCTACACCGCCCTTTATGCCACGCTGATCAACCTGGCCCTGGCGCTGTTGCTGTGGTGGCAGTTCGATGTCAGCAGCGCGGACTTCCAGTTCGTTGAACGCCAGGACGGGATCTTCGGCGGCTTGTTCAGCTATAGCCTGGGTGTTGACGGCATCTCGGTGCTGCTGGTCGTTCTATCGGCCTTCCTGATGCCCTTCTGCATCCTGGCCAGCTGGGACAGCATCACCCACCGGGTGCGGGACTATATGGTCGCCTTCCTGGTGATGGAGACACTGATGATCGGCGTGTTCTGCGCGCTTGATCTGGTGTTATTCTATCTGTTCTTCGAGGCCAGCCTGATCCCGATGTTTCTGATCATCGGCGTGTGGGGCGGGGCGCGACGCATCTATGCCTCGTTCAAATTCTTTCTCTACACGCTGCTGGGCTCGGTGCTGATGCTGGTGGCGATGTTCTACATGATCGTCGATGCCGGCACGTCGGACATTCCGGCGCTGATGACGCATATGTTCGATCCGGCTGTGCAAACCTGGCTGTGGCTGGCCTTCTTCGCCTCCTTTGCGGTGAAGATGCCGATGTGGCCGGTGCATACCTGGTTGCCGGACGCGCATGTGGAGGCGCCCACCGCCGGCTCGGTGCTGCTGGCCGGCGTGCTGTTGAAGATGGGCGGCTATGGCTTCATCCGGTTTTCCCTGCCGATGTTCCCGGTGGCCTCGGTCGAGCTCGGCTGGCTGATCTTTACGCTGTCGCTGATCGCGATCGTATACACCTCGCTGGTTGCGCTGGCCCAGACCGACATGAAAAAGCTGATTGCCTATTCCTCGGTGGCGCATATGGGCTTCGTCACCATGGGTCTGTTCGTGCTGAATCCCCAAGGCATCGAAGGGGCGATCTTCCAGATGGTCAGCCACGGCATTGTTTCCGGTGCGCTGTTCCTGTGCGTCGGCGTGGTCTATGATCGGCTGCATACCCGCGAGATTGCGCGCTATGGTGGGCTGGCCAACACCATGCCGCATTATGCGGTGTTTTTCGCCATCTTCACCTTTGCCTCCATCGGCCTGCCGGGCACCAGCGGTTTCATCGGCGAATTTCTGGCGCTCCTGGGCGCCTACCGGTTCAGCTCCACCGTCGCCTTCATCGCCGCGATCGGCGTCATCCTGAGCGCGGCCTATATGTTGTGGCTGTACCGCCGAGTGATTTTTGGCCCGCTGGAGAAGGACGATCTGCGCGGAATGCTTGATCTGTCCGGGCGGGAGCGGCTGATCCTGGCGCCGTTGGCCGGGGTGGTGCTGCTGATGGGGGTCAATGGCAATCTGTTTCTGGAGCCAATGCGCCCGGCGGTCGCCCGCCTGTTGGACAATCATCGGGCCGCCATCGCCCGTCAGCAACAAGACGCCGCGCCGGTCCAGGCCGCTGAGGCCGCGCTTGAGGAGGATGACTGATGCTGGATCTGAGCCCGGTCATTCCGGAACTGGTGCTGGCAATTGGCGCGATGGTGTTGCTGATGGTCGGCGTCTATGCCGGCAAATCCGCCAAGATGCTGGTGTGGCGCGGCGCCTATGGCGTCATGATCCTGGCGCTGATCGCGATCCTGGGCGTGGATGTGCCCAGCAGCAGCTTCAACGGCCGCTTCCTGGTCGACGCCTTCGCCGTGTTTATGAAGATCGCCGTGCTTGTCGGCACGCTGACCGCGCTCAGCATGGGCCGGAACTATCTGACCCGACGCGGGCTGGACCATATGGAGTTTCCGGTGCTGGTGCTGCTGGCCATGCTGGGGATGTTCATGATGGTCTCAGCCAATGATCTGCTGGCACTGTATGTCGGCCTGGAGTTGCAGAGCCTGTCGGTCTATGTGCTGGCCGCCTTCAACCGCGACCGTCTGCGCTCCACCGAGGCGGGGCTGAAATATTTCGTGCTCGGCGCGTTGAGCTCGGGCCTGCTGCTCTACGGCGTGTCGCTGATCTACGGCTTTTCCGGGACCACCTTGTTCACCGGGGTCGCACTTACTGCTGGCCAGGCCGTCGAAAGCGGCAATATCGGGCTGCTCGTTGGCATGGTGTTCCTGGTCGCCGGCCTGGCCTTCAAGCTGTCCGCCGTGCCGTTTCACATGTGGACGCCGGATGCCTATGAGGGCGCGCCGACGCCGGTGACGACCCTGTTCGCCGGGGCGCCGAAGATCGCCGCCATGGCGTTGATGGTGCGGGTGCTGATGGGTCCGTTCGGCGGCATGGTGGCGCAGTGGCAGCAGCTGGTCATTCTGCTGGCGATTGCCTCCATGGTGCTGGGCGCTTTCGCAGCGCTGCGACAGACCAATATCAAGCGGCTGATGGCCTATTCCTCCATCGCGCATATGGGCTATGCCCTGTGCGGCCTGGCCGCCGGAACCGAACAAGGCGTGGCCGCTGTCGCCATCTATATGGCAATTTATCTGACCATGACCGCCGGCACGTTCGCGATCATCCTGTCGATGCGTCGCAAGGAAGGCTATTCGGAAGACATCGCCGATTTGGCCGGCCTGGCGCAGACCCATCCGTCGATGGCGCTGGCCATGCTGATCTTGATGTTCTCGTTGACTGGCATCCCCCCGCTGTTCGGCTTTTTCGGCAAATATTATGTCTTCATCGCCACAGTGGAGGCGGGCCTGTGGTGGCTGGCGGTGATCGGCCTGGTCAGTTCCGTGGTCGCGGCCTTCTACTATATCAATATCGTCCGGCTGATGTATTTCTCCGAACCGGCCGCGGCGTTTGAGCGGGGTGAGGACCGCGCCGTTGGCAGCGTCATCCTCAGCAGCACCCTGATCAATTCGCCGCTGTGTCTTCTGTTGCTGGCGCCGCTGGGCCAGGCCGCCCAGGCCGCCGCCGCCGGCTTCGGTTTCTAGGTCGGCTGAAGGACCGTCGCCCCGCCTATGCTGCTCGCCATCGACGCCGGCAATACCAACACCGTGTTCGCCCTGTTCGACGGCGACACGATCGTTAAGCAGTGGCGCATTTCCACCGAGGAACAGCGCACGTCAGACGAATATATGGTCTGGATCTCCCAGCTCATGCGGCTGTACGACATCGAGGCCGGCGCCATCACCGGTGCGATCATCGCCACGGTAGTGCCGCCGACCCTGTGGCATCTGGACCGCTTGTGCCGGGACTATTTCCGCTGCGAGCCGTTGGTCGTGGGCGAGACCGGCTGTGAGCTGGGCGTTGAGGTCCGCGTGCCCAATCCCGGCGAGGTCGGCGCGGATCGCCTGGTCAATGCGGTCGCGGGCGACCGCTTGTATGGCGCGCCGCTGATCATCATCGATTTCGGCACCGCCACGACCTTCGATATCGTCGGGCAGGGCGGGGCGTATCTGGGCGGGGTGATCGCGCCGGGGATCAATCTGTCGCTGCGGGCACTGCATGCCGCCGCGGCCAAGCTGCCGCGCATTGCCGTGGCCGAACCCAAGACCAACCGGGTCACCGGCCTGACCACCCAGGAGGCCATGCAATCCGGCGTGTTCTGGGGCTATGTCGGCCTGATCGAGGGGCTGGTGACGCGGCTGAAAGCCGAGCACTCGCCGGATATGCGGGTTTTGGCCACCGGTGGCCTGGCCGGCGTCTTCAACAACCGGACCGACCGCATCGATCTGGTGGACAGGGATTTGACCATGCATGGACTTCGCTTGATCTACGACCATAATCGGGCCGCTTCATGAGCGACTTGCCCGGCTTTTCCCACAACGATCTGGTTTTCTTGCCGCTGGGCGGCACCGATGAAGTCGGCATGAACATGGCGCTTTATCATCTGGACGGCAAATGGATCATGGTCGATTGCGGCATGACCTTTGCCGGCCCTGGCCTGCCCGGCGTCGACCTGATCTTTCCCGACCCCGGCTTCATCGAGGAACGCCACGAGGATCTGCTTGGCATTGTCATCACCCACGGCCATGAGGATCATATCGGCGCGCTGCCGCATCTATGGCCGCGACTGAAGGCCCCGATCTTCGCCAGCCGCTTCACCGCCGAGTTGATCCGGGAAAAGCTGGAGGAGGCGCAGCTGTTGGGCCAGGTTTCGCTCACCGTCGTGGCGCCGGACACGCCGGTGGATCTGGGGCCGTTTCATATCGATTATGTGCCGATGGCGCATTCCATCCCCGAAGCGCACAGCCTGCTGATCAAGACCCGCCACGGCCGTGTCTTCCACACCGGTGACTGGAAGTTCGACGATCAGCCGCAGATCGGTGTGCCCAGCCCGCCCCAACGCCTGGAGCAGATCGGCCAGGACGGGGTGCTGGCAGCAGTCGGCGACAGCACCAACATCTTCAACAAGAAGCCCTCCGGCTCGGAACAGCCGGTCAAGGATAGTCTGGGCGAGATCGTCGCCAAGGCCCCGAACCGGGTGGTCATCACCACCTTTGCCTCCAACACCGCGCGGCTGCGCTCGATCGCCGAGGTCGCCAAGGCCACCGGCCGCCAATTGGCGCTGGCCGGCCGGTCGATGGACCGGATCTGGCGTATCGGCCGCGACACCGGCTATCTGGCCGATCTGCCCGACCCGATCGACATGGATGAGGTCGGCCGGTTGCCGAAATCGCGGGTGCTGATCGCGTGCACCGGCTGCCAGGGCGAGCATCGCGCGGCGATGGCGCGGCTGGCGCGCGGCGACCATCGCGCGTTGCATCTGAGCGCCGGCGATCTGGTGATTTTTTCCTCCAAGATCATCCCGGGCAATGAGCGCGAGGTCGGCAATCTGGTCAATCTCTTGGCCGAGCAGGACATCCAGGTGATGACCGAGCGGGACGCCTTCGTGCATGTCTCCGGCCATCCCGGCCGACCGGAGCTGGAAAGGCTCTATGGCTGGCTGAAGCCGCAGATGGTGGTGGCGGTGCATGGCGAACGCCATCACGTCAAGGAACATGCCGCCTTCGCCCGCTCCCTGGGCATGGCGGCGGAGGCCGCGCGCAACGGCCGCGCGCTGAGGCTGGCGCCGGGGGGCTTGCGCCTGGTCGACGAGGTGATCACCGACTGCCTGATCCTGGATGGCATCAAGCTGGTGCCGATGACCGATATCGGCGTGTCCGAACGGCGCAAGATTGCCGAGGACGGGCATCTGTGCGTGATTTTGCTGCTGGACGAGCAGGGCCAGCCGATCGGTCCGCCGGAGCTGATTATCCGCGGGGTGCCGGCCTATACCCGCCAGGGCAGTTTCGAGACCGTGCTAGAGGAAACCGTAGAGGAGGCCCTGGAGGGCTTGCGCCGGCGGGAGCGGGAAGACGACACTGCCGTGCGTGAGGCGGTGCGGATTGCCGCCCGCCGCCTGTGCCGGCGCATGCTGGGCAAGAATGTCGTGGTGGATGTGCGGGTGCTCAGACTGGAGGAGGATGAATGAAGATCGGCCGCTTGAACCATGTCGCCATCGCCGTGCCGGACCTGGAGGCGGCGACCCGGCAGTATCGCGACATTCTGGGCGCTGAGGTCTCCGCGCCGGAGGATCAGCCCGACCATGGCGTCACCACCGTGTTCGTGAGCCTGGACAATACCAAGATCGAGCTTCTGCAGCCGCTGGGCGAGGGGTCGCCGATCGCCAATTTCCTCGCCAAGAACGCCGCCGGCGGTATCCACCATGTCTGTTATGAGGTGGACGACATTCACGCCGCCAAAGACCGGCTGGTCGCCGAAGGCGCGCGCATCCTGGGCGATGGCGACCCGAAGATCGGTGCTCATGGCAAGCCGGTGCTGTTCCTGCACCCGAAGGACTTCAACGGCACATTGATCGAGCTGGAACAGGCCTGAGCGGCCATGAACGTCGCCACGCTCTTGGTAGTGTTCACCCTGAGCTGGTGGCTGGCCTTCTTCACCCTGCTGCCGATCGGCAACCAATCCCACGCCGAAGCCGACCAGGATCCGGGCTTCGGCGGAGAGGAGGGAGCCCCAGTGCGCCCGCGCCTTCGCCGCAAGGCGCTGATCGCCACGGCGATCGCCATCGCTTTGACCTTGGCCTACGCCGCAGCGGTGGTTTTTGGCGGGTTCAGCTTGCGGAGCTTGTTCGGCCGGTCGCCTTGATGTGGCAATTTCGCCACGCATAAAAAAGAAAAGCAGGGCCGAAGCCCTGCTAATCCGAAAAATCGTCACGCCTATTGTTAGCGCTGCATTTTTATTGCCCTCCCTGAACCGGGTTGCACGGATTGTTCTGTTTATGACCGTGCGCGGCGACAGGAAGACGCTAGCCCGCTGTCACAGGCCTGTCACGCAGGTAAATGCTTTTGCAGAAAACTGAACGGGCGTTTTCCAAACTCTGTGGCCATGGTGCAACAAGCCGCACGGGGCCTTGCCCGGGCCGGCATTCTCGCCCATAGCCCGCAGACAGATGCACGACAAACCAGCGGAGGGGCAGCATGAGCGTCGCGTGGATCTTTCCGGGCCAGGGCAGCCAGGCGGTGGGCATGGGCCAGGCCCTGGCCGAGGCCTATGCCGAGGCCCGCGAGGTGTTCCAGGAAGTCGATGAGGCGGTGTCGCAACATCTGTTCCGGCTGATGCGCGAGGGCCCGGAGGAGGATCTACGGCTGACCGAAAATGCCCAGCCCGCCTTGATGGCGGTGAGCCTGGCGGTGGTGCGGGTGCTGGCGGCCGGCGGCCATCGGGTTGAGACCGTGACAAGCCATCTGGCCGGCCATTCCCTGGGCGAATATACCGCCCTAGCCGCTGCCGGCAGCCTAAGCCTGAGCGACGCTGCGCGCCTGTTGAAGCGCCGCGGCCAGGCGATGCAGCGGGCCGTGCCGGTGGGGCAGGGTGCCATGGCGGCGATCCTGGGGCTGGACTTCGACACCGTGGAAGAGATCGCCGAGGCGGCGGCTCAGATGGGGGTGTGCGCCTGCGCCAATGACAATGCGCCCGGCCAGGTGGTCCTCTCTGGCGACACCGCCGCGCTGGACCGAGCCATTGCCCTGGCCAAGGAGCAAGGCGCAAAGCGGGCCATGCCCCTGCCGGTCTCCGCGCCCTTCCATTGCGCCTTGATGCAGCCGGCCGCTGAGGATATGGCCGAGGCGCTGAGCCAGGTGGTCCTGTCAGCGCCGGTAGTGCCGATCATCTCCAATGTCACCGCCCATCCCGTCACCGAGCCCGAGCAGATCCGGGAGCTGCTGGTCGCCCAAGTGACCCACATGGTGCGCTGGCGAGAGACGGTGGCGCAGTTCCGCGGCTGGGGCATCGAGCAGGTGGCGGAGCTGGGGTCCGGCAAGGTGCTGGCCGGCCTGGTCAAGCGCATCGATCGGGACCTGGCGATCACCAGCGTCGGCACGCCGGAGGAGGTGGAGGCCTACGCCGCCACGATCTAAATTGCTCGCCCCTTGGAAGGCGGGCATGCGGTGGGGCAACGGCATGGACGTCTTGCCGCTGGCCGGCAGCGGGGCGGCCATGCCATAGCTTGGCCAAGTGTGACAGGTGGAGGCGGCATGCGCGCGGCAGTCGGGTTTTTGGCGCTGGGGCTGATCGCCTCGGCAGCGGCCATGGGGCAGGGGCTCAGGATCGTTGATCAACGCCTAAGCACGCCGGTGCATGGGCCATTGGCGGCCATGCGCCTGCCGGACCGGTCCGGTGCCTGGCTGATGGTGCCGACGCGGCGGGACGAGCAGCGACAGTTCGATTTCTACGCGGTTGACCGGCGCGGCCTAACCCCGCAGCTGAGCCTGACCATGCCGGAGGCGGCGCTGTATTACGATCTGGGTGCCGTGCCTGACGGCCAGGCCCTGTTTTTTCTTGCGCCTGAAGGCGTGTATCGCGACGCGGGGCAGGGGGCGGACCTGGTTGCGCGCACCACATCGCTTTATCGCTTGCCCGGCAGCCCGGCCTTTCTTCGGGACGATTTCGCCAAAGATCTTACGGGTGACGGTCTGGCCGACCTGCTGGTGCAGGATTTCCAGCAGCTACGGGTGTTCGTGCAGCAAAGTGATGGTGCCTTTACACCCGTGGCGGACTTGCCCGTCCCGGCGCGGCGGCGCGGCAGTTTCGATGATGTGGTCTATACCAACTATCCGGTTTATTCCGGCGACGCGACCGGCGACGGCCGGCCGGATTTGCTGGTAAGGCGGGATTTCACCTTGCTGGTCTTCGAAGCCATGGCCGAAGGATTTCTAAACGAGCCGATTGAAATCGCCCTGCCCATGCCGCTGTCCGGCAATAGCTGGGCGGAAACCAACAAGGCGAACGAGGACAGCAGCGATCAGAGTGACTTCCAGTTCACCTGGATGCTCGCACTGGAAGACATCGCCGGCGATGGCATCGTTGATATTCTGACCGAGACCGACAGGGCCGAGGGCCTGTTTGATCGTATGACGCGTTACGCGCTTTATCCCGGAAGGCTAAGCGGTGGTCGATTGCGCTTTTCTGCCGATTCGTCCGGCGAATTGAGCGTCGAGGGATTCGGCGCGCAGGCAGAACTGGTTGATCTAGATGGGAACGGCGCCAAGGATCTGGGAATCGGCGGGGTTCGGCTGGGCCTGCGCCGGGTCGTGGCCGCTCTTTTGACAGGGGCGACGACCCTGAAGCTGCGCATCCACGCCATCACCGAGGCGGAACGCTTTGCGGAAGAGCCGCTGGTGGAACGGGACTTATCCATCGATTTCGATCTGTCGCGTGGTAATTCCACCGCCCCCTTGGTCGCCGCCGCCGACTTCACCGGCGACGGGCTGAAGGACCTGATGGTTTCTGACGGCGATGACGAGGTGAAGCTGTACCGCAACACCGGCACCGGTTTCGATCGCTCCGCCCGCGTATTCGACGTCGACGTGCCACGCAATGGCCAAGACTTTCTGGCAGAGGATCTGAACGGCGACGGCCGGGCCGATCTCGCCTTGCCGTTCGATCGGCTGGGCGCTGATGGCGAGGACAATCGCACCCGGCTGATCCTGCTGGTGTCCGAGCCCGAGGATGGAGAAAGTTGACGCGCGCGATCGCGGCGGCCGTTTTGGGACTGCTGATCGCCTCGGTGGGCGCCCGGGCCGCGGATGATCTGCCGCCCCTCGCCGTGATGCCGATGGGCGAGGGGGTCTGGCGGCATATCAGCCACATCACGGTGCCCGGCTGGGGCGTGTTTCCCTGCAATGGCCTGATCGTGGAAGGGCCGACCCAAGTGGTGGTCCAGACGGCACGGGCTGCCGCTGCCAAAGCGTTTGGTCGACGCCACCGAACAGAGCCTGGTTTTCGATGGCCTCACGATCATCCTTTTCTATCCCGGGCCGGGGCACAGCATTGGCAACAGCGTCTTTTATCTGCCAGACCGGCGCATTCTGTTCGGCGGCTGCCTGATCCGGTCCGGCCAAGCCCACAGCCTGGGCAATCTGGCCGACGCCCATCTGGACCAATGGCATACCAGCCTCGCCAATGTCGCGGCGCGCTTCGGGCAGGCGGTCCATGTCGTTCCCGGCCACGGCGCCGTCGGCGGCCTGGAACTCGTGACGCACAGCCAAAGCCTCGTCCAAGCCGCACAACACATCGCCCAGCCATAAGCCGGCGCACTCAGAATAATTTATCATAATATATATTATGCGAGAAATTTGAGGTGCCACGCACATGCGATCGGCGCTCGCTCATGAGGCTGCTGTTGCTTGGCTTATTCTGCCGCGACTGGTTGGCTGGTGCGGCTCTGCGTCTTTGCCCGCTGCCGGCCGCGTTTCAGTTCGCGGCGCAGGTCGAAGGTGTATTCTGGGCAGTCGATCTGGATGGTGTGCCGGGCTGAGGGCACATAGTGGGACTTGATGCGCGCGTGCATGGCGTCGCGCTCGGCCTTCATCTGCTGCACCGGCGGCAAGGCATAGCGCCCGGCGATCAGGTCAGCGACCAGCACCGCCTGCTGCTCGGCAATCGGCATGATCGCGCAGAGCGGCTGGATCAGGCCGATGAAATAGAGATTGGGCTGGTCCGGCTCGATGATGCGTTTCCACAGCGCCACATCATTGTCGCGGGTGTCGATCACGGTTTCATCCAGGAACGGAAAGCGAATCTGATAGCCGGTGGCCCAGATGATCGCGTCGATGTCCTCTTGTGTGCCGTCGGTGAAGCGCACCCCCTGCCCGGTCAGCCGCTCGATGCCGGGCTTGATGATGACGTCGCCGGAGCCGATGCGGTTATAGATGTCCTGGCTGATCGCGGGATGCGTCGAGCCGAACGGATCGGGCTTGGGCAGGCCGTGCCGGTCCGGCCGGCCGGCGACCATCTCGATCTTCTTCTGCAAAAGCCACATCTGCCAGGCGCGTGGCAGCACGCGCTGCCACAGGGGCGGATCCTCTGCCGGATGCGGGAAATCGGCATCCAGCACGCTTGAGCCGAAATAGCGCGGCATCACCCAATAGCCGCGACGCACCGAAACATAACATTGCGCCGCCACGCCGCGATGGCCCAGCTCGCAGGCGATATCCAGTGCCGAATTGCCGAAGCCCACGATCAGCACGCGCTTGCCGACCATCGCCACCGGGTCGTGCGGGTCGATATAATCGTGGGAATGGATCTGCGCGCCGTCAAAGGCGCCCGGATAGGCCGGGTCCGGCCAGCGCGGGCTCCAATGATGGCCATTGGCCACGCACAGATGGTCGTAATCCGCGCATGTGCCGTCCGCCAAGGTCAGCCGCCAGCCCTGCCCTCGCCGCTCAGCCGTCTCAACGGCGCAGTTGAAGCGGATATGGTCGCGCACGCCGAAATGGTCGGCGTAGGCGTCGAAATAGGCAGCGATCTGCTCGTGATGGGGATAGTCCGGATAGTCCGCGGGCATCGGGAAATCGGAGTAGCACATCTTGTCGCGCGAGGTGTTGATGTGCAGCGAGCGATAGGCCGAGGACATGGCATTCTTGTTCTTGAACACCCAATTGCCGCCGATGCGATCGGATTTCTCATAGATATCAAAGGCCTGGCCGCGTTCCTTCAAGGCCTTTCCCATGGTGATACCGCTGGAGCCTGCGCCGATGATCGCCGTGCGTGTCATAGTCTGAGCCCTTTTCCCTGTGGTGACAGTTTGCGGCAGCCGTCTCCGCGGTGCAATGCGGCAGCACCGTCAACCGCGCCCGCAACGGGGCCAGAGCCTGTGATGCCGCCGGAGCGCCGGCGGCCGTGCCCGGCTTACAGCCCCCAAAAGACCAAGATGGCCGGCAGACCCACCACCAAGATGGCCGCCTCCAGGGGCAGACCGACACGCCAATAGTCACCGAAGCGATATCCCCCCGGGCCCATCACCAAGGCGTTGTTCTTATGCCCGATGGGGGTCAGAAACGCACAGGACGCGCCGAGCGCCACGGCCATCAGGAAGGCATCGGGATTGGCGTTCAGCCCCTCGGCCATGGCCAGGCTGACCGGCGCCATCACAACCGCGGTGGCGACGTTGTTCATAATGTCAGACAGGGTCATGGTCACCAGCAGCACCAGACCCAGGATCATCCAGCCCGGCACCCCGGCGGATAGATCCAGCAAGGTGTCAGCAATGAGCGTGGTACCGCCGGTGGTCTCCAACGCCTGGCCCACCGGGATCATTGCCCCGATCAGCACCAGCACCGGCCATTCGATGGCATCATAAACCTCGCGCACCGGCACGATTTGGCCCGCCACCATGGCAAAGGCGGCCAGCGCCATCGCCAGGGTCAGGTCGAGCAGCCCGAAGGCCGCCAGCGCCACGGCGAGTCCGAAGAGGCCCACCGCCAGCCAGGCCTGGTCGCGCCGCCCGAACTGGATGTTGCGCCCCGCCAGGGGCAGCATATTCAGCCGTTGCAATGTATCGTAAACCGCATCGGGATCGGCCTGCATCAGCAGAATGTCCCCGGTCTGGAAGGTCTCGCTGCTCAGCCGCTTACGGATCGCCTGGCCTTGCCGGGAAAGACCCAGCAGATTAAGGCCATACCGCGCGCGCAGCCGGGTGGAGCCGACGCGCCGGCCAACCAACCGGCTGTCCGGCGCGATCACCGCCTCCACCAACGTGGTCGCCTCCGACGACAGCAGGCTACGGCCGGCCTTCTCCTCGCCGCTGATCTGAAAGCCGGAGGCATGGGCAAACCGGTCCAGGCTGCCGGGATCGGCCTCCAGCAGCAGAATGTCCCCGGCGCGCAGCCGATTGCGCCGCTGCACCAGCAAGATCTTGTTGCGCCCGCGGATGATGCCCGCCACGCGCGCATCCGCCTTCTCCGCCACGGAACTCAAATCCGCCAGGGTTTCGCCGATCCAATCATTGCCGTCCGGAACGGTCAGCTCGCAAACATATTCGTCGATATTGAACAACTCGTCCGGCGCCGACCGGCCGCGCCGCTCCGCCGGTAGAAGCCGCCAGCCGACAAAGGCCAGATAAGGCAGGCCAAGCGCCAACACCGCCAGGCCAACCGGCGCGAAATCAAACATTCGAAACGGTTCGCCCAGCGCGTCGGCGCGAAAGCCGGATATGACGATATTGGGCGGCGTGCCGATCAGCGTGATCAAGCCGCCGAGGATCGAGGCGAAGCTGAGCGGCATCAGCAACAAGGAGGGCGAGCGGCCGGCTTTCTGGGCGCCGTCGATGGCCGCGGGCATCAGCAAGGCCAACGCGCCAACATTGTTCATGAACGCGCTCAATCCAGCGGCGAAGCCGGCCATCTGGCCGATTTGCCGCTGGGCGCCCGCCTTGGCGGGCACGACATGCTCCGCGATGCGATCGATGGCCCCGGAGGTCTGCAGCCCGCGCGAAATGACTAGAACCGCCGCGACAGTGACCACCGCAGGATGGGCAAAGCCGTCAAAGGCCGCGTCCGCGGGCACCAGGCCCAGCAGGACGCAGGCCATCAAGGCCGAAAACGCCACCATGTCATAGCGCAACCGCCCCCAGATGAACAAAAGGAGGACACTCACGAAAACCAGGAATATCAGCAAGCGCGGGTCGGGCATCTGGGCAAGGACAAGCGAGCGGCGGGCGGACCCGCGCACCATAGGCCGGCACGCGTCATTGGCAAGGCCCGTGGAAGGGCTTAAGACAAGCCCTCCACCTTGGCCCAGCCGCCGGAGTTTCGGCCATGAGCGTGCGCGCGGACACACAAGATCCCAAGCCGGTCTTTCTGAAGGATTACAAGCCGCCGGCCTTCGCCATCGATGCTCTTGCTCTGCGCTTTGAGCTAGACAGCCGCAAAACCCGCGTCACAGCCACCAGCCAGATGCGCCGTCAAGCCGGCGGCACGGAGGATCTGGTTCTGGACGGCGCCCGCGATATGACCTTGCACGGCGTTCAAGTTAATGGCGCGGTGTGGCCGGCAAACCGCATGCGCCGGGATGCCGAACACCTGACTCTGCTCAAGGTGCCCGATCGATTCGAGTTGACCATCGTCACGGAGGTGCACCCCGCTGCGAACACCCGGCTGGAGGGGCTGTATCAGTCCGACCGGGCCTTGGTGACCCAGTGCGAAGCAGAGGGGTTCCGCCACATCACCTTCTTCCTCGATCGGCCCGATGTGATGGCCCGCTACACGGTGCGGCTGGAGGCCGATCAGGAGCGCTTTCCGGTTTTGTTGAGCAATGGCAACTGTGTCGATGCCGGCGCCCTGCCCGGCGGCCGGCACTATGCGGTATGGGTCGATCCCTTCCCGAAGCCGTCTTATCTGTTTGCCCTGGTTGCCGGGGATCTGGCGCCGCTGCAAGACCGTTTCACCACGCGGTCCGGCCGCAACGTCAAGCTGAGCATCTGGGCGGTGGAAGAGGATCTGCCGAAATGCCGGCACGCCATGGACAGCCTGAAGCGCGCCATGCAGTGGGATGAGCAGGTCTACGGCCTGGAATATGACCTGGACGAGTTCAACATCGTCGCCGTGGCGGATTTCAATATGGGCGCGATGGAGAACAAGTCTTTGAATCTGTTCAATACAAAATATGTTCTCGCTAGCCCAGACACCGCCACGGACGATGATTTCGACAGCATCGAAGGCGTGGTCGCGCACGAATATTTCCATAACTGGACCGGCAACCGCATCACCTGCCGCGACTGGTTCCAACTCAGCCTGAAGGAAGGGCTGACGGTGTTTCGCGACCAGCAATTCTCCGCCGCCATGGGCTCGCCCGGACGCCAACGCATCCAGGATGTCCGCACCCTGCGCGCGATCCAATTTCCCGAAGACGCGGGCCCTCTGGCGCACCCGGTGCGACCGGACAGCTATATCGAGATCAACAACTTCTACACCGCCACGGTCTACAACAAGGGGGCGGAGGTCATCCGCATGCTGCACACCCTGCTGGGGCCCGAGGCCTATCGCGCCGGCATTGACGAATATGTTCGCCGGCATGACGGCCAGGCGGTGCGCTGCGAGGACTTCGTCTCGGCGATGGAGGCGGCATCCAAGCGCGACCTGGCACATTTCCGGCTCTGGTACGGCCAAGCCGGAACGCCGACGCTGACCGCGCGCGGCCACTATGATGCCGACACCCAGCGCTATTACTTGAGCTTGGCGCAAGAAACCCAGCCGACACCGGGGCAGCCCCACAAGCAGCCGCTGCACATCCCGGTTAACGCCGCCCTCTTCGGTCCGAATGGCGAGAAACTGGACGTGTCATTGATCGAAGGTGACGGCGAAACGCTGCCCGATGGCGGCGTGCTGCTGCATCTGCGCCAAGCCGAACAGGACTATGTGTTCGGCGATGTCGGCAGCCGGCCGGTGGCCAGTCTGCTGCGCGGCTTTTCCGCCCCGGTTCGGCTGGATGATTTCTTGAGTCTGCGCGACCGGATCTTCCTGATGGCGCATGAGGACGACGCGTTTGCCAAATGGGAAGCCTGCCAGCAGGCCGGCGCCGGCGTGATCATGGCCGCTGTCGCTGACCGTGCCGCGGGGCGTCCGATGCGTGTCGACCCGCTGTTGTGCAACGCATTCGGCCAGGTGTTGGAGACGACCAGCCTCGACCCTGCCCTGGCCGCGGAAATGCTGGTGCTGCCCAGCGAAATCTATCTTGGCCAGCAGATGAATGTGGTCGATGTCGACGGGTTGTTCGAAGCCCGCCGGTTCGTCCGCCAGACCCTGGCCCAGGCCCATCTGGACCGCGTCAGCGAGCGCTACCGGGCCTTGCGCGGTCAGGACGACCGTGGCGCTCGGCGCCTGGCCGGGGTGCTCTTGGGGTATTTGGCGGCCGCGGGCGAGGATCAACTGCCACAGATCGAACGCCATTATGAGCATGCGGCCAACATGACCGAGCGGCTGGCGGCTTTCCATCTATTGGTCGATAGCCAGAGCGCCGCACGCGAGCAAGTGATCAAGGATTTCTATAGGCGCTTTGAGCGGGAGGCCCTTGTTATCGACAAATGGTTTGCCGCCCAAGCCACGGCCAGCCGGCCGCAAACCCTGGCTGAGGTGCGCCGGCTGATGGACCATCCGGCCTTCACGATCAAGAATCCCAATCGCCTGCGCGCCTTGGTCGGCGCCTTTGCCAACGGCAATCAGATCCGCTTTCATAGTGCGGATGGCGCAGGCTATGAGCTGCTCACCGAGGTGCTGCGGACCTTGGACCCGATCAACCCCCAGACCGCCGCGCGCCTGGTTGCCCCGCTGACCCGCTGGCGCCGCTTCGATGAGCACCGCGCAGACCAGATGCGGGCGTGCCTTAATAGCTTGCAGTCGCAACCCGGCCTGTCGCGCGATTTGTTCGAGATCGTCAGCAAGAGTTTGGGCTAGGGCATTGATCTAGATGGCAAAACCCTCTCTGCTTTATGCCTGTCAAGGGTGCGGCGCGCGGTATAGCAAATGGCAGGGCCGATGCGACGCTTGCGGCGCTTGGAACAGCATTGCCGAAGAGGCTGCAGCGCGCCCCCTGAAGACGGCCGGACGCGCCCGCAGCTTGTCACTGACCGGACTGAAGCCGGATCGGCGCGCCCTGCCCCGCCTGCCCGCCGGCATTGCCGAATTCGACCAGGCGGTCGGCGGCGGCCTCGTGCCGGGTTCCGCACTGCTGCTGGGCGGCGATCCGGGCATCGGCAAATCCACCCTTTTGTTGCAGATCGTGGCGGGCCTGGCCGCTCAGGGTCATCGCTGCGTCTATATTTCCGGGGAAGAGGCCGAGGCACAGGTGCAGATGCGCGCCGAACGGCTCGATCTGGGCCATGCGGATGTGGCACTGACCGCTGCAGCAGATGTCCATGCAATCCTTGCAACGCTGGAAAGCACCAGCCCGCCCGATGTGGTGGTGCTGGATTCGGTGCAGACCCTCACCGTACCGACGCTGGAAAGCGCGCCCGGCACGGTTGCTCAGGTGCGCGCCTCGGCCCAGGCGCTGATCCAATTCGCCAAATCTCGCCATTGCGCGGTCATACTGGTCGGCCATGTGACCAAGGATGGCCAGATCGCCGGGCCGCGGGTTCTGGAGCATATGGTCGACACGGTGCTTTATTTCGAAGGCGAACGCGGCCACCCGTTTCGCATCCTTCGCGCCGTCAAGAACCGCTTCGGGCCGGCCGACGAGATCGGCGTGTTTGAGATGACCGGCCGCGGCCTGGCAGAGGTGCGCAACCCGTCTGACCTGTTCTTGTCCGACCGATCCGACCGCATTGCCGGCTCCGCTGTGTTCGCCGGGATCGAAGGCTCCCGACCGGTTTTGGTTGAGGTGCAGGCCCTGGTCGCGCCAACCCCTGCGGCCAATCCCCGGCGCACGGTGGTGGGCTGGGATGCCGGGCGCCTGGCGATGGTGCTGGCGGTGCTGGACGCACGCTGCGGCTTGGGGCTGGCCGGCTCGGACATCTATCTGAACATTGCCGGCGGCTTGCGGATCAGCGAACCGGCGGCTGATCTCGCCGTCGCCGCAGCTCTGATCAGTTCGCTGGCGGACCGCCCGACACCGCCGGAAAGCGTGTTCTTCGGGGAGATCAGCCTGTCCGGCGATGTCCGGCCGGTCGCGCATACCGAAGCGCGGCTAAGGGAAGCCTTGAAACTGGGCTTCGCGCGCGCCTATCTGCCGGCACGCAGCAAGCTGGACGGCCAGCAGACCGCCTTGTGTCGGATGGACGCGGTCGCGGAGCTGGTCGGCCTGCTCGGGGCCGAGGAAGGAGTGGCCGAATGGAAGAGCTGACCTTGTTCGACTATATCGTGCTGGGCGTGGCCGCCTTCGGGCTGATCACCGGCCTGGTCCGCGGCTTTTCCACCATGGCCTTGAATTTCGCCGCTTGGATCGGGGCGGCGCTGATCACGCTTTATGCGTTTCAGCCGGCGGCTGACTATATGCGCACGCTGATCGAGGCGCCGGCTGTCGCAGACATTGTCGCGCTTGTGCTGTTGTTTCTGGTCAGCCTGATCGTGCTGCGCCTGATTGCGAATATGATCGGGTCGGGCATCCGCTCCAGCCCGGTCGGCTTCCTGGATCGCTCGCTGGGGGCTTTGGCCGGTCTGGCGATTGGGGGCGTCAGCATCTGCTTGCTCTATCTGCTCCTGACCCTGGCGGTCGACCGGGAAGACCAGCCGGATTGGATCGCGCAGGCGCAATTGCAGCCGCTGGTGGCCTATGGAGCCGATCTGTTGGCCAGCATCGGGCCGGATCTGTGGGACCGGGCGCGCGACCAGGAGGGGTCGCGGCGGGCGCTGGAGCGCATGCGCGAGACGGTGCCGCAATTCGAGCGCAATGCCGAGGAGCTGCTGGAACGCGGCTATGATGACATTGAGCGACGGGCCTTGCGCGAGGCCATCGAACGCAGCCTGCGCTGCGATCCAGAGCAGGATCCCGATTGCGAGGCGCAGCGGCGTTAACATGGTCTGATCAATCGCGGATCGCGATTGATGGGATGAAATCGCCCGCCGGCTATGGGGCGAGCAACTTTGCTCTAACGCCCTGGCGTAGGCCAAAACCGGCTTTCGCCCGTGGCGCCAGCGGCACAAATGGCGTATCCTTGAGGCAAAGGAAATCGCAATAGGGAGCGCCCGATGAAAGGTCCGGTTCGCCTGGCTGCCGCCGCAGCCTTGCTGGCCTTCTTGCCACTGCGCATAGAAGCCGTGCCGTTCTCCACCGTCACCGTGTTCGGCGACAGCACCGTCGATCCCGGCAACGCCCAAGCCGCCGCCTTGGGGCTGGGTCTTGCAGATCCCGCGCCGGCCGCTTTGGGCTATTTCAATGGCCGCTTCACCAATGGCCTGACATACGCGGATCGGCTGAACATCGAGTTCGGCAGCGGCAGCGCCTTTGCGCCTGCCATCACCGTCGTCTCCGGCACCGTTGTGCCGGTGCCGGGGCAGACCAATTTTGCTGTCGGCGGGGCCGAGGCGCTGGCGGAAAATCCGCTCGATCCGATTGAAGGCGGCTCGTCATTGGCCGCGCAACTGGCGCTGTATCAGACGGTCACAGGCGTCGCCGATCCCAATGCGCTGTATCTGTTCAACATCGGCGGCAATGACGTGCGCGAGAGCCTGGACGATGCCCTGGCCGCCGGCAGCGTCGCTGGCGAGACCGCAGACATCCAGGACACGGTGAATGCGATTTTGGGTAGTATCAGCGTGTTGTCCGCGGCGGGCGCAGATCAGTTCCTGGTCGCCAATGTCTCCAATGTCGGGCTGTTCCCTGAACGCGGCGGTGATCCGTTGGCGATTATGCTGGGCGATCAGTTGAGCAGTCTGTTCAACACCACACTGCAAGCGGGTCTTGCCGGCCTGGGCAGCGGGCTGGGCTTGGACATCTCGGTGCTCGACCTGGCGGCGCTGCAAGACGACGTGTTTTCCAATATGCTCCTGGCCGATCTGGTTCAGCCCTGCGTCGTGCCTGGCGTGCCAGCTGTGTGCCCCGATCCGGAGGAGCGGCTGTTCTACGATCCGATCCACTTGACCGCCGCCGCGCAACAGATCGTCTTCGACCGAGCAGCGGCAAGCTTGGTGCCGGTGCCCGCGTCGGCGGCCTTCCTTCTGCTCGGCCTCGCGGCGGTGCGGCGCGCCCGGCGCTGACCGCACCGCAGCGATGCCCGCCGTCTATGGCGCGAGCAGCTTTGCTTTTGGTCCATAGGTTCAGAGTGTTGCTTCCGGCCTCAGTGTTCACCAACGGTGAGCCAGTGAGGCCGGGCAACGCGCTAGAGCCGATTCAGTTTAATCCAGGTCATATCCTGCAGCGGCGAAGAAGTTTGCGCATTCGGTTGGCGTGAAGGCGTCGAGGGATTGTGCGATGGCGTTCCAGAGGTCGTCGACCGTTCGGGCGGCGGCCTTTCTCAGC
>JBHJGS010000044.1:0-92194 GCA_050331575.1 Rhodothalassiaceae bacterium | reverse complement strand
CGAACCGCCATCACAAAGGGTTCAAAAAATGCCCACTCGGCATCTCCCATCAGCAATCGTGCCAAGATAACCTCCGCAAAAGCTATCTTGAATCAGATTTTAGCTCGCTTGTGAATCCAGTTTGTCAACAGAGCCTAGGCTTCGCTATGACTGGGTGTTTTGCGGGCGCGCCATGGTTTGGTCAGGTCTTCCAAAACGGCTTCGATGCACTCAACGTCCAGGCGCACTGCCGCGCCGCCGGAGAAGGTCAGGGTCAGCGTCGCCGCCTCGTCCTCGTCCGGCTGAACCGCGATGGCCAGGAGGTTGAGCACGATGTCGGGGTCATCAAAGGGAATGCCCATGGTCTTGGCGGCCAGGACATAATCGATGTGCAGACCCGCGCGCACCCGCTCACCGGCGGGATTGACTGCGCGTCGCCGGGCTTCCCACCGGTAGCGGTTCAGCGCTGCGGCGAATCGGCGTTCGGCCGGCAGATAGGCGATGTCGCCGACCCGCACGGCAGCATCCTGCAGCATGGCCGACAATACCGGCACATCTTCGGCGGTGCGCGCCAGCAGTCTCAACGGCTTGGTGCTCATGGGCCTTCAGATAGCGAGCCACCGCTCAGGCGGCAACCCGCTCAATCTCCGCGCCGACGCCGCACAGCTTTTCTTCCAGCCGTTCATAGCCGCGGTCCAAATGATAGATGCGGTTGACCATGGTCTCGCCCTCAGCGACCAGGGCCGCCAGCACCAGGCTCACCGAGGCGCGCAGATCCGTCGCCATGACCGGGGCGGCGATCAGGCGCTGCACGCCCGTGACCGTGGCAACCGCCCCGTCGACGCTGATGTCCGCGCCCATGCGCAGCAGTTCAGAGACGTGCATGAAGCGGTTCTCGAAGATGGTCTCATGAATGCGCGCCTGACCGCTGCACCGGGTCATCAGGGCCATAATCTGCGCCTGCATGTCCGTGGCGAAGCCGGGATAGGGCGCTGTGTGCACGTCCACCGGCGAAATGCCCGATCCATTGGCGCGCAGGCGCACCTGGCCGGGCGCCTCGTCAATTTCCGCACCGGTGGCGGCCAACAGGTCCAGCGTCGCCCGCATAACGCCGGCTTCGGTCTTGGTCAGCGTCACGTCGCCGCCGGTGATCACCGCGGCGGCGGCATAGGTTCCAGACTCAATGCGATCGGGCATGACGGCATAGTCGGCGCCATAGAGGGTATCAACGCCTTCGATCACGATCTGTGCGGTGCCGGCGCCTTCAATGCTTGCGCCCATGGCGTTCAGGCAGCGGGCCAGATCCACGATTTCCGGCTCGCGCGCGGCATTGCGCAGCACCGTGGTGCCGCGCGCCATGCTGGCCGCCATCAGCAGATTCTCCGTGGCACCGACAGAAACCTTCGGAAACACGATGTCCGCCCCGATCAGGCCCTTCGGCGCGGTGGCGCGGACATAGCCCTGCTCCAGCTCAATTTCGGCGCCCAGGGCCTCTAATCCCATCAGATGCAGGTCGATCGGCCGGGTTCCGATGGCGCAGCCGCCGGGCATGGACACCTTGGCCTCGCCACAGCGAGCCAAGAGCGGGCCCAATACCAGGACCGACGCCCGCATCTTGCGCACCATGTCATAGGGCGCGTGCGGGTCAGCGATCTGGCCCGCGGTCAGGCGCATGATCCGACCATAGGGCGAATGGCCATTCTGCGCCGGCTCGATGACGATCTCCAAACCCAGTTGGTTCAGCAGATCGGCCATGGTGGTGATGTCGGCCAGGCGCGGCAGATTGCGCAGCCTGAGCGGCGCCTGGGTCAACAAGGCGGCGGCCATCAGGGGCAGGGCGGCGTTCTTGGCGCCGGAAATTTCGATGCTGCCGGTAAGCCGCGGTCCCCCGCGGATGATCAATTTGTCCATATAATCCTACTTCGTGGCAACCAATGACGGTTGCCTTAAGAAACGGTCCGGCGTGACCGGAGCATGGCCGTGCCGGGCTATAATTTGGGCGGTGTCACGCCACGCTGGCCCTGATATTTGCCGGCCCGATCGGCGTAGGACACCTCGCACGGTTCATTGCCCTGCAGGAACAGGAACTGACACGCGCCTTCATTGGCGTAAACCCGCGCCGGCAGCGGCGTGGTGTTGGAGAATTCCAGGGTGACATGGCCCTCCCACCCCGGCTCCAGCGGCGTCACATTCACAATGATGCCGCAGCGGGCATAGGTGGATTTGCCCAGGCAGATCACCAGCACGTCGCGGGGCACGCGGAAATACTCCACGGTGCGCGCCAGCGCAAAGGAATTGGGCGGGATCACACAAATATCAGTCTGCCGATCAACGAAGCTTTTCGGTGAAAAGTCCTTGGGGTCGACGACCGCGCTGTCGACATTGGTGAAGATCTTGAATTCGTCGGCGACCCGGGCGTCATAGCCGTAGGAACTCAAGCCGTAGCTGATCACGCCGTCGCGCTTCTGGCCGTCAATGAACGGCTCGATCATGCCGTTCGCTTCGGCCTGCGCGCGGATCCACTTGTCCGACATGATCGCCATGCCGCCCGCCCCCCGATCCTGTGACAGTTTCAAGACGCCTAGCTATCGGCGGGGCGGCGGTGGAGCAAGCCTCAATCTGCCTTGGGGCGGTCGCCGGGCGGATCGGTTTCGCTGTCGCGCCGTTGCCGCGCTTGCTCCTTGCGGCGTTTAAGATTGGCGCGCAAGGCCTCAGCCAGGCGGTCCTTGCGCGGTGCTGGATCGTCCTGCCCGCCGGTCATAGGCGGGCCTTCTGGCGCTTCAACTGCTTGGGCAGGTCAAAACTGACCAAGGCGCCGTCGCTGGCCGAGACATTGGCCCAGTCGGCGGCCGCCAGGCGGATCTGGGCCAGCGCGCAGGTGGGGAATTTGCGCTCCAATTGCTCTAACACGTCCAGCCGGCCGCGCCGCGCCAGCATCAGGGCCAATTCCTGGATCGCCGGATTGTGGCCGATCAGCAGGATCTGCGGGATGTCCGCCGGCAGCTCGCGCAGACACTGCAGCAAGCCGGCGGCATCGGCTGCATAAAGCCGCGGATCGAAGCGGGCCTCGCCGGTCAGGCCGGCAACCGGGCCCAACCGCTCCAGGGTCTCGCGCGTGCGCACCGAGGGCGAACACAAGATGATCGCCGGGTTGACGCCGCGCGCGGCCATCTGCTCGCCCATCAGCTTGCAGCTTTTGCGGCCACGCGGGTTCAAAGGCCGGTCGATATCCTTCAGCTTGGAGTCTTCCCAGCTGGATTTGGCGTGGCGCAGCAGGAACAGCGTGCGGACCCCAGCCGCCGCCTCCTCCGTCAAGAGCGGATCCGGTCCCCGCGCGGGGCGTTTTCGAACGGCATCCATAGCATCGCCCTCAAGGTCAGACGCTCGGGTGCCTGACGTTCAGGCAGTCCGATCAGCACATTCACAGGCCCCAACACCGGCCGTGCCCTATATGTGCCGAACAGGCGGTCCCACACACTGAGATTGAAGCCGAAATTGCTATCCGTTTCCTCGCGCCTGACCGAATGATGCACGATGTGCATGTCCGGTGTTACAAGAATAAGTCTCAGCGTGCGGTCCAGCCAAGCCGGCACGGCCAGGTTGGCATGATTGAACATCGCCATGGCGTTCAGGATGATTTCGAACAGAATCACCGCCGCGGCGGAGGCGCCCAGCCCCAGCACCGCCAGCGCCTTGATCGCCATGGACAAGGCGAATTCGATGGGATGAAAGCGGATCCCCGAGGTCACGTCCAAATCCAGATCGGCGTGATGCATCTGGTGCACCCGCCACAGCATCGGCACATGATGGAACAGCACATGCTGGGCATAGATCACCAAATCCAGCAGGATCACCGCCAGCGCAAGCTCCAGCCAGACCGGCCAGCTCAGGCTGTTGAACAGGCCCCATCCGGCCGCATCCGCGACCAGCGCCATCTCCACCGCGACGATCGGACCCATCAGCCGGATCGCCACTGAGCCCAGCACCACCATGGCGCCATTGACCGGCCAGCGGGACAGGCGCGTCTGCCGGCGCACGCGCCGGGGATGCAGGCCCTCCAGAAGCGCCAGACAGGCGAAGGCGCCGGCGAACACGATCAGCCGGATCCACGGCTCCTGGGCAAACAAGGTCTCGCTCATCACATCGATCTATATAGGATGGCACGCCGGTCCGGTCAGGCCGCCCGCATGTCGCGGGCAGGTCGTTTCCCACCGCCTCTCAGGATTGTGTCATGTCCCAGCCCTGCTTGTTTGAATTGATCGGTGTTGTGAAACGCTTCGGCCCGTTCACCGCCCTGCATCCGATGACGATGCGCCTGCCGCAGGAAGGCGTGACCGCTTTGATCGGGCCGTCCGGCTCTGGCAAGACCAGCCTGCTGAAGCTGCTCGCCGGGCTTATGCAGCCCGATGAGGGCGAGATCCGCTTCAAGGGCGAGGCCTTGGTGCCGGACGAGTCCTATCGCCGCCGGTTGGGCTATGTCATCCAGGATGGCGGCTTGTTTCCGCATCTGACCGCGGCGGCGAATGTCGCGCTGGTCGCCCGGCATTTGCGTTGGAGCCGGGAGCGCCGCACCGCCCGCATCGATGAGTTGGCCGAGCTTGTGCAGCTGCCGCGCGAACGGCTGGCGCGCTATCCCTCCGAACTGTCCGGCGGCCAGCGCCAGCGGGTCGGGCTGATGCGGGCGCTCATGCTCGATCCGGAGGTGCTGTTGCTGGACGAGCCGTTCGGTGCCTTGGATCCGCTGATCCGCTATGATCTGCAGCAGGAGGTGCAGGCGATCATCGCCCGGTTGAACAAATCGGCCATCCTGGTGACCCACGATCTGGCCGAGGCGCGCAGTCTGGGCAATCGGATCGTGTTGCTGAACGAAGGCCATATCGTCCAGCAGGGCCGATTTGAGGATCTGGTCGACCGGCCGGCCGAGCCGTTCGTCAGCCGCTTCGTCACGGCCCAGCGGGGGCTGGCGGCATGAGGGCGCTCGTGCTGTGCGCGCTCCTGGCGCTGCCCGCGGCCGCCCAGCCGGAACTGGGCTCCAAGGCTTTCACCGAATCGGTCATCTTGGGCGAGATCGCGCGCCTGCGCCTGAAGGCTGCAGAGATATCCGTGCGCCACCGCCAGGAACTGGGCGGCACGCGTGTGTTGTTCTCCGCCATCGAGCGGGGCGATATCGCCGCGTATCCGGACTATACCGGCACCTTGCGCTTTGAGATCTTCGCCCGGGACATGCCCGCAGACGATGCAGCCCTGCAGCCCCTGCTGGCGGAAAAGGGCCTGGGGCTGACCCCGCCGCTCGGCTTCAATAACAGCTATGCCCTGGCGATGCGGCGCGACCGGGCCGCGGCGCTGGGTATCGAGACGATCTCGGACCTGCGCGCGCATCCCGATCTGGTGTTCGGCTTCTCCAACGAATTCGTCGACCGGGAAGATGGCTGGCCGGCGCTGGCCGCCGCCTACGCCCTGCCGCAGACCCGGGTGCGCGGCCTGCAGCACGACTTGGCCTATCGCGGCCTGGTCGAAGGTGCCATCGATGTGGTCGACGCCTACGGCACCGATGCGGAGATCGCTGCTTATGACCTGGTCACGCTAGAGGACGACCGGTCGCACTTTCCGCGCTATGACGCCGTGTTCGTGTATCGCCTGGATCTGCCACCGGCGCTGCGGGCAGCCCTGACCAGCCTGGGCGGCACCATCGATGTCAGCGAGATGATCGCGATGAACCGGGCGGTGAAGATCGACAGACAGTCCGAGACGGCCGTGGCGGCCGCCTTCGTGCGGGACACGCTGGGCCGATCGGTGACGGTCACCGCCGGGCCGGGCTGGACCGCGCGGTTGGGCGCCCGCATCGCGGAGCATCTGACCCTGGTCGCGGTGTCGCTGGGCTTGGCGTTGGGGATCGCACTGCCGCTGGGCATCGCGGCGGCCTATCGCCCCATGCTGGGCCAGGCGGTTCTGGCCGGGGTGGGCGTGTTGCAGACGATCCCGTCGCTGGCGCTGCTAGTTTTGCTGATCCCGCTGTTCGGCATCGGCGCCACGCCGACCATTGCGGCCTTGTTCCTGTATTCGCTGCTGCCGATTGTGCGCAACACCCATGCCGGGCTGACCGGCATTGCCGGTCCGTTGCGCGATGCCGGCCGGGCGATCGGTCTGCCCGGGCGCGCCCGGTTGCTGCGCATTGACCTGCCGTTGGCGCTGCCGACCATCCTGGCCGGCATCAAGACCGCGGCGGTGATCAATGTCGGCACGGCGACTTTGGGCGCGCTGATCGGCGCCGGCGGCCTGGGCCAACCGATTCTGACCGGGATCCGGCTGGATGATTTCGGCCTGATCCTGGAAGGAGCCGTGCCAGCCGCCTTGCTGGCACTGGCCGTGGTGCTGATCTTCGATGGATTGGAACGACTGGTGGTGCCTAAACCCCTGCGGCTGAGACACGACCGGACGGGCTGAGCGCGGTGCCGGCGGCGTGACCCTCTTTGGCGGCGTGCCGGGCGGCCTGCGCCTGCTCCGCCCGGGCCTGCTGGCGCAGTTGCTTGCGCCCGAATGTCCATAGGCGGATCGCCAACAGCAGGGCGACAATCCAGCCATAGATCAAGGGTTCCAGCTGATTGCCCTTCACCATCATGGCGTAATGCAGCACGCCCAGAAGGGAGATGGCATAGACCATCTGGTGCAGCTTTTTCCAGCTGCGACCCAGCTTTTTCATGGCATAGCGGAACGAGGTCGCCGCCAGCGGGATCAAGAGGGTAAAGGCGATCAGGCCGATGGTGATATAGCGACGGTCGGCGATGTCGTCGAAAATCGCCTCCCAGTCCAGCTGATGGTCCAGCCACGCATAGCTGAGCACATGGGCGGTGGCATAGGTGAACGCCCATAGCCCGACCAGGCGCCGATAAGCGGCGATGAATTTCACTCGTGCCAGCCGCTGCAGCGGCGTCAGCGTCAGCACCAACACCAGATAGCGCAGCGTCCAGATGCCGGTATGGCGGTTGGCCGTCTCCAGGGGATTGAAGCCCAGATCGTGCGGTTGGCCGGCGAAGGCCAGGTCCAGCTGCCAGATCAGCCAGAACAGCGGGGCGGCCAAAGCAATGTGCAGCGGCAGCTTGGAGCGGCGGATCAGCGCCTTCTTGGTCATCATCGGCAGAACCCCTTGTGCATCGCCCGCTTGAAAACGGACCGCTCAATACTGGTCTTTCGGCGCCATTCCCTGATAAAGATCGGCCACTGCCTCGGCATAGCCGTTGAAAGGCAGGGTTGGTCGGCGGCGCAATTCGCCGATGCGCCGTTCTCTGGCCTGGCTCCAGCGCGGGTGCGGAACGTTTGGCAGAACGTTCGCGTAAAAGCCGTATTCAGATGGCGCCTGGCTGTTCCAGGTGGTTGTCGGCTTGTCCTCGATAAAGCGCATGGCCACGATCGATTTGATCGACTTGAAGCCATATTTCCACGGGACCACCAAGCGGACCGGCGCGCCGTTTTGCGGCGGAACCATGCGACCATATAGACCGACGGCCAAAAAGGTCAGCGGATGCGCTGCTTCCGGCACCGTGATCGCTTCCCGATAGGGCCAGTTGAGAATGTCGGTCTGCTGCCCGGGCAATTCCTCCGGTCGGTAAAGCGTTTCGAACTGAACAAATTTGGCGTTGCCCAGGGGTTCGACCTTGTCCAGGACCGATTTCAGCGGCACGCCGACCCAGGGGATCACCATCGACCATGCTTCCACGCACCGCAGGCGATAGATGCGCTGTTCCGCCTGTTTCAGGTCGATCAAATCGTCGAAGGCATAGCGCCCTGGCCGCGCCACCGCCCCTTCGATGCTGATCGACCAGGGATCCGTGGTCAGCTGATCTGCGTAGCGCGCCGGCGCCCGCTTATCGATGCCGAACTCGTAGAAATTATTATAGTTGGTGATCGCAGCGTAGGAATTGATCGCCTCATCCGTGGGGTTAAAGCGGCGATCGACCCGGGCGGAGAGCAGCGGCCGGTCCGATTCGTGGGTGATGAACAGGCCCTCATCGGTGCGCGTGAATTTGGCGCTGTTGGCACCTGCCTCGCTGGTGCCGCAGCCGAACAGGCTCAATGCCGCAGCCCCCGCCCCGATGCCGCGCATCAGTGCGCGGCGGCTGACATAAAGCTGCTCCGGCGTCGCCTCGCTTTCATGGATATCCCAGGGCTGCGGGGTACGGATCAACATGCCGCCTTCTTCCTTCATCCTCGGGTCAACACGGTCTAAGCGTGTAGGACTTAAGGAACCGGGATGATCCGGGGAAGGAAAAAAAATGTGAGATCCGCCGCTTATTGTGCGCCGCAGCGCGCCTGAACTCCGGGCGCTGCGACACAAAATTTCGCGTCGATGCCTTAACCGTCCAACAGGCTGCGCAGCATCCAGGCGGTCTTCTCATGCGCGGCCAGGCGGTCGTCCAGCAGGCCGACGGTGCTGTCATCACCGGCTTGCGCGGCGGTTTCGTGCAGGCGGCGATTGTTGCGCGCTACCAGCTCGTGGCTCTTGACCAGATCCTCGATCATGGCCTCGGCCTTCAAGGTCTCGTCGCCTTCGCTGAGGTCGGTCAGTGCTGCCAAGGCCTTGAATCCGCCGGGCGCCTTGAAGCCCAAGGTCCGGATGCGCTCGGCAATATCATCCACCGCCTGAGCCAGTTCGGTATACTGTTCCTCGGTCATGCTATGCACCGCCTGGAACAGCGGGCCGGTCACGTTCCAATGATAATTCTGGGTCTTCAGGTACAGCGCATAGGTGTCGGCCAGCACGCTTTTCAGGCCTTCGGCCACGGCCTTGCGGTGATTGTCGTCGATGCCGATATTGATGCTCATTGTCTGCTCCTCGCATGATGGTCTGTGAGCGCCTGCAGCCTGTCACATGGCCTTGATTTCGCGGCTGCACAAGCCGCGCCGCTGACGACTTGTTGCGATCAGGGTGATCGCATCCGGCGATGATGGCGAACGGACATCATATTATCCTCTGGCGCAATATGCGATCTTGGCTATGAGTAACTAGCTCATAGTATTCAAAAGCCGTTTCTTGTGTGCATTCTGCAAAAGGCGGGCTTGCGGCAATAAATCGCCAAGAGCGGCACGGGATTATTTTTATGGAACCTTCTGCTGGATCGCCTGTTTTGATGGGTGTTGATCCGCTTCTCCCTGAGGAGGACTAAAGTGCCCACTGTTAGTACTGAAAACCCGACCAATCCCATCCCAACATCATTGGGGGCTGAGTTGCCGCACCTGCAGCGCTATGCGCGGTCGCTGACGCGCAATGCCGATGATGCTGACGATCTGGTGCAGGAATGCTGTGAGCGCGCGCTGGCGCACGGCCGGCAGTTTCGGCCCGGCACCAATCTGCGAGGCTGGCTGTTCACCATTCTGCGCAACGCCCATATCGACCAACGCCGCAAGATCGCCCGCCGTGGCCATCATGTTCCGGTGGAAGACTGGTATTATGAGACCCACCAGCCGGCACCGCAGGACCATCATCTGCAGGTGCAGCATATTGTGCGCAATATGGATCGACTGCGCCCATGCGACCGCCAGGTGGTGCGCATGAGCGTGTTTCAGGGATTGCCCCACGATACCATCGCCCAGCGGCTGGATATCGCCGTGGGAACGGTGAAAAGCCGCCTGTCGCGCGCCCGCCAGGTGATTGCGAACTAAAGCGTTGCCCGATCTCATTGGCTCATCCTTGGTGATCAATGAGGCCGGACGCAACACTCTAAACCTATGACTCAGAGAGCCTTTCTCGGCCAAACCGAACCCGCAAGTGACTCGGTTTGATCGGACAAGGCTCTAGGACAGGATCTGACCACTCGCGATCGCGAGTGGTCAGATGAGTATGCCCGAAGTCCCCGGCTTTATGGAACCAGGACGGCGGCCCCGCTCAACCGGCCGCCGCGCAGATCGGCCAGCGCGTCATTGGCGCTGGCCAGCGGATAAGCCTGGACGTGGCTGATCAGCGGCACGCGTTCGGCCGCGGCCAAGAATCCCTCCCCATCGGCCCGGGTGAGATTGGCGACCGAGCGCACCTGCCTTTCCTGCCATAACAGGCGGTAGGGGAAGCTGGGAATATCGCTCATATGAATGCCGCCGCAGACGACGGTTCCGGCTTTCTTTACCTGCGCCAGCGCCAGCGGCACCAACGCCCCGACCGGCGCAAACAAGATGGCCGCATCCAGAGGGGTCGGCGGGGCCTGATCGGATCCGCCGGCCCAAGCCGCGCCCAGGGATCGCGCGAACTCCTGCGCAACGGTATCGCCTGGCCGCGTGAAGGCGTAGATCTCGACGCTGTCCGCGATCGCCAATTGTGCCAAAAGATGCGCTGCAGCGCCGAAGCCGTACAGGCCCAATCGCCGAGCCGGCCCGGCCAGCCGCAAGCACCGATAGCCGATCAGCCCGGCACACATCAGCGGCGCGGCTTCCAGATCGTCGTACCGGTTGGGCAATGGGAAACAATAGGCAGCGTCGGCGACGCAATAGTCAGCATAGCCGCCATCGATCTGATAGCCGGTGAAACCCGGTGCGTCGCACAGGTTTTCCCGGGCGTCCCGGCAATAGGGGCAGAGCCCGCAGCTATGGCCCAACCACGGCACGCCCACACGGTCGCCCAAAGCGATGGTGGTGACGCCTGCACCCAGCGCCACGGCCTCGCCGACGATCTCGTGACCCGGGATCACCGGCCGCTTGGCGTCGGTCAAGTCGCCGTCGACAATGTGCAAATCCGTGCGGCATACCCCGCAGGCACGCACCTTCAGCTTAACCTGTCCTGGCGCGGGCTCGGGCTCGGGCACCTCGCGCAATATCAGCGGCCGGCCCGGGGCATCCAAAACCATCGCTTTCATGGCGCCTTCCTTTACCGGGCCTGCCTTTACTGGACCTGCCTTTACTGGGCCTGCTTCCCTAGGCGACGTCAGCGTGTCGAGCCGGCCAAGCGGACCGCACCGCCCCGCGCCGATCCTGTCGGGTCAGAACAGTCCAAGGCAGGTCAGGGTGTGCCGGGCGATCATCCACTCCTCGTTGGTCGGCAGCACCAGGGTCGTGACGGCGCTGTCCGCGGCGCTGATGCACCGCGCATTGGCGTCATTGCCTGCAGGATCGAGTTGCGCGCCCAGCCAGGCGCTTCGCTGGACCACGCGCGCGCGGATCTGCGGTTGGTTTTCGCCGATGCCGGCTGTGAACACTAGCGCGTCCAGCCCGCCCAAGGCGGCTGCCAGTGCGCCGATCCAACAGGCAATGTGATAGCAGAAATAGTCGATGGCCTGGCGACTGTGAGCATCGTCCGCCGCCAAAAGGGTGCGCATGTCCGCGCTGCGCCCGGACAGGCCCAGAAGCCCGCTTTGTTTGTACAACAGATCCGACACGGCCGCCGGGCTCATGCCCTTTTCCTGGATGAGATGCAGCACCACGCCGGCGTCCAACGCGCCGCAGCGGGTCGCCATGGGCAGACCGTCCAAGGCGGTAAAGCCCATGGTGGTGGCGATCGAGCGCCCATCGTTCAGCGCGCAGAGGCTGGCGCCGTGGCCTAGATGCGCCACCACCACGCGACCGCGCCTGTCCGGCGGCAGATGCTCCGGCAGCTGCAAGGCGATATAGTCGTACGACAGACCGTGAAACCCGTAGCGCAGGATCCCCTGGTCAGCATGGCGGCGCGGCAGGGCGAACAGTTCGGCCAGTTCCGGCTGGGTGCGGTGAAAGGCGGTGTCGAAGCAGGCTATCTGCGGCACATCGGCGAAATGGCCGGTGATCGCCTCGATCGGCGCCAGGTTGTGCGGTTGATGCAGCGGCGCCAGCGGGATCAAGGCCTTCAACTGGTCCAGCACCCGGGGGCTGATGATCACCGGCGCCTCGAACGCCTGCCCGCCATGCACCACCCGATGGCCCACCCCACACAGAATGAAGCGATCAGACAGCCGCTGCAGGCGCTGCAGCAACCAGTCGGTCAAGGTGGCATGGTCGTGCCCCACCGGGGTGTCGAACAGGGTCGCCGCCGCATCGCCAAGCGCGTCGTCGGCCTGCTTCAGTTCGGCCCGCGGGGTCTGGCCGATATCGGCGATCTGACCGCGCAGCAAGGTGCCGGTGCCGCGGTTAAGCTGGTGCGCGTCGTAAAGCGCGAATTTCAGGCTCGATGAGCCGGCATTGAGCACCAGGACGGTTTGTTTCATCCCGCCGCCTGTGTGTGGTGATGGGCATAAAGCTGCGCCACCGCGCAAGAGGCCAGGCGGTTGAGCACCTTGTCCGCGCGGCTGGTCAGAACGATCGGCACGCGCGCACCAAGCACGATCCCGGCGCTGTCGGCAGAGGCGAGATATTCCAGCTGCTTGGCCAGCATATTGCCCGCCTCCAGATCCGGCACCACCAGGATATCGGCATCACCGGCGACCTCTGAAACGATACCCTTGGTCTGCGCGGCTTCCTTGGAAATGGCATTGTCGAAGGCCAGGGGCCCGTCCAGCAGCGCGCCGGTGATCTGGCCGCGGTCGGCCATCTTGCACAGTGCTGCGGCCTCCACCGTGGAGGGGATCTTCGGGTAAATCGTTTCCACCGCGGAGAGGATCGCCACCTTCGGTTTGGCCGTGCCCAGCGCGTGGGCCAGATCGATGGCGTTCTGGGTGATGTCGCGCTTGGTCTCCAGGTCCGGATAGATGTTTATCGCCGCATCGGTGATCAGGATCGGCTTGGAATAGGTCGGCACGTCCATGGCGAAGATGTGGCTGATGCGCCGCTCGGTGCGCAGGCCATGGTCCTTGGACACCACCTCGCCCATCAGCTCGTCGGTATGCAGCGCCCCCTTCATGAGCGCGCGCGCGCGGCCCTCGCGCACCAGCGCCACCGCCTTGGCCGCGGCGGCATGGCTGTGCGGCACATCGACGATCGCCGTCTCGTCCAAGCGCTCGCCCAGCGCGTCCGCGGCGGCCAGGATCTTGGCCTTGGGGCCGACCAGGATCGGCGTGATCAGGCTCAGCGCTTGGGCCTCCAGCGCCCCGCCCAACGACAGCCGATCCACCGGATGCGCCACGGCGGTGACGATCGGGTCAAGATCGCGGGTGGCGGCGATCAGCCGTCGATACTGTTCGCCGCTTTCGCGCAACGCCGGGCTGTGCTCAGCGCCATGGGGCAGGTCGTTCATCGCGGGCCTTTCGGGTTACGGCATCAGCACATAGCGGCCCGGGGCGTCGGGCAGCGGGTCGGCCATGTCGACGCCGCGGATCGGCGGCGGGGCGGTCTTGCCGCTGCTGTGGCTATCCAGCCAGGCGACCCATTCCGGCCACCAGGACCCGGATTTGTAGGGCGTCTCGGCTTCCCACCGGTCCGGCGGGATATAGCGGTCATGCGCCTTGGCGGTGGCGACCTGATAGCGCCGGCCCTTATGCCCGATCTCGGAGACGATGCCGGCATTGTGGCCGCCATTGGTCAGCAGAAAGGTGACATCGGTGTCGGTCAACAGGCGGAATTTGTAGACCGAGCGCCAGGGTGCGACATGATCCTTGGTGGTGGCGACAACGAAGATCGGCGCGCGGATATCGGTCAGAGCCACGGGATGGCCGTCGACATGATAGCGACCCTCGGCCAGATCATTGTGCAGGAACAGCTGGCGCAGATAGTCCGCATGCATCTTATAAGGCATGCGCGTGGCGTCGGCGTTCCACGCCATCAGCGCGTTCATCTCGTGCCGCTCGCCCATCAGATAGTCGTGGGTGATCTTCGACCAGATCAAATCGTTGGAGCGCAGCAGCTGGAACGCGCCGGCCATCTGCTGGGTGTCCAGAACGCCTTGCTCCCACATCATGTCTTCCAGGAAGGCGACCTGCTGATCATTGATGAACAGCATCAGCTCGCCCGCCTCTTCGAAGTCCACCTGTGTTGCGAAGAAGGTCAGGGTCTTGAAGGCGCTTTCCCCGCGTTTGGCCAGGGCTGCCGCGGTGATCGCCTTCAAGGTGCCACCAAGGCAGTAGCCCACGCCATGCACCGGCTGGTCCGGCACACGCTCGCCGATGGCCTTCAAGGCCGCCATCGGGCCCAGTTCCATATAGTCGGTCAGGCTGGTGTCCCGATCCTCCGGCCCCGGATTCTTCCAGGAGATCATGAACACGGTATGGCCCTGGCCGACCAGATAGCGCACCAGGGAGCTTTCCGGCGTCAGATCCAGGATATAATATTTCATGATCCAGGCCGGCGTGATCAGCACCGGTTCGGCCTGGACCTGGTCGGTGGCCGGTTCGTATTGGATCAGCTCCATCAGCCGGTTGCGATACACCACCTTGCCCGGTGTCACCGCCATGTCCCGGCCGACCACGAAGGCCTCGGTGCCCACCGGCGGGCGTCCGGCAATCGCGCGCTGCCAATCCTCCATCCAATTCTGAAAGCCGCGCAGCAGATTTTCCCCGCCGCTATGCAGCGTGTGATTGGCCAGCACCGGATTGGTCAGCATGTAATTGGACGGCGCGAACAGGTCCAGCCATTGCCGGGCGGTGAATTCCATCATCCGCGCATGCGCCGGCGACACCCCATCCACATCGGTGGTGGCGACGTGCCACCATTGCTGGGTCAGCAAGAACGCCTGCACCATGATGTCATAGGGCGGATTGGCCCAGGCGGGATCGGCGAAGCGGCGGTCTTGTGGCAGCGGCGCGATGGCGCTGTCCTGTGGGTCCTGCTGCAGCATGCGCGACAGGATATAGCTGTTCAGCCGCATCATCTTGCGCAGCGCCTTGTCATTCAACTGCGCCCGCTTGCCCGGCGCGAAGCTCAGCCCTGCGGCCCAGTCCAGCCAGGCGCCGGTCAGCGCCCGCGGCGACAGCCCGCCGGTGAAGCGGGCGACGGCGGCATGAAAGCTGCGGTCCAGAATGTCGAACAGCGCGGTGGAGGCGTAGCTGTCGCGGTTCCAGTAGTTCAGCCCCAGTCCGCCGGGCTGACGGGCCGGCACATCTTTTTCCGGCAAGGGGCGGTCGGATCGGGGCGCCAAGGCGTTTCTCCTGCTTAAATGGTCTCGCGGTCGCGGTTCACGGAACCGATCCGTCACGGAAACGACAATGACACAGATCAATACTGCGAACGCCCGATCGTTTTACAAATGGACCGGAGGCAGTTCCATGACAAACGCTCGCATTCTCATCGTGTATTTCTCCGACAGCGGCAACACCAAGGTGGCAGCGGAGCATCTGGGCCAACAGCTGGGCGCGACGCTGGAACGGCTGGCGGCCCCGGGTCTGGGCCGGCTTGGCTTTTCCGGCGCGATCAAGCGGGTTTGGACCACGCTGAGAAGCCAGCCGGTCAAGCTGGCAACGCCGCATGAGGATCCCGACGGCTATGACGCGGTGATTCTGGCCGGTCCGGTCTGGACCGGGCGCCCGGCCAGCCCGTTGATCAGCTATCTGAAGCAGATGCACGGTCGTTTAGGCACGCTGGGGTTCGTCGTCACCTATGGCAGCAGTGGCGGGGAGGCGACGCTGAACACGTTGCGCCAGCTGGCCCGGGCACCTGATGCGCCGGCCATCGCCTTGCCGGAAAAAGACCGGAAAAGCGGGCGTCAGACCGAACGCCTCAACAGCTTCGCGGCAGACCTGCGCTCCCTTTGGCTGACGCAGCAGCCGGCCAATGTGAATACCGCCTAGCCGACGAGCAGGGGATCAGCCCGGCTCGCGCGCCTCTTGCGCCAAGGCGGTCAGCGCGCCGTCCAGCGCTTCGACGCTTTGGCCTTGTTGGCCCAGGCGGCGGATCGACACGCTGCGATCCTCCGCCTCCTTCTTGCCGACCACCAGCATCACCGGCACCTTGGCGTGGGAATGCTCGCGCACCTTGTAGTTGATTTTCTCATTGCGGATGTCCAGTTCGACCCGCAGCCCCCGGGCCTTGGCCGCTTCGAATACCTCCTGCGCATAGGCATCGGCGTCAGACGTGATGGTTGCCACCACCGCCTGCACCGGCGCTAGCCAGAGCGGGAATTTGCCGGCGAAATGCTCGATCAGCAGGCCGATGAAGCGCTCGAAGGTGCCGAACACGGCGCGATGCAGCAGCACCGGCCGATGCCGCGCCCCATCCTCGCCGACATAGGAGGCATCCAGGCGCTCGGGCAGGACATAATCGAGCTGAAAGGTGCCGCACTGCCAGGTCCGGCCGATGGCATCGGTCAGGTGGAACTCCAGCTTCGGCCCATAAAAGGCGCCCTCGCCCGGGGCATAGGTGAAGTCCAGGCCTGACGCGGTCAGCGCTTCGGCCAATGCGGCCTCGGCACGGTCCCAGGTGGCGTCTTCGCCGGCGCGCACCGCCGGCCGGGTCGCCAGCTTGTAGCGGATGTCGGTCATGCCGACATCGCCATAGACGCGGTTGAACAGCGCCAGAAAGCGCGCGGTCTCCTCGGCGATCTGATCCTCGCGACAAAAGATGTGCGCGTCGTCCTGGGTCATCTGGCGCACCCGCATCAGCCCGTGCAGCGCGCCATGGGCCTCATTGCGGTGGCAGCAGCCGAATTCGGAAAAGCGGATCGGCAGGTCGCGATAGGATTTGATGCCCTGCTTGAACACCTGGATATGTGCTGGGCAGTTCATCGGCTTCAGCGCCATCAGCTTGGCGTCCTGCGGCAGTTCGAAATGATCGCCCTCGGTGGTCGGCACCACGTCGGGTACCACGAACATATTCTCGCGGAACTTGCCCCAGTGGCCGGACTGCTCCCAGAATTTGCTGTCGATCAGCTGTGGGGTCTTGATTTCCTGATAGCCGTCCTCGGCCAGGCGGCGGCGGATATAACGCTCCAGCGCCATCCAGATCTGGAAGCCCTTGGGGTGCCAGAACACCGAGCCCTGCGCCTCTTCTTGCAGGTGAAACAGCGCCATCTGCCGGCCGAGCTTGCGGTGATCCCGCTTCTCTGCCTCTTCCACCCGGGTTAGATAGGCCTTCAGCTCTTTCTTGTTGCGCCAGGCGGTGCCGTAGATGCGGCTGAGCATCGGGTTGCGCGGGTCGCCGCGCCAATAAGCGCCGGACACCTTGGTCAGCTTGAACGCCTCGGGGTCAAGCTTGCCGGTGGACGCCAGATGCGGGCCGCGGCACATGTCCATCCAGTCCTCGCCGGACCAGTAGACGGTGATGTCCTCGCCCGGGGGCAGCTCGGCACACCATTCCGCCTTGAAGGCCTCGCCTTGTTGCTTGAACCGGCTGATCAGGGTCTCGCGGTCCCAGACCTCGCGCTTCAGCGGTTTGTCCGCGCGGATGATCTGGCGCATCTTGTCCTCAATCGCGGGCAGATCCTCCTCGGTGAACGGCCGGTCCTTCGGCGCGAAGTCATAGTAGAAGCCGTCGTCGGTGGCCGGGCCGAAGGTGATCTGAGTGCCGGGAAACAGCGCCTGCACCGCCTCGGCCAGAATATGCGCGAAATCGTGCCGGATCAGCTCCAGCGCCTCCTCATCCTTCAAGGTGATCAAGGAGACGTCGGCATCTTGCTCGATCGGCCGGCACAGATCGCGCACCTCGCCGTCCAGTCGCACCGCCAGCGCCGCCTTGGCCAGGCCCGGACCGATATCGGCGGCCAGTTCCATGCCGGTGACCGGCCGCTCATATGACCGGACGGATCCATCAGGCAGGGTCACAGACAAGGCCGCCATGGCACACCACTCACGATTCAAAAGGATTTACGGGAAGTCCCGCACGTATGGCGCGGCGGACCCGGAGTCAAGCGAGCGGGCGTTTGGCTCGGCCGCACGGACAGACGTCCCAGCCGTCCTGTCACCGCCCCGGTGCCGATGAGCGGGCGCTCTGATAGGCGTCGTCCACGCGCCCGCCGGCCAAGGCCTCAATCGCCTGGGCATGGACGCGCGCGTCGCCGCTTGCCAAAACCTCGCCGGCGCGGAAATCGGTACCGCCGGACCAGTCGCTCAGGCCCCCGCCCGCACGCTCCACCACCGGTATCAGAGCGGCGATATCATGGGGCTTCAATCCGGCCTCGGCGACCACATCAATGAAGCCCATGGCCAGCATGGCATAGGCATACGCGTCAAAGCCCATGCGCACCATTCTTGCCGCCGTCTCAAAGCCTGCGAAGCGGGCCTTCTGGTGGTCGGAAAACCAAGAGGTGCCGGTGCTCGACCCCACCGCCTGAGACAGGTCCGCACAGGCGCGCACCTGTAAACGCCGGGTGCCCAAATAGCTTCCCTGCGGCGTGCCGAGAAACTGTTCCTTCAGATAGGGTTGCGCGATCAGGCCGATCACCGGGGTGCCGCGGTAACGCAGCGCCACCAGTGTGGTCCAGCTCGGCAGGCCGGCAATAAAGCCGCGCGTGCCATCGATGGGATCGAGCACCCAAACAAGCTCTGCCTCGCCGCGTTCGGTGCCAAACTCCTCCCCCTCAATGCCGTGATCGGGAAAATGCTCAGCGATCAGCCGACGCATCACCGCTTCGCCGTCACGGTCCGCCGCCGTCACCGGATCGAAATCGGCCATGCCCTGCTTGTCCTCGATGGCGATCGGCTTGCGGAACTGCGGCAGGATGACCTTCGCGGCCTGATCGGCCAGGTGGCAGGCAAAACGGGCGAAGGTCGGCCAGTCGGGCTCGGTGGGCATGACAGAGGTCCTTTGTCGCAGCGGGGCTTGGCGGGCGCCCCGGCCAGCGCTAAGCCGCGGGCATGACAAATGCAAGCAAGCAGCCGGCCGCGCCCCGACACACCGACATCGCCATCATCGGCGGAGGCATTGCTGGCGCGGCGGCGGGATTCTTCTTGGCCCGGGCGGGCGCCGCGGTACTGCTGATCGAGGCGGAGGCGGTTCCGGGATATCATACCACCGGGCGCTCAGCCGCCTTCTTCGCCGAATCCTATGGCGGTCCGGCGGTGCAGCCCTTGTCGACCGCCTCCAAGGCCTTCCTGCTGACCCCGCCCCGCGGGTTTGCGGAGGCGCCATTGGTGACGCCGCGGGGTGCGGCGCACCTTTATGCCGCGGGTCAGGAAGGCGAGGCCGAGGCACGGGCCACCGCCTTGCGCGCCGGCGGCTGCGACCAGGTTGATTTGGTGCCGGCGCATGCGCTGGGACTGGATTTTCTGGCACCTGGACGATTTGCCGGCGCGCTCGTCGATCCGGATTGTCTGGATATGAATGTTGCCGCGCTGCATCAGGGGTTCTTGCGAGGCATGAAGGCGTCCGGCGGGGCGCTGCGCTGTGGCGCCGGCGTGGCCGCAATCGATCGCGTGACGGCTGGTTGGCGGTTACGGCTTGCCGATGGCGCACAGATCCGGGTCGATCTGATCGTCAATGCGGCCGGTGCCTGGGCGGATGACGTGGCGCGACTGGCCGGCGCAGCCCCGATCGGGCTGACGCCGCTGCGCCGCACCATTGCCGTGTTCGAGGCGGACCGGCGGCTGCCCGCGGATGCGCCGGTGATCCTGGATCTGGCGGAAAGCTTTTACTTCAAGCCGGAAGGCGCGGGCGTGTTGACCTCTCCAGCGGACGAAACCCCGGCCATGGCGACGGATGTTCAGCCCGAGGAATTGGATATCGCCACCGGTGCGGCGCGGGTGGAAGCGGCGACCATCTTGCACCTGCGGCGGCTGACCGCGAAATGGGCCGGTTTGCGCACCTTTAGTCCAGACCGCCGGCCGGTGATTGGGTTCGACCCAGCCATGCCCGGATTGTTTTGGTCGGCGGGCCAGGGCGGATGGGGCATTCAGACGGCCCCGGCCTGGGGCGATACCGTCGCCGCCATGATCCTGGACCAGTCTCCGCCCGTGGATCCTGCGCGGTTCACGCCCAAGCGATTCGCTTAACCGCCCGGCGCCCCCTTCGCATGCGGTTCACCTGCACCGCGGCCGGCACCGTCGGGCGCGTGCCGGCAGCCTGTCATGGTGTCAGCGGCGCGCGCGGTCCTCGTCGCCGCCGGTGATTTGGTCGGCCAGCGCTTGGGTCAGCCAGGCCAAGCCGACAACGAACAGCGCCAGGCCGGCGACCACGCCGATGATCGCGCCGATAAAGCTGCCGATCGCCTTGAACAGGGCCACAAAGGTCCAAAAAACGCCGCTGAAAACCGTCCAGATCACCAGCGCCAAAACCACGGCGATGCCCCAATGAATCGGCTTCCAATGGCGCGTTGCATCCTTCAGGTCGCGTTGCCAGGAGCGCCAGGTCGACTCCATCCGTTCCCGATCCCAGGCCATAATTCGTCTCCTATATGTATAGAACGGATATATATATGGTCTTCGACCGGCTGACAAGGTGTCGCAGGCCCGCGCGGGTCTTCGCACTCATTCTCGTTCAGTTGGACCGCTCCACCAGCCAGCGGCGCGGATCGTCGGAATAGCTGTAGCCATGGATCTTCCAGGCCTCGTCGATGCGGATCGCCACCAGCATATAGGTGCCGTCGGTGATTGTCGTCTGCATGCCGTCTTCGACCCAAGACAGCGACAGGCGCCCATAGATCATCGCCATATTGCCGGTGACCGTTACCCGCATCGGCCGGTGGTCGAAATGGGTAATGTCCAGGGCAGGCGTGCCGTCGGGAAACCACCAGGCGCGCAGCGCCGCCTTGCCAACCTTGGGCGCCTCGCCCAGATGCGGCATCACCACGGCATCGTCGGTGAAGAGGTCCATCACCACATCGGCCTGACCGGCCTTCCAGCGCTGGGTATAGGCCCGATCGAGCAAGATGATGGCGGTTTCATCGGCGGTTTGCAGGGTCGCCGGGCGCGCCAAGCACAGGCCGAGCGCCAGCACCAGAAGCCATCGCATCGCCATACCCCCTCTTTGACTGGCCTGGTTGATCGGCCCTAACGCGAACAGGTTGCCAAATGCTTTCCTTCGATGCCCGGCTGCGGAATTCGCGCCGGCGGTGACCCACCGGCGCGGCTGCCCTCCGCCGATCGCTGCTGAGCTTGGGCAGGCTCCGATCCATGACGGTCGCGATGGATCGGATACTGCCCTAGAACACAGTGTCGCCGTTTAGGCTCAGGCCAATCTGTACATAGAATTCCGCGCCATTCTCGGCGAGGAAATGCGCCATTTGCACGCCGTCCAGATCAACCGTTCCCTGCCGGGTCAGGCTGCCGGTGACGCTGATCCGGTCAAAGCCCGCATCGCCCAGCACCGTCAGCACGCCTGTGTCGGAAACCGCCAGGATATCGTCGGTCCCCAGCACAAGATCGTTTTGCGGGGCTTCGGTGTCATTGGTCTGGTTGCGCAGGTCAATGATCTCGATGCCGGTTACAGCACCCGTGCTCAAGTCGACGTCATGTTCCCGCCAGGCCTGGATCGCCAGCGTGTCCGTGCCCGCGCCGCCGTCGATACGCCTGTCGGCATCATCGGCGTAGAGGCGGTCGTCGCCGGCCCCGCCGAACAGCTCATCCGCCCCGGGATTGCCGCGCAGGATGTCATCGCCCTCGCCGCCCTCGATGCGGTCGTCGCCGTCAAAGCCGAACAGGAAGTCGTCGCCCGCATCGCCTCGGATCCAGTCGTTGCCGGCGCCGCCGCCCAGAAGGTCGATGCCGCCGCCGCCGGCGAGTGTGTCATCACCGTCGCGGCCATGGTGCAACTCGTTGCCGCTGCCGCCCTGGAAGCTGTCGGTTCCGTTCAGGTCGAATGTGGAGGCATCGTCGGTCAGCAAGCTGCCGTCGGCCAGCATCGGCGCGAGATTGTTGTTCGGGTCGAACAGCATGCGGTCGTCCCGGCCCAGGCGGATGTCCTGATGGGCATCAACCAGGAACAGATAGGCCTCCGCGGCATCGGCTGATTGCGCCACGCTGAACAGCATTGCCAGGGCCGCCTTGGCATGGGCGGCATAGCCCTGAGGATCGCCGTTATTGCCCTCGCTCAGATAATTCGGCGGGCTGCCGTCATCGGCATCGGCCCAGCGGGTGATCGGCATGGTGCCGGAGGATTCCACATCCAGCCGGTAGCGAACGCCCAACAGCGGATCGAACCCCAAATCACCGCTGGTAAATCGCCCGGCGGTCAAATTGGCCATATAGTCGACAATGTCCTCCGCGCCGTCATAGCCACGCTGAGCCGCCCGGGCGAAGGCGCCGATGCGGAAATCCAGCATCCAGGGCGAGACCCGGTCAGCGTCGCGGCTGGCATGGGTGCGGAACCAGCCCTCCAGCTGACCGGCCGCGTCGCGCAGCCCGCCGTCGACGAAATTGGCGACCTGAAAGTCGATATTGGCGTCCACCGCCTGCTGCAGATGCGCCTTCAGCGGATGATCGTCCGGCGCGAAATAGGCGCCATCGGTCAGCGTTCGAAAGCCCCAGGAAATCGTGCGGTCGGTGTCGGACAGGGTATAGACCTTGTCATAGGCGGCCGCCTCCATCAGCAGGCTGTCGCGGAAGAACTGGCTGCCGCTCAAGACATAGGGCAGCGACGACAGGTTGGGGAAATGCGCGGCATGCACGCTCCAGCCATTGCCATCGTCCGACAGCACCAGGCCACCATCGGCGTCCAGCGCTTCGCTGGTCTGATCGCGGAAATTGTAGGGGATCGCGCCGGAGGCTTCGGCTGCCCGATACATGATCTGGGCGGCGTTATGGTCCTGGCTGATGAAGGCCTGCGCCACCCAGGATGGGTTGGGGCCGATATCGCCCCGCCCGCCGGCGGCCGGCATATATTGGTGCACACCGCCGGTGTTCAGCGGCGTCTGGTCATGCTCAGCCAGAAACGCCGCCAGCGCCGCATCGGACACCGGCGGCGCCCCGCGGGACACATCGTAGGTATAAAGCGCGCCGGTTTCGACGAAATAGTCGGTGTCGACCTTCACGAAGGCCGCTCGGGTGTCGCTGTTCCAGACGCTCTCGTGCCATTTGGTGCTGCGATATTGATACAGATCGTCGAAGCTCAGCACCGTCTGCCCGCCCTCGATGATGCGCACATCGTAGCGGAGCCCGGCGTCTTCCGCCACGGCCGCGGCGCCATCGCGGACCGTGAATTCGTTGGACAGAATGACATCGGTGCGCAGCGTGCCGTCGGCATAGGCGCGAATGTCGAAGAACACGCCCAGCGTCTCGGAGACGCGGTCCAGCACCCGGACCTCGGTCACCTGATCACCGGACAGCCAGGTCTGCACCGACCCTTGGGCGATGGCGTCGGACAGCACGTCGGCGGCATCGATCGTCACCGGCCCCTGGCCCAGATCCAGCGACACCTGCACGTCCAGATCCATCGCCAGAATGTCCGCAGCGGTCAGCGCCGGCGCCGGCGCGGTTTGGCCGCGCGCCAGCATGACATCCACGGTTTCGCCCGCCGCCATCGCCGGCGTCGCCAGCGTCAGCACCGCATGATTGACCGAGCCGTCCTCGTGCCGGGTCTTGACGTCCAGCTGCACCGGCACGCTGTGCCCGCCGATTTCTGCCACCAGGCTTTGCCCCGCGGCCAAATCGCCGGCCTTGAACAGATGACCGAAGGTGGTGAAGCCCGCCGGAGCGGCGCCGTCATTGACATTCTCCAGCTGGATACCAACCAGATCGGCCGGGTCGCTGGGCTGAAGGATGGCCGGTTTGACCAGGCCTGCGGGTGTGTCGTCGACGGGGCCAGGTCCCGGTTCTGGCTCCGGTTCTGGCTCCGGTTCTGGTTCAGGCTCTGGCGTCGGCTCTGGTTCTGGCTCGGGCGTCGGCTCAGGTTCCGGCGCTGCGGCAACAACGCTGACGCGGATATCCGCGCCGGCATTGCCGCCCTTGCCGTCGGACACGGTATAGCCGAACACCTCGTCACCGGCGAAGCCGGCATCCGGGGTGTAGGTCACCGTCCCATCGGGGTTCACGATCGCGGTGCCGTTGGCCGGGTCGGCCACGGCGGTGATCGTCAACACATCGCCATTGGCATCGCTGTCATTGGCGGTCGGGTCGAATGTCACGCCGGTGTCGGACTGCGTGGTGATCAGATCGTCCGTCGCGATCGGCGGTGTATTCGCCGGTTGGCCGTCAACCAGCGGCACCAGGTCCAGATGGTCGATCAGCGCGCCGTCATAGCGATCGCGCACGGCCTCGATCTCGATGACGTCGCCCGGGGCCAGATCAAGTCCGTCCGAGACCTGGCGCACCAGTGCTGCCGTGTCCGGGCCGTCCAGCCGCCAGCTGTCCAGGGCGGTCCCGTTGACACGCACGGTGATCTGGGCGGCGTCGCCGCTGGTGTCTTCCAGATAGGCCAGGTTGACGGCGAAGCGGCCGGCCGGCCCCTGATAGACATGGCTCGCCGTTCCCACCGTGCCGTCGCCGGGCGCAACAATGATGCCGTGGCCGTCTTGGAACGACGCATCGGTGGATCGCCACATGGAGTCGCGCGTCCAGCTGCTGTCGTTCGGGTGCAATCGGATCGGCTCAGGCGGCGGGGCCGGCTCAGCGACATCGATGACCGTGAAGGTGACCACCGCCTGATCGGTGCCGCCCTGGCCGTCAGCGACGGTGTAGGTGACGCTGTCGGTGCCGAAGAAGTCCGCGTTCGGCGTATAGGTCAGGCGATTGTCGGCGGTGATGGCGACGCTGCCGTGGGCCGGGTCGCTGACCGCACGGATGCTGAGCGCATCGCCGTCGGCGTCGCTATCATTGGCCAGCACATCGACGGTGACGCTGGTGTCTTCGGCCAGCTCGACGCTGTCGTTCGCGGCCACGGGGGCAGCGTTTGTCGGGACGGGGTCGATGGTTACGGTGACCGTGCCGGTCGCGGTGCCGCCGCGGCCGTCCTCCACGGTGTAGGTAAAGGCGTCCGTGCCGCTGAGGCCTGGGTCGGGTGTATAGGTCACCGTGCCATCGGCATTCAGCACGGCGGTGCCATCGTCTGGATCGCTCACCGCCGTGACGGTCAAGGCATCGCCATCGGGGTCGGTGTCATTGGCGGCGGGATCGAAGGTGATGCTGCCGCCTTCATCGACTGTGAGTTGATCGGCCGTGGCGTCCGGCGCCTGATTGGCGGGGTCCTCGGACCCGGCGCCGGCCAGTTGCGCGATCTGGTCGGCATTCAGCACCTCGCCGAACAGCGCTACCGGGCCGATGGAGCCGGTGAACGGCGCCTGCAGATTGTTGGCGGCTCCATCATCGCTGCGCCACTGGGCAGCCCCGATCACGATCGGCTCGGCATTGCCCTCAAGGCCGCCGGTCCAGGGGTCGGTCGCGATGGGCTGGCCGTCCAGAAACAGCGTCAGGCCGGTCGGCCCGAAAGTCAGGGCCAGGGCATGGGCCTGGCCCGGCGTGATGACCGGCCCGGTGGTGAAATCGGCATCGGCGCTGGTGCCTTGAAGACGCACGCGGATGGCGCTGCCGTCCAGATTGATGCTGAGATGCCCGCCGCTATCGCGCCCTTCGGAATCCTTGGAGATCAGCGCCTGGACCTCGTCGGTCGCCGCCGCGATGAAGCTGAGCGCCAGGGTTCCCTGGGCAAGGTCGTAGGCGGGATCATGCGCCACGATGACGGCGGAGGCGGTGGCGCCGTCAAAGCGGCTCACCGGCTGGCTCAGCAGGGGGTCGGGCAGGCCGGGCTCCGGCTCGGGATCCGCCCCCTCGCTGACCTCAACCGTGACCGTCGCCTCGGCGCTCTCGGCGCCGTCGCTGATGGTGTAGCCGAAGCTGTCGGTGCCGAAAAATCCGGCATCGGGGGTGTAGCTGATGGTACCGTCGGCATTGATGACGGCGGTGCCATTGGCCGGATCGGTGGTCGCCGTCACCGCGAGCGGATCGCCGTCGGCATCGGCGTCATTGGCCAGCACGTCGATGGTGACGCTGCTGTCCTCGTCGACCGCGGCGATGTCGTCTTCGGCCACCGGAGCGGTATTGACCGGCGCTGGGCTGTCGCCATCGGCCAGGGCGGCAACCGCCTCGTCATCCAGGGCGACATCGTAGATCTGGAACGTCTCGATCGTGCCATCCCAGCCGCCGGCATTTTTCGGGCCTTGCCCGAGCAGCAGCGACTCAATATCGGCGAGGGCCCCGCCCAACGGGCCGGAATTGAAGGTCGGCACGGTCTCAACGCCGTCGATATAGAGCTTCAGCGCCTCCCCGCTGGCCCAGGTCAGCACGATATGCTGGCTCTCGGTGGTCTGAACATCGGAGGCGGACTCCAGCTGCACGGATCCCTGATCCGTGCTCAGGCTGACCTTGATCAGGTCGCGGCCGCCGCCGGCCCAGCCATCCCGGTCGTAGCGCAGTGCCAAGCTATCGTCGCGACCATCCGCGGCCTCGGTATCGAAGATGCCACGGTCCGTGCCGGTGGCGTTCGCCTGCACGCGCACCGCCACGGTGATCGCGGTCAGCCCGTTCAGGGCTGCGGGTGCATCAAAATCCGCCAGCGCCGCCACGCCGTCGACCAGGGGCTGCGGACCCTCTGGTTCTGGTTCTGGTTCTGGTTCTGGCTCCGGCTCCGGCTCCGGTGCGGCGACCGCGATGGTGACCGTGGCGGTATCGGTGCCGCCTCGCCCGTCGCTGATGGTGTAGCCGAAGCTGTTGGTGCCGCTGAAGCCCGCATCCGGCGTGTAGGAGAGCAGACCGTCGGCGGTGATGATCGCGGTGCCGCCGGCGGGGTCATCCACCGCCGCCAGGCTCAGCGCATCGCCGTCGGCATCGCTGTCATTGGCGAGCACGTCCAGGGTCACGGCGGTGGCTGCGGCCGTGGCTGCAACATCATCGACCGCATCGGGCGCGGTGTTGGGCATTGGCGGATCAACCGGATCCGTCCCGGTGCCGTCGAATGCGCCGATGGCAATGCCCCAGTCACTCAGATAAGGCAGATCGATCGTCGCGATGCCGCCGGTGATGCTGCCCAGATCCACCTCTTGATAGGCGCCCAGCGCATCCACGGCGACCACCGGCTGGGTCCCGGTCAGCCCGGTCAGATCGAGGGTCACGGTATCGGTCTTCTGCGCATAAACGACGATATGGGCCAGATCGGCGCTGGCCAGCACGCGGCCGTCGTCGGTCAGGCCGTCCACCGCGTTCATGTCAAAGCGCAGACGGCCGCCCTCCTCGAAGAAGCGGTCAAAGGTGACCAACTGTTCGGGATTGGGGTAGCGCGCGTCGCGGAATGGAAACACCTCGCCCCAATGACCGCCATGCCCGCCGGCCACGACATAGTCCCACAAGCTTTGCGTGGTCCAGGCCTGGTCTTGGGTCGCGCCTTCGCCCTGATTGCTGCGCAGATAGATGTCGCGTTCTTCGAAATAGTGCGGCCGGTCGGGATTGTCGGCGAAATTCTCCCGCGCGTCGGAATAGTCATTCAGCAAACCGGAATAGGACAGAATGTCCAGCGATGGGCCGGAGCGGCCGCGCGCGCTCAAGAGATGGTCATAATCGGTCTGCGCCTTCAGATGGGCGGCCCAGGTCTCGATCTGGCTTTCGGTGACCCATTCTTGAAGATCGAAGCCATAACCGGCGGTCCAGCCCGGCAGCGGGCCAAGCCGGTCGGCGATATATTCGTTCAGACGCTGATCGGCGACCCCATTGATGCCGCCGTCGACGCCCACCGGCGTCCAACCGCGCTGCTCGTCGCCCCAGAACCAAAGATGAATGCCCGCACCCATGGAATGGGCGGTAATGATCGCCTCTTCCAGGCGCTCGAAGGTGGCCAGGTCGGGATTGACACTGTCATGCTCGGAATAGGTTTCCGCGCCCAGCTGAAACCAATTGTTGTTCACCGCGCCGATGAACACCCAGTCCATGCCGAGCTCCTTGGCGCGCTCGACCTGTTCGATGGTCAGATCAACGGTTTCATAGCCCCGTTCCTGCCAGTTGGCGCCCCACTCCTGATAGACATTGAACAGGAACGGTTCGACGGTGTCGGCATCCTCGGTCATAATGGCGAATTTGGAGCCGACAGTGGTCAGAAAGCCGCGCTCCAGCGGATTGCTGTTTTCGCTCACCGTCACGGTGCCGGTGACGCCGCTGAGATCGGCATCGTCGGACTGGGTCTGGAAGGTCCATTCGCCCAGTCGGGTGCCGGTGAAGCGGAACGACCAGGTATCGCCGCCATCATAGAACAGGCCTGTGGTGATGGTGTCGCCGGTTTCGGTGTGGGTGAAGGTGGCCTCAGCGTCCAGATCGAACGGATTGCCCGACCAGGTCGGGTTGATCAGCGACCATTCCTGGAATGCCCAGATCTCCGCCTCGGTGGTGCCTAGGTCGGTGCCGGTGGGCGGGGTACCCGGGGCTGCGGCATCAACACGGACAAAGACGGTCGCGCTGTCGCTGGACCCCTGGCCGTCGCTGATGGTGTAGGCGAAGCTGTCCTGGCCTGAAAAGCCGGCAGCCGGGCGGTAGATGACGGTGCCGTCGGGCGCTAAGGCCACCGAGCCGTTCTGGGGTGCGCTGAGATCGGTGATGCTGAGGGCATCGCCGTCGGGATCGCTGTCATTGGCCAGAACATCGATGGTCACCGCGCCGTCCGCCTCGACTCTGGCGCTATCATCCTCGGCGACCGGGGCCTCATTCTCGGCCCCGGGATTGTCGGCCCCGGGCTGGCCCTCGCCGGCGGCCAGCGCGGCGATCTGATCGCCGCTGAGCACCGCGCCATAAAGCTGGACCGGGCCGATCTGGCCGGTGAACGGGGCGTCCAGGCGGTCGGCCATGCCATCACCGCTGCGCCACTGCACCGCGCCGAGCACGATCGGTTCGGCATTGCCTTGCAGTCCGCCGGTCCAGGAACGGCTGCCGATCTCGGTGCCGTCCAGATAGACGGCAAGCCCCTCGGGCCCGAAGCTGAGCGCTAAATGGTGGCTCTGGCCCTCGGTGACCACATCCGCCAGCGTGAAATCGGCCTCGCTGGTCTGTCCTTGCAGCCGGATGCGCAGATCCGCGCCATTGAGAGTGATGCTGAGATGGCCGCCATCGTCATAGCCGGAGGAGTCTTTGGAAACGAGCCCTTGGACGTCGGTCAGCGACGTGGCGGTGAAGCGGAGCGCCAAGGTGCCCTGGGCGACAGCATAGGCGGATTGGTGCGGCCGCACCACCGCAGAGCCGGGGCTGCCAGAAAAGGATGCCGCGGCTTCAGTGAACAGGGGGCTGGGCAAAGCGGTGCTCATCGCAATCTTCCTCATTCGAGCGTGACGGCGGGCGCGGTGCGGGCGCGCACCGCCGCCTATGGGTGAAACGATTGGGCCTCAAGCAACCTGCAGCGCGACCGCTGGGAAAGGCGGTGCCAGCCAGTGCAGGCAAAACGGCGGGTGGACCGCTCTTTATTTAAAAGCGACGCGCGGAGACCAAAAGAGTCCGCATCACGCTCAGTATAAATCAGCCGTTTGCGCAGTTAGTGCCAAGCAGGCAGCACGTAATTGCTGTGGCCGAGCGCGAGAATAGGGCCCATTTTGGCGTAATCAAGGAAATAATTCGGCCCGATCTCTGCCCAATTTCTGCCATATTCAAAGATTTTGCGGTTTTGCTTGACAGTCAAATGTCGTCAAGAAATTTACTATATTTTTTTACTTATTTGAGCGCGCCCCGCCTAATTGGCAAGCGATCAATCGCCAGCCATTGGGGGAAGTTTGTATCAAAGCGTTAACCGTAAATGGGTTCGGCGGGAAAATTGTGATGCCGTTGTGCAGCCGCCTTGTCCGAAGCCTCGCCTAAGGCAATAAGAAAAGCGGAGCGGTTTTCGACACCCCAGGCGACACGGACGCCGGTGCCAGGGGCTGAGCGGCCGGCAGGCTCAGGCAAGCGCGGGTGCCGCCGGAGCGGCGCGAAGCCAGGGTCAGGCCAAGACCGTGCTGCTGTGCCAGGTCGGTGGCGATGCCCAGCCCCAGGCCGTGGCCCGGCGCCTTGTTGGGATCCTCTGGCCCGCGATCTTGCGCCTCGACTGCCCGGCGGATTTGTTCTTCGGTAATACCGCAGCCGGTGTCGTGGATTTCGACGTCGACGCGCCCGCCCCGGCGCCGGCAGCCCAGCAAGACGGTCCCGGCCTCGGTATATTTCACCGCATTAGAGGCAAGATTGCTGAGGATGCGCATCGCCGCCAGGGGGTCGGCCTGGACCACGGCGGTACACGGCACGTAGCGCAATTGCAGGCCTTTCGCCTTGGCGGGCTCAGCAAACAAGAAGCGGACATTGTCCAACACGGTGGTCAGCCGAAAGGTTTCTGCATTGGCCGACGGGCCGCGCCTTTCGGCCTCTGGCCGGTCCGCCAGAACCGTTTCGCCGAGGCTGTTCTGATCCAGATAGCGATCCAATAATTGTTCAAGGTAGCGCAGCGATTGATCCAACCGGTCGGACAATCCCTCCCCGGCGCCCGGCCGCCCCGCCAATTCGCGCAAGGCCGCGCGCAGGGCGAACAGCGGCTGGCGCAAATCATGGCTGGCGCTGGCCAGTTGTAGCCGCCGGGCATCGGCCAGCAGCGCCGCGGCCTCGCCTTGTTGCGTCAGCGTCTCCACGCGTTTTTGCAGAGCAACCTGTCGACGCAGGGCGTCCAGCTCGCGTCTCTGCGCTCGGTCGCGCTCCGCTTGAATGCCGGTGATCCGGGTAATCACGGCCAGACCGAGCAAAATCGCCTCAAACAGCATGCCCAGCCGGATCAGGTCAGCGGTAATCACCGGCGGAATCAGGCCCGGCACCCAATGCGCCAGGCTTGCGAAACCCGCCGCCGTAGCCAGCGTGATCCAGCCGATCAGATAGAACAGCGCGCCGCGCCGCCGCGTCACCACCGCAACAAGGCCGATGCCGACAAAGAATAGCGTGCCCATGGCGGTATAAAGAAAGCCCAGCTGCTTCAGCATGCGGGTGTCGCCGAACGGCCCCAGCAGCACCAGACAGGCTGTCACCGCCATAAAGCCCAGCAGCAATCTGTTCAGCACCGGATGCAGCCGGCGCGTCTGCAAGAAATCCCGTGTGAAATTCGCGGCGAAGAAATTCAGCGCAAAACCCAGCGGCAAAGCGGCAATGCCGTTGAAGGTTGGCAAGCCGGGATAGAGCAATTGAAAACCGTACCCGTCCGCTTGCAAGACAAACAGTGAGACCATGCTCAAATACAGTGCATAGGACAAAAACACCCGCATGCGCAGCGCCGCGAAAAAAATCAACGCGAACAGGATCAATAGCGCGAACACGGCATAAAAGGCGCTGTTCTTTGCCACCACCAAGCCATAGCGGCGGCTAAAACTCTCGGCGGTTTCAATACTCACGGGCATCGCCGTGGCACCGTCGGACCAATAGCCAACAAACAGATCGGCGCGTTCGCCAGGGGCTAGCGAAAAGTCGCCCACCAACATGGCGAAATCCACGTCGCGCCGGTGAAACGGCCAGGAGACATCATCGCGGATCAGTGTTTCGCGGCGGCCATCCGCCCGCAGGATAAAGGCGTCCAGCCCGTGCATGAAATGCACGTTCAGGCTGAGGCGCCAGTCCCCTTGGCTTCGGCCGGTGTTGTGCACTGGCACGTGCAGCCAGATAATGTCCGGAATGAAACCGAAATCAATGCTGGCGCCGTCGATCGGGTGAAAGGCCCCCGCGGCATGCTTTTGCACCACTTGATCTGGTGCTAATTTTCGCTCCGGATCCAGTAAATACTGGACCTCATCCGTTAAGCTGCGGCGGAATTGCCCTGGCTGCAACTCCACGCCCGCCGCTGTGCCGGTGCAAAGCATGAGGAGGGCAGGCCCCAGGGTGCGTAAGAGTTTAGACATGAGCCAGAGCGCATCTCCCGCCGCGGTCATCGCCGATGATCATGAATTGGTGCGCACCGCATTGGCCGGCTTGGTGGCCGAGGCGGGGCTGAGGATTGCGGGCGAAGCGGGAGATGGCCTGGAGGCCATCCGCCTGGTCAAAAGCCTGCGCCCGCACTTGCTGTTGCTGGACATTGCCATGCCCGGCGCCAAAGGCATTGAGGTGTTTACCGAGGCGCGGCGCTGGAGCCCGGACACCCGCGTGCTGGTGCTGACCGGGCTGAGCTCGCTGGGGCTGCTGCGCCAGTTCGTGCAGAGCGATGTTGAAGGTCTGGTACTGAAGCAGCAGAGGCTGGAGGCGGTGCGTGCAGCGCTTAGCTGTGTGCTGCAGGGCGGCACCTACCGGTCTCCGGAACTCAGCGCAAAGCTTGATGCGCTGGCCGGGCGGCCGGCCCTGACCAAGCGGGAGATGCAGGTGCTCAGCCGCATTGCCAGCGGCCACACCAACAAAGAGATCGCGCGCTTGATGGGCATCAGTGAAAAAACCGTTGACCGACACCGCACCAACCTGATGGCCAAGCTGGGCGTGCATTCCGTCGCCGAATTGATGGCGTACGCCCTGCGCGAAGGGTTGCTCGACCCGACTAGCCATGTGTGAGCGCCTTTTCCCGTTCCTCCTGGCTCAGTATCGCGCGGGACGGCGCACAAGGCCAGCCGGGCGGCGAAAAATGGGGGATTGGCAGCAGAGCCGCGGCCGGCGTGGCCCTTCTCAGCGGAAACGATGAGCCGCGTCGTCTACCCCGTCGCCGTCACGAATCGGTCCATAATCCGCTTCTCGCCGGTATGGTCGAAGTCCACCGTGAGTTTATTGCCGTCCATGTCAGTGATGGTGCCGTAGCCGAACTTGTCGTGGAAGACGCGCTCGCCGATGGCGAACTGTGACACCTCAGTATCCTTGATGACCACGCGGTCCGGTTCCAGGTCGAGTGTGCGCCGGGGGCGGGGCTGGTCGCGGTCGAACGGGTTGGCGGTCAGCCCGCGGGCCTGGGCGCGTGCCCAACCGGGGCCGCGGTGCGGCGCGTCTTGTGCCGGGGTCCAACCATCCGGCTCCGGCGCGCCCCAGCCATAGGCGCCGCCGGGGCGATGGCCGTACAGCCCGCTGTCGGAGATCATCTCGATATGGTCTTGCGGCAGCTCGTCGACGAAGCGGGACGGCAGCTGGGATTGGTATTGGCCAAATATTCGGCGATTGCCGGCGAAGAAGATGTGCGCCCGCGCCCGCGCCCGGGTCAGTCCGACATAAGCCAGGCGCCGCTCCTCCTCCAGGCCCTTCAGGCCGCTCTCGTCGATGGCCCGCTGATTGGGGAACAGCCCTTCCTCCCAGCCGGGCAGGAAGACATGGTCGAACTCCAGCCCCTTGGCGGCATGCAGTGTCATCAGCGTGGCTGCGTCCTGGTCGGCCCCTTGGGTTGCCTCCATGACCAGTTGGACATGTTCCAGAAAGCCACCGAGCGTATCGAAGTCGGCGATCGAGCGGACCAGCTCTTGCAAATTGTCGACCCGGCCCGGCGCTTCGGCGGATTTATCCTGCCGCCACATTTCTACATAGCCGGATTCGTCCAGCACCAATTCGGTCAGTTCCACCGGCGACAAGGTTTCAGCCTGGGCGCGCCACTGGTCGAAATCGGCCAGCAGAGCCGCCAGGGTCGTGCGCGCCTTGCCCTTGAGCGCACCGGCCTCGATCATCCGGCGGGCCGCCCGAGTGACCGGGATCCGCTGCTCGCGCGCGCATTGGTTCAGCGCCTGCAAGCTGGCCTTGCCGATGCCGCGCTTGGGCACATTGATGATGCGTTCGAACGCCAGATCATCATCGGCTTGGGCGATCACGCGCAGATAGGCGAGCGCGTCGCGGATTTCCCGGCGTTCATAAAAGCGCGGGCCGCCGATCACGCGGTAGCTTAAGCCCAGGGTGATGAACCGCTCCTCGAACTCCCGGGTCTGAAAGCCCGCGCGCACCAGTACCGCGATCTGGTTGAGCGGCACCTTCTTGGTTTGCAGCGCCTCGATCTCGTCGCCGATGCGCCGGGCCTCCTCCTCACTGTCCCAGACACCGGTGACCGTCACCGGCTCGCCGGCGCCGGCCTCAGTCCACAGCGTTTTGCCCAGCCGGCCCTCATTGGCCGCGATCAGGCCCGAAGCGGCGGCCAGGATATGGCCGGTGGAGCGGTAATTCTGCTCCAGCCGGATGATGCGCGCACCGGGGAAATCCGTCTCAAAACGCAGGATATTGCCAACTTCCGCGCCGCGCCAGCCGTAGATGGACTGGTCGTCGTCGCCGACGCAGCAGATATTCTTCCAGGCCTGAGCCAGCAGCCGCAGCCATAAATACTGCGCCACATTGGTGTCCTGATATTCGTCGACCAGCAGATAGCGGAAGCGGCGATGATAATCGGCCAGCACATCGGGATGGCTTTGGAAGATGCGGATGCAGTGCAGCAGCAGGTCGCCGAAATCGCAGGCATTCAGGGTCGCCAGGCGGGCCTGATACTCCGCATAGATCTTGCCGCCCAGGCCGTTGGCGAAGCTTTGCTTCTCTGCCTCGGGCAGCGGATCAGGGGTCAGCGCGCGGTTCTTCCAGCGGTCGATCAAGGAGGCCATCAGGCGCGCCGGCCAGCGCTTTTCATCAATGCGCTCGGCCTCCAGCAGCTGCTTGATCAGGCGGATCTGATCATCGGTATCCAGGATGGTGAAGTTGGGCTTCAGGCCAACCAGTTCCGCCCCGGCTGACGCGCCTCGAAACGCGCCGCGCAGCATGCGCGCGGCGATGGAATGGAAGGTGCCCACCGCCATGCCGCCGATGGGGTGGCCGAGCAGGCGTTCGACCCGCTCGGTCATCTCACGGGCCGCCTTGTTGGTGAAGGTCACCGCCAGGATCTGGCTTTCAAACGCGCGGCGCGTGGCCAGCAGATGGGCGATGCGGGTGGTCAGCACCCGGGTCTTGCCGGTGCCCGCACCGGCCAGCACCAGCACCGGGCCGTCCAGCGTTTCCACCGCGGCGCGCTGCGGGTCATTCAGGCCGTCCAAATAAGGTGTGGCGGCGGTGGTGGGCTCGGCCAGGTGGGCCGGATCGAACGCATCATGGGGCATGCCGTGGGTATAGCAGGCACGCTTAGGCCTCGCCAGACGGCGAAACCAGGGGTAAGATCGCGTCGGATCGACAACCGATCAGGTACATCGCCGCTGCAATGACCATTCAGTTCGATACCTTGGCCTTCAGCAAAAGTCTCGAAGACGTCGGCCTGCCGCGCGACCAGGCCGAACGCATCGCCACCGGCGCGCGCGACATGATCACGGCAGACGTGGCGACCAAGGCGGATATCGCGGGGGCAGAGGCGCGCCTGGAACAGAAGATCACCGACCTGAAGGGCGAACTGCGCGACACGGAAAAACGCCTGTCGCAAGAGACAGGCGGGGTAAAATCCGACCTGCTCGAGGCAGAGGGGCGTCTGTTGCAGGAAATCGCCGCGATCAGAGCCGAGATTGCCACTCTCAAGGCTGAGTTGGCCAGTGTCAGAGCCGAGCTTGCCACCCTCAAAGCCGAGCTGGCCACGTTAGAGGTGCGATTCGAAAAATCCTTATCAGAACTTCGCTCCGAGTTTCATGAAGGCCTGGCGCAGATGGAGACGCGATTGATGCGCATGTTGTTGGCCGGCTTCGGCGGGACGGTGGCGCTGATCAAATTATTCGACTATTTGGGATGACCGCGAACTTTCGCATCGTCAGGCAATCTTTGCGGGCAAAAGCCAATTTTGAACAATATTCTTTACGACCGCGGCAATCTTTGATCTAATGCTGAGTGTTCATAGAATCTGTCGCAATGGAGAAAGCGCATGAGCAGCAGCAAAGAAGGAAGCGACAACCAGGGCGCCAGGGATGCCCAACTAGGGCGAGGACCGAAGAAGCCCAGCGATTTCAAAACCTCGCAGGAGCGTGAAAGCTACAATACAGCTTCTGATCGAAATAAGAAGAAATAACAATTGTCAGGGGCGTCACGAGTGAGGGCACCCCTTTAACGGTAAAAGATTACCGCAGCGTCATCCCCTGGGCATCGAGCAGGGCGCGATTATAGGCCTGCAGCACATCTCGCAGCCGCAAGATGCCCACCACCAGCGGCCGATCGAGCGACTGCACCACCGGCACGCTGTCCTCGCCCAGCCGCTCCAGCAATTTCAGGGCATCCTCCAGGCAGTCGCTGGCGGCCACGGCGGTGGGGTTCTGGCGATAGAATTGCGCCACCTGCATGATCCCGCCCTCGACCGCCTCATCGGCCTCCTCATCAGGTAGGGATGTGTGCGACAACACGCCCTTCAACTCTCCGGTTTCATCGATCACCGGGAGCACGCCTTCATGGGCCAGCATCAGGCGGCGGGCATAATCCATGCTATCGGTTTCGCGCACCGGCACGAAATCGCGGATCATGATCGAGCGCACCGGGGTGGCCTTCAACAGATGCGTGGCCTTGCCGCCCTCCAGGCGGATGCCGCGCTGTTCCAACTGGACGATGAAGATCGACGGCTTGTAGATCAGGCTGGCGATCAGGCTGGCCATGGCGCCAGCCAGCATCACCGCGATGGTTACCTCATAATTGCCGGTCAGTTCGAAGATGATCAGCAGTGTCGAGATCGGCGCGCCCAACACCGCCGACGACACCGCCGCCATGCCGACGATGGCATAAACCCCCGTCTGGCTAGCCTGCTCCGGGAACACGGCGGTGACGATCAGGCCGAACGCCGCGCCGGTCATGGCGCCCAGAAACAGCGACGGCGAGAAGACCCCGCTGCCGAAACGGCAGGCCAGGCACACCGAGGTTGCCAGCATCTTCATCGGGATCAGCGCCAGCAGCACCCAAAGTGCCAGATTGCCGCGCAAGGCCGCATCCGTGGTCTCGTAGGAGACGCCGAGGATTTGCGGCAGCCAGAGCGCCATGGCGCCGATCAGAATGCCGGCAACCGGCGGCAATGCCCAGTCCGGGCCAGGCCAAATCCGCTTGCGCCAGTGATCGGTGAGCATAACGAGCTTGGAAAAGCCGACCGCCACCCCCGCGCAGATCAGGCCCAGCAGCAGGAAGGCGGGGAATTCCCAAAAGCTGGCGATCGACAGCGGGGGCACGGTGAAGGCCGGATAGTCCCCGACATGAATGCGCGTGACCACCGTTCCGGCCACGCCGGCAATCACCACGGGCGCCAGGGCGTGCAGCGCATAGTGGCCGACCACCACTTCAAGCGCGAAAATCACGCCGGCGATCGGCGCGTTGAATGAGGCCGCGATGGCGCTTGCCACACCACAGCCCAACAGGGTGCGGGCGATCGCCGGGGTCAGGTGCAGCTTCTGAGCGATGTAGCTGGCGACCGTCGCGCCGGCATGCACCATCGGCCCCTCCCGCCCGGTTGAGGCGCCGGCGCCCAGCGCCGTTGCCGTGGCCAGGGCTGAGCCCAAGCCGACGCGCGCGTCGATGCGGCCATCGCGCAGGGCCGCCGCCTCGATGGCCTCGGCCACGGCGTGGGGTCTGTGTCCCGGCACCAACCATTTCAGGATCGCCATGACAATCAGGCTGCCCAAGACCGGCACGGCGAAGACGCGCCAGTCGGGCAGGGCGCCGGCGGCCGCCACCAGCTTCTCGCCCTCGGCGACGAAAGCGACTTCCTGGATCCACTCCACCCAGACGCGATAGGCCAGGGCGGCGTAGCCCACAGCCACGCCGATCACCAGGGACAGCAGAAACAAGATGGTGTGGGTGTAGCGGAACGCCCGCACCACCCAGTCGCCCAGACGGATCAGGAAAAAGCGCTTGGCACTGTCGCGGGGCATCGGCGGCTCAGCGCCTCCGATGGCGGATGGCGATGGCGCGGCCGGCCTCGACCGGGCGGCTCAGACAACGCTGCAGATGCACCAGCTTCTCCAGGCGTTCGCAGGCCAGTTTCGGAAACGGTGCAGACCGGCGCGTGGTCATGTCCACATGCACCGTCATCATCTCCGCGGTCGCCGCCTGGATGCCGCGGCTTTCGTTGATCATGCGCAGGAACAGGTGCAGGCTCTTGGCGTCCATATCGAGGATCTGCAGGGTGATGAACAGGCACTCACCCTCCAGCACTTCGCGCTGAAACAAGATGTTGGATTGCACCACGAACACCGATCCGCCGCATTCGCGCCGATAGGTCTCGCCCACGCCGACGGTTTCCAGAAACGCGTTCAGCCCATCATCGAACACCTGCGCATAGGCGGCGACATTCATATGGCCGTTGAAATCCATCCAGGCCTTGTCGGCGGCCATGTGCATGACCGGCAGCGGCGCATTGGCGGTAGGCGCCGGGGCCGGATCGGACGGGGATGCATATTGAAGTGCCATAGGGCGCCCTAATATAGGCCGTGGGGGCAAGCGTCGAGCATAGGCGAGAAAGGAAGCCGTGTCATGGCCGGCCGCAAGCGCGTGGGCCTGAAGATCCTGGGTGGGCTGTTCGGGCTGATCCTGGTTTTGGTTGTGGCTGTGTTGGTCGTGCCCGGGTTCATCGACTGGTCGGCCTATCGTGGCCGTATCGCCGGGGCGATCGAGGGGGCGACCGGACGCCAGGCGGCGATCGGCGGCAACATCGCGTTTGCCGTGCTGCCCCGGCCGCGGCTGATGGTGGAAGAATTTGCCCTGGCCAATGCCCCTCAGGGCGCCGATCAGCCGATGATTGATCTGGAGCGGTTGGATGTGGAGGTGGCGTTGTGGCCGCTCTTGTCCGGCGAGATCGCCGTGCAGCGGCTGGTGTTACAGTCCCCGCGCATCCTGATTGAGACCTATGCCGACGGTAGCACGAATTTGACGTTCGGACCGGATGATCCGGCGGCCGAGCCCGCGGCTGGCCCGGACATCGCGCTGAACCAGATGGCGATCCGCGACGGCACGGTGATCTACCGCACGCCGGAGGCCGAGCAGCGCGTCGACGGCGTCGATCTGGAGATTGCCGCACCGTCTGTGAACGGGCCCTTCTCGGTCGCCGGTGCGGTACGGCTGAACGGTGTGCCGGTCGATGTCAGCCTGGAGGCCAGTCGGCTGGATGCTCAGCCGATGCCGCTGGAGCTGCGCGCGCGCCTGGCTGAGGCGGCCAGCCTGCGCTTCGACGGCGGGCTTGTGCCTGACACCGGGGCGGTGAACGGCAGGCTGGCCTTAACGGCGGAGTCCGCGGCCCAATTCGCCGCTGCAGCATCCCAGGCCGCCGGCGCCGATGCCGCCGAGCTCCCAGGCCTTGACCAGCCGCTCAGCCTGGGCCTGCGCCTCGACGGCGCGGACGGGCGCTACCGTATCACCGAACTGGACGGACAATTGGGCCAGGCCCGGCTGACCGGCTCGCTGGCCACGCAGACCGCCCCGCGGATGGCGATCAGCGCGGATCTGACGCTGGCCGGCCTGGTCGTTGATCCATTCCTGGCCGCCACCGGCGAGGCCCCGGCTCCGTCCCCGAGCGAGCCTGCCCCCTTCAGCGTGCCGGATATCGGCCTGGACGTCGATCTGCAGATCACCGACCTGACCTATCAGGGCGACCGGCTGGGTCCGATCTGGTTGGCCGTGCGCGACGAGCCCGGCGCAATCGTGCTAGAAACCGCGCAAGCGGCGCTGCCCGGCGCCTCGCTCAATCTGTCGGGCCGGGTCACCGCGCGGTCCGGGCAGCCGCACTTCGCCGGCCCGCTGACAGTGGCGGTGCGCGACATCGAGGCGCTCGCTGCCCTGGCCGACATGGCGCCGGAGCAATTGCCGCCGGCGGTGCGCGGCGACATTGATTTCAGCGCCCAGTTGGCCGGCACGGCGGAACAGGTGCGTCTGTCCTTGATCATCCTGGCGCTGCCGCAGACCAGCATCCGCGGCTCTGCTGCGCTCGCGCCGGCGCGGCCGCGGATCGAGGCGGATTTGCGCACCGACGCATTGGATCTGGACAGCTTCACCGCGCCGGCGTCGGAGACGTCCCAGGCCTCATCCAGTGCGTCCGGCTTTTCCGGCTGGTCGCGCGAGCCGGTGGATTTGAGCGCGCTGACGGCGTTTGACGCGGCCATCGCCGTGAAAGCCCGGCGCGTCGTCAGCCGGGGCCTTACCCTCAGCGATGCGGTGCTGCGCCTGGCGGTCCAGGACGGCGTGGCGCGCATTGAGGACTTGTCCGGTCAGACCTTCGGCGGCCGCATCAAAGTCAGCGGCTCGGCTGACACCCGCGCCGCCCGCCCGCGCATGGCGCTGGATCTGGAACTGGAGAATGCCCAGCTGGCAGCAATGGCGGCCCAATTTCTCGATCCCGGGCTGTTGAGCGGCAGCGCCAGCCTGACAGGCGCCTTCACCACCGAAGGGGTCAGCCTGCATGACTGGATGAACGCGCTGGCCGGCACTTTGCAGTTGCAGGCCAAGGACGGCACCATCCGCGGCTTCGACATTCCGCGCCTGGTCAATCAGCTGCGGGCGGTCAACGATCCCGGCGGCATCGCCGGCTTGTTGACCACCTCCCTGGACGGTGGCCAGACCCGCTTTCTCGATTTCGCCGCCACCGCGCAGGCAAGAAATGGCCGGCTGCTGTTCAATGATATCGCCGGGCGGCTGGCCGGGGCGGATCTGGCCGGACAGGGCGGTGTCAATCTGGTCAATCTGGGGTTGGCGGCCCAGGGTCGGCTGACCCTGACCGAGCTGGCCAATGCGCCGGCCATGCCTTTTACCCTGGACGGCACGCTGGTGCAGCCGCAGTTCAGCATCGACCCGGTGGCGCTGCAGCAATTCCTGGTGCAGCGGCTGACCCAGGGCACGTTCGACCAGCTGCTCGGCACCATCTTCGGGGGCTCGGCTCCCGGCGCGCAACAGAGCCCCACTCCGGCGAACCCGCAGACAGAGCGACCGGAAGATGTCGTCCGCGGCCTGTTCGGCACGATCCTGGATCAGGCCCGCCGCGCGGAGCAGGAAAACAAGAAAAAACAGGATCCGCCGCGCTGACACTCGACGGGTGCGGGCTGGCCCCCTCGCGGAGCCGATCGCGCCGGCATCGGACGTGTCGGACCGCTGACAACGCTGCTGGGAAGCATCGGTGTCAGACCCGCTATGCCAAACCGTCAGATGTTGCTCTACTGGTCGCCGGGTCGCGCTGCGGTGCCGGCGAGCAGGCCGCCGTCGATGACGAGTTCCGTGCCGGTGACATAGGCGGAGCCGTCGGCGGCGAGATAAAGCGCGGCCTCGGCGACATCTTGCGGCATGCCGAAACGGCGCAGCGGAATGTCTGCCGCGATCGCCGCGATGGCGTCATCCCGCGCTTGGCCCTCGCCCAACATCGCGTCCCACATCGGCGTCAGGATCGCCGCGGGGTGCAGCGAATTGCAGCGGATGGCATAGCCCTGTTCCGCGCAATAGAGCGCCACGGACTTGGTATGATTGCGCACCGCCGCCTTGCTGGCGGCATAGGCGGCAGCGCCGGGAATGCCGACCTGGCCGGAGCGGGACGACAGATTGATGATGCTGCCGCCCGCCGCCTTCATCCAGGCAATGGCATATTTGCAGCCCAGCGCCACGCCGGTCAGATTGGTGTCGAGGACTGCCTGCCACGACGCTAAATCCAGATGTTCCGGATCGTGCGGGCCGGCCGTTTCGGTCAGGCCGGTGATGCCGGCATTGTTCACCAGGATCGACACGGTTTGCTCGGTCTCGGCCAGCCAGGCGCCCAGCGCCCGCCAATCCGCCTCGGCTTGGACATCGAGCGGGCGATAGGTGGCCGCAGCACCGATGCTTCGGGCGGCGTCCTGGCCGGCGCCCTGGCCGATGTCGCTGACGATGACATGCGCGCCCCCTTCAGCGAAACGCTGCGCGATGGCCAGGCCGATGCCCTGCGCCGCGCCGGTGATCAGCGCGGTTTTGCCGTGCAATATGGTCATGAGGGTCGGTCCGCTTGCTGGACGGGAGGGGCCGCGAGCCACGGCTCAGCGATGGAACGGGTCAGCGTCAAGCGGCAGAGATCATCACCAGGGCGCTCCTCTTCAAGGAGGCCGCGCTTATGGCGTCGGCTCGATTGTGTCAAGCCGGTTCAAGACATAGACCCTGAGCGCGCTGGACAGCGTACCGCTGCGCCCGGCATCGACCTGCTGGATCAGCGCGGCGCGGGAGCGGCCGTCGGTCTTGGCCAGCCGGTCCAGCACCTGCCAAAAGGCGGCCTCCAGGGTGACGCTGGTGCGGTGGCCGGCAATGGTCACCGATTTGCGCTGCAGCTGGTCCGGCGCGGTCACCACCGTTCGCAGAATGGCCGGACATCATACTCAAAGGTCCAGGCCGAGCGCGGCTGATGGCAGATGAAATGCACCGTGTCGGCGATGTCTTCCGGCTTCAGGAAGGCATCGGCGGGCTTGTCCTTGAACGCCTCCAGCTGTCGGCTGGGCGTGCCGTCGACCACGCCGTCGATGATCATATAGGCGACATGCAGGCCCTTGGGGCCCCACAGCCGGGCCATCGACTGCGCCAGCGAGCGCTGCGCCGCCTTGGCCTGAGCGAAGCCGGCAAAGCCCGCACCGCCGCGCAGCGAGGCGGTGGCGCCGGTGATGAAGATCGTGCCGCTGCCCTTGTCCAGCATGGCCGGGGCCACCGCCCGGGCGGCGACCGCCAAGCCCAGGGTGTTGACCCGCCAGGCCATTTCCATGGCCTCCAATTCGATCTCGTCGATCGCGCCGAATATGCCGGAGCCCGCGTTATAGAGCAGCACATCGACCGCGCCCAGAGCCTGCGCGGCCTGGGCCAGGGCGGCGGTGACCTGATCAGGGTCGGCGGCATCACAGGCATAGGCGCGGGCACCGTCCAACTCAGCGGCCAGCCGGTCTAGCTTGTCCGCGGAGCGCGCCATCAGCGCCACCGCGTAGCCGTCTGCTGCGAATCGGCGGGCGTAAGCCTCGCCATTGCCGGGGCCGACGCCGATGATCGCACAGACCTTATTGGCCATATTGGCCTCCACGGCCGCACACGGCCGCCTCACCGGATGCGCAGACTTGGCCGCTCAAGCCGCCCAGGGCGTGGTCCATCAGGTGGAAGATGACATGCTGTTCCCAGGTTCCGCCGACCAGATGCGCCTCCGGACCGGACGCGTACAGGGCGACATCCTCGCCGCCATGGGTTTCGCCATAGGTCGGCACGGCCGCTTGCTGCTTATAATCTAGCGACTGGGCGGTTTCGGCGTCGACGGCGGCGCGCTCGCCCGCGATGGCGCCGGGACCGTTCCAATAGCCCAGCGTGGTGTAGGGCTTGCCGTCGCGGGCCAATTGCGGTTCGCCGGTTTCGCTGTCGATCCGCCGAACAAGGCCCAGAATCGGATTGCCGCGCGGCGGATAGCCGGCCATGGTGAAGACGTGGGAATGATCCGCCGTGACCAGGATCAGCGTGTCGGCCGGATCGGTCAGCGTGCGCGCCGTGGCGACCGCCTGGGCCAGCATCTGGGTTTCCACCAGCGCCCGATGGGCATTGCCGGCATGGTGGGCATGGTCGATCCGGCCGCCCTCGACCAGCAGGAAATAGCCGTCGCTCGCTCGGCTCAGCTTGTCGATGGCGAAGGCGACCATCTCTGATAGCGACGGCTCGCCGCCGACATCCTGGGCGCGGTCGGCTTCATAATCCATGTGGCTGGGCTCAAACAGGCCGAGCACCGGGCCGTCCATCGCCGGATCGAGTTGATCAAAGCCATCCTGATTCCAGACATAGCGGCCGGAGGGGTAACGCTGCTGCCACAGGTCGACCAGATTGCGGCCGTCCTTGCGCCGGCCCGGTGCTCCCTCGCCATCGGTCATGTCTTCGGGCAAGAAGTTGGCGCGGCCGCCGGCCAGGGCCACCTCGATGCCGTTGCCGGTGTCGAATTCCGCGAACTGCGCGGCGATATCGCGGCAGCCCGCAGCCCCCTCCGGCACCGCATCCTCCCAATTGCGCGAGGGCGAATGGGCATAGGCGGCGGCGGGGGTGGCGTGGGTCAAGCGGGTGGTGGTGACGATGCCGGTGGCCAGCCCTGCGGCTTCCGCCAATTCCAGAAGCGTCGGCACATAGGCTGCGTCCATCGCCGTGCAGCGCTCCGGCACCACCGCGTCGTTCAGGCCGACCACGCCGATTTTGGTCTTCACCCCGGACAGCATCGCCGTGGCGGTGCCGGCGCTGTCGGCCACCTGCGCATTGGTGTTGTAGGTCTTGATCAGGGCGGTGTGCGGAAAGGCATCAAAGGACAGCACATTGTCCTCGCCCGGCTCGCCGCGGCTTTGCCCGTCGAAAATGCGGCCGGCGGTGACGGTGGAGACGCCCATGCCGTCGCCGACGACCAGAATGACGTTCTTGGCCGGCCCTGCAATGGGATCGACGGCGCGGCGCGCCTCCAGCGCTGCCCGGCCGGAGGCGAACCAACGATCAGGATCGTCCGGTGACGGCGATTGTGCAAGGACGGGTAGGGTGACGGCGAAGGCTGCGGCCAAAGCGCGGCGCATGGCAAAGGCTCCCGGACCAATGGCATAAAGGACGGCGCCAACGGGTACGCGTTTCGTACAGCGGCGTCCAGACGCCAGGCCCTAAGCCTGCGCCAGAGCCTCGGCAATCTGGCCGCGGGCCGCCAGTTCCTGCGCGTGGTTCGCCCGGAACCCCGCCAGCCAATCTTGGAAGCGCCGGTTCAGTTCCGGCACCTTAGACTCCCAGCTTTGGCCATGCTTCCGGCGCACGACCTCGATACTTGGAATATAAGGAAAGTGGTCAGTCCCCAGCATGGTGGAGTGGCGCGCATTATACAAACATAATCCGGGAGTTCCGACCGCGCCAGCCAGAATCAAAGTCGATGTCGGTGCAGATACAACATAGTCAAGGCAGCTGGAAAGGGCGAAGCTATTTTCCAGATCATTCCTTAAATCTATATCTTCTAAGAAATGAATATTTGTATCTAGATCATTATTGAGTTCCTCTACCTGCTCTTTTGTGGCGCTATATTGTAGGCTAACGAAGGAAACGCCGGGCGTGCGCAGGATGTCCCTAAGCACTTGGACCGGCCACAACGTTTGCGCCCGTTGGCGGCTGATCAGGCCACTGGTCCAACTGATGCCGACCACAGGCTGATTTGGAAAACTTGCCAGACGCTTACGCCATTTGTCGACGAGATCCGGATCCGGCTTAATGAATCCTCCGGATGCTGGGAAATGGCTGAGGCTGGGACGCAAATATTGAAGCAGGGTGTTTTGACCGCAATGATAGTCGAACGGTTCTCGCAGGTAAGGAGACGGCGGCTCATCCTGCGGCATGATGATTGCGCCAGGGAATGAGCGCTTGAAGACGCTGGCCAGGCGCGCGCGGCATTCGATCACCAGTTCCGCACCGCGATCCAGCAGGTCCTTATACATACAGGCATTTCGAACTTCATCGCCGACGCCCTCTTCCTGCCAGACGACGATCCTTTTGCCCTGGATGTCTTGACCGCGCCAGTAAGAACCCTTGATGCCTGCCGGAACCGTTCGACGGTTGCAGCCCAGGCCGGCGTCGATCAACTGGGATCCCTTCTCCAACTCGCCGATCGCCAGATTGTAGCGCCCGAGCTGATACAGAAAAATGGTTTGGCTTGGGTCCAGTTGCCGGCCTATTTCTAGCGATTGGATGGCTTCCTCATACATCTGCATATCTTCGAGTGTAAAGGCGAAGTTATGGTAGAGAGACGCATTCTTCGGATCAAGGCGGATGGCTTTCTGATGCCATTCAATGGCTTTATCAAAATTACCTAGAACGTGGTAGGAGTTCGCCAGGTAACTATAACGCGCTGAGTTTGCATGATGCTGTATTGAGAGCTTAAGGTGATTTACCGACTCCACGAGCCGGTCTGATCGAAACAGAGTCAATCCCATGAGTTCATGGTATTTCGCTATATCGTCCAAATCGTTCTGATGGTGATTCAGGTATTCAATTAATTCACTGTATTGTTCATTCTTCGTCAGTGCGGCAACATGTTTTAGTATGTCGGGATTTGTCGCTTTGCGCCGACGTTGCGATTGTTGTTTAATTTTCCGCTTAGCCGCCCGGTTCGCCATCGTTCCCTCTCCTTCAAACAACTTCATAAGTGGCCTTCAAGGAGTCCGCCAACGAGAGGATTTCCTCAATCCCATGGCGCCACAACAGTTTCGCCGAAATCGCTGCGCGTAGATCCTCAACCGCACGCTGTCTTGCGGCTTCATCCTCGAGGAATGTCTTGGCCAGAGTTGCCACCGGCCGGTCCGCCGTTGCGGCCGCCACCGGCAGCGGATCGGGGCAGTCCGGCTGTGCACACACAACGGCCGCCCCGGCCCAGGCCGCGCTCAATATTCTATCGTTCAAGCCGGCGCTGCGCATGCCGTCACAGGCCAAGATGACGCGTGCCCGTGCCAGAAGATCGGCGAGCTCGTCTGGATCAGATGTTTCGATCAGCTTTGCCGGTTTGAACCGATACGCAATCTTCTTCCAGCCCAGGCCGGCAATCGTTAGGGGCAGTTTGGCTTTACTGATGGCCTGGAGCATCTGCCAACGCCATCGGCTGCGCACAATCAGGGCCAAATGAGCCGCATGATTGAAAATGGCAATCTCAGCGACGCCCAGCGGCTCGCCTTCGCGTTTCTGACAGACCTGCAACGCCGCATCACATAAGGGCAGTCCCTGCTCATAAAGCTCGAGCACCGCATGCGCTTTTTTTTCCGTCAGCGCATCTGTGTTGACTAGTTTCAGCTCGCGAACGGCAGGGGCGCTGCCGACGAACAGCAGGTCAATATCCTTGTCCCGAACCGGCAATTCACTGGCGGGCATCGGCAGCACCCGAACCTCCCGAAGGCCGGACAATTTGCCAAAGTTGATGTTAAGGTAGCGCGCCTGCTCCTGGTCCGTAACGAGCGCACCGGTGCAGCCGCGGGTGTTCCAGATCGCCTTGGCTTGAAGCCCTGGATGCTTTTGCATCCAAATCAGATGCGGGGCTTGGGCGATGTCGCTGTAGGGACGGCCACGGATGGACGGCGCCCAGCCATTGTCGAGTGACAGAATGAAGCGCGTCTTTTGTTGTAGCGCCGCTTGCAGCCGGTCGGCCAAGCCGGTTTCCCCGGTGGTGGGTATCTCGAAAATTTCTGCTGCGTGCCCGGCGTCTTGAAAGGCCTGGGCCACTTGGCGGGTGCGGAATGCACTGTCCCCATAGACGGACGGGAAGGAAAGCAGCAATATGCGTCCATCTGACATGTCGATCACGGCGGCCCGGGGAACTCTCTGGTTTTTCGTTAACCATTTTTCGGCCCCGAGGCTTACCATTATGTTAATCTCGGCTCATATCGGCCAATCGCGATGGGCCGGCGCCACAAATGCAAAAGCGTTGAGGAGAGACAGGGATGGAACAGCAAGCCGCGCGCGTGGAGGACACCGCCTATGATCGCATGCACCAAGCGCTCCTGCGGCAGCGGCAGGCATTTTTAGCGGAATGCCCGGTGCCCGCAGACGTGCGCATCGACCGGATCAATCGCGCCATCGCCCTCTTGGTCGACAAGCAGGACGCGTTGGCCGAGGCAATGGCGGCGGATTTCGGCGGCCGGCCCAAGCTGATGTCGCTGTTCACCGACATGGTCTCGTCGGTGAAGGCACTGAAGCTGGCCCGGAGCAAGTTGAAGACCTGGATGCGGCCAGACCGGCGGCCGATCGAATTGCCGCTGCGCTTGATGGGCGCCAAGGCCTGGGTTGAATATCAGCCAAAGGGCGTGGTCGGCCTGGTCAGTCCGTGGAATTTTCCAGTGAATCTGACGTTCGGCCCGCTGGCCGGGATTTTCGCGGCCGGCAACCGCGTGATGATCAAGCCCAGCGAGATCACCCCGGCAACGTCTGACCTGATGGCGCAGCTGTTCGCCCAGGCCTATGATGAGGATGAGGTGGCGGTGTTCACCGGCGGGCCGGAGGTCGGCCAAGCCTTTTCATCCTTGCCGTTCGACCATCTGATGTTCACCGGCGCCACCGCCGTCGGCCGCCATGTCATGCGCGCGGCAGCAGACAATCTGGTGCCGGTGACCCTGGAACTGGGCGGCAAATCGCCGGTGATCGTCTCGCGCACGGCCGACACCGCCCAGCTGGCCCAGCGCATCGCCGTGGGCAAGATGCTGAATGCCGGCCAGGTGTGCCTGGCGCCGGATTATCTGCTGGTGCCGAAGGAGGCCGAGGCTGAGATTGCCGAGGCCGTCGCCGGCCAGGTGGCGCAGCTCTACGGGGATGTGCGCAGCAATCCGGACTATACCGCCGTCATCAATGACCGGCACAAGGCGCGGCTGGACGGGTATCTGGCTGACGCCAAGCAAAAGGGCGCGCATGTGCATGTTGTCGGCGGCGGGTCGGGGGAGGGCTCCAACAGCCGTATGATGCCGCTGACCATTCTGCGCGGCGTCACCGACCAGATGCAGGTCATGCAGGAAGAATTGTTCGGGCCGATCCTGCCGATCCTGCCCTATGAGCAGATCGACGAGGCGATTGACTATGTCAATGCGCATGACCGGCCGCTGGCGCTATACTATTTCGGCACGGACGAGGCCGAGCAGCGCCGGGTGCTCGACCGCACCCATTCCGGCGGGGTGACCCTGAACGATACGATCTTCCATGTCAGCCAGGAAGAACTGCCATTCGGCGGCATCGGTCCCTCCGGCATGGGCACCTATCACGGGCCGGATGGCTTCAAGACCTTCAGCCATGCCCGGGCGATCTATCGCCAGACCAACCGCAATCTGATGAAGCTGATCGGCGCCCTGCCACCTTACGGCAGACGCCTGAAGCAAGTCTTGAAGATGCAGCTAAGCCGCTAAAGCGCGGCCGGAAAAGGCTCTATTCAGCGAGTCGTTCCAAAGTTACGTAAAAGCGGCCATAGTATGTGCGGTGACTTAGAAAATGCCGATCTTGTCGTTCCAGATCGATGATCCGCACGGGAAGTCCCTCAATTAGCTGATTGATTTTGCTCTCATCGAAATAGCTTTGCACAGTGCCGTGCTCGTGCGGTGTCTGGACGATTTCTTCTTCCGGTGCGTCCGCCTCTGGTCGCCGCGCGATGACGCTGAAAAAGATCAGCTGGCGCGTACAGCGGACGATTTCGCCCAAACAGGTTCGGGCGATTTGAAACGGCATGCTGTCCAGAACTCCCTCGCTGATGGCGAGGTCAAAATACCCGTCGGCGTAGGGCAAGTGCGGCCCTTCCAGCACGCTTAGCCGGCCGGTCAGATCCACACCGAAGGCGTCAGCCAAGTCTTTTGCCTGCTCGATCGCTGTCGTCGAAATGTCCACACCATGGCCGTCAATGCCGAATTCATGAAGCAGCACAACCCCCCTGCCGATACCGCATCCAAAATCCAGCCCGCGCAGCCCGTCCGCCCGCACAAGAATATCTTCAAAGTGATTTAATTTAACACGTTTGCGCACATGCTTTGATAAAAACCGCAGCGTTTCTTCCTTTGGATAGTAGATGTGGTTGTCGCCGCGGCTGTAGCTGCGGTTCCATGCCTCAACATAGGCCACCTCGCCATAATTCATGGCCGCCTCCTCAAAGCACCGCGTAGGCGATGTTTGGTTCGAATGGGAATGACCGGAGCGTCAAATTACCAACACCTAGCGTTTCTGTGAGCGCTCGGGTCTCCCCCGGCCAATGAGGGTTGTTGATTTCGTCAAAGCAGAGCACGGCGCCTTGGGGCATGCGCGGAACCAGATGATCCAGCGCTACTCGGGTTGGCTCATAAAGATCAAAGTCTAGAAACAAAAGAGACACGATCAAGTGAGGGTTGTCTTCGACGAATCTGGGTATGGTCTTGGTCGCATCGCCCGGAACCAAAAACACTCTCTCGCCACATTGCGGATTGAATTGATGAAAGAGATCGACGGACTGCTGTAAGTCTTGCAAGGCACTTCCCTTGAAGGCGCCCGCGACCGCGGCATCATTTCGTTCTGCGCCTTGATCACGGTCGTCTACGGTCGGAAATCCCTGAAAGGTGTCGAACCCATAGATGCGCCGGAACGTGTTAAAGGGTTCCAGCCGAGCGGATAGATGAGCCCAAGTAAACAGGCCAGCACCGTGATGAACCCCGCATTCCAGGATGCAGCCCTTCACGGGTTGGACCAACTTAAACAATTCATAGAGGGCGGCCATGCGTGCCACAGCCTGACTTCGGGTGAAACGCGGAAAATGACCGACTACCTCGGTCAGCGGGATCTGGTCCTGCTCAATCTGTTCGGCAATCGCCTGCGAGATGCTGGTCATTCGGCCTCCCCACTGGCCAAGCGGTGATCCGCCTGCTTAGCTTGCCTTAGAAGATGGGCTTGTTTAAGCGCAAGCCCGAAGCGGCCGGACTGGCTGGCGTAGCATGGGGGCAGGGTTGGTGGGGCGACAGCACCGAATCTTCTTGGAAGCGTCTGGAAGCCTTGTCTCGGGATATCTCATTAAGGCGGTGCAGGCAGCCGGCCATATCGCAGTCGGGTCCGACATCACCGAGTGGAATCACGGTGCTGCCTTGTGTGACCGCTATCTTCAGGTGAAGCCGGCCTCAGATCCCGATTTATGGGACGATCTCTTTGCGCAATTGCACCAGGAACAGATTGCGCTGGTGATCCCTTCGTTGGATGAGACCCTGGCGGGTTGGGCTGAGAAAGCGGTGGAACTGCGTGAGCGGGGCCATTATGTTGCAATCAGTCCCGCTGAGACCATCGCCATTTGCATGGATAAATGGCGCACTTACGAGTTTTTCCGCAGCACAGGCGTGCCGTGTCCGGCAAGTTCCCTGGCTCAAGACTATCGCCTGGTTAAGCCGCGCATGGGTCGTGGCGGCAAAGGGCTTCAGATCACCGACAGCCGCGTTGACATGGCCGGCATGCTTTCTCAGGAGATTGTCTCGGGCACCGAATATACCATTGATTGCCTGTTCGACCGGGACGGTCAACCGGTCTACACGATCCCGCGGCGGCGCATCGGCGTGCGCGACGGCAAGTCAACCCAAGGCGTCGTCGAGCATCAGCCGCTGATCGATCAGTGGGTTCGCCATATCGCCCGCGCCCTCCATTTCGTCGGCCCGGTCAATTTGCAATGCTTTCTAAACGGTTGCGGGGACATTTGGTTCATTGAGATCAACCCACGCATCGCCGGTGGCATGGCCTTAGGAATGGCAGCGAGTGAGAATTGGGTGCCACTGATCATCGCCAATCTAATGGACGGGCAAGCCATCACCCCCAAGCCCGTCCGCTACGGGACACGCATGGCTCGCTATTATGCTGAATGCTTTATTTCCGCAGGTTGACTGGAGCCGCGTTGAGGCCGTCGGTTTTGATCTGGATGGAACGCTCTACGACGAATATGATTTTATTGATCAAGTGTATCAGCGGCTTATTGAAGAAGCTTTGCCTGCGCATGCGCAATCCCGGACCGGCCGCTGGATGCGCCTGCGCTGGCTTGCCAAGGGCAGCAGTTATCCGCACATATTCACGGAGGCTGCGCAATTGGCTGGATTGAGCGAAAAAGAGATTGAGCCATTCGTTGCGCGGGCATTGTCGATCTATCGAACCTTCGAACCCGCCTTAGCCCTTCCTCCGCGCGTGCGAGCGCTGCTTGAGGTTGCTGCCCACCAGTGGCCCATCTTTCTGGTCACAGACGGGAATGCCGCTTTGCAACGGCGCAAAGCCACCGCCTTGGGTTTGGACCGTTGGATTGACCCCGCGCGCATGGTGTTTACCGGTGCCTTGCCGCCAGGTAGCGCTAAGCCGTCGGCGGCCGCATTTGGCCATCTGCCGGATATATCTCCGGATCGGTCCGTCTTCTTCGGCGACCGGGAATGCGATGCGGGCTTTGCGCGGGAGTCCGGATGCCAGTTCGTCGCCGTGGCACAGATGATGCCGAGGAAAGATGGATGAGCCGCAAACGCGTACTTGCAATCACCGGTATCCGTTCGGAATTCTATATCAGTGTGCCGATATTGGACCGACTTCAACGTGATGACCGCTTTGACCTTTCCGTAGCGGTAAGTGGTGCGCATCTGTCAGATTGGCATGGCAACACACTGGCCGATATCGAGGCCAAAGGCTATCTTATCGCAGATCGGATCGACAATCTGTTGATGACCGACCGCGCGACGCAACGGGCCAAGGGGGTCGGCTTGCTCACCCTTGCCCTGTCGCAAACGGTCGAGCGACTGGCGCCTGACTGTCTGCTTTACGTCGGCGACCGGGAAGAGGGCATAGCGGCGGCACTGGTGGCCAACTACATGAATATCTGCATGGCCCATATCGCTGGCGGCGATCCGGTTTGGGGCAATGCCGATGACCCTATTCGGTTTGCCATTTCTAAGCTGGCGCATGTCCACTTCGTCTTCTCCCGGGCCAATGCCGATATCTTGCGCCGGCTGGGCGAGGACGACTGGCGCATTACCGTAGCCGGCAATCCGTCGCTCGACGCCATTGCCGAGACCCCGGCGATGACGCGCTCTGAATTGGCCGCAGCCCTTGATTGGGATATCGACCGGCGGCCATTCCTCTTGCTGATCAAGCATCCCCTCTCTTCAGAGGTCGCAGAGGCCGGACAGCAGATGCGCGCCACGCTGAGCGCGGTGGAGCGCTTCGCTGCCGAGCATGATGTGCGCGTTGTCGGTATCCGTCCGAACACGGATCCCGGCTCATTGCCGATCCTGCAACAGATTGAGGCATTCCAGACCTCGCAATATCTGCGCTTCTACCGCACCCTACCGCATCCGGTCTTCGTCAATCTCGCCCGCAACGCCCTCGCCTTAGTGGGTAATTCTAGTATGGGAATTCTGGAGGCGCCGTTTTACCGCTTGCCCGTGGTCAATGTCGGGCATCGGCAACAGGGCCGGCCGGACGCTGGCAATGTTCAATTTACTGACTATCGGGCGGAGGCAATTGCCCAGGCTCTGCAAACGGCCTGCTTCGATGCCACGTATCGAGATGGCCTGGCGACCAATACGCATTTTTACGGCGACGGCTGCGCGGCAGATCGGATCGTCAGCCGATTGGCAGAAATCGCTTTGGATTCCCCAGAATGGCGCATCAAACGCAAACTCATCTAGGCAGCCCTCCCGAATTGGCGTCCTACTATGCCGGTCGACCCGTGGTCATAACCGGTGCGGACGGCTTCATTGGCTCGCACTTGACCGATCTTTTGCTGGGCCTGGGTGCGGAGGTGACCGCGCTCAGCCACTATAATTCCTTCAATTCCTGGGGCTGGTTGGAGGCCGTAGCGCCGCATCCGCGCCTGACGGTTAAGTCGGGCGATATCCGCGATCCCTTCTTTTGCCGGCAGCTTTTGGACGGGGCGGATACCGTGTTTCATCTGGCCGCGCTGATCGCCATCCCCTATTCCTATATCGCGCCGCAAAGCTATGTCGGCACCAATGTGTCCGGCACGCTGAATGTGTGCGAGGCCGCCCGGCAGTGCGGCAGTCAGCGGCTGCTGCATGTGTCGACCAGCGAGGTCTATGGCACGGCGCAGCGGGTGCCGATCAGCGAAGATCACCCGTGGCAGCCGCAATCGCCCTATTCGGCATCCAAGATCGGCGCTGATGCCATGGCGATGAGCTATTTCAACGCGTTCGACCTGCCTGTGGTGACCGCCCGGCCGTTCAACACCTACGGGCCCCGGCAGTCCGCCCGCGCGGTGATCCCCACGGTGATCACGCAAATCGCCGCCGGCGCCCGGCGGTTGAAATTGGGCGATGTTTCGCCGACGCGCGACTTCAATTATGTCGCTGATACCTGCCGCGGCATGGCGCTTCTGGCCGCGTGTGACGAGGCGGTGGGCAAGACGGTCAATATCGGCTCGAATTTCGAGATCTCGGTGGGCGACACCGTGGCCTTGATCGCGGAGCTGATGGGCAGCGCGGTGGAGATCGAGACCGAGGCGGAGCGGCTCCGGCCCGGCCGCTCCGAGGTGTTCCGCCTGTGGTGCGACAACAGCCTGATCCGGGCGCTGACAGGCTTTGAACCGGCCTATGATCTGCGCCGAGGCCTGGCCGAGACCATCGCTTGGTTCACCGATCCGGCGAATCTGAAGGGCTATAAGAGCGCCCTTTACAATGTTTGACGCCATCATCGCCTTCATCCGGTCGCTTTACCGCACCGATCAGCCGATCCCGCTGCACGCCCCGTGCCTGGGCCCGGCGGAGCGCGACGCGGTGGCCGCGGCGGTGGACAGCGGCTTCGTCTCCAGCGTTGGGGCAGACGTGAGCGCGTTCGAACGCGACGTGGCTGAATATGTCGGCGCGCCCCATGCCGTCGCCACCGTGAACGGCACCGCGGCCCTCCAGGTCGCGCTCAGACTGGCGGACGTGAGGCCGGGCGATGCGGTGATCACACAGGCGTTCAGCTTCGTCGCCACGGCCAATGCCATCGCCTATCTGGGCGCGGAACCGATCTTTCTGGATATCGAGGCGGACACGCTCGGCCTGAGCCCGGAGGCACTGAGACGCTTTCTTCAGGACAAGACCGACCGCACCGCTGATGGGCCGGTCAGCCGCGCCACCGGCCGGCCGATCCGCGCCTGCGTGCCGATGCACAGCTTCGGCCATGCCGCGCGCATCGACGCCATCGCCGAGATCTGCCATGACCACGGTCTGGCGCTGATCGAGGATGCCGCCGAGGCGCTGGGTTCCCGGTTGGACGATGGCCGCCACCTTGGCACCATCGGGCGCATCGGCGCGTTCTCCTTCAACGGGAACAAGATCCTGACGACCGGCGGCGGCGGCATGATCGTGACCGAGGATGCGGACCTGGCCGCGCGCGCCCGGCATCTGACCACCACCGCCAAACAGCCGCACCCCTGGGCCTTTGTGCATGATGAGATCGGCTACAATTACCGCATGCCCAATCTGAATGCCGCGCTGGGGCGGGCGCAGATGACACGCCTGCCGGCCTTTCTGGCTGACAAGCGCGCCATCGCTCAGGCCTATTGCGGCTTTTTTGACGCCCGACCCGAGCAGTTCGTCTCCCCTCCTTCGTTCAGTCGCTCCAATCACTGGCTCAATGCGGTGGTGTTCGCAAACCAAGACCAACGCGATGGCTTTCTGGCGCAAGCCAATGCTGCAGGGATCATGAGCCGGCCCGCCTGGACCCTGCTTTGCGATCTGGCGCCTTACCGGCATGCTGAATGCGCTCCGCTCAGTGTTGCAAGGGATATGGGCGAGCGCCTCGTCAATTTGCCCAGCAGCGCCCGATTAGCCTAGAGCACCATTCCACCGGTTGGACGGGCTGTACGATTCCCTTCGGTCGGATGTTGTGCGCCACAAAGAAGGCGGGCCTTTTCATCCGACCAATCGCGGTCGCGATGGATCGGATAATGCCCTAAGCGGCAGTGGGATCATCCTGCCTTTGTCGTAAGATCATAAAGGCTTCCGCAGCAGCGAACCCTGCCTGCGCCCCCCGCACCTGAGCGAGTGCCCGCAACGTTTCCGTACTGCGCGGAAACGGGTGAGTGCCCATCTCGCTGGCGTAGATCGAGGCTGCGGCGATCTTGTCGTTTAGGGTTTCGGTAATATCGATAAACAGATTTGGTTGAAACGCGGGGGCCGGTGGGCTCAGCGCTTGGTCGGTTTCCGATGCAACTTCGTAAGCCAGAACACGCCGGACACTCTCGTAGCGGAACCATTTTGTGCATGCTGCCGCGGCGAGGAAAACCGCCCGATGATCCCCATGAGGATCTCCAATCCATGGGACAAATAGGTCTTGCGGCGCGCAGTCATGCACAATGGCGCCGATGCTGGCGATCAGATCGGCCTCTTCAACGCGGTCTAAATGGGCTGTGGGAAGATCCAGCCGGTGGATGATCAAGCCGCCCAGCTTTTCCGCCACCGCGGAAATCTCAGCCTTGCGCTGCGCGCGCCGCTCCGCGCTAACGCGCGTGGCATCCATAGCTGTAACGATCAACCAATGCACGGTTTCGCCTCGGCGCCGCTTCGCCAGCAGCGTCCCGCCGCAGCCGAGGGTTTCGTCATCGGGGTGGGGCGCGATCACCAGGGTGGTCACAAGCAGGCCTTTCTGCGGGAGTCGACATGGACAGTTTCTGAGCGCAAGAAGATTAGGAGCAGCGGGATTGAAGGGGAAGAGGATGAAGATCACAGCGGGGGGGGCGCTCAGGTGCCGACTTATTGCCGAGGCCGGGGTCAACCATAATGGCGACCCAGATTTGGCAGCCAAGCTTATCGATGTCGCTGTTGAGGCTGGCGCAGATTGCGTGAAATTTCAAACTTTTAACAGTGCGGCCCTGGTAACGGCAGCGGCCCCGAAGGCGGCTTACCAAACACGCAACACCGGCACGACGGAACCGCAACGAGACATGCTCCGCCGGTTGGAACTGTCGCGCGATGTGTTTTCGGACCTAAGCGCGCAGTGTGCCCGCCGCGGTATCGACTTTCTGAGCACGCCTTTCGACCTAGAAAGTGCCGATTTCCTGATCAACGGCCTTGGCCTGACCGAGGTGAAGATTGGCTCAGGCGATTTAACCAATGCGCCGCTATTGCTATGGATTGCCCGCCAAGGCGTCCAGTTGATCTTATCAACTGGTATGGCGACTCTGGCGGATATTGAAGAGGCGCTGAGCGTTGTCGCCTTTGGCTTTTCCGGCGAGACAGGTATGCCGAGCGCGCAACGCCGCCTTGATGCTTTGCGGCACGCACAGACCGGTGGGCTGTTGGCTCAAAAGGTGACGCTGCTGCAGTGCACGAGCGACTATCCTGCTCCCGCATCAAGTTTAAATTTGCGCGCCATGGACAGTCTTGCCAGCGCCTTTGGGGTCAAGGTTGGATTGTCTGATCATTCCGAGGGGATCGACCTGGCCTTGGCAGCCGTCGCTCGCGGAGCGCAGGTTCTGGAGAAGCACTTTACGTTGGACCGAACTCTGCCCGGTCCGGATCACCGCGCGTCTTTGGAACCGGCGGACCTCAAGGCCATGGTGGCCGGTGTGCGGCGTGTCGAAGCCGCCCTGGGATCCGGCCTAAAATATCCCCAGGAAGCGGAGATTGCCACCCGCCTGGATGCGCGCAAAAGCGTGGTCGCCGCCAAACCGATCCGACGCGGCGAGGCCTTCAGCGAGAGCAATCTCACGGTAAAACGGCCGGGAGGGGGGTTACCGCCGATCCGGATGTTTGACCTGATCGGTCGGCCTGCGGCCAGGGATTTCGTCGAGGACGAGCCCATTGATGAGTGATCCCGCGAACCGACTTGAGCGGCCGGCGGTTTTGATCGGGGGCGGTGGCCATGCCCGCGTCGTCGCTGCCGCCGCACAAGCGGCCGGCTGGTCGTTGGCCGGGGCGGTCGATCCGGCCGTGGCTGTCGGGCAAGCCGTGGCTCCCGGTGTCGTCTGCTTAGGCTGTGACACGGATCTGGATAATGAGCGCTACCCTGTGCTTCTTATGGGGCTGGGCCAGCTCCCGAAACGCGAACATCGGCGCAAGACGCTGTTTGAAGCGCTTCGAGACAAGGGCCATGTTTTTCCAGCGCTGGTCCATCCGCGGGCGTTTATCGCGGCGGAAGTTTGGCTGGAGGAAGGTGTGCAACTGATGGCGGGTGCGATCATTCAGCCGGGGAGCAGTATCGGCCCGAACTGCCTTATCAACACCGGCGCCTGTGTTGATCATGATTGCAAGATCGAAGGGCATGTTCATGTCGCGCCCGGGGCCGTCCTTTGCGGCTCAGTGCTCGTCGGTGCTGGGGCGTTTATTGGCGCTGGGGCGGTGGTTCTGCCGGGGGTGCGCATCGGTGCCGGCACCGTCGTTCCGGCCGGTGCGGTGGTTCGGGCAGATGTGTCCGAGCAGTTGCGGCGCGGGTAGAGCCGGCCGGCTGACAGGCTTACTCCGCGGCTCTGAAATAGGCGTCGAACTCTGCCTCGGCGGACTGCAGATCGTCGATGCGCCCAACATCGCGCCAATATTCATGCAGCGGATAAGCGGCAGGCTGCGCATTGGCCGCAATCAGCTTGTCGAACAGCATCGGCATGTCAAAGAAGGTATCCTGGGGGATCATCTCCAGGCAAATCGGGTTCAGCACATAGATGCCGGCATTGATCAGAAAGGTGTGCTCCGGCTTTTCGACGACCGAGCGAATGGCGTAGCCGTCGGTTTCGATCACGCCGAACGGGATCTGGTAGCTGCGTTTCAGCACCGCCATCGTTGCGGTGGCGTTGCGGTCCAGATGGAATTGCAGCATCTTGCGGAAGTCCACCGCCGTCATGATGTCGCTGTTCATGATCACGATCGGTCGGTTCGGCCGCTCCGGTAACAGGCGCAAGCTGCCGGCTGTGCCCATCCGCTTGGTTTCGCGGATATAAGAGATGCGCACGCCAAAGCGCCGGCCATCTCGAAAATGATCGATAATGGTATCAGCCAGATAATTGACCGATATGACGATGTCGCGGAATCCCTGGCCCGCGAAGCGATCCACGATGGTTTCCAGCATCGGCTTGCCGCCAACCGGCACCATCGGTTTGGGCATATCCTGCGTCAGCGGCCGCAGCCGCGTGCCCAGCCCGCCGGCCATCAACACAACGGTGGCGTCGGCATCTTCCATGAACACCAGATTGGAGCTGCTGAACAGGCCGGTCAGCCGGCCGTTGTCATCAACCAGCGGGATCTGCAGCACGCCATACGCACGCAAGAGATTGGTCAATTCCTCTGGCGGTGTGCCGTCACGAGCAACCCGGGGCGTGCGATTGGTGATGCTGCTGACCGGCGCCTCCAGGCTTTGGCCGCGCAAGATTGCCCGGCGCACATCGCCGTCAGTGACGATGCCGACAAAGCAACGCTCGGCATCCACGACCATGGCAATCTGCATCGCGCCGGCGTCGATGCATTGGATTGCCTGGAGGATGGTCGCATCCTCCGACACGGTTAAGGATTCGATGGCTCGTATGTTCATGGCGCTGACCCCCGACCCGATGATCAGGCCATGCCAGCTTATCCTTGCGGCTTCCTTAACGCGGGTTGTTCAAGCGCCACAGCGCCAGCGCATAAAGCGTTTTCGCGTCGACGATGCGACCGTCGGCCAAGGCCGCATCGATCTCGCTATAGGTCAAAGCCACCGGCCGGATATCCTCATCCTCGTCCGCGGCGCCGGCCCGGGCGGCAGGGGATTGCCCGCCGATTTCCGCGCAAAACAGATAGCAGCGTTCGTCGGTATAGCCCGGCGACAGGAAGAACCAGCCCAGCGGCTGCAGCTGCGCCGGCGCGACGCCGGTTTCTTCAAGCGTCTCCCGCCGCGCCGCAGCATCCGGCGTTTCGCCGTCTTCGATGGTGCCGGCGACCAGTTCGGCAAGCCATCCATGCTCCGGCGCCTTCAGCCAGGCGCAGGCACGGAATTGTTCGACCAGCCACAGGCATTGCCGTTCGGAGTCGGTCAGCAAGACAGCCGCGAAATCGCGCTTGCGCACCAATTGGCGGGCATGCGAGTCGCTCAGCCCGCCGTCATACAGCTGATGGCGCACGTGGCTTCGCTCGACGCGGAAAAAGCCGAAATCGTGTACCGATGCCACCTCAACATGGGCATCTTCGGGCCGCTCAGTCACCGCGCGAGCACAAACACATAGACGGTGATGAAATGGCAGACGCTGCCGGCGAGCACGAAGAAGTGCCAGACCGTGTGGGAGTACCGGAACAATTTCAGCCCATAGACCAGCGCGCCCAAGGTGTAGCAGATGCCGCCGGCGACCATCCAGGCAAAGGCCGCCCCCGGCATCAGGTCGAACAGGCGGCCGGCGACGAACAGCACGGTCCAGCCCATGGCCAGATAAAAGCCCAGCGACCAGCCGGCCAGCTTGTTTTCCTTGCGCAGCAGGAAAGCCCCGAGCTTCAATCCGATCCCGGCCACCGCCAAAGCCCAGATCACCCACAAGAGCGGCATGCCAAAGCTGACCGGGAGAACCAAAAGCGCGAACGGCGTGTAGGTGCCGGCGATCTTGATGTAGATCGCCAGATGATCGATCAGTTCGAACACCCGGCGGAACGGGACCGCGAAGGTGGAATGATACAGGGTTGAGGCGGCGAACACGAGGATGATGCTGGCCCCGTAGACCGACACCGCCGCGATCATCGCCGCGTCATCGGCGCGCACCGCTTTAATCAGCATCAACACCAGAGCGACAATGCCGAACAGCGCGCCGGCACCGTGCGTGGCGATATGCCAGACCTCTTCGGCAAGGGTATAGCCGCCGTAAAGGCGCTTGCCGTCCGGCTGCACGCTGATTTCCGGGTTGCTGCTCAGACGCTTCATGCCGTGAGAATCCATCCGTCCGAAATGGGTCAGTGTCGGAAAAGTTCCGCTGACCAGGACCTACAGGGTGAAGCCATCATCGACAATGATGTTCTGGCCGTTGATCATCTGCGCCCGGTCAGACAGCAGGAATAGAATGGTGCCGATCACGTCGGCAGCGTCCAACATTCCCTTATTCAGGCATTCCGCGCGGTAGCGGGTTAGAAAGCGCTCCGGCTGGCCGGCGCGGATCCCGCCAAAAGACACGCAATTCACCCGCACGCCGCTGCCCGCCAGCGATGTGGCGAAATAGCGCGTCAGGTGCACGATGCCGGCCTTGGCGGCGGCATATTCCACCGGCATGGTCATGTCGGTGCCCTCATAAAGCCCAAAGCGCGGGGCCACCACGCCGTAGATGGAGGCTAGATTGATCACGCAACCGCGGCCTTGGCGCTGGAACAGTTCAGAGAATTTCTGAGCAATCAAGAATGCGCCGCCCAGGTGCATGGCCTGATGCAGGCAGAAATCCTCATATGCCACCTGGAACAACGCCCGCCCGTAATTCGGTGACCGCGGATAGGCGCAATTGACCACGCCATCCAGGCCGCCGGGCCGCTGTTCCAACGCCGCCACTGCGGCCATCACGCTGGCGGGCTCGGTGATGTCCAGGCTCAACCAGGTTTCGTCCTGCGGCTGCACATCGGCACGAACCGCACAGCCGCCGACCTGTTCCACCTCTGCTGCCAAGGCAGATCCCAGCGTGCCGCCGCTGCCGATGACCAAGATCGTGCGCCCCTCAAGCATGATACTGCTCCCAAACCGCGTTGGCGATAACCAGATCCAGCGGCGTGTCGATGTCGATGGCACGCTCTTCCGGTATCTCGACCAAGCGCACACGCCCCTGCCAGGGGCCGGTGCTTGCCATCACGAAGGCGGGGCGTGTGGCGTAGGCCACGGTGGTCAGATCAAAGAGCGGCGGCGCATCCTGCCGGCGTGTAATGCCCGGGCGCGGCGATGCCAGCGTCACCAACCCGGTGTCATCGCGCTCGACCATGTTGAAGGCGGGATGCCGCCGCGCGGCCTGCCCGGTCAGCACCAGATCACAGCCAGGCAGGGCATCCAGCACCGCTTCGACGTCTTGCATAGCGCGCAAGGGTGCGGTGGGCGGCAACGACAAGAAGATATCAAACGCGCCGAGTGCGGCCTGAGTAGCCGTTACCGCATGCTGCCAGGCCAACCATTCCGGTGCGGTATCGGTGGCCAGGTCGTCCGGGCGACGAAACGGCACCGCAGCCCCTTCGGCCTGGGCGACAGCGGCAATCTCGTCATCATCGGTCGACACCACCACCGTGTCGATGCGCTCGCAGGCTCTGGCCAGGCGGATGGAATGGGCGATCAGCGGGATTCCGCCGACGGGCTGAAGATTTTTGCGCGCGATGCCTTTGGACTGGCCGCGAGCGAAGACGAAAGCGACGGTTCTGCTCATCGATCGGTCCTGTCTGGACGGATTTGGCGCCCTGTGGCGGCGGCCCGGGCGATTGCTTCGGCCAAATACAGAGTGTTCAGCGCGCTCCAGCCGTTGGACACGGGCTGGGTGCGGGTCCGTAGGCACTGAAAGAAGGCGGTCTGCTGGGCCAGATACATGTCATTGCGCTCCGGTGCCGCGAAGATGCTGTCTTCGATCGTATGGCCCTGGCGATCCTGCACAAGCAGGTGATGCTTGGTGAGATCCGCCGTCAGCTTGCCGCCGCGGCCGAGGATTTCGATCTGGCGCTGCGCCACCGGCTGGAGGAAATCCAGATGCACGGTCACGGACGCGCCATCGGGCCGAACAAGGATGGCATCGACGCAATCTTCCACGTCGATCTCAAGGTCGGAGAGTTTGGCGACATGGCCCGCTACGCTTTCAAACGGGCCCAACAACCAGTTCGCCAGATCCAATTCGTGGCTCAGTTCCAACAAGGCGCCGCCACCCAGCGCACGCTGCGCTGAGACAGTGTGCGGATAGTGTCGGCCAGGCCGCCAGGTCGGCAGATATTGGCCGACACTGAAGCGCGCAGAATAGATCGGCTGAAAGCGGTCGGCCAACACATGGGTGCGCAGCCGCGCAATCACGGGGTAATGGCGCAGGACATAGCCGGTTGCGACGATGACACCGGCCGCGTCGGCCGCCGCGAGCATCTCTGCGACACGCTCAGACGACGCCGCGATTGGCTTTTCGATGAACAGGTCCACGCCATGGTCGACGGCCAACCGCGCGGCCTGCAGATGCTGCGGGGCAGGCGAGCAGATGAACAGCGCGTCCAATCCCGCCGACACCGCTTCGGCTGGATCGGTGAGCAGACGCACTTCCGGCGGCAGGGCTTGCTCCGGTGCGGCGCTATCCGGCCGGCGCACCAGGGTGATGGCGCAATCGGGGAAAGCGGCTGAGAGATTTTGAAGGTGCCGGCGGCCGATACTGCCCAGGGCGATCAGTCCGACATGGCGGGGCGCTAAGGCCTCGGTTTTGTGCGCTGTCTCGCTCATTCTCCCCCCGGTCCGGCCAGCGTCTGAGCGCCCGCGCAGCGCACCCTTCCAGCGCGATCCTTGCGGAACAGTTAATCGCTATCTCCGTTGAGAGGGCGTGTTGACTTAATTTGAAAGGAAGGCAGACATGGTTTTCACGACGATCTCCAGTGCGGCCATCGCACTGACCGTCGGCCTGGCGGCCGCCGACCAGACCGACCAGCAGTCCAAATCCCGCTCCGGCCAGCAACAGGCCGCCAAGCAAAGCCAAGCGATGTGCTGGCCTGAAGACAAGCGGGGCGCGCAGCGCGCGGAGCTGCGTCAGATGTTTCAGCGTCTGGACGCCGACAATAATGGCGAGGTAACGCTGGAGGAAATGCAGGAATGTCTGAAAAAGGCGAATATCGAGATCAAGAATCCCGAAGAGCGCTTCACCAAGGCTGATCAGGATAATGACGATATTCTGATGGAGCGGGAATTCGTCATGATCGCGCCGGCGCGCACCGCCCAGGCCGATACGGAAGACCGCCAGGGCCAGATGCAGCGCCAGGGCCAGTCGCAGGACCGGACTCAGGACCAGACCCGCGAGCGCCGGACCGGTGACCGCGAGACCGAGATTGATGTGGAGCAGAAGTCTCCGCGCGTTCAGGTCGATCGGGAAGCGCCGGACGTTCAGGTCCAGCAGCGCCAGGCCCAAGTCCAGGTCGATGAGAAGGAGCCCAAGGTCGTCGTCGACCAGAAGGATCCAACCGTGACCGTGCGGCCGCAGGCGCCGGACGTCGACGTCCAGCAGCGCTCGCCGGAGGTCGAGGTCGACCAGCCCGCGCCGGATGTGAAGGTCAAGCAGGCCAGGCCCGATGTCGATGTCCAGACCGCCGAGCCGAAGGTGAAGGTGGATCAGGCGCAGCCCGACGTGACGGTGCAGCAGGCCAAGCCGAATGTCGAGGTCGACGCGGCCAAGCCGCAGGTCCAGGTGACCCAGGCGGATCCGGACGTGAAGGTCAAACAGGCCAAGCCCGACGTCGATGTTGAGCAGGCCGGCCAGGATCAGCGTGAGCGCACGCAGATGGCCCAGACCGATCGCGACCGTGACCGGGACCAAATGGACCGCCAGCAGCGCGACCGCGAGCAGCAGCAGACCGAGCAACGCGCGGACCGCCAGCAGGCCGAACAGGAGCGTCAGCGTACGCGTCAGGCGCAAACCGGCAGGCAGCAGGACGGGGAGACCCGGGTGATCCGCCTGGCCGAAAGTGATCAGGACTGGGCACCGGACGATCTGGTCGGCGAGTCGCTCTTTTCGATGAGCACCGAAGACGAGATCGGCGACATCGAGGAAATCGTCGCCGACCCTGAAGATGACAGCGTCTTTGCGGTTGTCGGCATGGGCGGCGTGCTCGGCTTCGGCGAGAAGAAGGTGCTCATCCCGGTCAGCGAACTGGCCATGCGCGACGGCGTGCTGATGACCCAGATGACGGAAAATCAGCTGAAGCAGCGCGATACCTACCGCCAGGGCCGCTACGAACGCCTGGCCCGCGGCGAATAGTCTGCCCAACCCTTTGGGCAGTGATCGATGGGTCGCCTTCGGGCGGCCCATGGCTTGTGGGCGTGAGCTGGACTGGGCCGCCGGGCGTGTCCGCTCTCCTGCCTCCGTCAGGGGACGGACAAGCGCGCGCGGTGCTGACAGACCGCCACGACGGAAAGAAGAAAAATCATCGGCGCTAAAGCCTTTTCCGATCAAACCGACTCCCTTCGAGAGTCGGTTTGGCCGAGAAAAGGCTCTATGAGTCATAGGTTTAGAGTGTTGCGTCCGGCCTCATTGATCACCCAAGGTGAGCCAATGAGATCGGGCAACGCTTGTCTTATGACATTTCCGGCCCATCGGTGGATGATGGGCCGTCAGGGGTCATGGCCACGACCCCTGACGGCGGGGTCGGATCGTGGAAACGCCGGTCAGCCAGGACCGAGCTAGAGTCTGATCGTCCCCGTCTTTTCCTCATGGCCTGAACGGATAGCAGGGCACCAAGGCCCGGATGACAAGCACAGGATCGAAGAAAAGATGACCCAGACTATCATCGGCATCGACGTCTCGAAAGACCATCTCGATGCCCACAGGCTGGCAGACGGCAGGGATGCCCGCTTCACCAACGATCGGGCCGGGCACCGCGCCCTGGTCCGCTGGATCGCAGCGGCGCCGAGCGATGAGGCGGCCAAAGTCGTTTATGAGCCCACCGGCGCCTATCATCGCGCCATGGAAGGGGCGCTGGCCAAGGCCGGGCTAGCGCTGGTCAAGGTCAACCCGGCCCGCGCCCGGCGCTTCGCGCAAGCCGCCGGTGCGCCGGCCAAAACCGACCGGCTCGATGCTCAGATGCTCGCCCGTATGGCCCAAGCACTGGAGCTGCCCGTCCGCCCGGTCGCCGATGAGCGGCTCGCCGCCTTACGCGAGTTGCTGCGCGCCCGACGCGGCCTGGTCCGTGATCGGGTCGCCGCCAAAAACCGCGAACACACCCTCACCATCGATCTGCTCAAACGCCAAACGGCCCAACGCTTGGCCCAGATCGACCGACACATCGAACAGATCGACGCCCAGATCCGTGCGCTGATCAGCCAAGACCCTGCCCTCGAACAGCGCTTCCAGATCCTCACCTCGATCCCTGGCATCGGGGCCCAGATCGCCTGCGCCATCCTCATCGACCTGCCCGAAATCGGGCAGATCGAGCCCAGAAAGCTGACCTCCCTCGCCGGCCTCGCACCGCGCACCCGGCAGTCAGGAAAATGGCAAGGCAAAGCCTTCGTCTGGGGGGGACGCAAACCGCTACGCGACGCCCTCTACATGCCGGCCCTCGTCGCCTGTCGGTTCAACCCAGACATGAAGGCCAAATATCACCAGCTCATCGCCAACGGTAAGCCACCAAAGGTCGCCATAACCGCCATCATGCGAAAGCTCATCGTACTCGCAAACGCACTCATTCGAAATCACCGAAAATGGGCTCCAAAAACCGCTTGAGAAAAACGGATACTCTACCGAGAGTAACGTTGCTCGCCTCATAGAAGGCGGGCCAGGTCATCCGATCAATCGTGATCGCGAGGGATCGGATAAGGCCCTAAGTCGGAGCGAGCCTGGGTTAGGGGGCAGGGGCGGCAGCGGGTCAGAGCCGCGCGTCGACCTCATCCCGGGCGAAGCAGGATTTGACGTCGTAGATGACGCCGTCGCCGTTCAACAGGGCGCGCACCTTGGCGATGCCCATCTCCGCGAACTGGCGGTGGGCGACAGCGATGGCGATGGCGTCATAGCGGCCGGGCTCCGGCTCGGCCAGAAGCTCCAGGCCATATTCCTGGCGGGCCTCATCAGCGTCGACCCAGGGATCATAGACATCGACCGCGGCGTCATAGCCGCGGAATTCAGAGATGATATCGACCACGCGGGTGTTGCGCAGGTCCGGGCAATTCTCTTTGAAGGTCAGCCCCATCACCAGCACGCGCGCGCCTGCGGCCAGGATGCGCTTGCGGTTCATCAGCCGCACCATCTCGCGCACCACATAGGCCCCCATGCCGTCATTGATGCGCCGGCCGGCCAGGATCACTTCGGGATAATGGCCGATCTGCTGGGCCTTGTGGGTGAGATAATAAGGGTCCACGCCGATGCAGTGGCCGCCGACCAGGCCGGGCCGAAAATTCAGGAAATTCCATTTGGTGCCGGCGGCGGTCAGCACCTCCTGGGTGTCGATGCCCAGGCGGTTGCAGATGATGGCGATCTCGTTGATCAGCGCCACATTCAGGTCACGCTGGGTGTTCTCGATCACCTTGGCGGCCTCGGCCACCTTGATGGAGGAGGCCAGATGCGTGCCCGCGGTGATGATGCGCTGATACAGCCCATTGATGAAATCCGCCGCCTGCGGCGTGGAGCCGGCGACCACCTTGGTGATGGTCGGCAGCCGATGATGTTTGTCGCCGGGATTGATCCGCTCGGGGGAATAGCCGGCGAAAAAGTCGGTGTTGAAGGTCAGACCAGACAGCCGTTCCAGGATCGGCACGCAGACCTCCTCGGTGGCGCCGGGATAGACGGTGCTTTCATAGATCACCACATCGCCACGCTTCAGCACGCCGCCGACGGTCTCGCTGGCGCGTCTCAGCGGCGTCAAGTCCGGCTGCTTTTGCGCATCAATCGGTGTCGGGACCGTCACGATATAGACGGTGGCGTCGGCGATTGCGTCGATCCGGTCGGTCACCTGAAGCTGGTCTGCGGCTGCCAGCGCCTCGGCGTCGACCTCCATCGTGCTGTCATGATTGCGCTGCAGCTCCGCGATGCGCTTGGGATTGATGTCAAAGCCGATCGTCGGCAAGACGCGGCCAAATTCCACCGCAAGCGGCAGGCCGACATAGCCCAGACCGATCACGGCGATCTTTGCGGCGGAGGGATCGAACATGGTGGCGGTGAAGCTCTGGTTGCGATGAGCCGGCAAGGCGGGCGGCCGCGGGCGGCAGCCGGCAGTGCTTTGACCATGGGCCGGGGCAAAATGCAACCGATCCTTCGGATGGGCTGCGCCAACAGCCTGCAGCAAGGCTTGCCGATCAATTAACGCTTTGTTAACCTTTTGTTGTCGGAATGGTTAAGCCTCGGGACGAATAAGTTGGAGCATGGCGGAATTACCCGCCAGGCGTGGGCAAATGGCGAAATTGAGAGTTGATCGCTCCTAGCCGACCGGGGCTCGGTGCATTTCAGGAAGTTAAACACTTATCAGATGTTTTTACGCGCTTGACGCTATTCTTTCGATCGATAATCTAAGAGCAGACGGGCGTAAGCCTGTCGGAGCATAGGGTGATAAGGCCGGCGAACGGCCATGACCTCAGGCCGCGCCGATCGCACGGGCCAACATCATCAGGGGGCTAAGCAGCTGCACTGTTGGAGGACGAATCGGAATGGACAGCCCGTACGAAGCGCGTTTCAGCCGCAAAAAATGCCTGGCCTATCTTGTTTTGAACAGTTTGTTCGCTTGGGCGCTGGTCGTCTCTGCGGTGTCCGCCCTGTTCTAAGGGTGCCCTAAGGGATCCGTGCCGCGACTGCTGCGCTGGTCCGGTCGCCGCTGACCGACAATCGCGGTGAATAACTGTTGTTGCCCCTGGCTGGTGGCATCCCAAGAGTACGCCTCAGCGTAGGCGCGAACCGCGGCTGGGTCCGCACGGCGCGCCAAAACCCGGCCAGCCGCCGCGCAGAGCGCTGCTGCGGTGCGATCCTCCACCACTTCGCCGGCCACAGCCTCGCGCACCACTTCCGGCGAGCCGTTCACCGCTGTTGCCACCACGGGGGTGCCGCACGCCAGGCTTTCCAGCAGAACATTGGGCCAGCCCTCCCGGCTGGACGCGAGAATCAATAGGTCCGCCGCACTATAGACCTGGTAAAGCTGCTCATGCGGCAGCGCCCCCAGAAAATGCACCCGCTCAGCCACGCCCAGGCGCGCCGCTAGGCGGCGAAGGGCGCTCTCTTCCGGTCCGGTCCCGGCGATGACCAGATGTCCGGGCAGGCCTACCAGCGCTTCAATCACCAGATCATGGCCTTTCCGGTCAATCAGATGGCCGACGGAGAGATAGACCGGCTGATTGTCGGCCGACCATGTCTGGCGCAGGGCGGCCCGTGCGGCTTCATCGCGCCGAAACGCCGTGAGATCGACGCCGTTGCGCAGCACGGTGACGCGCTGGCGGGCAATGCCTAGATCAGCCAGATCCTCGGCCAAGGCGTCGCACACGGTGATCAAGGCATCGGCGCGCTTGGCGGTCCATTGGATCTGCCGCCGGGGCACAGCGAAGCGGGGGATCAGGTTCAAGTCCGTGCCGCGCCCGGTGATCGTGTAGGGCAGCTTGAATTCCCGTGCTAGCAGCCCCGCTGCCACCCCGTCGGGAAAAACGTAATGCGCATCGATCAGGTCAAACCGATGCCCTTGGCGCATCAACTGCGCCACGGTCCGACGGGCGCTGAGATATAACAGAGCCGGGGTGACGGACATGCCGATCTTTGGAATCACCGCGAAGCGGGGATGCTCGACGCTCACGCCATGGCGCTGTTCGCGGCGGGGCATATCGATGAAGGGCGCATAGGCGCGCGGCCGCCAGCCGATATTCGGAAAATAGGGCACCGGCGCCACCACATGCGCGCGCCAGCCGGTATAGGCCAAGAGCTGGCGCAGGCGATTCTCCACGAAAATGCCGTGGTGCGGCTGATTCGCATTGGGATAGAGGGTGGAGAATAAAAGCAGGTTCATGGCCGCTCCGCCGCCTCCCGGTACAGCGCGCGATAGGCGGCGATCATCTTGTCCATGCCATAGACCGAGACAGCCCGGTCGCGGTTGGTTTGGCCCATGGTGCGGGCCAGCGCCCGATCCTGCGCCAGACGATCCAGCGAGGCGATAAAGCCTGCCACATCATCCTGCGCATGGACATGGGCGCGCTGGGCGTCCGGTAGGATGATCTTGACGTCGCCGGCGTCCAGCGCGACCACGGCCAAGCCCGACGCCATGGCCTGCAACAGCGCATTGGGCATCTGTTCCGTCTCAGAGGTCATAGCGAACAGGTCGGCCCCGGCGAAGGCGTCGCGAACATCTTTGAAATGGCCCAGAAAGCGGACGGTTCCGGTCAAACCGAGCCGCTCGGTTTGCGCCTCCAGTGCGGGCCGTTCCGGCCCGTCGCCACAAATGCGGACTTGCAGATGCCCACGGCAGCTGGCCTTCGCCAACATGTCCAGCAAGCGGTCGAGGCGCTTTTCCCGTCTCAGCGGCGCCACAACCGTGAGCACCGGCGGGCCGTCGGTCGGGCTCGAATGCGGGATATACCAGTCGCAATCCACCCCGTTGGGGATCAAGCGAATCCGCCCGGACGAGATCCAGCCTCCGCGGCGGGCAATGCGCACCAGATTCTGGGCCGGCACCACCAGCGCCTTGGTGCGAAGAAGGGCAACACGGCGATAGAGATTGCGCCGGGGCAGCGTCTTGTAGGCCTCTTCCGGACCGAAGCCGCTTTCGAAATGCAGGTGGGCAACGCCGCGCACCATCCCGCCCATCAGCGCCCAGTCCATCGAACCGAAATTATAGGTACATAACAGGTCCGCACCGAGGCGCCGCATCAGCCGCGCGACCCCGGCCGGGCCGCCTTGCGCGTCGGGCGGGATCATCTGAAAGTCGGTCTCTGACCAGGCATTCTGGATGGCGCCGTCGCGGCCATCCAGGGAGATGCAATGGTGGCGGAATCCCTGGCCGAGCCGATTCGCAACATCGATGATGCGCACCGGCACACCGCCGACGGCAAAGGTGGGAAACACATGCAATAGGGTGATCGGGTCCATCGCGCCGGCGCAGCCCTCAGACATGCGCCGTCTGCCCCGGCTGGGGGCGACGGCGTGACATCAAAAGCGTCAGTGGTGTGGTCTTAGCGCGCGCCGTCTGACCAAATGATCACACGAACGGTCTGCAGCGCGATCGATAGGTCAAACAGGATGCTGGCATATTTGATATAGTATAGGTCGTATTCCAGCTTGCGCTTGGCATCTTCCAGCGAGGCGCCGTACGGATAGTTCACCTGCGCCCAACCGGTGATACCCGGCCGCACCCGATGGCGCTCGTGGTAATACGGTATCTGGTCGGACAGCTCGTCGACGAACATCGGCCGTTCCGGCCGCGGTCCGACAAAGCTCATATCCCCTTTCAGAACATTGATGATCTGAGGGATCTCATCGATGCGGGTCTTGCGGATGATGGCGCCGACCCGGGTGACGCGCGGATCATTCTTGCGCGCCCACTGCGCCTTGCCGCCGGCTTCCGCATCGTGGCGCATGGAGCGGAATTTGAACAGGGTGAAGCTCTGACCGCCGAGACCCACGCGTTCTTGTGTGTAGAAGATGCCGCCGGGACTCTCCAGCTTGATCGCGATCGCGGTGAGCACCAGAAGCGGCAGCGTGAAGACCAGCAGCCCGAGGCTGAGCAGAATGTCGATCGAGCGCTTGACCACACGGCGCAGCGCACTGGAGCGAAAACCATTGGAGTGGAAAAACCAGCTCGGCCGCAGCGCTTCCAGCCGAATATGGCCGAGCGCACGCTCGCAGAAGGTCTGGTAGTCGACCACCGAGGCGCCGTGCAGGCGCGCGTCGATCAGACCCTTGAGGGGCAGCTTGCCGCGGCGCTCCTCCATGGCCACAACAATCTCGTCGATGGCATGCTGTGCAATGAAATCGCCCATTTGTTCCGGCATCGCAATAATCTTGTCTGTCTCGACGCTGGGGACCATGTCCTCAAGCTCGACAAAATGCGTGATGACGAACCGGCTGGCTTGTCCGCGCGCTTCCAGATCCATCAGATTGGCCGCCTGTGCGCCGGTGCCCAAGATCAGCACCTGACTTTTGGTGCGGGCCAAGTTCATGATCCGCAAAAAGGTGTAGCGCATGGTCCAGACCACCGGCAAAGCCAAGCCCAAGGCCAAGACGATAATCCCGGTGGGGATCGTCAGCACCGAAATCAGCACCTGTACGGCGCCATAAACAAGAAAGCCTAAAGTGAAAGCGGCGATCAGGCGCTGAAACACATCGATGCTGCTGGCGCCAACATTCCAGCTGTAAAGACCCAAGGCGAACATCATTGCCTGGACCATCAGGCACAGCAACAAAACACTCAGGGCCGAATACCAAGCGCTCGCTTCAGACAGCGAAAACTCGCCCATCTGCAGAAAACTTGCGAAAAACGCGACACAAAGCAAGAAATATTCAACGATAGCCAAAAAGGCTAACGGAAAAATCGATCTCTTGGCGAACATACGCCCCCCCTTCTATCCCTCGATACTCACGCGCAACTCTGCATGCCACCGGGGGGCAGGCCCCTCGCGGCCAATCGAAGACCAAGCACCACCAGAAGCCCCGCTTCTATACCAGAAAATTGCATCTTCCCTTATGTTTTTTTGACGTTTTTGCGCAATTTTTACGGAGTGCGGTCGAAAGGTCACGATTTAGCCCCTTTTGTCATGAACCCTGTCCAGAAATCCGGCAAACATGAACATGGCCCAGAGCGCCTGTCCGTGATCGCGGACACACCCGAGATGATCTTCAATCATCCGCGCGAGGCTTGCTTCATTGAAATAGCCGGTATCTCTCAACGCTTCGTGACCAACGAGCCCCTGCAAGCGCGACTTCAACGGCCCACGGAACCATCGGCTGATCGGAACGCCAAAACCCATCTTGGGCCTGTATAGAATGTCTGCGGGCACAAACGGTTCCAGGGCCTTTTTGAAAACATATTTGCCCTCTCCGTCCTTCAGTTTCATGCTGGAGGGGAGGCTGCCGGACCATTCGACGAACGGATGATCCAGGATTGGCACGCGCACTTCCAGGCCATGGGCCATGCTGGCGCGGTCGACCTTGGTGAGAATGTCGCCGGGCAGATAGGTCTTCATATCCAGATATTGGATCCGCGCCAGATGATCGTCGGTCGGCGCCTGGTCCATATGCGTTCGAAACAGGTGTTGGGTGCGATAACCCTGCAAATCGCGCCGAAACGCGTCGGAATAAAGCCGGTCGCGCGTGCCGTTGGGCAGCAGCGACACGCTGTGAAAATAGCCGTCGGCGGAGGACCGGGCCAATGCCTGCAGCGTGGATTTGGCGCGCAGAGGTTTGGGCGCCCAATCCATCTTTGGATAGATTCGACCGGCCAGACCAAATAGCGGGCCGCGCAGGCTCTGCGGTAAGCGCCGACGCACCAACTCCTCATAATGGTGCCAGCGGTAGCGGCGGTAGCCGACGAAGACCTCGTCGCCGCCATCGCCAGACAGCGCCACCTTGACATGCTGGCGCGCTTCTTCGCAGACCCGATAGGTCGGCAGTGCGGAGCTGTCGGCGAACGGCTCGTCATAGACCGTGGGCAAGGTCTCGATGAGGGCGAAATCCTCCGGATCGACGACTCGGCTATGATGGCGGGTGCGATAGCGTTCCGCCATGGCCTGGGCATAAGGCGCTTCGTCGAAATCCCGGTCGCCGAAGGAAATCGTGCAGGTATTGACAGGCTCGCTTTGCAGCTGGCTCATCAACGCCACCACGGCGCTGCTGTCGACGCCGCCGGACAAGAAGGCGCCCAAAGGCACATCAGCAATCAGCCGCAGCTTTACCGCCTCGGACAGACGCTCGATCAAGGCTGCGCCGACCTCGTCCTGGGCCGCACCATTGACCTCAAAGCGCGGCTGCCAATAGGCCTTCGGCTCGGCCATATTGGCCCCGCGCCGCAATGTCAGGCTGTGGCCCGGCGCCAATTTGGCGATCCCGGCATAGATCGAGCGCGGGTCCGGCACATACCCCAGCGCAAAATAGTCCTCCACGGCGTGGGGATCGATGCGCCGATCCAATCCCGGCCAGGCCAGCAATGCCTTCAGCTCCGAGCCGAACAGGACGCGTCCATCTGGCAGTTCGGCATAGTAGAGCGGTTTGATGCCCAGGCGGTCGCGGGCCAGAAACAGCGTCCGCTGCGTCCGATCGAACACGGCGAATGCGAACATGCCGCGGAACTGGTTCACGCAGGCCTCGCCCCACTCTTCCCACGCATGCGCGATCACTTCGGTGTCGCAGCGGGTGGTGAAGCGGTGGCCGCGTGCGCTCAGCTCTTCTGCCAGGGCCTGGAAATTATAGATCTCGCCGTTGAAGATGACCGCGACGCTGCCGTCTTCGTTGAACATTGGCTGATGGCCACCCGCCAGATCGATGATCGACAGTCGGCGGTGGCCCAGGCCGACGCCGGCGTCGACGAAAAACCCGGAATCATCCGGGCCGCGGTGGCTCAGCGCATGGGTCATGGCTTCCAGCGCGGGGCGGTCCACCGGCCGCGCGTCCCGCAGATCGAACATGCCCGCAATGCCGCACATGGCGCTAGCCTTCTAGGTCTGCTTGTTCCGCCGCCGCCGGCTGGACCAATTGGTTGAGGGTGCCGCTGCGCACATGCCCCAAAAGGCCCGTGGCACGCAAGAAGGCGACCACGGCCGATGGGTCCGGCGTCTCGGTGGTGGTCGAGACCGCCAGAACGCCACTGCCCTGCCGGTCGAACAGCAGCCGGCCGCGCAGATCAAGGATCTTGGCCGAGCGTGGCGCTGTGACCACGCGGTCGCCGACCCAATACCAGTACCAGATCCAGCGCGGCGGCTCGCCCGGAGCACGCACCGCCATCAATTGCGGCTTGGGCACGCCGGTGTCCGGCCACGCCGGCGTGCGGCCGCCGGCGATGGTGTCAAAGCGATCCGGCCCGGCCAGGGAATTGTTGTAGGAAATCAGCTCGCGGCCTTCGGACTGATCGGCATAATAGGCCATGAACAGCGAGACCGGCCCTTGCGCCGTCTCATAGGCCCAGGTGCCTTGGACATCCGCCCCGGTAAAGGCGCCGTGCCATGCGGGGCTGTCCGGCCCGATGCTGCGGATGGCGCCTTCGGGCACCGCCAGGCGAAGCGCCTCGGGCGCCCCGGCAGGGGCGGTGACAGCGCTGCCATAGCCGCGCACGCCGGCCAGAATGGCCACGGCCAGCAGGGCTATGATGAGGCCCTTGGCGGGCCGGACCGGGCCGCCGCTCCAGCTCAGCGGCTGCGCCACATCCGGGGTCGAACGCGCCGGGCTGCGCATCAGAAACGCCAAGCCGATCAGCAGCATCATCACGAAGCTTAAGAAAATAAAGCCGTAGATCAGGTGATCAACACCCACGGCATGCTGAAAGTCGCTATGCACGGCGATCATGACAATGCCGTAGGCACGGATGACATTGGCGCCGATCGGCACCAGAATTGACAAGGCAACAAAGATGAGGCGCTTGGCCCAGCTCTCGAACATCAGCCCGGCAATCAGCACGCCCAGGGCGACGCACGCGATGAGAAAGCGCACTCCGGCGCAGGCCTCGGCCACCAGGAAGGCGCCGCCGGGAATGGTCATCACCCAGCCTTCCAGCAATACCGGCACGCCCGACATGCGGAGAAGGGCTGTGGTGTATTCCGCGGTCAACCACTGCAGCGGCCGGATGGCGAAATCGCCGAACGGCACCATTAACAAGAGATAGCCCAGCGGAAACAGCAGCAGACGCACCCATGGCCAGCCGAATGCGGTGAGCGCAGCGCCCTGGATCAGGCCGACAAAGGCGAAGTGCTGGATCACATTGGCCTGGGCGACATGGCCGATCAGCCATACCCCGACGGAGCCGGTCAACCAAACCAAGCCCGCCGCCGAGGGCTCCGGTGCTGTGCGCGCCAGCGCGTGCCGCTGCGTCCACACCAAATAGCCGGCGATCGGCGGGATCAGGAAGCCATGGCCATAGGTTGCCGAGACGCTCCAAATCGCGATCATCGACTCCAGCGTTGGCCAGAACAGCAGGCCAATCGCCGCGGCCAAGCCGGCGAACAGGATCAGGCTCCGGCTCATCACCGTGGGCAGGCCCAAGACGGCGGAGCGGCGCAGGGCGGCTGGATGTTGGCTCAGGTCCATATGAACTACCCCAATTGCCGAGAGACCAGCGGGCCGGCGTGTCTGGTCAGCCATAAGGGCAGACGCCGCCAAACCCGGATTGCCGCCTGATATTTGGGATTGGCGGGGCTGGCGTCCGGCACCTCCCCACCTTTTCGCAAGTGATAGTGATAATGCAAGGGCTCCGGCTCGAAGCCCCAATATTTCTTAAAATTGTATGCCCCCGTGCCGACTTTGCTCCGACCGAAGTCGAACATTTTATAGCCATCCGCGCACGCCCGGCGCATCACTTCCCAATACATGAAGTCGTTCGCGCTGTAGCGCCGCGCCGCGAGCGTGGCGCCGCCGTAATAGGGCAGCACCTCATCGCGAAAGAAAAAGCTCATGACCGCGGCGATGGGCTCGGTGCCGTGTTTGATCACCAAGGTTTGCGCCGCCGAGCCCCACTCTTGCTGCAGGGTGTGAAAATAGCGTCGCGAAAAAGACGGCGTGCCGAGGTTGCGATAACTGATATTCATGATCCGGTGCAGGTCGTCGACATCCCCGACCGGCTCGCTCGCCAGCCCCGCCTTGAGTGCCTTGCGCACCTCGGCGCGCTGTTTGCGCGGAATCGCTTTGAGATTGTCCTCGTCGGTCGGCAGGATCGGTTTGCGGAAGGTCACGTGCCGGTCGGAGCGACTTTGCCAGCCCGCGCGCGCCGGCTCTGCGGCGCGGCAGCGATATTCAATGAAATCGGCGTCCAACTGGTCGGCCAAAGCGAGCGCCGCCTCATCCAAGCGCGCCGCAGCTGCCTCACTGTTGGCCAGCGGCCCGCCATAGACCATGAAGGCCACCGAGATCAGGCGATTGCCAAACACCGCGCTTTTCATATGCACCAGCGGCAGGACGCCAGCCAGACTGCCGGCTTGGCGTGCGGCCAAAAGATAAGTCTGGTGGCCGAAAGCGCGTTCGAACACGCGCTTCCAACCGGACAGATGATAAAAGCTGCCGTCGGGATGCTCGGTGACAAAGGCATCCCACTCAGCCTGCTGGTCCGGGCTGAGCGGTGCGACCGCGATATCCACCGGCGCATGCATCATGCCGCTGCCTCCGGCGCTGAGTCCGACCCGACCAGCCGATCCATCCGGTCCCAGCGGAAATCCGTCAGCAAGCGGTCCAGCCGCCGCAGCATGCCCGCCAAATTGACATAGTGCCGAAACTGAGTCTTTGCGGAGAGCCCGGCGACGCGGGGCTGCTCCGGGTCGATCTCCCATGGGTGGAAATAGAAGATCCCAGGCAGTCCGTCGCGCTGGTTGACCCGGCGATAGCCCCATTTGAAATAGCTGTAGGGCAGCAGCCGGAAAAATCCGCCGCCGCCGCAGGGCAGACGCCGGCCGGCGATTTCCACCGTGGTGATCGGCAGCTCCACGAAAGCCTGCCCGGCAATCGGCCGGTACGGCGCGCGCGGCGCGGTGGGGATGCCGTAATGGTCATGCGCGCCGGGGTAGACGCTGGAAGAATAGTGATGGCCTTCCTCTGCCATGATCTCATGGGCCCAAGGGGTGTTCGGCGTCAGGGAAAAGCTGGCGGCCCGATAGCCCTTGACCGACACGCCGGTGGCCTGTTCCAGCACCGTCTTGGCGTGGCGGATATCGGCGCGAAACTGCGCCGGTGTCTGCCTGGAGACGCGGTGGTGGGCGCTGCCATGGCTGGCCAGTTCATGGCCTTCGGCGACGATGCGCCGCAGCAGGTTTGGATAGCGCTCGCCGACCCAGCCCAAGGTGAAAAAGGTGGCCTTGGCGCCGCGGGCGTCGAACAGCTCCAGGATCCGGTCCATATTGGCCTCGACACGGCCGTCGAAGCGATCCCAGCGGTCGCGCGGGACCTGGCTCTCCATCGCGGAGACCTGGAAATAGTCCTCGACGTCCACCGTCATGGCATTGATGGTGCCGATCGCAGCCCCGCCGCGCAGCGACGGGCGTTCGGCCTGGCCCGATTGCATGCCTGCCCCCTCGTCTACCGCCGTCTGCGCCGGTCTTCGGCGACCAGCTCCATGATGCGATTCATTTTGGCCTTATAATCCGCCAGTTCCTGACGCATCTCATGCATCATTGCGACCAGATTGACCGGCTGTGCGCGGCCCGGCGGCGTGCCGCGATCGGCGCGCTGAGCAAAGCCCAGTTCCAGCACCTGGCCATCTTCCTCCACGCCGTTCACCGCCCCCTGTTCGGGCGTCTGAGACAGATTCTCCGCGCGCATCTCAGCGACCACATCGCCAACGGCGGCCTCGTCCAGCCGGGTCAGCCCCTCCAGATAGCCGAACAATAAGAGCCGGTCGCACAGGCGGTTGATCTTGCGCGGGATGCCGCCGGTCTCGTCATAGATGTGGGCATAGGCGCCGTCATCGAACAGCGCCTCCCCCTTATGCCCGGCCTGCTGCAGGCGGTGTTCGATATAGACAGACACCTCCGCCTGGGACAGCGGCAGCAAATGATACGACGCAATCACCCGCTGGCGCAGCTGCTCGCATTCCGGCCCGGCCAAGCGGCCGCGGAATTCCGGTTGACCGACCAGCAGGGTCTGAACCAGGGGCCGGCCCTTGTCATGAAAGTTCGACAGCATGCGCAGCTCTTCCAGGGCGCCGGGAGAGAGGTTCTGCACCTCGTCGATAATCAGGAGGACATGGCCGTTGCGCCGGCCGATGGTCTGGAAATAATTGTTCAGGTCGCGCAGGCAGGCCGCTTTGGTGGCGCCGGTGCGGCGCAATCCAAGATCGCCGGAGATCAGCTCCAGCAGGTTATCAGCCTCGATCTGGGTGGTGTTGACATGGGCCGTGACCGTGCGCGGGCTCTTCTCCTGATTCAGCATATAATCAATCAGGGTGGTCTTGCCGGCGCCGACATGTCCGGTGATGACGACAAAGCCCTCCTGCTTGCTCAAGCCGTAGGTGATCGTAGCGAGCGCGCGGGCATGCACCCGGCTGCGGAAGAAAAATCCGGCATCCGGGGTCAGCTGAAATGGATAGCGCGCAAGCTTGAAATGCTTGAGATACATGCTCCGTCCTGGCCGCTAGGTCGTCGCTGTGGCTACCGGGCTTTAATACCGGTAGCCGTAATCGTCGTAATAGTCCGTGACGCCACGCGCCCGGCCCTTGTTCAGCACCAGCCCGGTCCAACAGGTCCGCGGCAGCATGCTCAGCGCCTTACGCACGGAGACCTTCGGCGTCTTGTCAGCCTCCACGACAAAGACCACCTGGCCCATATGTTCCGCCAGCACGCTGGGTTCGGTGCAGGCCAGCATCGGCGGGGCGTCGAAGATGATCAACCGGTCAGGATAGCGTTCTGCCAACTCGTCAGATAGCTGCGCCATACGCTGGCTGGCCAGAAGCTCGGTCGACAGATCATGCTTCTTGCCTGGCCCGATCAAAGATAGCCGGCCGATATTGGTGCGCATCATGATGTCGGCAACGTCCAGGTCAGGGTCGCGCAGCCAGTCCATCAAGCCCGCCGCCGGCGTCAGGTTCAGGCGTTGAAACACCACCGGACGCATGAAATCGGAATCCACCAAGAGAACATGATAGTCCACCTCGCAGGCAAGGCTGATCGCCAAATTCATGGCCATGAAGCTCTTACCTTCGCGCGGGTTGGAACTGGTCACCATGATCAGGTTCGGGCGCGGCACCTCGCGGCTTTGAAAATTGTTCACCAGCGACCGCTTGATCACGCGAATTTCCTGCGCCAGACGAACCTGCATCCGATTCGGCGTCAGATAGCCTTGTGATGCCAGCACATCCAAATCGATGACAACCTGGCGGCTGACCGAGTCCGACCCGCCCGGCGGGGGGGACCCCGGTGCCTGGAACGGCGGCCGCAACACTTGGCTTGCCTCCGCCGCCTCGGCTTCCTGTTCCGCCTCAAGCCGGCGGGCGGCGCGCTCCACCAGGGAAAGCCGCTCCGGGAACGCTTCGTTCATGTCATCCCTCTCATGCACAACGCGCAGCCTCACTACGCCCGTTCTGGGTCATCTTCGCGACTCCGCCCCTAGGCCGCCATGGCCAGGGCCGGCTCTTGATTGGGCGCGGCCGGCGCCAGGCGCGGCTTGCCCTGGCGCAGCGCCAGCACCGTTGTCAGCGCGCCGAGCAGGAACAACAGCCCGCCCACCATGAAGCTGATCAGTTGGTAGGTCTCCAACGGCAGCCGGCTCTCAACCACGATCAAGCCCAGCAGCACCACCAGCAGCACGCCTAAAGCGACCGCCAGGCTGGCAATGTTGAGGGCCGGCCGGCTGCGCCGCCGCTCACTCTCGCGGAACATCACCGAGCCCAGAATCGGCAGTTGGAAATCGCTGGCGAGCTGTTCGGTGGTGGCATAGGTGATATTCAAGAGCGCCAAGCCAAGCGCTGCGGCAACGCCGGCGCCAAGGCCCACCGCCAGCACGCCCAGCAGCAGGATCGGACGATTGGGCCCGGTCGGCTTGTTCGGCACTTGCGCGGCCTCGATTATGCGAAACGCCATGCGCGTGCCTAACTGCTCGCGGTCCGAGGAAATCCGCGCGGATTCGCGCCGTTCCAGCAGCGTCTGATAATTCTTCTGGATCACGGTATAGTCGCGGGTCAGGCGCTTGAGGTCTGCCTCGACGTCCGGTACCCGCTCCAGCCGCTCACGGATGGTCGCCACCCGTTGTTCAGCCCGTTCGATTTGCGGATACAGGGTGCGAATCGCGGATTCCTGCTGAATCAATTCCAGCTGAAGATCGGTGTAGACCGGGTTGGGCAAGCTGGCGCCGCCCTCGCCCGCCGGCGCAGGCACGAACGACGCCGGACCGCCGGCCTCTTGCTGCTCATACAAGCGATCGAGCCGGCGCTGCAGCAAGATGACATCGGGATGTTGCTCGGTGTAGCGGGCCGACAGCTCTTCCAACTGGCCCTGCAATTGGATGATCTGCACTTCCAGATTGGTCGGCGGGCCGAGCGCGCCGCCGCCTTGGCCGATCATGCGCGGCGTTTCGGCCAGGCTTTCCTCCAACACGGTCTTGCGGGTTTCGGCGTCTTGCAACGTGGCTTGCAGCCGCGCCAATTCGTTCAGCGCCTCGTTCAGCTGCTGCTGAAAGCCTTGCTGCCCCGGAAGAAACGCGAAATTCTCCTGGCGGAACTGCGCCAGGCGATATTCCGCCTCATCCAGTTTCGCGGCATATTGCTCCAACTGACCGCGCAGGAATTCCTGAGCATTGTCGATTTCGGAGCGGTTCTCGCCGAGATTATTCTCCACGAACAAGGTGGTCAGCGCATCGACCACATCGCGCGCCAGCACGGGATTCTGCCCGGTGTAGCTGATGTCGAATATATTCTCGCGGCTGGAGCGGATGGTGATCGCGCTTTCCAGGCGGGAAAGCAGGGCCTCCTTCTCCAGATCGGTGGTGGCGGTGATGTCCAAGTCGGTGCGCCGGGCGATTTCTTCCAGATTGGGCTTGGAAACCAGAGTCCGCCGGATCACCCGTAACTGGCGCTGGGTATTGTCGCCCACGGCCAAGCCGCGCAGCAGCGGCGTCAGCACATTGCCGGTATCAACATAGATCCGTGCGGAGGAACGGTAGATGTCGGGCAGGGTCGCCACCGCGGCCCAGCCGGCAGCGGCGATCATGAAAGCCGCCCCCAAAACCAGCCAGCGCCGCTGCCAGACGGCCCGAACATAATATTGTATCTGCGCGTAAATCTCTTCCATGTGTCAGCCCCGACTACCAGCAACCTATAAAAATTCGATCAATCCTAGCACAACCGCGGCGGCCTAGATTTGAGGTCCGTCAAAACAACCGCTCCGGAATGATCAGAATGTCCCCCGGCAGCATGCGGACATTGGTGTCGATGTCACCGCCGCGCAGCAGATCGTCCAGGCGGATGCGGAAGGATTGCTGCTCGCCCTCGACCACACGCACCAGCGTGGCCCGGTCCCCCGCGGCGGTTTCGGTCAGTCCGCCGACGGCGATCATCGCATCCAGCAAGGTCATGTTGGCACGATAGGGAATCGATCGGGGCTGAGCGGCGGCGCCGACAACGCGCACCTGCTGCTGGAAGGTGCCGACAAAGCCGTTGACGATGACCGTCACCAACGGATCGCGAACATAGGCACTCAGCTCGGTTTCGAGATCCTTGGCCAATTCCGTCGGGGTCTTGCCCGCGGCCTCCAGATCCTCGATCAGCGGCACGGTGATGCGCCCGTCCGGACGCACCTGAACGCCACTGTTCAGATCACCCTGACGCCAAACGATGATTTGCAAACTGTCGCCCGCGCCGATGCGGTAGAGCGGCGCTTCGGTCGGAATCTCAGCGCTTTGCAGCGCCCCCAGATCGTTGCGACCGCCGCACGCGGCCACGCCCAGAAGGCAAAACAGCATCAGCGCCTGGAGCACTCCAAACCTGGCCTTCGGCCTCGCCATCCGCGCCGTCATCACCATCCTCTTTCTCGTCGGGCCCCGGCTGTTCCGGACTGCCGTCAATACACAAACATGCCGACCGTGCCAACGGCAGGCGCCATCGGGGCACTGCGTTCGCACGGCCAAGCCTACCGCTTGCCCGCGCCACCTGAGAATTTCGGAGAAGGATACGCCGATCGATTATGATCCGACCGTGACAAGGATCGCAGGCCAAATCAACGCAAAAAAATGTGAAACCGGTGCTGGCGCGGCTGCGGTGCCGCGGAAGGGCCGCCAATCGAAATCCCGGGCGCTTTCACCCAAGCGATTGCGACCGTGAAAGATGCAGACCGGCTTAGACCGTGCCTGGGTGCGTGCTCAGCCACAATTCCAGCATGGCCGCATCCCAAGCATGGCCGCGCAGTCCGCCCGGGTCGGCACCGGTGCACGCGCGCCGCAGGGCGGCCAGATAGTCGGGCTGAAACAGCTGCCGATGAACCAGCTGATCCAGTGCGGCCAGAAGACAATCCTGCACCGGCCCGGCTTGGCCCATCCATTCTTTGAACGGCAATCCGAAGCCATGTTTCGGCTTGGTCAGAATGGCCCGCGGCAGTAAGTCCGCCACGCTGTCCTTGTAAAATCCGCGCAATCGCCCGCCGGGGAGAAGCGTCCCTTCGGGCAGGCTTGCGGCGAAGTCCATGAGCTGGTCGTCCAGCATCGGATAGCGGACCTGGATGCCGGCTAGCGCGCACATTTCATTGACCTTGATCAGGTCATTGTCGGCGATGGTCAGTTGCAGGTCGACCGCCATCATGCGCTGTACCGTGTCCGCCGTTGGTCCCGCCGCATCGGCGGCGGCCCGCGCCAGTGCCAGGGGCTCATGCGCGCCGATCATGGCGACCAGATCGGCGGTGAGCACGCCGTCACGGCCGAACCGGCGCCGTGGGTCCTGGCCGTCATAGAGGCGCTCCGACAGGTCCATGTGAAAGCGCGCGCGCAGCCGGTGGGCCTTGCCAAGCAGCGGTAGCCGATCCAGCCCCGGCCAGGCGAGCATGGGATCAAGCACGGCCCGCGCCGGGCTTGGAATGCGGCCGTAAAGCTCGGCGCGCCGCAGCGTCAGATAGCGTTCATTGCCGGCAAACAGTTCATCACCGCCATCGCCGGCCAGAAGCAGCGTCATGCCTGCCTCCCGGGCGGCCAGGGCGCAGTGATAGGCGGCGACGGCAGAACTATTGCCGTAGGGCTGGTCGAGAAATCCGGCGATTGTCTCCAGCCGATCGGCCACGTCGGCGGGGTCGACATACCGCTCATGATGGCGTGTGGCGAAGCGATCGGCCGCCAGCTGGGCATAGCGGCCTTCGTCATAGCGCGGCTCATGAAACCGGATGGTGAAGCTGTGCGCCGGCGGCCGCTGCCGCGCGACCAGTCCGGTGACCGTGCTGCTGTCGAGCCCGCCGCTCAAGAAACAGCCGGTTGTCGCGGCGTGCGTGCCGGACAAGGCACGCGCCACGGCGTCGTCCAGATGCGTCCGCAGCCTGTGTTGCAGCTCCGGCTCCGCTGCGTCGGTGGCGGCGTAGGGCATCTGCCAATACCGGTGCGTGCGCGCCTGGCCGTCCTGCACGGTTAGGCATTGGCCCGGGCCCAGGCGCTGGATGTCGCGGTAAATGGTGCCGGGCCCCGGCACGGCGTAATAAACCAAATAATGGTTCAGGCCCACCGGATCGAGCTTGGCGTCGATCTCCGGCTGCGCCACCAGGTGGGTCAGACGGGTCGCTGCCAGCACCGATTGATCCGCGGTCTGGGTCCAGAACAGCTGTCCGATCCCGGCGCGATCGATCGCCAGACGAAGGGATTGTGATTGGGCCTGCCAGACCGCGCAGACAAACGCCCCGCCCACCCGGGCAATCGCCTCCTGCCCTTGCGCATCGACGGCGGCCAGAAGACGAAGCGGCGCGTGGCCGGGGCCCGGTGGCAGCCGGTCCAGCACCGCTGCCCCCAGCAGGGCCGAACTGCCCGCCGGGGCATCTGCGCGGGCCGGCGCGCCGGTTTCATCGACCGCTTCGATCACACACGATGCCGTCCCCCCGGTGCGTCTCAGCGCAGCAGGACCGGCAACACACAGCATCAAGGCAGGCGGTGGCAGCATTTGGCAAAGAACGGTGACTGGGGGGCGTGAGGGTGGCGCTCCGCTTACCACCTACCCAAGGCTCTGGCTAGCAGCGCGCTTAGGTCGGCGGCGGCGCACCGTCGCGGCGCAGCCAATCAGCCAGGACCTGCGCCAACTGTGCGGTCGTTTGGCCTTCGGAAAAGGTGTGATCAGCCTCCGCGACGTCAACACGAGCAAATCCGGGTCGGGCGGCTATGGCTTGCCAATGAGCATTCGGACCGGCTTCTTGCTGAAATTCTTCGGCGGTTAAGTCGCGACCGCTCATAATGAGCAGAACCGCGCCTTCGAATCCGGTCAATCCGGACAAGATCCGGTCCAGCAGACGGTTTTCTGCCAGCGCGGCCGGGGCTGTGGCCTTCCCGCTCATGCGTCGGCGCAGCGCGCGCGCAGCCGTTTGGGCAAAATCGCGAAGATGGGCCCGGCCGCGGATGAGATTGCGCCAAAAATCAGCCTGCAGCAGCCGCTGGGCATAGTAGCGGCGCAGCATCACGGTCTCATGGCTGGCCGCCTCACGCACCCAGGGATTAAGAATGACGATCGCGCGGATTCTGGAATCCAGCGCGGCGTAGGCGCAAATCGGCGGAACGGCATCACACAGGCCGAACAGCACGACATGCTCAGCCCCTGCCGCGGCCATGGCGTCCACGGCAACCGCGATATCCGGTTCGATGGCCTCAAACCCGGGATGCGTTCCCTCGCTATCGCCTACGCCCCGATAGTCAAAGCGCAAGCTCGCAATGCCATTCTCGGCCAACTTGCGTGCCAGAGCAACATGCAGGCGGTGACTGCCGATACGATATTGCGGACCGCCGACCACGAACACCACAGCTTGCCGATCCGCGCTGTCTGGCCGGTTCAAGACGCCTGCTAAGCGAGCGCCTTTACAATGCAAGATCAGGCCGGTTTCGCTCATGTTGCCACCGGCATTTGCAGGTCCGCACAGACGGTCTCGATCAGGCCAGGTGGAACCGTTGGCTCTTGGATGGACCAAAAAGGTTCAGCGGCGACCAAGCGGTCGTGGGCCACGTGCGCCAACCACGCTTGCGGCGGCGATAGGCGGCGCGGTGCGTCTTCAGCCACGGTCCGCTGGGTTTCATACCAAGACACCAGGCCCTTGCCATCGATGTCCACCTGGTCCAGCGAGAAGCCATCCAACTGGCTCACCAAGGACGGAGAAAGGCGATAGCCAGCGACGCTAAGCTGTGTACCCTTTGCGCTCATCTCGCGCAGCTGCTTGGCAGTTTCGCGCCGGCCGGCTGCCATTCCCGCGGCAATGCGCACGCGTAGGAATTGGGTTGTAAACGTCTGGCCGTTCAGCACCGGTTGAATCATGATCAAGGCCTGCGCCGGTTGGTCTGCAGCGGCGGCTAAGCTGGCGCCCAGCCGAATGCCCAGCCGCCGCGGTGCAGCGCCGTCTCGCTCGGCCAACCAGGCGGAGATGTGCGCTATATCGGCGCACCAGACATTAAGATCGGCTGTGGCGAAGTCCCCCTCGCTATCGCCGGTACCCCAAAGGTCAACAATCCAGCAAGCCACGCCGCTTTTAGCAAGCGCGCGCGCCAAACCCGACATGAAGCGGCGCGAACAGTTCATTTCTTCTGCAAAGGGCGGCACGATCAGAAGGGATCCCTTGGTCGGCGCCGGCGGTGCGATTTTGGTGAGGAACAAGCGGCCTGATGGGCCAGGAACGAAGCCCACGGCAAAATCCTCGGCGAACCGATCGCTCATGCTGCGGCGCGCTTGCTTTCTACCAGGGCGACAAGGCTGGACATGTCCGCAAAATGCTCCTCCGCAATGTCCTCGTCGTCAAACAAAATGTCGAAATGTTCCTCCAGTGAGGTCACCACTGTCAGCACCGCCATGGAATCAAACTCCGGAATGTCGCCGAACAGCCGTGACTCTGGCGTAAGCGTTTGGGCGCGATCGCCCAACGACAGGGCTTCCCCGATGATCGACTGAACCTGTTCGAACGTGGACATGGCCCCTCTACTCATTCACCCGACCGCATAATTCGGCCATTCACTGCTGATTTGACGCACCCTGGAAGCGAGTCGCGCCCTTCTACAGAAAGCATTGCATGGGCGCAAAGCCAAATCGGATCGGACGTCGCAGCCGCGCGGACCCAAGCGCCTTGTTCCCCACCAGGGCGCATGCTAGCTCGGCGCAGCGTTGCGTCGGGTCAGCAGCCACCATGACCCAGTATCGGATCTTCTTCTAGGGAGGCGGCGTCTTTCATGTCTTCGACCTCGGCGACCGGTGCCGCGGCGCCGATATTCTTGTTCGGCATGGAACGCAGCGGCACCACCATGGTGTCGCTTCTCGTTGGCGCTCATCCTCTCATCGCCGTGCCCTACCCGGTGGCGGGTCTTTGGTATGAATTGGCTGATCGATTTGCTCAAAACAATCAGCCCTTGATCGAACAAGATTGCCGCGATCTCATCACGGCGGTGCTCAGCCACCAGCGCATCAGCGACTGGGATGTGCGCTTGGATTTCGCTGCCGTTGAAGCCCAGCGTCGAGGGCAGCGCTTCAGCGATATTCTGGCCGCCGTCTATCAGGCTTATGCCGCGGCGAAGGATAAACCGCGCTGGGCGCAGATGGATATCGCGACGATTGATCATATCGCACAGGTAGCGCGCTGGTTTCCCGATGCCCGGTTCGTGCATCTGGTCCGGGATGGGCGCGATGTCGCGCTGTCGCATCAGACCATGCCGTATGGAGCGGGCAATATCCGAGACTGTGCGCTGGCCTGGCAGCAGCGTATGGCCGTCTGTCGGGCGCTGGGCGACTTGATCGGGCCAGAGCGATTTTACCATCTGCGTTACGAGGACCTGATCTTGTCCCTTGAGCCGACGTTGAAGGACCTGTGCGCTTTTCTGAACGTGGACTTTTCGCCGCGCATGCTGGCCTATCGCGAAACCATCGATGAGAAAGTGCCGGATGACCGGCTTTGGCTTTGGCCGAATTTGCGCCAGCCGCCTGATCCGAATAAAGTTGCGCGCTGGAAGCGCGAGATGCGCCCGGCGCAGCGTCTGGTATTTGAGGATATCGCTGGCAATGCCTTAGCAGCGTTCGGCTATGAGCATCTGGAACATTTACCGAAGTCACCGCGCGCTGAACTTCTTGGAATTTATTATCAGCTTTTGCGTGGTGGCCGGTGGCGACGCTTGAAAATGCGCCTGGGAATTCGCTCTAAAACTCCCTTGGAACGCGGGAAGATTGAGGGATAGAGCGGATATGAACGAAATCCAAAAACAGCGTGCCGCGTTTAACAGGCTGGTGGAGGCAGGGGTCTATACAGAGGATTTCGCCCATGGTGCGCCGATGGTGGAATTCTTCTCAACCATTGTGTTGGATGTCTTATCCCGTATGCCGGCTCAAGGCCCTGTAAAGGTTCTCGATGCGGGCTGCGGCACCGGGGCGTGGCTGACGGTGTTGGCCGAGCGCTTGGCACTGGGTCGCTGGCCGGCGGAATTGGCGGGCTTTGACCTGTCTGAGAAGATGGTTGCGGTGGCGCAGGCCAAGCTTGCCGGCCGGGTTTCGGCAGACGCGATCAAGCAAGGCAGCGCGTTAGATCCGGCCGCCTATCAATTCCCTCACGTCGAGGGCGGGTTCGATTTGATCGTGGCGTTCGACATGATTCAGCAATTGCCGCCGGCGCGGCAGGCCGAGGCGGTCGACCTGATCGTGGCGGCCTTGCGGCCCGGTGGTCGGGCGGTGATCTTCGATCATGATCGCCACTCCGCCTACGGCCGAAAAATGGCGCGCAAGAAATTCGTCACCCGCTATTTGTTTCTGCCGCTGGTTCCGCGCTATTATTGTCACGCGCGCTATCCCAAACTGGCCGAGCTGGCCCAGGCGCTGTCGCGCCGTGGCTTTGACTGCCGGATCCATGATCACGAGCGGCTGCCAAAACTTGCCCTTGAAATTGGAACACCGCTCGGAGGCCGCTGATGTTCGCCAAAATCGCCACTCTGTTGCGGGGCACACCGCCCCTGCCGGACCAAGCCAAGGCCGCGCTGGCTATGGACAAGGGCGGTGTGCCGGCAACCGATCCCGGGCCGGAGGCGGTGATCGCGGCCTGTGCTGACTGGCTGTGCCGCGCCCAGGACAATAGCGCTTCGGGCGATCCGGGGGTCGCGCGCGACTATAGCTTGATCAAGGGCTGGGCCACCTCTTATCCGGAGACCACCGGCTATATCGTGCCCACCATGTTTGCGGTGGCGGATCATCTGGGCCGGCCCAGGCTGGCTGAGCGCGCTCGCGCGATGCTGGACTGGCTGGTGTCAATCCAGCGGCGTGACGGCGGCTTTCAGGGCGGCCGCATCGACAGCGAACCGGTTGTCTCGGTCACGTTTAATACCGGCCAGATCCTCATAGGCCTGGCCGCCGGCGTGGAGCGGTTCGGCGAACCCTATCAAGCCGCCATGCACGCAGCCGCCCGGTTTCTGCGCGATAGCCTTGATGCGGACGGCTGCTGGCGCTCACACCCCACGCCCTTCGCCAAGCCGGGCGAGAAGGCCTATGAGACGCATGTGTCTTGGGGGCTGTTCGAGGCTGAACGGCAGGCGCCGGATCACGGCTACGGCGCCGCCGGTTTGCGCCAAATTGATTGGGCGTTGACCAAAATGGCGCCCAATGGCTGGGTCGCTGATTGCTGTCTCAGTGATGCTTCCAAACCGCTGACCCACACCTTGGGCTATTATCTGAAGGGACTGGTCGAGGCGCACCGCCTGTCCGGCCGGGCGGATATCCTGACGGCGGCCGCGCGCATGGCGCAGGGCCTGGCCAGCGCCCAGCGGCCAGACGGTGCCCTTCCCGGTCGGCTTGATGAGAATTGGCGTGCAGCCGTCCGCTGGTCGTGCCTGACCGGCAATGTTCAGATCGCCGACAGCTGGTATTATCTGGCCGATGCGGCGGGCGCCGACGCGCTGGCTGCGGCGGCAGACCGGGCCACGGCATTTGTGCGCCGCACCATCCGTCTGGACGGGCCAGACGGACAGCGCGGTGGCGTCAAGGGCTCGTTTCCGGTGAATGGCGATTATGGCCGCTTCGAATATCTGAACTGGGCAGCCAAGTTCACCATTGATGCATGCATGACGGAGCGGGCCCGCAGCATATGAAACATGCGCTAACACGTTTGCGCGACACCGCCCGCGCCCTGGGGCCACGCTCCACTTTTTTCTACGCGCTCAGCCGGGCGGGGCTAGACCAGGCCGTCCGGAGCTATCTTCTTGTCGCCCAACCCGTGGCGGAAACACCGCGGTTGCCGGCGCGCCGGGCTGCAGCCTTTTCATCGCGTGAGATCGGCCCCACTGACCCGGCTTTGGCAGCGATGCCGATTGCCGGCTCTGTCGTGAACTTTCGCTTTGGCCAGGGCGCCCGCTGCCTCGGGCTGTTCAGAGGCGAGACCTTGGCTGCTTATGCTTGGTTCTGCCTAAACGGTTATGATGAGGATGAGGTACGCTGTCGCTTCGAGCCGCGACCGGCTCATATTTGCGCCTGGGATTTCGACGTTTATGTTTTGCCCGATCATCGCGCTAGCTTTGCGTTTCTGGCGTTGTGGGATGCAGCAGACCGCTTTCTTCGCAGCCAAGGGCGGGAGGTCAGCGTTAGCCGCATCTCCGCCTTCAATCTGGGCTCCGTGCGCAGCCATGCCCGGTTGGGGGCGAAACAAGTTGGCCGGAGTGATTTCGTCCGTTTCGGCGGCTTGCAATTGGCGTGGTCGGATCTTGGCAATCGCCGGCATCTGTCTTTGACGGTTCGGCGCCGTCCGGTGATTCCGGTGCCGGTGCCGCAGGCCGCTTGCAAGAGTGGACCGGTCGCCGCTACACACTCGCCCAAAGGCGCGGCAAAGGCCTAATCGCATGATCCGGTTTCTGCATGATCAAGTTTTGCTGCGGCGCGCTGCCGCCGCCGAGGCCCCGGCTTTGTCCGTGGGCAAGGCGTCGCCGCTTAGCTATGCCGACCTGGCCGGCCTGGTGGAGGCGGTGGCGCGGGGGCTGGCGGGTCAAGGCTTGATGCGGCATGACCGCGTGGCGGTTTATCTGGACAAGCGGGTAGAGACGATCGCGGGCTTTTATGGCGCGGCCATGGCCGGGGGCATCTTCGTGCCGTGCAATCCGGTGCTGAAGGCCCCGCAGGTCGGCCACATCCTGGCCGATTGTGCCGCCCGCGTGCTGATCAGCTCGAAAGGCCGTATCGAGGCGCTGGCTGAAAGCCTGGCCGGCAGCAGCGTGCGGCTGATCGTCAGCGTGGACGCGGTGCCAACGAGCCGGATCGACGGCATTGAGATGCTGACATGGGATGATCTGGTGGCCGCCGCCGCGGACCGGCCGCTGCCGCCCGGGCCGCACACCGACTCTGACATCGCCGCGATCTTCTACACCTCCGGCTCCACCGGCCGGCCCAAGGGGGTGGTGCTGTCGCACCGCAATCTGGTGGTCGGCGGCGACAGTGTCGCGGCCTATCTGGAGAACCATGGCGAGGATCGCATTTTGTCGCTGCTGCCGCTCAGTTTCGATGCCGGCTTTTCGCAGCTGACCACGGCCTTCACCGTCGGCGCCCAGGTGGTGCTGCACAATTATCTGCTGCCGCGCGACATCCCCTCGGTGTGCGCGCGCGCCGGCATCACTGGGCTGACCTGTGTGCCGCCCTTGTGGATGCAGTTGATGAGCGTGCCGTGGCCGGATGAGGCGCGGCTGGGCCTGCGCTATTTCGCCAATACCGGCGGGCGCATGCCCCGGCCGCTGCTGGATCGGCTGCGCGAGACCTTTCCCAAGGCCAAACCCTATCTGATGTATGGGCTGACCGAGGCGTTCCGCTCGACCTATCTTGACCCGGCGGAGGTTGACCGCCGGCCCGACTCCATCGGCAAGGCGATCCCCAATGCGGAGATCCTGGTGGCCAAGCCGGACGGCAGCCTGGCCGGCCCTGGCGAGGAGGGCGAGCTGGTGCATCGCGGGCCCCTGGTGGCGCTGGGCTATTGGAATGATCCGGCGCGCACGGCGGAGCGGTTCAAGCCAGCACCGGGCGGTCTGGCCGAGGTGCCGACCCAGGATCTGGCGGTCTGGTCGGGGGATCTGGTGCGCACCGACCAGGCGGGCTTTCTCTACTTTGTTGGCCGCACCGACGATATGATCAAGACCAGCGGCTATCGGGTCAGTCCGACGGAGGTGGAGGAGGCGGTGTTCGCCTCCGGCCTGGTTGAAGAGGCCGCCGCCTTGGGCCTGACCCATGAGGCGCTGGGCCAGGAGATCGTCGTGGTGGTGGTGCCGGGCACCGGCTACAGCGCCGAAGCGGTGCTGCGCCACTGCAAGCACACCCTGCCAGGGTTCATGGTGCCGGCCCGGCTGGTGGCAAGGGACAGCCTGCCGCGCTCGCCCAATGGCAAGATTGACCGCAAGGGGCTCGCTGCGGAACTGGTGCAGACGCAGGCAGAGGTGCAGGCGTGAACGATCAGCCGCCGATGTCCGCGCCGATCCATCCGGCGATCGCGCCCTGGCAAGGCGCAGACGGCGAACTGCTGGTCAATGGCTGGCCGGTCAGCCGATTGGCCGCCAGAGTGGGGCAGACGCCCTTCTTTGCCTATGACCGCGCCAAGCTGACCCAGCGGGTCGCCCTGCTGCGGCGCGTGCTGCCTGAGACCGTGAAGCTGCACTATGCCATCAAGGCCAATCCCATGCCCGCGGTGGTGCAACATCTGGCCGGCCTGGTTGACGGCTTCGATATCGCGTCCGGTGACGAACTGCATGTCGCGATGGACACCGGCTTCGATCCCCTCACCATCGGCTTTGCCGGGCCGGGCAAAACCGATGCGGAACTGGCGCAGGCGGCCGCCGCCGGGATCATTACGGAGGTGGAATCGGGCTTGGAAATGCAGCGGCTGGCCCGGGCCGCCGCGGCCCAGGGGCGGCGGGCGCCGTTTGCCGTCCGGGTCAATCCCGATTTCAAGATGAAGGGCTCGGGCATGCATATGGGCGGCGGGCCCAGCGCCTTCGGGGTTGATGCGGAACAGGTGCCGGACCTGCTGGCCGCGTCCAAGGATCTGCCGCTTGAATTCCACGGCTTTCATATCTTCGGCGGATCGCAGAATCTCGATGCCGCCGCGCTGGCCCAGGCTGAGCGCGGCATCGCCGATCTGGCCTTGCGACTGGCCGACGCGGCCCCGGCGCCGGTGCGGCACCTGAATATCGGCGGCGGGTTCGGCATCCCCTATTTCCCGAAGGACAAGCCGCTCGATCTGGACCAGATGAAGACGGCGCTGCGGGAGATCGTGAATGACCTGAACACCCGGCTGCCCAGCGCCTCGGTGATCATCGAACTCGGCCGCTTCCTCGTCGGCGAGGCCGGGGTGTATATCTGCCGGGTGATCGACAAGAAAGTGTCGCGCGGCACCACCTATCTGGTCACCGACGGCGGCTTGCATCATCAATTGGCGGCGACCGGCAATTTCGGCCAGGGCATCCGGCGCAACTATCCCCTGGCCCTGGCCACCCGCTTCGGATCGGAAACGGCAGGGCCGGTACAGGTGGTCGGCTGTCTGTGCACGCCGATCGATTTGCTGGGCGACAAGGCGGCGTTGCCGGAGGCCGAGGTCGGCGATCTGGTCGCGATCTTCCAGTCCGGGGCCTATGGCGCCTCGGCCAGCCCGAAGGATTTCCTCAGCCACCCCCATCCCAAGGAAATTCTGGTATAAGCCCGAACCAGCGCAGCGCGCGACCGGTTCAACCGCTTATCTGTTTTGCCCTTGCTCAAGGCCGCCATGCCCACTGCCGACCCTGACGCCCATTCAGCCCTGACGCTGTTGCTGTTGGGGGAGGGGGTGCAGCAGGCCTCGGCGCCCTTTCACAGCCTTGCCAAGGCGCTTCAGCCGGATTTTGCCACCTGCCGGCTTGCCGACCCGGCCGCCTGCGCCGCCACTGGCGC
>JBHJGS010000043.1:0-40561 GCA_050331575.1 Rhodothalassiaceae bacterium | reverse complement strand
CCCGGGCCATGGACGATCTGGTCCAGGCGATGGGCGGCACCGGCATCTCCAAGAGCCAGGTCAGCCGGCTGTGCGAGGAGATCGACGAGCGCGTCGATGCCTTCCTGACCCGGCCGATTGAGGGCGAGTGGCCCTATCTGTAAAGCACGCTACATGACGCTGGAAACTCTCGCCCCGGTCTGCAATGATCCTCTCATCAGCCTGCCTGCTGCTCAGACAGGCTGATCAGCTCGGCCCGCCAGAGCCCTCAGGCCAGACCGGAGCTACACCACGAAATGGGACACGATCCATAAAAAAGATAACCATAAACAAGTCTTTTTCTCCAAACTGAGTTTACAAATAGTTCTTCATCTTGGTTTAGTTCTTGATCAGCCAATGACTTTAGCCCTGAGTTTCCGGACGTCATGACAGCACGGCACGGGCATGGTCACGACCCTGTCCTGGAGTCTAGGATTAGTAAAAACTGACGATAACTGGATGTGATGCAGATCACGGAATCTGGAAAAGCTAAAAGATGACCACCTGGAGACTCGACCTGACTGTGCCGCAAGCAGCTGTGCCGGCGATTGAGACGGGCGTTTCCGCCGTGTTCGATGACGGGCGCGGCGCGGTCCCAGCCGTGGCGGCATTTGAGGTGGATGAGGCAGCGCAGATCTGGCGCGTGGAGGTTTATTTCGCCGGTGAGCCATCGGAGGACCAGCTGACCCGGGCCCAGCATGTCGCGCAAGATGCCCTGGGCCATGATATGCCCAATTTCCGGGCCGAACCGCTGCCCGAGACCGATTGGGTCGGGCTCAGCCAGTCCATGCTTGATCCGGTGGCGGCCGGGCGCTTCTTCGTCCATGGCAGCCATGACCGAGCCATGCGCCGTCCCGGCCGGATCAACCTGGAAATCGAGGCAGGCCAAGCGTTTGGCACCGGCAGACATGAAACCACAAAGACCTGCCTGACGGCTCTTGACGAGCTGGCGAAACATTTTCGACCGCGCCGCGCGCTTGATGTCGGCACCGGCTCCGGCATTTTGGCCTTCGCCATCGCGCGGGTATGGCGCATACCGGTCTGGGCCGGTGATATCGATCCGGTCTCGATCGGCGTTTTGCAAACCAATGCCGCGGTGAACGCCATTCCGGTGGCACGGCCGGGCTGGGGCGTGCGGGCCTTCACGGCCGCCGGTGTCGGTCATGCCGAGGTGCGCGCGGCCCGGCCGTTCGATCTGGTTTGCGCCAATATCCTGGCTGAGCCGCTGATTGACCTGGCGCCGGAAATTCCCCCGCTTGTGGCCCGCGGCGGCCGGCTGATCCTGTCCGGTTTGTTGACCCGGCAGGCACCGGCGGTGCTGGCTGCTTATCGCGCACGCGGGCTGGTCCTGGCGCGGCGCTACCGCTTGGGCGACTGGACCACGCTGCTGCTGAAACGCCGCTGATTACATCATGAAATTGAAGCTGGCGAACAGCGCCACGATAATGGCCGCGGCAATCACCAGCATGATCAGCACCTTGCGGTCGCCGCGCTTCATATGGGTCTTGCGCGCCATGGCCTATCCATCCTGCCCGAAGGGCATCTGCGCGGTGACGGTGCGCCCGTCCGCCGTCAGTGGCCCCTTGTCCAGATCCTCCAGCCGGATCAGCGCGATGCCGCGGCCATTCAGGCCGGAGCGGATCTGACCCGCCTCCTTGCCATCGGGCTTCAGGATCGGCGTGCCGGGGGCGGGCATCCCGCCCTCCACCTGAACGCCCAAAAGCCGTTTGCGCACCTTGCCGCGATGCTTCATGCGCGCGGTCAATTCCTGGCCGACGAAACAGCCCTTGGTGAAATCCACCCCGTTCAACCAGTCCAGATCCGCCTCTAGGCTCAAGGTCTTTTCCACTTCCGCATCCCGCGGCAGGTCGGGAATGCCCAGATCCAGGCGTCGCGCCTCATAGGCGGCGCCCTCGGCTGCGTCCGGCAGAGCCGGGGCATACAGCCTGTAGCCCAGCGACTCGTGCCGGGGATCGCGCACCGACACAGCCTCCGCATGCGGTTCTTCAGCGGCATAGACCTCCAGGTCCGTGGTCTCAAAGGTCACATCCACGCGCAGCTTGTACAAGCTCAGCCGCTTGACCAGCGCCTCGGCCTGCTCCGCTGCCACATCCAGCAGAAACGCCTCACCCTGTTCGATGATGAAGAAGTCGAACAGATATTTGCCCTGCGGGGTCAACAGCGCGGCGTAGCGCACCTCGCCCTCAGACAGGCCGCTGACCGAATTGGTCACCAACCGCTGTAGAAAGTCTATGCGTTCCGATCCGCTTACCCGCACGACCGTGCGCCCGGGCACTGCCATGATTCCCGCCATAATGATCGTCCCTCCGACTTGCTCCAGCCCGGCCCCAACGGCTATGCCACGCACACAGTTTCGCCGCATCGGAGCCTCCTTCCGTGATGACCTATGATCTGCTGATCCGCAATGCCCGACTGATCAACCATATGGGCGATGGTCCCGGTGATATCGGCATTGAGGGCGAACGCATCGCGGCGATTGGCGACCTGGCCCAGGCCACCGCCGCGGAGGTGATCGATGCTGAGGGCCTGACCGTGCTCCCCGGTGTGATCGACACCCAGGTGCATTTCCGCGAACCGGGCCTGGAGCATAAGGAGGATCTGGCGACCGGCGCCAAGGCCGCGGTGTTGGGCGGGGTGTGCACCGTGTTTGAGATGCCCAACACCAAGCCCTTGACCATCTCCGCAGAAACCCTGGCCGACAAGCTGGACCGCGCGCGCACGATGATGTGTGACCACGCCTTCTTCATGGGCGCGACGCGGGAGAATGCGCACGAGATGGCCGAGCTGGAGCGCCTGCTCGGCTGCTGCGGGGTCAAGATCTTCATGGGCGCGTCGACCGGCGATCTGCTGGTGCCCGATGATGAAGGCGTGCTGGCGGTGCTGCGCGCCGGCCACCGCCGCGTGGCGCTGCATTGCGAGGATGAATTCCGCATGCGCGACCGCACCGGCGAGCGCATCCAGGGCAATCCGGCGACCCACCCGGTGTGGCGCGACGAGGTCTCCGCGCTGCAGGCCACCGAACGGGCGGTGCGGCTGGCGCGGCAAGCTGACCGGCGCATCCATGTGCTGCACGTCACCACCGCGCAGGAAATGGACTTTCTGGCCCGGAACAAGGACATCGCCAGCGTCGAGGTGACGCCCCAGCATCTGACCCTGGCGGCGCCGGACTGTTATGAGCGCCTGGGCACCTATGCCCAGATGAACCCGCCGATCCGTGCTGCGGCGCATCGCGACGGGCTGTGGCGGGCACTGGCCCAGGGCGTGGTTGATATCATCGGCTCCGATCATGCCCCGCACACCAAAGAGGAAAAGGCCAAACCCTATCCGGACAGCCCCTCGGGCATGCCCGGCGTGCAAACCCTGCTGCCGCTGTTGCTTGACCATGTCGCCGCGGGCCGACTGAGCCTGGCACGGCTGGTGGATCTGACCAGCCATGCCGCCAACCGCCTGTTCGGCCTGCGCGACAAGGGCCTGATGGCGGTTGGCTATCATGCCGATCTAACGATTGTGGACTTGAAGGCCCGCTGGACCATCCAGGGTGACTGGCTGGCGTCGAAATGCGGCTGGAGCCCCTATGAGGGCATGGAGCTGACCGGCAAACCCATCGGCACCATCCTGCGCGGCCGCCGCATCATGTGGGATGGTGATCTGATCGGCCCGCCCCAGGGCAAACCCGCACGCTTTTGGATCAACGGCTAGGGCATGATCCGAGCCATCGCGATCGTGCTTGATCGGATGACAAGGCCCGCCTTCCCTGGGGCGAACAACTGTATGCTCTAGCGGGCGAGCCGCTTGCTCGAAGTTTCCAGAATTGACAGGCCTATTGGCGCACGGCACCAACGGATCGTCTGTGTGACCTCACATTGGGGAGCGATATGGCGAGCGATGAGCCCGGCCTGACTGAAGAGGAAAGAAAGCAGCGTAAGGCGGCGGTGTTCCGCGACTGGACCGGTGCGCTGATCGTCGCCGGCGCCGGCGCCGCGGCGTTGGCCGTGTTGATGCCCTATCGCCTGTCCAAGCTGCTGCGGCCGGAGGTATTCGTCGCGGTCTTCCTGGCCTTTTCCTTGTTCCCGCCCGACCATGGCGGGTTCAGCCTGAAGACCACGCGCAAAGCCGCCCTGATCGCTGCCGTGGCCTGGATCGCCGCAGTCTTGCACGCGCTGACCATCAATATGTTTGCGCCCAGGGTGTGAGGGGGCTCTGGGCGCATCACGGCTAAGCGGTTCGGCCTCGCTGGTGCGCCTGCCCACACGATCCGCCGAGTCGCGGTCCGGCTTCGGCTGTGTCAGGCCAATTTGACCGGCAAAAGAGACGTGCGCCCGCGCGCCAGGGCCAAGACAGATCCGCGCATGAGCCCGGCCAGTGCCGGATCGGATGCCGCCAGTCCGCCGGTGAAGGCGCCGAACGCCGGCAGGATCAGCTTGTCCGACCCGATCAGGAAGCAGGCCCTGGCGCCGGCTCGGCCAGGCACGCGGCATTTCGGGTGATAATGGCCGGACAGTTCGGCCCTGGCACCCGGTTCGGCCTCATGCCGGAAGGTCAGGCCGCCAAAGGTCCAGACAGTGTGCCGCTCCCCGCTCAGCCCGGCCGGAAGCTCCGGATCATGATTGCCGAGCACCCAGATCCAGCGGCGCGGCGCGATCAGGGCTGCCAGCATGTGGGCTTCCCCCTCGGTCCAGCGGTCACCCGCATGCCGATCGTGCAGGCTGTCACCCAGGCACACGACGATCTCCGGCTCGAACCGGGCGATTGCGGCGGCCAGCTTGTCCAGCGTCGCGCGGCTGTCATAGGGCGGCAGCAAGGCCCCGCGAGCGGCCAGCGCACTGGCCTTCTCCAGATGCAGGTCAGCGACGGCCAGCAGCTTGCGCGCGGGCCAAAACAGCGCCCCGGACGGGCAGGCCAACAGCGGCTGGCCGCAAAAGCGCAGCCCGAGCGGATCGCCCAAAATCGGCGCAGCCGACGGGCTCAGCGCCTGGCGCCACATCAGGCGGCGACGCGCCGGCGGCCGCGCGCCGTCAACGCGCCGCGCTTGAGGTACAAGATCAAGGCGCAGGCCAGCCACACCCCGCAGGCATTGAAGAACAGCAGGCCGCCGTCGCTTGCCACACCGGTGGCCGGATTCTCCACGACGATGCCGAGCGGGGTGAACAGATGGAAGAAGATCGCCCCGGTCATGATCATCAGCCCCAGCCCGGCGCCGGCAATCTGCAGCAACGGCTTCTTCAGAAAGAACCCCGCCAGCAACAGCGCCGAGGCGATCAGTTCTGCGGTGCCGACGACATATTGGCTGAACGGTCCGGTCGGCGCGAACAGCCCGGAAATCCCGAAACTCGCCTCGCCCCAGGCGTTCAGCGTGCCGAAGATGTGCTGCGGCTCGGCGGCATTGGTGAATTTGAAGAACAACGACTGCACGAAGACAAACGCGATGTAGAGACTGAGGATCAGCACTGAGATGCGGCGCAGCCCGGCCATGGCGGTCTCCTCCAGATAGGGTCCATCATTCGTCTAGAGCAACATCGGACCAATTGGAATCGCCGTGCGGTACCAATCGGTCGGATACCGCCTCGGCGATCAAATCCTCTTCTGCCCCGATCAGCGCATCGGCATGCGCGCCGGCCACCTGCTCGCGGCCGATTTCCAGCAGCACGGGCACGGCCAAAGGCGAGACGCGCGTCAGCGGCACATGCACGATGCGCCCGGCGACCCGCTCCAGATGCGCCCGCAGCCGCGGCAGATCGGTCAGCCGCGCGGAGGCGTCGGCCCAGGTGGCGCGTAGCAGCACGTGCTCTGGATCATAGCGTCGCAGCACATCATAAATCAGATCGGCGTTGAAGGTGACCTGCCGGCCGGTCTTCTCCGCGCCGGGATGCTTTTTGTCGATCAGCCCGGCGATGGTGCAGACCTCGCGGAAACTGCGTTTCAGCATGCTGGTCTCGGCCATCCAGTCGGCCAGTTCGCCAGCCAGGATATCCGGGCTGAACAGCGGCGCGGGGTCGGCCACCGGGTCCAGCGACCAGACCGACAGCACATAATCGGTGGCGACGAAACCGACCGGCCGCAGCCCGTGCTTTTCCATCCGCCGGGTCAAGAGCATGCCCAGCGTCTGGTGGGCGTTGCGGCCCTCAAAGCAATAGGCGACCAGATAGTGCCGCCGCCAAGCCCCCTCCCCGCGCGGAAAGGTCTCCACCAGCAGATCCGTTGGGTTCGGCAGACGGGAGCGGACCGCCTGCATCCTCAGCCAGTCCTGCACCGGGTCGATCAGATCGGGCCAGCGGGCCGACTCCGACAGCATCCGTCGCACCCGATCGGCCAGATGCGTGGTCAGCGGCAGGCGCGCGCCGGCATACATCGGCACCTTGGCCTCGCGCGCGGATCGCGGACGCCGCGCCAGCAGGCCACGCTCATTGATGCGGACGAATTCCAGCAAGTCTCCGGCGAACAGAAACGTGTCGCCCGGGGCCAGACCCAGCGCGAACCATTCCTCCACCCGGCCCAGCTCGCGGCCATTGCCCAGCCGCACCGCCAGTTCCGGCGCTTGTACGATGGTGCCGGCATTCAAGCGATATTGCCGCACCGCCTTGGCCGACACCGCGCGATAGCGGCCGGACGCATCCTGCACCAGCTTGCGATACTGATTGTAGCGCCGCAGCGCATAGCCGCCGTGCATGACATAGGCCAGGGTGTCGTCGAAATCCTCCCGGCTGAGATCGGCATAGGCCGCCGCGCGGCGCACCTCGGCATATATCTCATCGGCGGTGAACGGTGCCGCGCTGGCCATGCCCATCAGATGCTGGGCGAGCACGTCCAGCCCGCCGGGCCCGAACGCGTCCCCGTCCAATTCGCCCGCCGCGATTGCCTCCAGCGCGGCGCGCGCCTCCAAATACTCGAACCGGTTGCCGGGGACGATGACCGCCTTGGACGGCACGTCGAGCCGGTGATTGGCCCGGCCGATGCGCTGCAGCAGCCGGCTGGAGCCCTTGGGCGCGCCCATCTGCACCACGAGGTCCACGTCGCCCCAGTCCAGCCCCAGATCGAGCGAGGAGGTGGCGACGATGGCGCGCAGATCGCCCTTCGCCATCGCCGCCTCCACCTTGCGGCGCTGCTCCCTGGCCAGCGATCCGTGATGCAGCGCGATCGGCAGCGTGCCGTCATTCACCGCCCACAGGTCCTGAAAGATCCGCTCCGCGATCGACCGGGTGTTGACGAACACCAGCGTTGTCCGGTGCGCCTTGATAAGGTCATAGACCGCGGACACGGCATGGCGGCCGGCATGGCCGGACCAGGGAATGCGCGTGTCCGGCACCAGGATGGAAATATCGGGCGCCGCCCCGCCCTCGGCCCGCACCAGCTCAACCGATGCGGGCTCGGCACCGGGCGCCAGCCAGCGGCGATAAGCGTCGGCCTCCTTCACCGTGGCGGACAGGCCGACGCGCACGGCCGCCGTTGCCAGGCGCTCCAGCCGCGCCAGGCACAGGCTCAAGAGCTGGCCGCGCTTGGTCGGTGCGAAGGCGTGCACCTCATCGATGAGGATGCGCTTGAGGTTGCCCATCAGCTGTCCGGCATCATGATAGGACAGCAACAGCGCCAGGGATTCCGGCGTGGTCAGCAGAATATGGGGCGGACGGCGCCGCTGCCGGTCCTTCTTTGCCGGCGGCGTGTCGCCGGTGCGGGTCTCGCAGCGGATCGCCAGCCCCATCTCGGTGATCGGCCGTTCCAGATTGCGCGCGATGTCGACCGCTAGGGCCTTCAGCGGCGAGATATACAGCGTATGCAAACCGTCGGAGCAATGCTCGGCCAGATCGACCAGGCTGGGCAGAAAGCCCGCCAGGGTCTTGCCGCCGCCGGTGGGCGCGATCAGCAGGGCGTGCCGGTCCGCCCGCTGCATCAAGGCCAATTGATGCGCATGCGGCTGCCAGCCCTTGTCCGCAAACCAGGCAGCGAAGGGCGGCGGTAGGGTGTCTGGGCCGGACGGCGCCGGGGGCGAGCGATTCACCACGCCGGACCGTGTGGGGGCATCGTCTGAGGCGGAAGGCACAGGATCATCATGGTGTGCACGCTTCACAAATGATCCGGCCTCTGGCATCAAGCCGGCAAACGTGCGATGCAACATAAGCATGGCCAGGGCCGGGGGGTTGAATGAAGAAGATCGAAGCGATCATCAAGCCGTTCAAGTTGGACGAGGTGAAGGAGGCGCTGCACGATGTCGGCATCACCGGGATCACCGTCGTCGAAGTGAAAGGCTTCGGCCGCCAAAAAGGCCATACTGAGCTGTATCGCGGCGCGGAATATGTCGTCGATTTCGTGCCCAAGGTGAAGCTGGAGATTGTTTTGGAGGACGCCAAAGTCGAGGCGGCCCTGGAGGCCATCACCTCTGCCGCCAAGACCGGCCGCATCGGCGACGGCAAAATCTTCGTCAGCCCCGTGGAAGAGGTCATTCGCATCCGCACGGGCGAAACCGGCGCCGACGCCGTGTAACGCCGGGCCGTTTCCGGCCAGCCACCCCAGTTTCTTCCGCTATCGGCCTATCCGTTCGCTTCTTCAGGAGGTCCCTATCATGCCGAAATACAAGAATATGTCTCCCGAGCAACTGCTGCGCCTGGTCCAAGACGAGGATTTCGCCTGGATCGATCTGCGCTTTACCGATCCAAAGGGCAAGTGGCAGCATCTGACCATGGCGGCCGAGGCGGTCAGCGAGGATACGCTGACCGAGGGGTTCATGTTCGACGGCTCCTCCATCCAGGGCTGGAAGGCGATCAACGAATCCGACATGATCTTGATGCCGGATCTGGCCAGTGCCACGGCCGACCCGTTCATGGCCCAGCCGACGCTGGTGCTGTTCTGCGATATTCTGGAGCCGTCCACCGGCCAGCCCTATGAGCGCGACCCGCGCTCCACGGCCAAGCGCGCCCAGGAATATCTGAACTATTCCGGCATCGGCGACACGGCCTATTTCGGTCCGGAACCGGAATTCTTCGTGTTCGACGATGTCCGTTTCAAGGTCGGCTATGATGGGGCGATGTACGCCCTGGATGATGTCGAAGGCCCGTACAATTCCGCCAAAGACTATGAAGACGGCAATTATGGCCACCGACCACGGGCCAAGGGCGGCTATTTCCCGGTGCCGCCGGTCGATGCCGGGGCGGATCTGCGCGGCGAGATGGTCACCATGCTGCGGGAGATGGGCCTGGAGATGGACAAGCACCATCATGAGGTCGGCGCGTCACAGCATGAGCTGGGCATGGTCTTTTCCACCCTGCTCGACACCGCAGACCGGGTGCAGATCTACAAATATGTCGTCCAGCAGGTGGCCCACAGCTATGGCAAAACCGCAACCTTCATGCCCAAGCCGGTGGCCTCGGACAATGGCTCGGGCATGCATGTGCACCAGTCGGTCTGGAAGGACGGCAATCCGCTGTTCGCCGGCAATGGCTATGCCGACCTGAGCGAGACGGCGCTTTATTATATCGGCGGCATCATAAAGCACGCCCGCGCCATCAATGCCTTCACCAACCCCACCACCAACAGCTACAAGCGCCTGACGCCGGGCTTCGAGGCGCCGGTGCTGCTGGCCTATTCCAGCCGCAACCGCTCCGCGTCGTGTCGCATCCCCTATGGCGCAGGTCCCAAGGCCAAGCGGGTGGAGGTGCGCTTCCCCGATCCCACCGCCAATCCCTATCTGGCCTTCTCCGCCATGTTGATGGCCGGCATCGACGGCATCGAAAACAAGATCCACCCCGGCGACGCGCTGGACAAGGATCTGTATGCCCTGCCGCCGGAGGAATTGGTCGGTGTGCCGACCGTGGCGCGGTCGCTTCGCGAAGCGCTGGAAAGCCTGATGGCCGACAGCGATTTCCTGAAGAAGGGCGATGTCTTCACGCAGGATCAGCTGGATGCGTATATCCACCTGAAATTCCAGGAAGTCGAGCGCTTCGAACTGACCCCGCACCCGGTCGAGTTCGACATGTATTACAGCGCGTAATCGCGACGCCTTGCTGCGCCGGGTCGACCGGCGCAGCGCTGCCTTGGCCGCGCCGAGCGGGCCCGTTGGCGATGCCGCGAGGAAATCGCTTGGCGGGCGATCGTCACGTCCGGGCCGATCAACGGCTGGCGGGTTGCGCAAACGCTCACTTGCCTGGGCGCAAGGCGGCCATCACATCGCGCCAGTCGATCAGCTTGAAATTCTGCGGTGCCAGGGGGACCTCATCTTCGGTGCGGCCGTCCGCGTCCACACCGTCGACATTGAAGCCGTCCTGAACGACCAGCAGTCCCTTCGGATAGGCCGGGCCGAGGCCGGTGGCGGTGACGACGATGCCGTCGGTTTCCTGAGCGCCGTCGACGCCCGCCTGCGCATCCGCGACGATACGGAACTTGCCCAGAAAGGCATGGCCGTCCGCGATATCGAAGGCCAGAACGCTGTCATCGCCCTGGGAGGAGACCAGCAGGACCGCGTCCTCGGCCGTCCGATAGATCGTCACACCCTCCGCATCGCCGACCAGCCCTTCCGGCCCGCCGACCTCGGCAATGCTTTGCCAGCCCGCCGGCGCCAGGCCCGCCTCGAACAGCGGCACCGCCCAGAGCGCCCCCTGCTCTTCGGCGACATACAGCCGCTTTGTCGGGGCATCATAGGCGCAGCCCTCGGTCTGCCCGGCGAAGAAGGCCGGGCGCAGGGCGATCGGGTCGCGGTCAAGGCCGGTCAAGACATAGGGCTGCACATAGCCCTGCTTGTAGGCGACGAAAATGACGGTGCGGCCGCGGTCTTGACCCAGACACAGGCCATAGGGCTCCGGCCCCACGGAGAAGGCGGACACCTGCTCAACCCCCGCCTCGGAGACGGCAAACAGCGTCACGCTATCATCGGACCGGTTGCTGGCTGCCGCCAGATCGCCGGTCAGGCCCGCCAGCCCTATCCCCCTGGCGACATCGACATTGTTGAGCCGGCCGATCGGCAGAAACGCTATCTCCCGGCCAGACAGATCATAGACCCTAAGGCCCGCCTGCTTGTCGGTTCCCAGGATCAGGCTGCGGGCGGGATCCTCTGGATGCACCCAGATCGCCGCATCGTCGGCGGCGTCTTCCAGGCTTGCTACCGGCGCGGTTTCCGCGCTCGGCAGCACCAGTTGCGCGGCCAGCAGCCACCACATCAGAACACCGCGCGGATGGTGAATTGGATGCGCCGCTGCGCCTCTTCCCGCTCGATCTCGAAATTGTCCAGATCGCCCGCGGTGATCGGGCCCTCGAAATTCTCCTCGGTCTGGAAGGTGCGCGCGTCCAAGAGGTTGCTGCCGGACAGGCGCAGTACCAGCCAGTCGCCGATCCGCTTTTCGATGAACGCCTCCAGATTGGCGGTGAAGTCGGAGGTCTGCAGCTCATCCAGGAAGGTTGCCGGGGCCTCGCCCTGCTGCTGATAGGAAAAGCCGACCGCCACGCCGGGCTGAACGAAATTATGCGTGGCGCCGACATTGTAAACGAAGCGCGGCTGGTCGTTGATGGTCACCTCCTCGCCGACAAAGGCATTGTCGGCAGACGATCGCAGCAGGGTATAGTTGGCGAAGATGCCGGTGTCGGGCAGGCCGACAAGGGCCAGCGACGTGGACAGGTCGAATTCCAGGCCCCACACCTCGGCGTCGCCGACATTGGCGAAGGTGAAGGCATCGCCGATGATCAGATCGCCGTCATCCTCCTCCATCTGGCCGTTGGGGCCCAGGCTGACCAGCTGGATCAGGTCCGAGATGTCCCGGTAAAAGCCGTTCAGGCCGAGCACACCGCCGCCCGGCAGAGTGAATTCCACGCCGCCGTCGATGCCGTTGGCGGTTTCGAAGTCCAGGTCGGGATTGCCGGCGATGGTGTCCAGATCGTCGGGCTGGTCGTCCAGCACGAACGGAATGCGCTCGTTGAAGTCCGGCCGGCGCACGGTGCGCGCATAGCTCAGCCGTAAGGTCGCCCAGTCGGTCGCCCGATAGCGCAAATGCGCGGACGGGTTGGCATCGAAATCGTCGGAGTCCGCGCTGATCGCCTCGCCGTCGACAAAGCCTGTCTGATCCGTGCGAGTGATCTCAAAGCGCGCGCCGGTTTCCAAGGACAGCCGGTCGGTCAGCTGCCAGTCGAACAGGATGAAGCTGTCATAGCGGTTCTCCTGAATTTCGAACACCCCGCCCAGGTCCGATGGTTCGGGATCGTCCAGCATGCCATCGTCGAAGCCGAACACCTGCAAGGCGCTGTCCCGGTCCTTCAACTTGGATTGAAAGCCCAGCTTGGTGGTCAGCGCGCGGATACCCAGCCCCTGGGCCACGCCCTGCAGATCATAGCTGAGCGCGACATCGAACTGCAGTTCCAGATCCTCGGTATCGAACTGCTCCAACTCGTCCGGTTCGGGATCGAAGGCGGCGACGCTGAACAGGCCGTCGCGGAATTCCTCCTCCGTCGGCAGAGTGCCCTCAACATCCTCGGCATCGGATTCGAAGCTGGTCTCATCGATCTGATTGTCAAAGCGGTTGACCGCGCCGCGCAGGGTCAACAGGGCGCCTTCGCCCAGGACGAATTCGCCGAACCCCTCAATGCCGAAATTGTCTTGATCGAAGAAGGTGTCCTGGGCCGTGATCTCGACCAGATTGTCCGGATCATCTTCGAACACCAGCTCATCCTCCCGCTCGTCGCGTTCGGTGCGGATGTAAAATCCGGTCAAGCCGATGCTGTGCCCGCCGTCGAAGCGGTAGGTGGCATCCCCATTGAAGGCGATGTCGAAATTCTCCCGCGTATCGTTTTGGACCGTGCGTTCCTCGCCGTCCATGATCACGGAGTCCGCCGCCTCAAAGGCCAGCAAATCGGCGGCCTGTTCCACCGTGCCGCGGAGCTCCGGATCGAACACCTCTTGCACGGAAAACTTATTGTTGAAGCGCTGCTGCGCATTGGCGTTGATCGAGTAGCTCAACTTGTCATCGAAGGCGCGGCCGGCATAGCCGATGGCGCCAACCCCGCGCAGCGTGCCGTCATTGCCCTCGACATTGCGGAAATTGTGGATGAGGCCGCCGCGAATATAGCCGCCGGTGGGCAGGTCCGCGCCCTTCTTCAGGACAATATTGATGGTGCCGGCGATGCCCTGGCTATCGATATCCGCACCAGGGCTGCGGATGACCTCCACCCGCTCGATCAGTTCGAACGGGATGCGGTCGACGAACACGGTGCGGGTCGTGGCGTCCTCGCCCCCAGCGGCAGAGACCGGCCGGCCATTTACCAGGATCTGGGTGAAGCCGTTGGTCAGGCCGCGAAACCCGGGATCGTCGAACTCGCCGACATCGGTGGAAAAGGCAACGCCCGGCACCCGTTTCAGCGCATCGCCGACCGACAGCGGCTCAAAGCGCTGGAAGAAGGTCTTGTCATAGACCAACTCAGGGGCGACCGCCTCGGTCCGATTGCGGGTTGGCACGGAGCCGAACACGATGATCTCTTCGATCGGCTGATTGTTCGGCCCGCGCGGCGGCACCTCGTCTTGGGCGCTGGCAGGCAGTGTGGCGAGCAAGATGATGGCCGAGACCGAGCCGGCCCGGACGCGCCGTGCGGACATGCTGTTTCCCCCTGACAAGCGTGCTGACTATCCCCGGCGGAGAATACAGCCGTCGCGCCGCGCCTTGCCCCGCCCCTTGCCACGCCGAAATGACATCCGCATGACCGCCCGGTGACAGGGCAGGCGCGCCGAGCGTCATGGGCGGTCGGAGGGTCCGGCGGGCCGCCGCGGCTCAGGGAGCCAGATAGCCGGTCTGCTTGGCGAAGCGGGCGCGATCCACGGCGGCGAGGCGGACGGTGACGGCCTGGTGCCCGTCGGCTTCGGTCTCACTTTGCAGCACATCGCCATGGGCGTGCAGCCAAGCCAAGGCCCGGCCGTCTCCCGGGGGAAGATGCACGGTCACCACCGTGTCATCGGCGCCCAGGCGCTGGTCGATTACCTGCAGCAGCCGATCCAGCCCCTGGCCGGTCCGCGCGGAGATCGCCACCAAGTGCGCGTCCGACCGATCTGCGCGGGTCTGCCAGGCCGCCTGGTCGTCCGGGCTCAATCGATCGATCTTGTTGGTCGCTTCGATGATCGGCGTGTCGTCATCCACCCCCAGCTCCGCCAGCACGCCCAGCACATCATCGCGCTGCTGCTCGGTTTCAGGATGAGACACATCGCGCACATGCACGATCAGATCGGCGGCCACCACTTCTTCCAGGGTGGCGCGGAACGCCGCGACCAGCATGGTCGGCAGGTCGGAAATGAACCCCACAGTGTCGGACAGGATGATCCGGCGCGCACCCAGATCAACACCGCGAATGGTGGGATCCAGCGTCGCGAACAGCATGTCTGCGGCCATGGTGGCTTCATCGCCGACCAGGGTATTGAACAGCGTTGATTTGCCGGCATTGGTATAGCCGACCAGGGCCACCGTCGGGTACGGCGCCTTCTGCCGGCGCGCGCGCTGCAGGTCGCGGGTGCGGGTGACCGCTTCCAGCTGGCGCTTCAGCCGGGTCATCCGCTCGGCCAGCATGCGCCGGTCCGCCTCGATCTGGGTCTCGCCCGGCCCCCCGAGGAAGCCGACACCGCCGCGCTGCCGCTCCAGGTGGGTCCAGCTGCGCACCAGCCGGCTGCGCTGATAGGCCAGATGCGCCAGTTCCACCTGCAACTCGCCCTCTCGCGTGCGCGCCCGCGCCCCGAAAATTTCCAGGATCAGGCCGGTTCGGTCGATCACCTTGGCCTTGGTGGCGCGCTCCAGATTGCGTTGCTGAATCGGCGACAAGGCGGCGTCGACGATGATCAGGTCAAGCCGCGCCGCCTCAACGCGCAACGCCAATTCCTCCACCTTGCCCGGGCCGATCAGCGTGGCCGGCACGATCCGAGGCAAGGCGATGCCCTCTGCGCCGACGATGCTCAGGTCGATCGCTTGGGCCAGGCTCACGGCCTCATCGAAACGCGCGTCCACATCATGCGCTGCCGCCGTCTTCAGATACGGGTGCACCACAAGTGTACGCGCAGTGTTCTTGGCCGAACTGGGCGCTGAGGAAAAATCTGGGCCGGACGCATTACGGTACTCGGTCAAGCCTCATCCTTGTCAGCGGGCTCAAACAACTGCACGGGTGTTGATGGCATCACGGTCGATATCGCGTGCTTATACACCAGTTGGCTGTGCCCGTCCCGCCGCAGCAGAACACAGAAATTATCAAACCAGGTGATGACACCTTGGAGCTTGACGCCATTGACCAGAAAGACCGTCACCGGCGTTTTCTGTTTGCGCACTGAGTTCAGGAACACGTCCTGCAGATTTTGTGATTTATCTGACATAATTCTCGTCTTCTATCCGTCGCGGACACAGCTGGTCAGTCGTTCAACTCCGTTGACACACAAGCATTACAGAAACACTAACCCAGGAAGGCGGGATCATGTCCGCCGCGCCCCACCCCGTGCTGGACATAAGACAAAGTTGGTCCGGTTCCAAGGTCAACCGACCGCAAAACTGATCAGCGCCAAAGGCTGCGGGCAATTAATCCTGCCACCAGCGCTGCATCCGCCCGCCCGACCAGAGCCAAGAACGCAAAGATCGCCTGTTGCGTTGCACTTAAGCCTTGGTAACCGGGAAAGGACGGATCGATCAACGCGGCCAATCCGCCCGCATTGGCCAATCCGGCCAGCGCCAGTGCCAGGGCGGTGCGTGGACCGGCGCCATCGAACGCCAAGCCCAGCGCGCCGAGGCTAAAGGCAATCAGGAAAGCCATCAAGGCCAGCCAAAACCCGCCCAACTCTGCTGGACCGACGCGCGTGGCTCCATACCGGCTGGGCATCGCCCGGTGCGGGTAGGCCAGCCGCGCCAGTTCCCGCTGCGCCTGCGCAAACAGCAGGCGCGCGCGCAACAGCTTAACGCCGCCCGCAGTGGACCCCGCACAGCCGCCCACCAGCGCCAGGATCGCCGCCACCAGTGCGCTTTCCACCGGCAGATGGAATGCCTCAGCCGGTGCGGTGATCGCCGTGGTGGTCAGCAGCGACACCGACAAGAACAAGCCGCGCCACATGTCAGCGACCCAGGCGCCCGGAGCCGACCCCTCCGATAAGATCGCCAAAGCGGCGGCGCCGGCCAGAACAATCGCGATCAACGTGCGGGTTTCCGCATCCATCGGCAGCAGCCACGGCCGCCCAGACAGGATCGGCCACAGCAAGGAGGCATTGATCGCGCCCAACAGCATCGCGGCGATGAATACAATCTGCGCCCCGACGCTCAAGTCGCCCGATAGCACCGGGCGGTATCCCGCCGTCGCGACCATGGACAGGCCGGAGCGCACCGCGTCGAACGGGGCCAGGCCGGCAATCATCATCAGGGCCATGGCCAGGACGGCGAAGCTGGCATAGAGCACCAGCACGCGCACCGCGGTGGCCCGCAGCCGATCGAGAAAGCCGCGCCCTTCGCCTGGGGGAAAGGTGCTGCGGACCAGCCCTAAACCGCCAATGCGCAGCGGCTTGATCAGCCAGAACACCAATATCACCGTGGCCATGCCGCCGAGCCAGGCCAGCACGCCCTGCCAAAGCAGGATGGCGCGGGGCAGCTCGGCGGTCTCAGGCATGACCGATGCGGCCGTGGTCGTTAGCGCACTGATGGATTCGAAGACGGCGCGGTCGAACCGCAGCACGCCGGAGAACGCGAACGGCAAGCTGGCGGCCAGGCCTCCGCCCACAAACACCAGAACCGGCATGACGAAGGCCGTGCGCGCATCATCGCGCCCAGGCAAATGCCGAAACGCGGACAACAGCAGCCCTGCCAACGCCAGATTGCAGAGCATCGCCGCAACCATCGCCCAGGCAATTGCGGCGCCATCGCTTAAGGCGGCAATGAACGGCAGCAATTCCGCCACGGCCAGCGCAATTAGCACCCAGGCAAAAGCGGTGGCGAGGCGGGCGAGGATGACGGCAGCTCCCGGCTCAGAAAAATTCCAGACGCACGGAGAACAATTGTTCGACCTTGCGGACCGCCGCGGCGGTGGCCAGCATGACCACCCGATCATCGGCTTGAAATACCGCGGCATGGTCTGGGGCGAACACTTGACCGTCGCGAAACACCGCACCAACGCGCACGCCCCGCGGCAATTTGCCGCCGGTCACGGGCTTGCCGACCAGCGAGGAGGTTTCCATCACCTCCGCTTCCAACACCTCGACCGCCCCGCCCCACAAGCTATGCACCGCGCGGATGCGGCCACGGCGGACATGCTCCAGGATCCGCGACACGGTCGTCTCGCGCGGGTCGACCACCACATCCAGTCCCAGCGCGCCGACCAGCGGGCTGTAGATCGGATTGTTCAACAGCGCGATGGTGCGGCTGGCGCCTTGCCGCTTGGCCAGCAAGGAAGACAGGATATTGACCTCGTCATCATTGGCCACCGCGACAATGGTTTCCGCCTCCCCGGCATTGGCTTCCAGCAGAATTTCCGTATCCAGCGCGTCGCCGGCCAACACCACGGTGCTGCGCAGCCGGTCTGCGACCTTGGCGGCGCGTTCCTCATCGCGTTCGATCAGCTTCACATTGATCTGATTGGCGCGGTCTTCCAGCATCGTCGCAAGCGTCAGGCCGACATTGCCGCCGCCGACGATAATCAGCCGCCGAGCCTGAGTTTCTTCATGGCCCAAAGCGTCCATGGCGCGGATCAGGCGTTCTTCCGGGACCGAGAAATACACCGCGTCTCCGGCCTCGAAATGATCGTCGCCGGTGGGAATGAAGATGCGTTCGCCGCGGCGCACGCCCAAAACTCGCATCTGCAGATCTGGAAACAGCTCGGTCAAATGCCGCAGCGGCGCGCCCAGAACCGGGCAGGCCTCCTCCAGAAACGCGCCAACCACCCGGATGCGTCCGTCGGCAAAGCCGATCATGTCGAAGGCGCCCGGCGTCTCTAGCCGGCGAAAGATCGCCTTGGCCACTTCAACCTCGGGCGAAATGACCAGATCGATCGGCAGGCTGCCGCGCGTGAACAGATCGCTGTAGGCGGCGCGCAGATAGGCCTGATTGCGCACACGGGCAATCTTGGTCGGCACCTTGAACAGGGTATGGGCGACCTGACACGCGATCATATTGACCTCGTCCGACAAGGTCACCGCGATCAGCATTTCCGCATCCATCGCGCCGGCCTGCTCCAAGAGCTCCGGATCGCTGGCAAAGCCTTCCAGAGCCTGACAATCCAGGCTTTCCTGGATTTTTCGGATCAGCTTGGCCGACCGGTCAATAACCGTCACATCATTGCGCTGGTCAGAGAGATGGCGGGCAATATTGAAGCCCACTTGACCCGCGCCGCAGATGATCACCTTCACGGGCGACGCGCCTTACGCCTCGTCGCCCGGACGGCCGCGGCCGCCGACGGCCAGGCCCAGGCTCTTCAGCTTGCGGTGCAGGGCGGAACGCTCCATGCCGATATAGCTTGCCGTTTTGGAGATATTGCCGCTGAACCGGCGGATCTGGACGCGCAGATATTCCCGCTCAAACGCCTCCCGCGCTTCTCTGAGCGGTGCGGTCATGATCGCCAGATCCTGTTCTGAATGCAAGCCGTTCATCGAGCCTCCGGTCAATTCCGGCGGCAGAGACTCCGCGGTGACGTCGGACTGATCCTCGCCCATCATGATCAACATGCGCTCGACGATATTCTTCAACTGACGCACATTGCCCGGCCACTCATAGGCCTGCAGCGCCGCCATCGCATGGTCACTGACCGACCTGCGCGGCTTGCCCGTGGCCTCAGCGACAATGCTGATGAAATGCTCCACCAGCAGCGGGATATCGTCACGCCGTTCACTCAAGGACGGGATCCGTAACGGGACGACGCTAAGCCGGTGATACAGATCCTCGCGAAAGCGCCGGACATTGATCTCCTCGCGCAGATCTCGGCTCGACGCGCTGACGACGCGGACATCCACCTCCACGCGCATCCGGCCGCCAACGCGTTCAAAGGTCTGATCCGTCAGCACGCGCAGGATCTTGGCTTGGGTGGTCAGCGGCATGTCGCTGACCTCATCCAGAAACAAGGTTCCGCCATGGGCCCGCTCCAGCAGCCCGACCTTGATCACCTGACCACCTTGTTCGACGCCGAACAATTCCTCTTCCATGCGCTGCGGCTCAATGCTGGCCGCGCCAACCACCACGAAGGGTCCACCGGCGCGGCGCGATTCTTCGTGCAGCATGCGCGCGGCCACCTCTTTCCCGGCGCCGGGGGGACCGACGATCAGCACGCGGCTATTGGTCGGCGCGACCTTGGCAATGGCCTGGCGCACCGAATTAATCGCAGCGGATCGGCCGGTCAGATCGGTCGCGATACCGGCGCGGCGCTTCAGTTCGGCATTCTCACGGCGCAGGCGCTCTGCCTCCGTGGCGCGTTCGATAATGTGGATCAGCTCATCGGCCTTGAACGGTTTTTCGATGAAATCCGTCGCGCCCTTCTTGATCGCCGCCACGGCCGTTTCGACATTGCCGTGACCGGAAATCATGATCACCGGCAACTCCGGATCACGCGCCTTGATCAGGTCCAGTAGTTCCAGACCGTCCAGCCGGCTGCCCTGCAGCCAGATATCCAGGATTACCAGCGCCGGGCGCCGCCGCTCCAGCTGTGCCAGAGTTTCGTCGGAATGCGCGGCGGTCCGGGGCTCGAAGCCCTCATCCTCCAAGACCCCGGCGACCAATTCACGAATGTCCTCTTCATCGTCGACGACCAGGATATCAAGACCCATGCGCCGCCTCCGCCGTGCCAGAGGATTCCAGCCCGCCGATGCGCGCGGCAATAAGGTCGCGATCCAGCGCCAGGGTCACCCGCGCGCCCCCGTTCGTGCCATTCTCCAAGGTCAGATGTCCCCCATGTTCTTCCATAATGCGTTTGACGATGGCCAAGCCCAGTCCCGTCCCTTTCACGCGGGTGGTGACATAAGGCTCGGTCAAGCGGCTGCGGTCCTTTGGCAGGCCGCGGCCATTATCCTCCACCACCAGGCAGGTCGCCTTCCGCTTTTGCACGATCTGCACCTCAATCCGGCCCGGCCGCTCGTCGCCGCCCCTGATCCGCGAGTCGATCGCCTCGGCGGCATTCTTCAACAGATTGGTCAACGCCTGGGCGATCAGCCGGCCATCGCACAGCACCGGGACCGGCATGTCCGGACGCTGATAGACCAGCTCGATGGATGGAGTTGCCACTTCCTGCATGAACACGGTCTGAGCGACCAGTTCGGCCAAATCCTCTTCCGCGAAGCGCGCGGCCGGCATGCGTGCAAACGATGAGAATTCATTCACCATGCGGCGAAGATCGCTGACTTGGCGAATGATTGTGTCGGTGCATTGGACGAAGACCTGGTCCTCGACGTCGGCAAGTCGGCCGTAGCGTCGCTTCAGCCGCTCCGCGGACAGCTGGATCGGCGTTAGTGGATTCTTGATCTCATGGGCGATCCGGCGCGCCACGTCGGACCAGGCGGCATTGCGTTGGTCGGCGAGCTGATCAGTAATATCGTCGAAGGTGACGACAAATCCCAAGATCTGCTCAGCGTCGCGCTGCGCGGTCAGGCGCACCAGCAAAATCCGCTCGCCACCGCTCCGGTCCAACGTGACATGGGTCTGCGCTGTGCCCTCTTCCGCGGTCAAGGCTTGCACGCGCAAGGGCTCAAATTCCGGGATCGCAACCGCCAGCGGATTGCCGATGAGCAGATCGGTATCTTGACCGAGCATCAACGCGGCGGAGCGGTTGACCAGGTCGATGCTCCCGTCTCCGCTGACGCCAAGAACCCCGGCGGAGACATCGCTCAACACCGCTTCCAAAAACCGCATGCGATCGTCCAGCGCCGTATTGGCCTCGACCAGCGCGCGCTGCTGGTGCTCCAGCTGTTCGGTCATGCGGTTGAAGGTGCGCGACAGCACACCGATTTCGTCATAGCCTGGATGGCCCAGGACGCGCGCACCCAATTCGCCCTTGCGCACGCGTTCCGCCGCAGCGGCCAATTCGCTGATCGGACGCACCAGCCGGTCGGCGAACCACAGCCCGATCCACATGGCCACCAGCAGCAGGATCAGCGAGACGACGATGAAGATCGCATTGAACCGCACATGCAGGTCCGCCCGGCGGCCTTCCAAAGTGTTATACTGCGCCACGGCGGCCTTGGCGCTGGCGATATGCGCCAGCGTCGCCGGGTCAAGCCGTCGGCTGACATACAGATAAACCTCGTCGACACTGGGCAGCTTCATCAGCGCCAGGACCTTATTGTCGCTGGCAACTTTGGCGATCACCGGGCTGCCTTCGCGGGCCGGCGCCAACACCTCTTCAGGCACCCGAGATGTCGGCCGCAGGTTCAAGGTATCGCGGCTGTAGCGGGCGTAGGTCTCTCCGGCCGCATCGAAAATGATCACCTCGTCCAGATTGCGCCGATTGGCGCTGTCTGCTGCGAAAGCCTGCAGATCGAGGGGCCGCATATCGATCAGCAGCCCGCCTTGAGCGACCTCGCTGGACATGCCCAGAAGATCGACCTGGAGATTGTCGCGATGCTCCTGCACATAGGCTTCAGCGACCGCCAAGGAATTGTTGACGGTGGCGCGGACATTGGCGCTGAACCAGGATTCCAGCCCGAGCTCAAGAAACAAGACCGACGCGATTGCCATGATCGCCGGGGGGAAGGCGGCCACGGCGGAGAATAATAAGGCCAGGCGCACATGCAGCCGCGACCCCGCCGAGCCCTTGCGCAGATTGCTCCAGACCAGAACGATGCGCCGGCCGATGAGCAGCGCCAAAGGCAGCAACAGCAACAGATCGACGGTCAGCAGCGCGGAAATGCTGTGGGCGCGTTCCGGCGCGGGATCCGAAGACAAGAGCACATAGGTGGTGATGGCACTGGCGGTGGCCGACAGCGCCAATGCGACTTCCAATTTCAGAAGCAGACCGACCCGCCGGGCCCAGGACCAGACGGCGTCTAGACGGGTTGCAGCGGATGGACGGCGCGATGCCAGGGTAGCCACGGACACCAATCCCACACCAAACACCAAAAGGCCCCTAGCCTGTTTGGACGCCTGTGTCAAAAATATCACAAGTCCGCCGGCCCGATAAACCGGCGCATCGGCTTCTAGCGATCCGCCTTCCAATCCGTGCCGTCAAGCCCCAGTGCCTGAAGTTTCCGGCGCAGGGTGTTGCGATTGATCCCCAAGGTCTGGGCTGCCAGGGACTGATTGCCCCGCGTTGCCCGCAAGGTCAGCCGCAGCAACGGCGTCTCAACCTCGCGCATGACGCGGTCGTAAAGGCCAGCGGGCGGGAGGGCATCTTCGTGCAATTGGAAATACCGGTCCAATTGCTGCTCAACCGCCCGGGATAGGCCTGCTTGTCCGCCGTCGTTCATGCCGCCGCCCGGTCCAGCAGCGGCCCGTAGAAGTTCAGCAGCGCCTGGCGCACCTGGCCGGGCTGCTCCAACCGATTGAGCTCATTACGCATCTGAGCCGAGCCGGGCAAGCCCTTGACATACCAGCCCAAATGCTTGCGCGCCAGGCGGATGCCAACAGGGGTGCCATAGTGCGTCAGCATGGCGTCATAATGCTCCAGAATCACCGCCAGCTGTTCCTCCAGCGGCGGGGCGGGGCGTTTGCGACCGGTGCGCAGATAGTCCATCACTTGGCCGACCAACCAGGGCCGGCCATAGGTGCCGCGCCCGATCATCACGCCATCGGCGCCGGACGCGTCCAGGGCGGCCACCGCATCCTCTTCCGCCTCGATATCGCCATTGACAATCACCGGCAGCGACACCGCCTGTTTGACCTGGCGCACGAACGCCCAGTCGGCATGGCCGCGATACATCTGGCAACGGGTGCGGCCATGCACCACAATCATCTTCACGCCCAGATCCGCAGCGATGCGCGCCAGCTCCGGCGCATTGCGGGTCTCGTCGTCCCAGCCGGTGCGCATCTTCAACGTGACCGGGATCTTGACCGCGTTCACCGTGGCCTCGATCAGGCCCGCGGCATGGGTGAGATCGCGCATCAGCGCCGACCCCGCCCAGCCATTGACCACCTTTTTCACCGGGCAGCCCATATTGATGTCGATGATGTCGGCGCCGAGATCCTCGTTCAGCTTGGCCGCCTCGCCCATCGCCGCGGCCTCGCAGCCGGCCAGCTGCACCGAGACCGGCCGCTCCGCCTCATGCACCCGCGCCTTGATGAAAGACTCCCGGGTCTGCCGGATCATTGCCTGGCTGGCGATCATCTCGGTGACCAGGAGGCCAGAGCCGTAGCGCTTGACCAATGTCCGGAACGGCAGGTCACTGACACCGGACATCGGCGCCAGGATCACCGGCTCTTTGATCTTCACCGGACCGATGGCTATAGGGGAAAGCGCGCGCGCCATGGCGGTGCCAAGTCCTCTCAAACTTTCAACGGGAAACAATCCCGCAACTGTGCCAGACCCCATGCCCCAGATAAAGACACAAATCTATCAGAACGCCGCGGTGCTGATCGTGGCGGCCGGCCGGGGCCGGCGCGCGGGCGAGGGATTGCCGAAACAATATCGGCTGCTGGGCGGCAAGCCCGTGATCCGGCGCACAGCCGAGGCGTTCGTCCATCATCCCCAGGTCGCCCGGGTGCTGTGCGTGATCCATCCCGATGACCAAGCCCAGTTCGAGTCCGCCACCGATGGCTTGGGCCTGCAGCCGCCTGTGCCCGGCGGGCCGGAACGCCAGGACAGCGTGCGGCTGGGCCTGGAGGCACTGGCCGCAAGCGGATCAGACGTGGTGCTGATCCATGATGCCGCCCGTCCCTTCGTGCCCGCATCGCTGATCACCGCGGTGATCGATACGGTGGCGGAACATGGCCAAGGCGCGGTGCCGGCGCTGCCGGTGGTGGACACCCTGAAGCGCGGCCATGTCCATGTCGAGGCGACCGTGGCGCGGGAGGGCCTGGTACGCGCCCAGACCCCGCAAGGCTTCCCGTTTGATCAGATCCTGGCCGCACACCGCCGCGCCCAGGGTCAAGCCTTGACCGATGATGCCGCGGTGATGGAAGCCGCGGGCCTGCCCGTGCGCTTGGTCGAGGGCGCGGAAGAGAATATCAAGCTGACCCATCCGGAGGATTTCACCCGCGTGCTGCCACTGACCGATATCCGCACGGGCACGGGCTTTGACGTGCACCGTTTCGAACCGGGCGATCATGTTTGGCTGTGCGGCATCAAGCTGCCGCACGATCAGGCGCTGAAGGGCCATTCCGATGCCGATGTCGGCCTGCACGCGCTGACCGACGCCATTCTGGGGGCCCTAGCCGACGGCGATATCGGCACGCATTTTCCGCCCACCGATGCGAGATGGAAGGGCGCGGCGTCGGACCAATTTCTCGCCCACGCAGGGCATCTGGTCGCTCAGCGCGGCGGCCGCATTGCCCATTGCGACATCACCCTGATCTGTGAGCGTCCCAAGATCGGCCCGCACAAACACGCCATGCGCGCGCGGGTCGCCGAAATCCTGAGCATCTCGCCCGACCGCGTTTCGGTCAAGGCAACCACCACTGAGCAGTTGGGCTTCACCGGCCGGCGCGAAGGCATCGCCGCGCAAGCCGCCGCAACCATCAGGCTGCCGGAATGAGTGAGCCGGGCCGCCCGCCGCTGATCGCCAGCATGGTCGCCACTGTGTTTGGCGTCGGGCATCTGAAACCGGCGCCCGGCACCTGGGGCTCGATCGTCGCCGTGCTGCTGGTCGCCTGGGAGCTTTATTATGAGCGCACCCTGGTGCTGGCCACGCTGGTGGTGATCGCCGGCGGCGTGTGGGCGGCGGGGCGCTATGGCCGGGCGGTCGGCCGCGCTGATGCGCCGGAGATCGTCATTGACGAGGTCGCCGGGCAGTGGCTGTCGCTGTGGCCCATGCTGTGGCTGCCCGCCCCCTGGCATTATGGCTGGACCCTGCTGATCGGCCTGGGGCTGTTTCGGCTGTTCGACATCCTCAAGCCTTGGCCGATCGGTCCGATCGACCGGCGCACCCGCGGCGGTTGGGGCGTGATGGCCGACGATCTGGCCGCCGGGGCCATTGCCGCCCTGGTGCTGGCGCTGCTGTTGTCCTTGTTCGGGCCGGGCGATGTTTTCTGACGCGCAGTTGCACGCGGCTGAGGCGGTGTTGGCGGCGTGCCGCAGCCGGGGCTGGCAGCTGGCCACCGCGGAAAGCTGCACCGGCGGGCTGATCGCTGCTTGCCTGACGGAGATTGCCGGTAGCTCCGACGTGGTCGATCGGGGCTTCGTGACCTATTCCAATGCGGCGAAAACCGATCTTCTGGGGGTGCCGGCCGCGCTGATCGAGCAGCATGGCGCGGTGTCTGATCCGGTTGCCCGGGCCATGGCGGCCGGCGCGCTGGCCCGCTCCGCAGCCGACATCGCGGTCGCGGTGACCGGCATCGCCGGGCCCGGCGGCGGCAGTGCGGACAAGCCGGTGGGCCTGGTCTGGTTCGGCTTGGCGGTTCGCGATCGCCCGCCGCGCAGCCAGGACCATCGGCTCGGCGCGATCGGGCGCTGCCAGGTGCGCCAGGCCAGCCTGACCATCGCGCTGGACTTGCTGCGCACGGCCTGACCCGCCTCGACGCGGGCGTTTGCCGCCTGATCAGCCGGATTGAAAACCCGCGAACAGGGGTCGGCCGATCGGACCTGGAAGCGGCTCGACCGTCGCTGGCGAGCCTTATCCCACCGCCGCCATCAGGGCCGGGTCGGCCTCGGCGGGGACATACATGCCGCGATACCCGGGCACGGGCCGGAACCGGTCGGTAATGCCCAGAACGGTTTCCGCCGCCCCTAGGAACAAATAGCCGTCCGGCGGCATCAGAGCGTGCAGTTTCTCCAAAACCTTGGTCTTGGTCGGCTGATCGAAATAGATGAGCACGTTCCGGCAATAGACCACGTCGAATCGGCCAAGTCCGGCGAAATTATCCAGAAGATTGAACGCACGGTAGCTGACCATATTGCGGATCTCGTCCTTCAAGATCCAATAGTCGCCCTGTTGCGTGAAATATTTGATCAGAAGCTTGATCGGCAGTCCGCGCTGCACTTCGAATTGGCTGTAACGCCCCGCCTTCGCGCGCGCCAGAACATCGTTAGACAAATCCGTGCCCAAGATATCGAAGGTCCAGCCGGCCAGCTTGGGGCCCTGCTCCTTCAAGATCATGCCCAGCGAATAGGGCTCCTGCCCGGTAGACGCCGCCGCTGACCAGATCCGGATCTTCTTCTCTGCGTCTCTGCGGATGCGCAAACCGGGAAGCACGACTTTCTCAAAATGCTCAAACGGCGTCGTGTCCCGAAAGAAAAACGACTCATTGGTGGTCATCGCCTCGGTGACCGCGCGCAGCAGGGTTTCGTCGCGGCGGGTGCGCAGGGTCTGCACCAGTTGGTCGAGCGTCTCCATGCCCTGCTTGCGCGCCAGCGGTGTCAGCCGGCTTTCCAGCAGATAGATCTTATCGGAACTCAGCATCAAGCCGGAGCGGGTCTTCAAGGTCTGGCTCAGAAACTCAAAATCGTCCGGCTTCATGCCCCAATCCCCTTCAGCAAGCGGCCGATGGCCTCGGGCAGATCCTCCAATGCCAGCACCTTATGGCACAGACCCGCGGTTGCAACAGCACCGGGCATGCCCCAGACCACGCTGGAGGTTTCGTCTTGAGCCAGCAAGGTGCCACCGCCGGCCACCACCTCGCGGCCGCCTTTCAAGCCATCATGGCCCATGCCGGTCAGAACCGTGGCCAGTGTGCGGGCGCCATACAAGGCGGCTGCACTGCGGAACAGCGGATCCACCGCCGGACGGCAGTAATTCTCCGGCGGTTCTTGATTGAGCCGGATGACCGGCGCGTCCGCATCGCCGTCCAGCACCATATGAAAATTGCCGGGCGCCACATAGATGCGACCGGGCTGCACCGGCTCGCCATCCTTGCCCTCACTGGCGGGGCGCCCGGCCGCCTTGCCCAAATGATCGGCCAGAATGCTGGTGAAGGTCGCCGGCATATGCTGCACGATCAAAACCGGCACGGAGGCCGACGGCGCCAACTGGCCAAACAGCTTGATCAGCGCCTGAGGCCCGCCGGTCGACGCGCCGATCACCAGCACTTTCGGCTTGTAGCTGGAGGCCGGGCGCAAACTGAGCACCCGGGTCGGCACCACCTTGGCAACCGGTTGCGCCACCGTTTGGGTTTGCGGGCGCACATAGGCCACCGGCTGGCGGCCGCGAAAGCTGGACGGCGTGGAGCCTTCGCCGGGCAGCGGCTCATGCCGCGCCTTGCGACGGGCCGCGCCATAGGCCTTCACCTTCTCCACGATCTCCTTGCGGAAATCGATGCTGGCATTGACCTCCCGGTTGGTTTCCGGCTTGGGCACGTAATCGACCGCGCCCTCCTTCAGCGCCCGAAGGCTGATCTCGGCATTGTACCGGGTCAGCGTCGAGGCCATGACGATCTGCGTATCCGGCTGCGCGTGCAACAGCTTCGGCAGCGCGGTCAGCCCGTCCATCACTGGCATCTCAATGTCCAGCAGCACCACCTCGGGCTTGTAGAGGCCGATATTGCGCACGGCCATTTCCCCGTTGGAGGCGGAGGCAACCACCTTGATGAGCGGGTCCGTTTCCAGAAACCGCGTAATGAAGCCGCGGATGACCGCACTGTCATCGACGACCATGACACGGAACGGACCCGCATCGGCGGCGGCTTTGGTTGGGTCGGGCGTAAGCGCGGACACGGGCTGGGCGTTCCCCTGCAGACCAAGCGGGCATGGGCCGGCCGGCCTCAGCCCAGCCCCACTTGCAACAATTTCGTTTCGATAATCTCGCGGTCGAAGGGCTTCATGATATACTCATCCGCGCCGGCTTCCAACGCCATTCGAATATGCGCCATGTCATTCTCGGTGGTACAGAAAATGACCTTCGGCTGTTCGATATCGGCGTTCGCGCGCACCCGCTTCAGGAATTCCAGGCCATCCATCACCGGCATGTTCCAATCCAGCAGAACCATGTCCGGGACCTTTTGATTGACTTTGTCCAGCGCATCCTGGCCGTCGACCGCTTCTTCGATCTCGAAGGACAATTCCTCCAAGATGCGGCGGGCAACCTTTCGGATCACCTTGGAGTCGTCGACGACCAGGCAGGATTTCATCGATCAATTTCCCTCAAGACCAGGCCATCCGCGGCAGCAGCACTAAGCCGCGACCACGGAGGTATCGAAGTCCAGCAATTTGTCGACATTGACGATGACCAGCAATTCCTCGTCAAGGCGGAAGATCCCCCGGGAGATTTCGCGCCACCGCTGATCCAGTGTCACCGGGTTTTTCTCAATGGCCGATTCATCCAAAGCCAAAACCTCGCCGACGCTATCGATCTGCAGACTGTAGGACTCACCATGATGGTCGACGACGACGGACATGTCACGCCGTTTGGTATCGCTGTCCTTTTCCTTAAAGCCGAGGCGTTGGCGAAGATCGATAGCGGTGACGATCCGGCCGCGCAGGTTCAAGACGCCGGCCACCCACGACGGCGCCAGCGGGATGCGCGTCAGCTTCTGCGCGCTCAACACGTCGTGAACGACCATCACCGGAATGCCCAGAAGCTGACCGGCCAAGCGCACGGTGACATATTCCCGGCTACTGGAATGCACGACCTTCAGGTCGGCACGGCCGGTGGGGGCGGGCAAATTGCTCATGCGGCGTCTCCGTGCAGCTTCAACTGCTGGGTCAGGCTGTGTAGCAGCGCATCTCGGTCGAACTTGGCGATATAGTCGTTGAAGCCGACCTGACGGCCGCGCTCGACATGTTTGGTGCTGGCAAAGCTGGAAAGCGCGACCAGCGGCGTCTCGCGCCAGGTGCCGCTGTTCTTGACCATCTGCGCCAGTTCAAAGCCATCCATGCCCGGCATATCGATGTCCGACACGATCAGGTCAAAGCTTTGGCCCTGCTCGCGCAGTTGCAGCGCTTTTTCCGCGCTGTCCACCGCGGTGACATGATAGCCCTGCACCGACAAAAGCGGCTTGAGCATATTGCGGAAGAAGGCGCTGTCATCGATGATCAACACCCGTGTTCCGCGCGCCGGCGGAGCATCCTCCAGCGTATCGCGGGAGCGCAGCCATTCGGTAAAGGCGCGGGTCAGGTAATAGCCGACATCGATGATCTCGGTGGCACGGCCATTGACCACGGCGCTGCCGATCATGCCCGGCTTGTCGGAGGCCAGCTTGATGTCCAGATCGTCCTCGACAATGTCGAGGATCTCGTCGACCGCCAGTCCCATGGTATAGTCGCCGTCGGTAAACACCAGCACCGGCTGGCGGCCCTCCTCGACCAACTGTTCATAGCCTTCCACGCGCACCACCGGCATCAGGGCACCGCGATACTGCACCACATGGCGGCCGTCGGAATCCTCGATCTTGTCGCGCTCAAAATCCTCCAACCGGGCCACCAGAGACAGCGGCACAGCCTTCTGATTGTGCGTGCCGGCGCGGAACACCAGCAGGGTTTCCTTGTCGCTGGCGGCGCGCTGGGCCGTCACGGTCTGGTCCTCCACTTCCGCTGCGTCGGCATCAGCGACGGTGGAATTGGCCTTCGCCGCAATGCCGTTGGGGTCCAGGATCATGATCACGCTGCCGTCGCCCAGGATGGTGTTGCCGGAATAGATCTCCAGATGCTTCAGGATCGGCGCCACCGGCTTGACCACGATTTCCTCGGTATCGAACACCTGATCGACGACGATGCCGAAGGTGAAGGCGCCGACCTGCGTGACCACGATGAAATCGTCGGCGTCTTCGCGCGCCTCCAGGTCCTGTCGGCTGGAAAAGCCCATCACCTCGTTCAGGTGCACCAGCGGCAACAGGCGGTTGCGCAGGCGCAGCACCGGCGTGTCCTTGATGCGCTCGATCCGATGTTCGGAATTGTCCGACGCCCGAACCAATTCCAGCACGGAGATCTGCGGGATCGCGAAGCGCTCACCGGACGCTTCCACGATCAGGGCAGCGACGATGGCCAGGGTCAGCGGGATCTTGATCTGGAAGGTGCTGCCTTTGCCCTCCACCGACACCATGTCGATGGTGCCACCGATCTTCTCGATATTGGTGCGCACCACATCCATGCCGACACCGCGGCCGGACACGCTGGTCACCTGCGCGGCGGTGGAGAAGCCGGGGTGGAAAATGAATTTCTGAATCTGATTGTCGGACATATTGTCCAACTCAGCATCGGTCGCCAGACCCTTCTCCACCACCTTGTTGCGGATCTTGTCGACCGGGATACCCTGACCGTCGTCCGCGATTTCGATGATGATGTGGCCGCCTTCATGATAGGCGGTGAGCCGCACGGTGCCCTGTTCGGGCTTGCCTGCGGCCAGGCGCACCGCCGGGCTTTCGATGCCATGGTCGGCGGAGTTGCGGACCATGTGGGTCAGCGGATCCTTGATCAGCTCGAGCACCTGGCGGTCCAATTCGGTCTCCGCGCCTTTCATCTCCAGCTCGATCTTCTTGTCCAACTCCACGGTCAGGTCGCGGATGATCCGCGGCAGCTTGGCCCAGGCATTGCCGATGGGCTGCATGCGCGTTTTCATCACGCCTTCCTGCAGCTCCGTGGTGGTCTGGCTGAGCCGCTGGATCGGAATGGCGAATTCGCTGTCGTCCTTGTCGCGCACCAACTGCAAGAGCTGGTTCCGCGTCAGCACCAGCTCTGAGACCATGGTCATCAACTCTTCCAGAAGGTCGACGGAGACCCGGATCGACTGGCCCGAGGTTTTGCTCTCGCCGGAGCGCTGCTGGGCGTCGGACTGCACCATCTGGGTTTGCGCTTGCGCCTGCTTCGCAGCGCTGCCTTGCTTGAACGGCTCGCGCACCAGTTCCAGCAGCATCAGCGCTTCGTCGCGGGTGTCTTCGTCCAGCTGCAATTCGTCCAGCACGTTGCGGCTGACCGCCATCAGCGCTTCGAACGCCTGGTCTGAGAAGCCCGGCTGGTCGAGCATGCCCTTGGCCACCTTTTCCGCGGCACTATCGTCTTCCTTGAACACGGCTGTGATCAAGCCGAGGAATTTGGCCTTGCGCACATCTTCGGCCATATCCTTGAAGAAGCTGGCCAAGGTTTTGTCTTTGGCGGCGCGCTGGGCAAACAGATGCGCCGCGACCGACATGGTGTCTTCCCCGCCGGCACGCTGGAAGAGGGGCGCCTTGGCTGTGGTGGTGGCCGGCACGGCGGCTGCGGCAGGCTCTGCGGGCGAGGCCGCGCTGTCCGGTCCGGGGGCTTCGTTGAAGGCGCGCTCCAACTCTTCCAGGGAGACTTCGCCCGGCTTGGGCTCGCGGCCCAGCGATGCGGTTTCCGGCTCGTCCTGCGCCACGGGCTCCGGCGCCGCTGCGGCAGCCGGTGCCGGCGCCGCCCCAGCGGCAATTGCATCCAACTGATTGGTCAGGTCACTATCATCGCCCTGAGGCTCCTGCTCAGTGTCGGCGAGACCTGCCAGGATTTCCTTGATGCGGTCGAGCGACTGCAAGATCACCGTGACCGCAGCGGCCGTGACCTGTAATTCGCCATCGCGGAACTTGCCCAGCACATTCTCGGTGGCATGGGCGACATGTTCCAGGCGCGGCAACCCTAAGAACCCGCAGGTCCCCTTGATCGTGTGAACTAGGCGGAAAATGTTATCCAAGACCTCTTTATTGTTTGGGTCTTGCTCCAACTTGACCAATTCAACATCGACGACATCGAGGCTCTCGCTCGTCTCCGTCAGGAACTCATTAAGTAAATCGTCCATGAACGCCGCCCTTCGGCAAAGTTAACACACGCGCCACCACCCCGGCAGGACTTGGGCACGCCGACACATGTTGCTTGTCCAGAAAATAGGTTAAGAACGTGTAAAATGAGAGTTTTGTGCGCTTTTTGCTGCTTGTGATTAATCCAGCGCAGCGGCCAGCACGAACCGGTGCCGGCTGTCCGAGTCCGCTTCGTAGCGCACCGGCACGTCCAGTCCCTTGGCCAATTGACCCGCCAGGAAAGCCGGTGCCGTGCGCGGATCAACCGCCGCCTCCTCCAGCGCGCCACTCAACGCCTTCTGTGTCGCCTCGGGCAGCAGGAAGCGCGTGCCTTCGGCGATGATGACCAGATCGGCCCGGTCAGCCGCCACGCTCAGGGACCCGCCGCGCAGCAGCGCTTCGCTCGCGACCAGTGCGACATTCAGCAGCAGCTTGACCAGACTTTTGTCCAGCGCTGTTGCCTCCAACCGCCAATCCAGCGACACGCGGCCCGTGGTGAGCAACGAGTCCAGCGCCCGATGCACCTCCTCGCTGTCGAGCGCTTCGCCCAAGCCGCCGGCCGCCCCGAAGGCGAGGCGAAAAAACCCCAGGCGCGCACTTGTCTGGCGCAAGCTGTGCGCGAGCAGTTCCATGACCTGACCGCGCATCGCGGGATCCTCCTCCTCCGTGAGGATCTCAATGCCATTGGCCATGGCACCGACCGGGCTGACCAGGTCGTGGCAGAGGCGGGAACAAAGCAGGGCAGCAAAATCAATCTCGCGCATGAAACACCCCTCTGGTACACGCATAAGACGCCATTTCTGGCCTGTCACAACGCACACCGCCATGCAAGCGGCGCTTGACAGGTCGGGGGCGCGCGCCTTAGCCGAGCCTCGCCGTCGTCTACCCTTGCCGTTGAGGACCTTCCGCCCATGAGCCTTGCCAGCTCGGCCTTGGCCGACCGATTGATTGCGCCCGTTTTGGAAGCGGGTCGCGCTGCCCTGGCGATCCGGGAGGCCGGCTTGGATGTGTCAGATAAGGCCGACGCCTCGCCAGTGACCGAGGCGGACCGGGCAGCCGAGGCGATCCTGATCGACGCGATCGAGACGGTAGCCCCCGGCACCCTGATCGTGGCGGAGGAGCGCGCCGAAGCGCACGGCTTGCCGGCCGACGGGGCGGAGCGTTTCTGGCTTGTCGACCCGCTTGACGGCACCAAGGAATTCATCAAGGGCGGCGAGGATTTCACCGTGAATGTGGCGCTTATCGAACAGGGCCAACCGGTGCTCGGGCTGGTCTATGCCCCCGTGCAAGATCGGCTGTTTTGGGGCGTGGCGGGCCATGGGGCCAAGCTGCGCGTCGGCGGGCAAGAGCGTCTTATCGCCACGCGCGCCATGGCGCAGCCGCCCGCAGTGGTCGCCTCCCGCTCCCATCGCAGCCCGGAGACCGATGCCTATCTGGCGCGGTTCCCCGGCGCGGATTGTGTCTCGGTCGGCAGTTCGCTGAAATTCTGTCTGGTGGCGATGGGCGAGGCGGATCTTTATCCGCGCCTGGGGCCGACCATGGAATGGGATACCGCCGCCGGCGACGCGGTGCTGCGCGCGGCCGGCGGGCAAGTGATCGATACGCGCGGCCAGCCCTTCCTCTATAACAAGCCCGGCTTCAAAAACGGTTTCTTCGTGGCCTGGGGCGACGCCACGGCGCCGGCCCCGCCCGCGCCGGACGCCGTGCTGCACGGCTGATCCCCCACGCCTATGGCCGACGACAAGATCACCGACCTGGCTTTCGTCGACGCATTGTCGGAGCGGTATCTGGCCTATGCGTTGTCGACGATCATGTCCCGCTCTCTGCCAGACGTGCGCGACGGGCTGAAGCCGGTGCATCGGCGGCTGCTCTATGCCATGCGGCTGCTGCGCCTGAACCCTGAGGCCGGGTTCAAGAAATGCGCTCGGGTGGTCGGCGACGTCATCGGCAAATATCACCCGCATGGGGACCAGTCGGTCTATGACGCCCTGGTGCGTCTGGCGCAGGATTTTGCCGTGCGCTATCCGCTGATCGACGGCCAGGGCAATTTCGGCAATGTCGACGGCGATAACCCCGCGGCCATGCGCTACACCGAGGCGCGGCTGACCCGGGTGGCGATCCTGCTGATGGACGGGCTGGACGAGGACGCCGTCGATTTTCGCGAGACCTATGACGGCGAGGATCGCGAACCGGTGGTCCTGCCCGGAGCCTTTCCCAATCTGCTGGCCAATGGTGCGGCGGGCATCGCCGTGGGCATGGCCACCTCGATCCCGCCGCACAATGCCGCCGAACTGATCGATGCCTGCCAGTTGCTCATCGATGAACGGCTCGGCCGCACCGATGCCGTCTCCGTCGCGGACCTGGTGGAACGGGTGCAGGGTCCGGATTTTCCCACCGGCGGCGTGCTGGTCGAGCCGCGCGACAGCATCCTTTCCGCCTATGAGACCGGCCGCGGCGGCTTTCGCACGCGCGCAAGCTGGTCGCGGGAAGATCAGGGCCGCGGCACCTGGCAGATCGTCGTTACCGAAATCCCGTATGGCGTTGCCAAATCCAAGTTGGTGGAGAAGATCGCGGAGCTGGTGCTGGAGCGCAAATTGCCGATCCTGGGCGATGTCCGCGATGAATCCGCCGAGGATATAAGGCTGGTGCTGGAGCCCAAGTCGCGCAGTGTCGACCCTGACCTGTTGATGGAAAGCCTGTTCAAGCTGACCGATCTGGAAACCCGGTTTCCGCTGAACCTGAATGTGATCGCCGGCGGACGGCCGCAGGTCTTGTCCCTGAAGGGCGCGTTGAACGCCTTCCTGGATCACCGCCTGGACGTGCTGCTGCGTCGGTCGCGCCATCGGCTGGACAAGATCGCCGCGCGCCTGAACGTGCTGGACGGCTATCTGATCGCCTTTCTGAACCTGGATGAGGTGATCCGCATCATCCGCGAGGAGGACGAGCCGAAACAGGAATTGATGGCCGCGTTCTCGCTGAATGACGAGCAGGCCGAGGCGATCTTGAACATGCGCCTGCGCTCCCTGCGCAAGCTGGAGGAAATGGAGCTGCGCGCCGAGCATGACCGACTGACCGAGGAGCAGCAGGACCTCACCGCCTTGCTGGACAGCCCCGAGCGGCAGTGGGAGCGCATCGGCACCGATCTGGCCGATATCAAGGCGGAGTTCGGACCGGACACCGAGCTTGGCCGGCGCCGCACCCGTTTCGGCGAGGCACCGACCGGCGCGGTGGATATTCCACTGGAGGCGATGATTGAGCGCGAACCGATCACCGTGGTCTGCTCCACGCGCGGCTGGCTGCGCGCGCTGAAGGGCCATCTGCCGGCCGAGGAGACACTGAAGTTCAAGGAAGGCGACGCTCAGCACTTCCGTTTTCACGCCTATACCACCGACAAAATCCTCGCCTTCACCTCCGCCGGGCGCATGCACACGCTGCGCGCCGACACCCTGCCCGGCGGCCGCGGCGCCGGTGAGCCAATCACGCTCATGGTCGAGTTCGAGGCGGAGGAGGAGTTGGTGGCGCTTCGGCCCTACCGCCCCGGCGGGCGCCTGCTGCTCGCTGCCTCCGACGGCCGCGGCTTCATCACCGAGGCGGACAAGGCCCTGGCCCAAACCAAGGCGGGCAAGCAGCTGATGAGCCCGGGCCCCGGCGCGCGCGCCAGCCATTGCCTGGATGTGGACGGCGACCATGTCGCGGTCATCGGCGACAATCGCAAGCTCCTGGTCTTTCCCGTGGACGAGGTGCCGGAGCTGGCGCGCGGTCGCGGGGTGAAGCTGCAGAGCTACAAGGATGGCGGCCTGTCTGACATTATGCTGATCCGTCTGGCCGAGGGCTTGAGCTGGCCGATGGGCGGGGCCAGCGGCCGCATCCGCACCGAGACCGATCTGACCCCCTGGCTGGGCAGACGGGCCTCCGCCGGCCGCCTGGCCCCGCGCGGCTTCCCACAGACCAACCGCTTCTCCGGCGGCTAAGCCTGGCCCCATCAGCCAGACAATCCCCGCTGCGCTCCCGGCGACACGCGCGGCAACAGGATCGGGCTGCGAAACCACACCGAATAAGAGGGCGCGTTCGCAGATTGACACGCTGGAGCTTTATTCCCTAGCTTGACGAGAACAAGCCGTCATGGGCGAGGGAGGGGATTGTGAGAAACGCGGTATCCTGGTTGGCCGCGACGGCGCTGCTCGGCGCGTGTGTCCCGCCGATGCAGGAGGGGGATTGCCTCAGCGCCGACTGGTATGAGCTGGGCGTGCAAGACGCCGTGCGCGGCGACACGCTGGAGCGCCTGGCCTGGCGCGACGAGCAGTGCGCGGCCTTCGCGATCAGCCCGGATGCCCAGGCCTATCATGCCGGCCGCGCCGCGGGGCTGGCGCACTATTGCGCCCCCGCCAATGCCTTTGATCTGGGTGCGGCCGGCCGGCCCTATCAGGGCATCTGTCCTGCGGAGCTGGAGGCCGCGTTTCTGCCGGTTTATCGCCGTGGCGCCAGGCTTTACGACCTGGAGCAGGCTTACCAGTCAGCGCTGCGCCGGTACCAATGGGCGGTGGAGAAGATCGGCGATCTGGAAGCGGACTATGACACGGTCCGCGCGCAGTTGGACGACCCCGACCTGACGGCCGCTGCGCGCAAGGATCTCCGCGCCCGCCTGACCAAGATCGCCGACGCCTTGAGTGACCAGCGCCGCGCCGTGCGGCTGGACCGCAACCACGTGCGCCGCGCCAAAACAGACTTGGTTCGCTACGAACGACGGCTCGATATTCGCGGGATTTATTGAGGGGCCATCCCGCCTGACCACCAACCTGCCGCGCGCCCCTGCATCAATCACCCCCTCGTCCGCCTTTCGCCTGTAGAACGGGGAATGCTGCGTCATTCCCCGCCCGTCACGTGCATGACCGGGGGACGCATGACAAGGGCGGCTACGTCACCCCCCGGCCCGTCACCCTGGCGAAAGCCAGGGTCCATGATGGGGACAGGCCCGGACGGTGGCGCCAAGGGCTCGGACGGCGGTGGTCCTGGATGCTGGCGTCCGCCAGCATGACGAGGGAGGCATGACCGGGAAGGCATGCCGGGGGACGCATGACAAGGGCGGCTGCGTCACCCCCCTGCCCGTCACCCTGGCGAACGCCGGGGTCCATGATGGGGACAGGCCCGGACGGTGGCGCCAAGGGCTCGGACGGCGGTGTTCCTGGATGCTGGCGTTCGCCAGCATGACGGTCTGGGCGGGTTGAAATGCCGACGCCATCCAAGCCGTTGTCGGCCGCAGAGCGGCATGGGCCGGCCGCAGAGGGGCGTGGGCCGGCCGGCGAGGGGCCGGGGCCTGGCCCTAGGCCGTTTCCTCGAACAATTCCCGGCCGATCAGCATGCGGCGGATTTCGCTGGTGCCGGCGCCGATTTCGTAGAGCTTGGCGTCGCGCAGCAGGCGGCCGGTGGGATATTCGTTGATATAGCCGTTGCCGCCGAGCGCCTGGATCGCGTCCAGCGCCATCTGGGTCGCCTTCTCCGCGGCGAACAAGATGCAGCCGGCAGCATCCTTGCGGGTGGTTTCCTTGCGGTCGCACGCGGCCGCACAGGCATAAACATAGGCGCGCGTGGCGCCCCACAGCGTGTACATATCCGCCAGCTTGCCCTGCATCAGCTGGAAGGTGCCGATCGGCTGGCCGAACTGCTTGCGCTCATGCACATAGGGGATCACCACGTCCAGGCAGGCGCGCATGATGCCCAGCGGCCCGGCGGCCAGCACCACCCGCTCATAGTCCAGGCCGGACATCAGCACATTGACGCCCTTGCCCTCCTCGCCCAGCACATTCTCATAGGGCACCTTGCAGTCCTCGAACACCAGTTCGCAGGTGTTCGAGCCACGCATGCCCAGCTTGTCCAGCTTCTGGGCGGTGGTGAAACCGTCATAGTCCTGCTCGATCAGAAACGCGGTGATGCCGCGCGCGCCCGCCTCCGGGTCGGTCTTGGCATAGACCACCAGCACCTCGGCATCCGGGCCGTTGGTGATCCACATCTTCGAGCCGTTCAGCACATAACCGTCATTGGCCCGCGCCGCCTTCGTCTTCATCGACACCACATCGGATCCCGAGCCGGTTTCCGACATCGCCAGCGCGCCGACATGCTCCCCGGAGATCAGCTTGGGCAGATATTTGCGCTTCTGCTCCTGCGTGCCGTTCAGGGCGATCTGATTGACGCACAGATTGGAATGGGCGCCGTAGCTGAGGCCGACGCTGGCCGAGGCGCGCGAAATCTCCTCCATGACGATGCAGTGGGCCAGATAGCCCAGCCCGGCCCCGCCATAGTCTTCCGGCACGGTGATGCCCAGCAGCCCCAGCTCGCCCATCTGCGGCCACAGATCGCGCGGAAAGGTGTTGGTGGCGTCGATCTCCGCGGCGCGCGGGGCGATCTTGTCGGCGGCAAAGCGCGCCGCGGTTTCCCGCAGCATCTCCAGATCCTCGTCCAGCCCGAACTTCAAATGCGGAAAATCGAACATCGCCCTGTCTCCAAAAAAAGCAGGCCCTCCCTTAGACCCTGCCGCGCGCCCGCTCAAGCGGGCGGGCCGATCGGAACCGCGCCGGCGCCGGCGGCGTCCTCATGACACCAAGCCCTTGTGCAACGAAGATGAGGATCGCCATGACCCATGTGTTCGATGATTTCTGGCATCAGGCCAATGTCTGGATCAAGGAATTGAGCGAGGATCTGGGCTGGCAGGACCATGACCGGCGCAGCCTGCGCCTGCTGCGCATCACCATGCATGCCCTGCGCGACCGGGTGCCGATGACCGAGGCGCTGCAATTCGCCGCGCAGCTGCCGACCATCCTGCGCGGCATCTATTTCGAACGCTATCGCCCGACCCAGACCCCCACCGACGAAAAGACCGCCGAGGAATTCGTCGAGAAGATCGAGCGGGAGATGAACGACACCGCCCTGGACCAGCCCGAAAACCAAATCCGCATCGTCTTGACCTTTTTGAACCGCAAGATCACCGAAGGCGAGATGGCCGATATCCGCGGCGCCATGCCCAAGGACATGGAGCGGCTGTTCGCGTGACGCGCGTGCCGGACCCAGCCGAGCGCTGACCGCGGTTTTTTCGGGCCACACGCGAACACGCCCGCGCACGCACCGACATGTCGAACCGGTCGCACCCTGACGCCGATGCGGGATCTTCCGCGCGCTCATGAACGGCGAACGGGCTGGCTTGACGGCCATTCTTGTGCTTATCTGCCAGCACAGGAGGGGGGCTGATGGCCAATAATGTCTTTGCCAATGGGCGCGAGATTGCCTGCAAGGCGGCGGCGGGCAAGTCGGTGGCGGCGTTTCCCGATGTCTGCTTTACCCCGCCGCAGACCCCGGCGACCCCGCCCGGCGTGCCGGTGCCCTATCCCAACACCGCCTTCGCCAAGGACACGGCCAAGGGCTCCAAGACGGTGAAGATCTCCGGCAAGGAGGTCATGCTGCAGAACCAGTCCTATTTCAAGACCAGTACTGGAGACGAGGCCGGCTGCGCGCCGAAGAAAGGCGTTGTGACCGGCAAGATCAAAGGCAAGGCCTATTTCACCTCCTGGTCGCCCAACGTAAAGATCGAAGGCAAATGCGTCGTCCGCCACCTGGACATGACCACCCATAATCATGGGTCAATGCCGGGGAATACGGCGCCATGGCCGTATTTGGATACGATGTCTGATTCCGGTGGCGGCGAAACCGATCCGTGCAAGAAGGACAAGCAAAAAGAAAAACAATCTTGCGCAGACTATATGCCTTATAAAGAAGACGGCAAGGATGTCTGTAAAGAAGCCGGACTGGACGAAAGCGTTCAGCAACAAGGGCCCGAAGCGAAAGACTGGGCTGATGACAAAGCCACAAAGACGGAGGCGAACGAGTGTATAAAGGCACGTCGCTGTCGGCTAGTCCAGTATAACGCCAAGAAAGATGGCATCAACGGGTGTTGTCCCAGTCAGACGCCGGATCATGTGGTGCCCAAAAGCAGCTTTTACAAGAACAGCTATGATGATGGCGAGCGGTTGGACAATTGGGACGGGTATAAGATGGGAGCGGCCCCGTGCGTGTGTGCTGAAGGCGGCAGCAATACCCATGGCAGCCACGGGCTCCGCCACGCCAGTCATAAGGCCAACGGCCCGGGCGCGGGCGTCATCCACAGCTTTGATGAGGAATTGACACTCTGCCTGGATAGCGTCCAGACGGTGTTCAAATCGTCGAACTGCGATCGCGCCTGCCTGGAGGCCCAACTCCGCGACGGCCACGCCCGTATGGGCGAGGGGGACGTCAAGCACAGTCCTTCCGGGTCGAAGATGACGAATAAGGAAATTGCGGCCGCAAGACGTGCCTACTCGCCACAGAAAGTCAGGCGTTAAGACAGGAAACAAAGAATGCCAAAAAGTTTATCTACTGAATATACTTATCTGACCGGCACTGCACGATTCCACGATATGATATATGTCGGTCTTCACGAAAAGAGTCTTGCTGATAGGGATTTGGCTCATTGCCGTATGTTCGCTCTTGACAATAATGAGTGGTTCTTGGTTTCAGATAGGAATTGGACTGTCATTGGTATGACAATGGCAAATGCACCTTCTCAAAAGATGATTGCCGCTTCAGAAGACGGCGAAGCCGTTGCCTGCGTTGGCGGTGAAGAGTTCGACGAACACATCGGAACGGACGTCTGTGTCCTTCGCGGTTTGGGGTGTATTGCGGGTGAGGCGTATGCGTGTGGGATGAAGCGGCAGGTGTATCGCCGGGTTGGCGAGGATCAGTGGGTCGCGATGCATGCCCCGGCACCGGACCGGCCGGGCGATGCC
>JBHJGS010000042.1:0-8624 GCA_050331575.1 Rhodothalassiaceae bacterium | reverse complement strand
GCGAAGCCCACGGCCGTGATCGCCCCGGGGCGGACCGGCGCAGCCGACCGCCGCGCCGCGATGACGGCGACCCGGGCCTGCCGGAGCGGCCGTTTCGCGACCGATCCGATCGCTCGGACCGGCCGGCGCAGCCGCGCGGCGATGCCGCTCCCAAGCCGGCCCGGTATGCCGACCGGCGCGCCGCGTTCGATACTCTGGCCGCCGTGTTCGACCGCGGTGAGCCGATGGATCAGGCACTGGACCGGGCGTTCTCCCGCCTGCGTCACCCTCAGGACCGTGCCTTTGCCCGGGCGCTTGCCACCTATGCCATCCGCCGGCGCGGCAGCCTGCTTCATGTCGCCGACCAGATGCTGCAAAAGCCGCTGCCGCCGGCCGCCCGCGCCAGTGGCCATGCCTTGATCCTGGGTCTGGCCCAACTGTTCTTGATGGATGTGCCGGACCATGCCGCAGCGGACAGCGCGGTGTGGCTGGCCGACGAGAAATACAAGAATCTGATCAACGCCTTGGTGCGCCGGGCCGCGCGCGAGCGCGACACGCTGGCGCCGCTTATGGACACCCCTGGGGTCGATCTGCCGCGCTGGCTGAAGGCGCGCTGGGAGGCAAGCTATGGCGGGGCCACAACGGCCGCCATCGCTCAGGCGCTGCGCGCCGAGCCGCCGCTGGACTTGACCGTGCCCAAGCCGGTGCCCGGCCTGCATGGTGAACGCCTGCCCACCGGCAGCCTGCGCCTGACCCGGGCCGGGGACATTCGCGACCTGCCCGGCTTCAAGGCGGGCGGCTTTTGGGTGCAGGATGCCGCCGCCGCCCTGCCCGCCCGCCTGGTCCAGGCGCAGCCGGGCGAGCGCGTGGCGGATCTGTGCGCTGCCCCCGGCGGCAAGACCTTGCAGTTGGCCGCCACGGGTGCTGCGGTCACCGCGGTGGACAAGGTGGCCGACCGGCTGCGCCGGGTGCAGGAGAATCTGGATCGCTGCGGGCTGCAGGCCGACCTGGTGACCGCGGATCTGAACGATTGGAGCCCGGAGGCGCCGTTCGACGCCCTTCTGCTGGACGCGCCCTGTTCAGCCACCGGCACTTTGCGCCGCCGCCCCGACGTCGCTTGGCACAAGAGCCCCAAGGAGATCGAGCAGTTGGCACGGATCCAAAGCCGCCTGCTCAGCCGCTGCGTCGGCTGGCTGAAACCCGGCGGCCGATTGATCTATGCCGTCTGCTCGCTGGAGCCTGAGGAGGGCGAGGCGCAGATCGACCGGCTCTTGTCCCAGCGCACCGACATCGCCTTAGATCCGGTCACCGCAGAAGAGGCTTGCGACCCGGCCTTCGTGACCGAGCGCGGCTTTCTGCGCACCTTGCCCAGTCACTGGGCCGAGCGCGGCGGGTTGGACGGCTTTTTCGCCACCCGGCTGATCAAGACCCGCTGAGCAGCGTGGTAGGCCCCGGCGTGTGGCAGGCCGCCGCAGGGGCTGATCGAGCAGCAGCCGCCACCGCGTAACGGCTAACGTTCCTTAACCCTCGTGGAGGAGACCATGCTGATCTCGCCCTTGCTGCTGCTGCCCCTGGCCACCTTCGGTGCCGCGATGGGCCTGAGCGCTTTGGAAGTCCGCCGGACCGAAAAGGCCGGCACCGACCGCGAGACGTCCGTGCTGGCGCGCCAGTCGGACTGACGACAAGACCAATTCCCCCTGGACGCCGGTGGCAGGAGATGGGTCTGCGACCGGCGTTCTTTATGGTCCGCTCATGCAGCCAGATGATCGCGCAGGGCGGCAATGAGCGGCGTGTCGGCCGGTGGCATCGGATAGTCGCGCAGGGCCGCGGCGCGCACCCAGGCCACCGCCTGCCCCTCCCGGCCCCGCGGCACCCCGGCCCAATTGCGGCAGACATAAAGCGGCATCAGCAGATGGACGCTGTCATAGCTGTGCGAGGCGAAGCTAAGCGGGAAGAAACAGTTGGGATGGCTGTCGATCCCCAATTCCTCGGCCAATTCGCGGACCAGAGTCTGTTCGGGCAGCTCGCCGGCCTCAATCTTGCCACCGGGAAATTCCCACAGGCCCGCCATGGCCTTGCCCTCGGGGCGTTGGGCGATCAGCACGCGGCCATCGGGCGCGATCAAGGCGGCGGCGGCGACCAGCAGCAGCGGCCGGGGGCGGTCCAGTTTCAAATGCGGATTAGGGCAGGGCTCAAGCGCAGACATGGCCCGGGCTGATACTGCGCATTGCCGCCCGCGGCAAGCCGGTCACGGTCGATGCGCGAAGGCAGCGGACTTCAAGAACGCCGGCGCCTGCGGATGCCGCGGCTGCACAAGCCACAAGGCGACCGGTGCCAGGGCCACCATGGCGAACATGGTCGCAACCGTCGGCACCGCGGTATCGGCTTCCTGCACAAGGCCTACAAACTGTGTGCTCACCGCCAACATCATCATCTGCAAAAAGCCCGACAGGCTAGACGCGGAACCGGGGATGCGCGGTGCTGCGGCAATAAAGCCGGACTGGGCCGCTGGCAGGGCAAAGCCGACCCCCACCGCACCGAGCGCAATCGTCCAGGACAGGTAGAACAGATCCGGCACTTCCGCGGCGGCTAGAACCAGCGCCAGCCCCAAGCCGATGATCGACAACGAGGTGCCAATCCACATCATGCCGCCCCGTGCCAGCACGCTGCCCAGGCGGCCGGCGCCCAGGCTGCCGATCATATAGCCCAGCGCCATGATCGAGACGTAGAGGCCATAGGCGGAGGCTGGATGACCATAGACCCCCTCCACGATCAGCGGGGCCCCGCCGATGAAGGTCAAAAGTCCGCTCTGCGCCAACACGACATACAAGCTGAACCGCAAAAAGTCGCGATTCTTCAACAAGGTCGCCAAATCCCGCCGCACGCTGGCGGCGCTGAACACCGATGTCGGCGTCTGGTTGGTTTCCGGCAACCGCCACAGCATCAAAACCACGGTCGCCGCACCCAGCAGCGTGATCATGGCGAACACCGCGCGCCAACTCACCGCCTCGACTAGAAGCCCGCCGATGATCGGCCCGGCCAAGGGCGCGATCACCATTGCGCCGGTGATATTGCCCATAACGCTGGCCATCCGCTCTGAGCCATAGACATCCTGCACAATTGCGCGCGCCACCACCATGCCGGAGGCGATGCCGGCGGCCTGCACCACCCGCGCCAGGATCAAGCCGGCCATGTCCTGGGCCGCCCAGCCCAGCGCGCTGCCCACCATGCCCATCGCGAAGGTGCCGATCAGCACCGGCCGGCGGCCGAAGCGGTCCGACAAGGGGCCATACAGCAGCGTGGTGAAGGCGATCGACATCATCGACAAGGACAGCGCCAATTGCGCCACGCCTTCATCGACCACGAAATCCCGCGCAATCGTCGGCAGAGCCGGCACGAAAGAGGACAGCGCCAACGGGCCCAGCGCGACCACCAGGATCAGCAGGGTCAGAAAGCCGCGGGGAACAGGCGGGCGTTCACGCGCCTCAGCCCCGGCAAAGTCTTCGCGATCTCGTTCGGTCACGGCGTCGTCATGATCCCTCGATCGGTCAGAAACGATCCGCCGCAGCAGACGTTTCCGTGGCCCGGTCGCCAGGCAAGCCCCCATTTGCCCTAAACAATCCCACCGATCGGTCTGGTTTATAGCAGAAGTGTCGCCAGAAAATGAAGCGATTCCGACCCCGTCATCCCCTCGCGGCCGCCGCACTTAGCGTAACGCGCGCGCCGGCGCAAAGCCGAAACCATCTGACATTTTCGTTCACACCGGCCTTAGTCCGCCTGTGCAATCGCTTCGGCCTGGGCGACAAGGCGGCGGGCTTGGGCGATGTGCAGCGCCTCGACCATGCGCCCGTCGATGGCAACCACGCCGCGCGCGTCGCCATCGGCCTGTTGCCACGCCGCGATCAGGTGCCGGGCCGCGGCCACGGCTGCGGGGTCAGGGCCGAACAGCCGGTTGGCCGGCTCAACCTGGCGCGGATGGATCAGCGTCTTGCCGTCGAAGCCCAGATCCGCGCCCTGCCGGCACTCCGACTCAAAACCGTCCGGATCGTCCAGATCCGTGAACACGCCATCGACCGCGGCAATGCCCGCCGCACGCGCGGCCAGGACGGTTTGCTGCAGGCTAAGCATCAGCGCTGTGCGATCCGGCCCCGGAGTGACCCGCAAATCCTTGACCAGATCATTGGTCCCCATCACCAAGCAGGCCATGCCCGGGTGAGCGGCGATTGACGCGGCATTCAAAATGCCCGCCGGCGTCTCCATCATCGCCCACAGTGCCGTGCCCTTTGGCAGCATCGCGGCCGCACGGTCCAAGGCGTCCGGGCCTTCCACCTTTGGGATCAGAACCGCATCGGCCGTCACCGTCGCGGCTGCGGCCAGATCCTCCTCCGCCCACACTGTCTGAAGGCCGTTGACGCGGATAACGCATTCTGAACGGCCATACCCGCCGTCGGCCACGGCGCGAACAACCTGCTCGCGCGCGGTGGCCTTCTGCGCCGGCGCCACCGCATCCTCCAGATCGAAAATCAGCGCGTCAGCAGACAAGCCGCGAGCCTTTTGAAGCGCGCGGGCATTGGCGCCGGGCATATACAAGACAGAACGGCGCGGGCGCGCGAAACGGGACATGACCGGATCTCCAGGCTCAGGCAAGACGGACCGGCCGGCCTCTACCCGCCGCAACGCCTGTGCGGCAAGCCCCGCGCGTGGTCGCCTCGTTTCTGCCACAATGCGCCCGTTGTTCCGCCTTAAAGGGGCGACACAGTTTGACCGTTGGCCTCGTCAGCCCGGTCTGTCCTGGATCTTGTGCCGCGCAAACACCGAGCCCCCCTCGCGACTTGCGCCATCCGGACGACCGGGTTCTTTTTTTGCCCACCCCCTGGCAGGGCCGCGGCACCCGTAACGCCCCACAGACGTCATATCTGAACGCTGCATTAAGATGATTGACGCGTTCACGAACTTGCGTCATTTTATCTGGGATGAGGCACAAAAAGGGTCGGACAGCATAACCGACTCGAAGATTTGAGGAGGGGGCTACCCATGCCGGGTCGGTTGATCAAGACCGGGGCCGCTGCCCTTGCGGCCATGCTTTCCACGTTCAGCGCTGATGCAGCGCCCATCTATTCCGACATTCAGATCCGCTTTGACACGCCCGCGGCGGGCGAAGGCTCCGGGGCGAATTCCATTCGCCCGCAGTCCGCCCCGCCCTTGCCGGCGGAATGGGTGAGTTACACCATCACGCAGCAGGATCTGGTGCAGTTGGGGGCGGTTCACGCCACCAGCGATCTGACCATCACCGCCACCTGCCTGACCAAGGACAAGCTTGGCTGCAAGCTGGTGCAGGATGATGAGGGCCTGGGGGTCTTTTCGCTGCTGTTCTTCGACGATTTCCAGCACGGCGATATCGACGGCATCAACGATGAGTCGATCCTGTTCACCGTCCAGTCCGACGATCTGGTCAAGCTCGCGGAATTTCATCTCGAGGACATTGACGACAATGACCGCGAAATGTTCGCCCATGTCGACGGCGCGCTGTTGACCGGCGACATGTTCAGCGTCGACTGCCAGGTCAAGGATCCTGGGTTCCCCGATGACGAATGCGACATCAGCCTGCACGATCCCATGGCCCTGTCCAGCTTCGAAATCGGCACCTATCATTGGAACGACAATTTCCGCATTGAGGCGTTTGAGTTCCAAATCTACGCCCAGCATGTTCCGGCGCCGGCCGCAGCCTGGCTGCTGGCGCCGGGCCTGCTCGCCCTGACCCGGCTGCGCAAGCGCCGCGCCTAGAGCAGCCGCCGCCCGACCGGGCTGCTGGACAATGCCCTTAGCGGACCAGCCTAAAAGCGATAGGCCAGTCCGACAAATCCGCCGATCCCGGTGCCTGGTATGCGCGCATCCGGATCAAGCGGGGCGAAGGGGTTGGGGCGGAACAGGGCGATGTCGCTCATCGGCACCCGATTGAAGCCGGCCAGATGATCGCGATAGAAGGCATTGGTGGCATTCTCCACCCCAGCACTCAGGCGTAAGCCCTCAACCGGTTCCCATTCGCCATAGAGATTGAGTTGGCCATACCCATCGGTGGGGAGTTCGCCATTGGTCAGCGACACCCTGTCCTGCTCGGCGACCAGCACGCCCTCCACGCTCAGACGCCAAGTCTTTCGCTCATAGCTGAGGGCCAGCACCGCCCGCGGCGGGGTGATGCGGTAAAGATCGTCGTCAATATCCAGGCGCCGGCCACGCACATAAGTCAGCACCGCGTCGAACAGCAGGCTGTCGCCCGGCTTGGCCAGATACCCGGCCAGCCGGAGACTGGCCGCGGCGTCCACCCCGAACACCTCCGCCTCGACATTGTCAAAGCGCAACGGCGTGGCGTCGCCATTGACCAGGCTGACCAGCTCCACCGGCCCTGAGGGAGCGACGCCGCCCGGCCCATCGAATTGCGCAAAGAAGGCCATCTGGCCGGCGGGCGTCAGCGGACTGATCAGCGCCCCTGCCGGATCGATGCCGGCCTCAAGGCTGGTCAGCGTCTCATCAAACGGCACGCTTTGGATATAGTCGGCGATCCGATGATAAAAGCCGCGCACGGACACCGACAGCCGCCGCGCCACGACATCGAAGCCGCCGTCGATAATATAGCCAATCTCGGGCCGCACATCGATGTCGCCGATGGTGTTATTGCCATCGGCCAGCCCAGCCGTGACCTCGATCGGCAGAAACGCGTAACGCTCGACATAGACCGGGCTGCGGGTTTTGCGCGCCCCGGTCAAATGCACGGAGACAGGCCCGAAGGCGGCATAGTCGAGGCGCACCACAGCGTCGACATTGTGATCGACCCGACGCCGCTCCTGGGCATTGAACTGAGTGATCAGCATGGCCACCGGCGGCGGCACCGGCGGACTGGTTCCCAGAAAGGCATCGTCCGCATCGGTGGCGATGCGGTCATAGCGCAGGCCCAGTTCCACGGCCAGCCGAGGCGTGACATCGCCGGCCCATTCAATGAAGCCGCCGGCCCGATTGGCGCGGGCGCGGTTGAAGCTGCCGATTTCGAAGCCCGGCGTGTCCGGCTGGGTCACCGTGGCGCTGTTTTCGCTGCGCAGGCCGTCCGCGCCCAGCCGAAACGTCCCGCCCAGGAGCGGCCAGTCCAAACGTGCCCGATAGTCGACCGATTCCGAATCCGCCGGGGTGGCGATGCGCGGCACGCCTGCGGGGCGCGGCCGCACCGTGAAATTGTCCATCTGATGGTCGATAGTCGTGTAGCCCAGGTGAAGCGTCAGCTGGCCGGGGCCGACCGGTCCTTCATAGCCGATCTGGGCGAAATCGCTGTCGAAAAAGACAATGTCCAAAGGAAAGGGCAGATTCCCGGTCGGGCCTGTCTGATGGTGGCGGTAATCGGCGGAGATTTCATGCTCCCCCAGCTTCAGGCCGTAGCCGGCGCCGATGCTCCAGCGGCGATACTCGCTGGCCGTGGCGGTGCCGCCGGGAAAGTCGAAAGCACCGCCGCGTTCATAATGGCCCAGCACATGCGCGCGGTGCCGGACCGTGCCGACGCCGACCAGGCCGCCGACACTGCCGCCTTCGACGACGCTTTGCCCTTGGGCGGCGACATCGCCCTGGACGGAGAGCCGGTCGCTGTCGGCGAACCGGCTGCTCTTCAGCTCAGCCTCGACATGGCCGCCCAGGCCCGGTCCGTCGCTGACCGGGGCGATGCCGCGACGCACTTTCAGCGCCTGCAGCAGCGGTGTCGGCGCATAATGCAGCGGCGGATCCATCAGATTGGGCCCGCCGGAGGAAAAGGCCTGGCCGTTGATCACGGTGTTCAGGCGAAGCCCGCTCAGACCGCGCAGCTGAGCCTGGCCGGACACGGCGCCATTGTTGATCAGCGCTCCGCCGGGGACGCGGCGCAGCAGTGCTGCGCTGTCGGCGGCAAAGCTGCCAGGGCGCAGCGGATCAAGCCGCAGCGTCTGATCCTGGCCCAGCGGCTGGCCGAGGATGACAAGGGTCTCAAGCCTCGCCGGTTCCGCCGGCTGCGCGGCAACGGCCAAGGGCGGCAGCAACAGCGGCAGCGCCCGCAAAACGGGATAAAACATTATGATCGTTCCTCGATCGTCTGAACTCGCGGTGGGATTGGCAGGTCAGACGGCTGAGGGAGGACCGCGGGAGGGCAGCGCCGGCCGGGCCGCTGGGGCCAGCTGAGGATCGGGATTGGCCGGAGCGTGGCCGGCAACGCCATTGCCCGCGCTGTGGGTTCGGGTCAGCAGCGCCCGCTCCGGCAACACCTGGGCACCGCAGCAGCCGTGGCAATCCGGGCAGTCCGGCCCGCTCTCCGGGGGCTGGTCCGGACCAGTGCCGATGCCGGCCCATGCCACTGTCTGCGGCCCGTCCGCTGTGCAGATGCGCAGGGTGTCATCGGCCCCGGCATGCGCCGCCCACGGCATCAGCTGCACTGTCAGAAGTGCCAGCAGGGCCAGAAGGTCTCGAATAGCCGGGATCGAAGGCATAATCATTCCCGGAACTATAGGCTTGCCCCCACAGCCATACTAGCCCTATGTTAAGAACATGGCAGGAACGAACCTTACACTGCGCGAGTTCAACGCGCTGTTTCCGGACGAAGCCGCCGCTCGGGCGTGGTTCGAGCGGTCGCGCTGGCC
>JBHJGS010000041.1:0-45602 GCA_050331575.1 Rhodothalassiaceae bacterium | reverse complement strand
CCCCGCGATTCCCACGGCCTCCCACGACCCCCATGGCCACAGCTGGGCAGTGGGGCGCGGGCGGCGGCCGCGGCGCAGGCGCGCCGGGCGCCCGCCGGGCGGATCAATCGTCCGACTCGTCGACCTCGCCTGCACCGTCTTCTGCAGCCTCGCCTTCCTGGCTCTTCAGCGCCGACGGAGCGGAGATGGTGGCGACCACGAAATCGCGGTCGGTGATCGCCGGGCTGACGCCGTCGGGCAGCGACGCCCGTGAGATACGCGCCTGATCATTGATGTCCAGGCCCGCCACCGAAATCTCGATTGATTCCGGAATGCGGCCGGCCGGGGCCACCAGTTCCACGGTGTCGCGCACCAGGTTCAGCACGCCGCCGCGCTTCAGGCCCGGGCTCTTGTCCTGCTCGATCACATGCACCGGCACTTCCACGGACACCTTGGTATCCTTGGACACGCGCAGGAAATCCAGGTGCATCGGCAAGTCGCTGATCGGATGCGTTTGCAGATCCCGCGGCAGCACGCGCTCGGTCTTGCCGCCGAATTCAATATCATATTGGTGGTTCATGAAGCCGCCGCGGTTGATCAGACGGATCAACTCATTCTGTGCAACGGTAATGATTTCGGGGTCTTGCTTTTCTCCATAGATCACGCAGGGCACGCGGCCTTCACGGCGAGCGGCCCGAGCGGATCCCTTTCCGGCCCGGTCACGGGGCTCGGCGACGATGGTCGTCACCTCAGCCATCATATGTCTCCAATTGCAAACCAGTCAGTGCGGGCGGCCCATCCGCGCCGTACCTCCCCGCGCTAGTGCCGGTCACCTCCAGGGATGTTGACCGCCACTGCCCGCGCGAAGCGCGCTGCCTAGCCGAGCCCTGCGCGTTTGGCAAGCGCGCGCCGCAAAACGTGACCCGATCGGTCAGATCCTGCCGCCGATCAGCCGATCCCCCTTTCCCGCGACGGCCGCACGGGCCACACTGGTCCGCGGTATCTTGACCGCAGGGAGATTTCGGGATGATCGGTGCGCGGCGATTCTTGGCCTTGGCTTGTCTGATTGTAACGTCGCCCTGTGCGGCAGCGCCGCCGCTGGCACCGGAGGTGATGCGCCAAGCCGCTGAGGCCGCCGCGCCGGATGCCCTGGCGCTGTTCCGCAGCTATCTGCGCCTGCCCAATGATAGCCATAAGCCCGAGCAGATTGCCCCCCTGGCTGTCTGGGTGGAGCAGGCGTTTCAGGCGCGCGGTTTCACAACGAAACGATTGGCTGAGCCGGACAATCCGTTGATCTTGGCGGAGCGGCAAAGCCCCGGGGCCACGCGCACCGCGCTGATCTATCTGCAAGCCGATGGGCAGCCGGTTGATCCGGCCGCCTGGAACCAGGACAGCCCGTTTGAACCGGTGCTGAAGCGCAAGACTGCTGCGGGTTGGCAGCCGATTTCCTGGGATCGGCTCAACGGCACCTATGACCCGGACTGGCGCATCTTCGCCCGATCCGCCAGCGATTCCAAAGGGCCCAATATTCAGTTTCTCACCGCCCTGGATATCCTCCAGGCCCGCGGGATCACGCCGGATTTTCATCTGAAGGTGGTGATCGACACCGAGGAGGAGCTGGGCTCGCCGCACCTACCCCAGGCGGTTGCCGATCATCGCGACGCGCTCGCGGCGGATTTTCTCTATATATTCGACGGGCCGCCGCATCCCTCCGGCAGGCCCACCTTAACCTTCGGCGCCCGTGGCATCGCCACGGTCACCCTGACTACCTATGGCCCCAAGCTGCCGCAACATTCCGGCCATTACGGCAATTACGCGCCCAATCCGGCTTTCCACCTAGCCCGCATCCTTGCCTCGATGAAGTCAGCGGACGGGCGCGTTACCATACCGGGCTATTATGACGGCATCACCCTGGACGAGGATGTGCGGAGCGTGCTTGAGGCCGTGCCCGATGATGAGCCGGCAATCCGCGCCGCTTTGGGCTTCAAGACCCCTGACGCGGTGGCAGACAGCCTGCAAGCTGCCCGGCAATTCCCTTCCTTGAACATACGCGGTCTGAAAAGCGCCTGGGTCGGGGCGGAGGTGCGCACCGTCATTCCCGCCACCGCCGTGGCCGAATTGGATATCCGTCTGGTCAAGGAGAGCGATCCGCAGCGGCTGATCGGTCTGGTCCGCGATCATATCGATGGGCTGGGCTATCATGTGCTCGACCATGCTCCGGATGCGGCGGAGCGTGCCGCGCATGCCCATTTGGTGCAGATGCAGTCGCGCATCGCCTATCCTGCCTATCGCTCGCCGATGGACAGCCTGGCCGGCCGCACCGCGCGCGCAGCCCTGACGCATCTGAACGGCACCGAGCCGATCTTGATCCGCACGTCCGGCGGCTCGATCCCGATTTCGCCCTTTGTCGAGACCTTGGCGATTCCGGCGGTCTCCGTGCCGACCGTGAACCAGGACAATAATCAGCACAGCCCGAACGAGAATATTCGGCTGGGCAACTTTATCGACGGCATCGCAACCATCCTTGCGGTTCTGGCCCAGCCGCTGCAGGAAGAGGACAGCTAATCCGCCTGGTCGGGAACTGCTGCAACCGCTGGAGCTTTTAGCCTGACGATGACGCCGACTGTCACCGCCCTGGCCGCCAGGCCCGATGGCGCTCCGCCCCGCCTGGCCGAGCCGCCCGTGTTTATCGTTGGACCGGGACGCTCCGGCACCACGCTGATGCGGACGCTGCTGGCCGCGCACAGCCGCATCGCGGTGACGCCGGAAACCCACTTTCTGAAATTCGCCCAGGCGTTTGGCTATGGCCAGGAAGACGCCCCGCAAGATTATGCCGCCTTGTGCCGGAGCTATAGCGAAACGCAGCGATTTTTGGATCTGGGCGTGCCGCCCGAGCAGTTCTTGAACCGCGCCGCGGCCGCACCCGGCCGCGGCTTTGCCGACGCGTTCGCCGCGCTTTTGGACGTCTATCGTGCGCATATCGGCAAGCCGCGGATCGGCGAGAAAACCCCGGGTCATCAGCGTTTTCTGGCGGATCTGCTGGCCTGGTTCCCGGACGCGCGGATCTTGTTCATGATGCGGGACCCGCGCGCGCAGATCGCCTCGGCGCTGAGCCTGCCGTGGATCCTCAAGCAGATGAAGCCGCAACGGCGCGGCGCTCCGCTGGTCCGGCGCAGCCGCCGCTATCAGATCGCCCGCCATGCCCGGGCTTGGACCAAGATCTTGGGCCGCTATCATGCCGTCGCCCAGGACGATCGTGTCCTGCGGGTGGTGTACGAGGAGCTGGCCGCCGATCCGGAGACGCAAATGCGCCGGGTCTGCCGCTTCATCGACGAGCCGTTCGAACCGAGCATGCTCGACCAGCGGGCCGAGGTGCCGGGGGCTGCGGCAACCGCGCAATCGGCCTGGCCGGATTGGATCACCGCCCATGAGGCCCAGGCGGCCGCGCCGATCGATGCCGCCCGGATCGACCGCTGGCGTCGCAGCTTGTCTGCGTCTGAGGTGGCGATGATCGAGGGGCTGTGCGCGGCGGGTATGGGCGAGCTGGCTTATGCGCCGGTTTCGTCGAAGCAGGCCCGCCGCCGCGGCGCCCTGCTTGGCCGCGCGCTGCTCGCCGCAGACCAAGGCGAAGGGCTTCTGCGCACCTATGCCGCCGCGGTTCGCCGCCGCCTGCGTTGAGGCCGCCTGGGTTGAGCGCGGCGGATCAGGCGGGATCGGCCGCGATCAGATAGTTCACCGACACATCCGCGGAGAGGTGCCAGCGCCCGGACCCCAGCGCCATGACCATGCCGCTGCGGTCGCGTTCGGCAAAGCCCGCGGCCTGCAGCTTCGCTGCCAATTCATCGGGCGTGAGGAATTTGCGCCAGTCATGGGTGCCGCGCGGCAACAGGCGCACCACATATTCCGCGCCGACAATGGCGGTCAGAAACGACCGGGCGGTGCGGTTCAGCGTCGACAACACGACCAAGCCGGGGTCCGCGCAGCGCTGCCGCAGCGTTCCCAAAAAGGCCGGAACATCAGCGACATGCTCCACAACTTCCAGCGCCAGCACTACGTCGAACTGCTCACCCGCCAGGGCCTCGGCCGGTTCGGCGCGATAGTCAATGTCCAGCCCCATGGTCTGCGCATGCGCCCGGGCTGCGGCGATATTGTTGGCCGCGGCGTCCACGCCGGTCACAGCAGCGCCCAGCCGCGCCAGCGGCTCGCACGCCAGACCGCCGCCACAGCCGACATCGAGCACGCGCACGCCGTCGAGCGGACGGCGCTGCCGGCGCTGCCGGCCGAGGCGGCGGCAGGCCTGGTTGACGATAAAATCCAACCGCACCGGGTTCATCGCGTGCAGCGGCCGCAATGGCCCGGAAGGGTCCCACCAGCGCGCCGCCAGCGCATCGAATTGCGCGATTTCGCCGGGATCGACACTGACCGCGTGCTTGCCACCCATGTTTTGCGCCTTTAGAACTGCCGCCGCTTTGCCCACTGTGCGCGGCTCCTCCGGGCCGTCAGGACTTCTCCTTATGGCCAGGCTTGTCAAGAAATTCGGTGGCACCTCCGTTGCGGATCTGTCGCGCATCGATCATGTCGCGGCTCGGATCAAGCAGGCCGTGGATCGGGGCGATCAGGTCGCCGCGGTGGTCTCGGCCATGGCCGGACAGACCAATCACCTGGTCGAACTGTGCCGGCAGGCCGCGGACCTGCACGATGCCCGGGAATATGACACCGTGGTGTCGTCCGGCGAGCAGGTCACCGCCGGGCTTTTGGCCATCGTGATGCAGCGCATGGGCATCACCGCGCGCTCCTGGCTGGGCTGGCAGATCCCGTGCAAAACCGATGGCGCGCATGGTGCGGCGCGGATCGAGGACATCGCAGCCGCTCCCTTGTTGGAGCGCATGGCCGAGGGTCATGTCCCGATCGTGGCCGGGTTCCAAGGCGTCGGGCCGGATGGACGCATCACCACGCTGGGCCGGGGCGGCTCGGACACCTCTGCCGTGGCGCTGGCGGCCGCGCTGAAGGCGGACCGCTGTGACATCTATACCGATGTGGAGGGCGTGTTCACCACCGATCCGCGGATCGTGTCCAAAGCCCGCAAGTTGGACAGGATCAGCTATGAGGAAATGCTGGAACTGGCCAGCCAGGGCGCCAAGGTGCTGCAGACCCGCTCGGTGATGATGGCGGTCGCCCACGGCGTGCGCGTGCAGGTCCTGTCCAGCTTCAGCGACGGCGCCGGCACGCTGGTGGTGCCGGAAGGAGAGATTATGGAACAAGAGGTCATCCGCGGCCTGGCCTATTCGCTGAACGAGGCCAAGGTCACCGTGGTCAGCGTCGAGGACACGCCAGGCGTGGTCGCCAAGATCTTCACGCCGCTGTCGCGCGCCGGCGTGAATGTGGACATGATCGTGCAGAACGAAGCACCGGAGGGCAGCCGCACCAACGTCACTTTCACGGTACCGCAGGACCAGCTGCCCGAGGCGCTGGCCGCCTTGAGCGCGGACCAGGCGCGCATTGGCTATCAGGACATTCTCAGCGACACGCAGGTGGTGAAGATCTCCGCCGTGGGCCTGGGCATGAAAAGCCATTCCGGCGTGGCGGAGACGATGTTCACCACGCTGGCCGATCGCGGCATCAATATTCAGGTGATCTCCACCTCCGAAATCAAGCTATCGGTTCTGATCGCCTCGGATTATCTGGAACTGGCGCTGCGGGCCCTGCACAAGGCCTATGGGCTGGACGCCAAGGAGGAGCCTTATGGCTGATCTGGACGCCTTATGGGACCGGGGCCGGGCGCTTCTGGGCACCGACACCGCGATCATGGCCGGGGCCATGACCTGGGTCTCCGACCGGCACCTGGTCTCGGCCATTTCCAATGCCGGCGGCTTCGGCGTCATCGCCTGCGGCGGCATGACCCCGGCGCTGCTGGCCGAGGAAATCGCCGCCACCCAGGCGCTGACCGACAAGCCGTTCGGCGTCAATTTGATCACCTTGCACCCGCAACTGATGGAGCTGATCGCGGTGTGCGCGGACCATAGGGTCGGCCATGTCGTGCTTGCCGGGGGCTTGCCGCCGGGCCCGGCGATCAGCGCCATCAAGGGCTCCGGCGCCAAGCTGATCTGCTTTGCCCCGGCGCTGGCGCTGGCGCGCAAGCTGATCCGCTCCGGCGTCGATGCGCTGATCATCGAGGGCTCTGAGGCCGGCGGCCATATCGGCCCGGTGTCGCTGAACGTGCTGGCCCAGGAGATCCTGCCGGCGGTCAGCGAGGTGCCGGTGTTCGTCGCCGGCGGTCTGGGCCGGGGCGAGGCGATCGCGGCCTATCTGCTGATGGGCGCCTCAGGCTGCCAGCTGGGCACCCGCTTTGCCTGCGCCGCGGAAAGCCGCGCGCACCCCGCGTTCAAGCAGGCGTTCTTTCGCGCCGCGGCCCGGGATGCCGTCACCAGCGCGCAACTGGACCCGCGCTTTCCGGTGATCCCGGTGCGCGCGCTGAAAAATGCCGGGACCGAGGCGTTCCTGGAGGTGCAGCGCCAGACCATCGCGCGGGTCGATGCCGGCGAACTGACCCTGGCGGAGGGACAATTGGCGATCGAGCATTTCTGGGCCGGGGCGCTGCGCCGGGCGGTGATCGAGGGCGATGTCGCCAATGGCTCGCTGATGGCGGGGCAGTCGGTCGGTCTGGTCAAGGCGGAACAATCCGCGGCCGCTATCATCGCTGAGTTGGTGGCGCAAGCCCGTGCTCACCTGGACCGGCGGGCCGCCTAGGCGCTAAAAGCGCGGCACGCCGCAACATGATGGAAAAAGCCGTCCGGTTATGAAGCTCCCCAGCCGCCCGCGCCTGCTGCTTCGGCGCATGCACCAGATCATGGCCGGTCCCGGCACCGCCCAGTCCAAGCTGGACCGGCTGGTGCGGGTGATCGCCCAGGACATGGTGGCCGAGGTGTGCTCGGTTTATCTGACCCGCGCGGGCAATATTCTGGAGCTGTTCGCCACAGAAGGCCTGCGCCCGGAGGCGGTGCACGCCACGCGGCTGCAGTTCGGCGAAGGACTGGTCGGCCTGGTGGCGCAATACGGCCACCCGCTCAATCTGCCCGAGGCCCAGGAAGACCCTCATTTCGCCTATCGACCGGAAACCGGCGAGGAACGCTTCCATTCCCTGCTGGGCGTGCCGATCGTGCGCGACAGCCACGTACGCGGCGTGCTGGTGGTGCAGAATGTTGTGCGCAAGAATTATTCCGACGAAGAGGTCGAGGTGCTGCAGACGGTCGCGATGGTGCTGGCCGAACTGATCAGCTCCGGCCAGCTTGTCCCCGCTGCGGAACTGCATGACGACGAGGCGGCGCCCTCCGGCACGCCCGTAACCCTGGACGGTCGGCCGATGTCCTCCGGTATTGCCGTCGGCTCAGCGGTGCTGCACCGGCCGCGCGTCACCATCACGCGCTTTCTGGCCGAGGATGTCGGCGGCGAGACCGCGCGGCTGGGCGAGGCGCTGGATCGCCTGCGCAAGGATTTCGACCGGATGATGGGGGTGGCCGATATCGGCAGCCTGAGCGGGGCGCAGCGCGAGATCCTGGAAACTTACCGCATGTTTGCCGCTGACGAAGGCTGGGCGCGGCGCATCCGTAATGCGATCCAGAGCGGCTTGAGCGCGGAGGCGGCGGTGGAGCGGGTGCAGCAGCAACAGCGCGCCCGCATGGCCCGCGCCAGTGATGCCTATCTGCGCGAGCGACTGTCTGATCTGGACGAGCTGTCGATGCGGTTGATCCGGATCCTGCAGGGCAAGGCCGGCACGGCGGCCGCTGAAGACCTGCCCGAGGATGCCATCCTGGTGGCGCGCACGCTGGGGCCGGCGGAGCTGATGGACTATGACCGGACCAAACTGAAGGCGATCGTGCTGGAAGAGGGCTCGCCCAGTTCGCATTTGGCGATCATCGCTCGGGCCATCGGCTTGCCGCTGATCGGCCGGGTGCCCGGCGCGCTGGACCATATCGAGGCCGAGGCCCGCATGATCGTCGACGCAGTCGAAGGTCATGTCTATCTCAATGCCACCGACGATATCGTCGAAAGCTATCAGAAGGCGATCCGGCTGCGTCGGCAGCAATTGGCCGCCTATTCCGCGCAGCGTGACGAGCCGGCGGTCACCTTGGACGGGGTCCGGGTCGATTTGATGATGAATGCCGGCCTGCTGATCGACCTGCCGCATCTGGAGGCCTGCGGCGCCGACGGCATCGGCCTGTTTCGCACCGAATTCCAGTTCATGGTCGCCTCCCAGATGCCGCGGCTGGACGTTCAGCGTGAGCTCTATGGCAAAGTCCTAGACGCCGCTGGCGCCAAGCCTGTGGTGTTCCGCACGCTGGATATCGGTGGCGACAAGCCGGTGCCGTTTCTGCCGCGAACCGAAGAGGACAATCCGGCCATGGGCTGGCGCGCCATCCGCATCAGCCTGGATCGCCCCGCCCTGCTGCGGTACCAGATCCGCGCGCTTTTGTTGGCCGCAGGGGGGCGCGCGCTGAAACTGATGTTTCCGATGATCACCGATGTGTCGGAATTTCGGCGCGCGCGGGCGATCGTCGACAAGGAACTGGCGTGGCTGCACGCCCGCGATTACGCCCCGCCGCGGGCCTTGGCGGTCGGCTCTATGCTGGAGGTCCCGTCGCTGGCCTGGCAGCTGGATGTGCTGGCGCAGGAAGCCGATTTCCTCTCGATCGGAACCAATGACCTGATGCAGTTTTTCTTCGCGGCTGATCGCGGCAATCCGCGCATGATCGACCGCTATGACCTGCTATCGCCGGCGGTGCTGTCGTTCATCGCCTGGGTCGTGGAGCGGTGCAATCGCTGCGGCCTGGAGGTGACCGTGTGCGGTGAGATGGGGGCCAAACCCTTGGAAGCGATGGCGCTGATCGGCTTGGGCGTGCGCTGCTTGTCCCTGACCCCGACCGCGGTTGGGCCGGTCAAGGCGATGATCCGCTCCCTGTCTATCGCCAGTTTGAGCGACTTTATGACCAGCCGGTTGCGATCTCCGGCGCATAGCCTGCGCGACACGCTGAGTGCTTATGCCCGCGATCACGGCATTCTGTTGCCATCGGTTTGACGCGAACATAGCAACGGTTTATTCCCGATTGACAGTTTAGGTTAACTGCTTTTTGATATGTGCAGGCTAGTTTGCGATTTAACATAAAAGACTGTGAATTGGGGGCACCGGCGGTTTCGGCCCAAAATTGGGGTCAATGAAGCCGGGTCTGGCTGGTCTGTCAGACGAATTCACCTGCAAGACTGACGATCGGAACTAGCCATGGCTTTTACATTTCAAGAGATCCGAGGCCGGGGGAACGACGTGGGCGAAATGGATGGTGCCGTACCGGTAATGGTGCGCTTGAAGCAGGCGCGGCTGGAGACAGGCCGCACGGTGGAAGGACTTGCCGAAGAACTGAATATACGTGTTGGTCAGTTGGAAGCGCTGGAGGACGGCCGCTTCGACGCTTTACCGGCGCTTGCCTATGTTCTCGGTTTTGTGCGCTCTTATGCCCGCGCCGTCGGTTTGGACGCTGATACGATGGTGCTTGCCTTCAAGCAGGAGCGTCAGATCGATCGGCCGCAAAGCGATCTGAATTTCCCCAAGCCGATCGGCCAAAGCAAGCTGCCCGGGCGGCTGGTTTTCGCCACCAGCGTGGTGGCGACCTTGCTGCTGTACGGCTTTTTCTTGACCGACAGCGGACCTGCCCTGTTTGCCGAAGGAAGCGTCAGCCCGGTCACCCAGACCGCGGCCCTGCCTTCGGCGGCAGTCTTGCCCGAACCCGCCTCGACGCTGGCCGGAGATCTGGCCGGAGATCTGGCCCGCGATCTGCCCACAGATTCGGCCCAAGATCTGGCCCAAACTCAGGTGGCGGAGCCGGATGTCGCTGCGGCGGCCGGGCCTGCAGAAACCCCGGCAGAAATCATCGTCCGGGCCCACCATGACGCTTGGGTTCGGATCAGCGACCCGGCCGGCCAAACGGTCTATTCCGGTGTGCTGCGGGCGGGCAGCGATCATCGCCTGCCGGTGGCGACCGGGCTTGTGCTCACCACCACCAATGCCGGGGCGGTTTCTGTTGCCATCGGCGATGAGGTGATCGACCGGCTTGGCCCGGATGGGGCGATGGCGCAATCGCTCCCGCTTGACGGCGAACGTTTGAAGGCGATGGCGGCGCTGGCGCTTCGCTGACGGCGCGTCTGGCGGTCCCAGTCCGCTGGCTCTGCGCGACTTGTTCGCTGCGCCCTGCTGCGTTTGCGTGCAAAACATCCTGCGATGGCGCCAGGGCATGATCCGATCAATCGCGATGCCACTTGATCGCGTGAGAAACTGTCCATCGTCTATGGGGCGAGCGGCTTAGCTCCGACCGATGGCTATCGCACAGAGATTCCAATCGATCGGATGTTGCTCTAAACTGCCGCTGGACCTGTGCGGGCGGGGGCGGGCTCATGCCACAGACGGACCAAGAGCGCATGGCAGCCCATGCGCACCAGGCGCAGGCGGCGGCACTGATCAAGCTGGCCACCGCCCTGGCGACCGAACGCGACGTGCCGGCATTGATGGCGCGCATTGTGCGCTCTGCGCGAGAGCTGACCGGCGCGGAGATGGGGGCTGCCTATATTCTCGACAAGACCAAAAAGCGGCTGCTGCCCATTGTCAGCGGCTGTTCGGTCGTCGATCTGCCGCCGGATCGCCTGGCGCCGGTCGACTTGTGGGCCAAGGGCGAGCGCAACATGCGCAACCACATGGCCTATGCCGCCTTTTTGGGGCGCATCGTCAGGGTTGACGACGCCTATCGCTATTCCGGCTTCGATTTCACCGGTCTTTATGCGTTGGATCGGGCGCTCGGCTATCACACCCATTCCTTGTTGGCGGCGCCGATGCGGGACCATGAGGGTCTGACCATCGGCACCTTGATGCTGGCCAACAAGAAGATTGCCGGCCGCACCGAGCCGGTGCCGTTTGATCAAGCAGCCGAAGACCTTGTCGGCGCCTTTGCCGGACAAGCCGGGGTGGCGCTGAACAATCTCCGCCTGATCGAGGAAAACGGCCGCCTGATCCAGGCCTTAAACCGCTCCAACCGACAGTTGAAATCGGAAAATGAAGCGCTGAGGCAATCCGCACAGCGGTCTGATTTCAAGCAGATTGTCGGCGCCGGTCCCGCCATGGCCAAGGTGTTCGACCTGATGGCGCGCATTGCCGATACCGACGCCACAATCCTGGTGCAAGGCGAGACGGGCACCGGCAAGGAATTGGTCGCTTCAGCGATCCACGCCTCCTCCAACCGGAAGGACAAGGGCTTCGTCGCGCAGAATTGCGCCGCGCTGCCGGAAACTCTGCTCGAATCAGAATTGTTTGGCTACAAGAAGGGCGCCTTTACCGGGGCGGATCGGGACAAGAAGGGCCTGATCGAGCTGGCCCATCATGGCACATTGTTCCTCGACGAAATCGGCGACATGCCGCTCAATCTCCAGGCCAAGCTGTTGCGCGTGCTGCAGGAGCGCGAGGTGCGGCCGCTGGGCGGCTTAGCCGCGGTGCCGGTGGATGTGCGCGTCATCGCCGCGACCCACTGTAACTTGAAGGAGCAGATCCGCAGCGGCCAGTTCCGTGAGGACCTTTATTACCGCTTGGCGGTGTTTCCGATCGAGATCCCGCCGCTGCGGGACCGCATGGAGGATGTTCCGGCCTTGGTCGACTATTTCTTGCAGACCAGTGCCGCCGGCTTCGGCAAGCAGGTCAATGGCGTGTCGCCCGGCGCATTGGAGTGCTTTCTAAGCTACGACTATCCGGGAAATGTGCGCGAATTGCGCAATTTGGTGGAGCGGGCCGTGCTGATGGTCGAGCGCGGCGGCACGATCATGCCGGATCATCTGGCCGCGGAATTGACGGATGGATCCGCCGCGCGGCCGGATCGCTCCCACGCCGCCGGCAATGGCGCCGCTGTTGCCGACCGTCCGTTCAGACCTTTGCGCGACGTTGCCGCAGAGGCCGAGGCGCAGGCGATCCGGTCAGCGCTGGAGTCTCTCAACGGCAACCAGACGCAAACCGCCAAGCGCCTGGGGATCTCCCGCCGCACCCTGATCGAGAAGATGCAGAAATACGGCTTGGCCGGCAACGGCGACGACGCCACCGCTGCCTGACGCATCGCCTGATGGCCCACGCCGCGGCGCAGGCGTTATTGCAGGCAGAAGAAATTCAATTTGTTGCCGTCAGGATCGCGGAAATAGCCGGCGTAGAATTTCAGCCCCTGATTGGTGCGCGGGCCCGGGGCGCCGTCGTCCTGGGCGCCCAGCGCAAGCGCCTTGGCGTGCAGCTTGTCCACCATCGCTGGATCGGACGCACTCAACGCCACCATCGTGCCGTTGCCCACGGTGGCCGGCGCGCCGTCAGCCGGTTCGGCCACCGCGAACAGGGGCTGCCCTGCGCCGGCCGCCCACAGGATCACGCGATCGATCTCCATCGCTCGCTTTGCGCCGAGGTCTCCCAGCAAGGCGTCGTAGAAGGCGGCCGAACGCGCCAGATCATTGGTGCCCAAGGTGGTATATGCAATCATGTGCCCATCTCCCCTGTCGGTTTAGCCCAGTTGGCTGCGGCGCACTCTACACGCCTGCTTGGTCAAGAAAAGCCGTCCCGACATCGGCGGCGGCGACATCGGTGCAATTGCGCAAGATCCGGATCATCACGCGCACGCCGCGGAAAGCGCCGCCAGCCTCACGCGCCTTCACAATCCGCCCAGACCGGTCCGCGCAGCGGCCGTGCCCGGCTGACAAATTGCCTGCCGCTGCCCTATACAGGCGGGCTCGATGAGGGTCGGACAGCCGGCCCGCGACCGATAAGGCGAGCGATCATGCCCCGTCACAAAGCCTCCCAACCCAGTGTGCGCCTGCTGCGCGTGGGCGAAACCCTGCGCCATGCCCTGGCGGAGATCCTGCGCCGCGAGGAGATCGACGATCCGGACCTGGCCGGAACCTCCGTCACCGTCACCGAAGTGCGGCCAAGCCCGGACCTGCGCCATGCCGCGGTTTATGTGGAGCCGCTGGGCGGAGGCCGGGAACGCGAGGTGATCGCCGCGCTGAACCGGCATGCCGGCTTCATCCGCGGCCATCTGGGCCGGGCGGTGACGTTGAAATATCTGCCGGCGCTGCGCTTTCATGCCGATGAAAGCTTCGCTGAGGCCGCACGCATCCGCGCCATCCTGAAAAGCGACAAGGTGCGCCAGGACCTTGAGGACGAGGGCGACTGAGGGACCGAAGCTGATGGCCCGACGGCGGCGCGGACGCAAGATCGACGGCTGGCTGGTGCTGGACAAGCCAGCTGGCATGACCTCCACCGCCGCGCTGGGCGCGGTCAAGCGGCTGGCGCAGCCGATCAAGGCGGGCCATGGCGGCACGCTCGATCCGCTGGCCACCGGCGTGCTGCCGATCGGCCTGGGCGAGGCAACCAAGGCCATGGCCTATATGCTGAACAGCGACAAGGCCTATGACTTCACCCTGCGCTGGGGCATTGCCACGGACAGCGACGATGCCGAAGGCGCGGTGGTCGCCGAAGGCGGGCCGGTGCCGAATGCTGCGGCGATCGCGTCTGTTCTGGGCGATTTCCGCCGCGAGATCGACCAGGTGCCACCGGTCTATTCTGCCGTCAAGCTGGAGGGCCAGCGCGCCTATGACCTGGCCCGCGCCGGCGCCACCGTGACGCTGGCGCCGCGGCGGGTGCGCATCGACCGGCTCGATCTGGTCGAAGCGGCCGGCACGACGGCGCGGTTTTCCCTGGCCTGCTCCAAAGGCACCTATGTGCGCGCCCTGGCGCGGGATCTGGCGCGTGCGCTGGGCACCCACGCGCATATCGTCGCCCTGCGACGGACGCGCGCGGGGCCGTTCGATCAAAAGCCTGCGATAACGCTGGAAAAGCTTGAAGCTTTGCGCCATAAGGGCCTGATGGATCAGGCGATCCTGCCGATTGCGACCGGGCTGGCCGACATCCCGGCTCTGGCCGTCACCGGCAATGAAGCTGCCCGCCTGCGCGCGGGTCAAAGCCTGACCCTGCCCACCGCGGTGGAGGGCACCGCCCGCATCACCCAGGACGACACGCTGATTGCGATCGCCGAGGTCGTGCAGGGCTGTGCACGGCCGCTGCGGGTGTTCAACCTGTAAAGTATGAAGGAGACCCGATGTCGATCACGCAAGAGCGCAAGCAGGCGCTCATCGAGGAATATGGTCAAAAGCCTGGCGACACCGGTTCGCCGGAGGTGCAGGTCGCGATCCTGTCTGAACGGATCGCCAATCTGACCGAGCATTTCAAGACGCACAAGGGCGACAATCATTCGCGCCGTGGCCTGTTGAAGCTGGTCAATCAGCGGCGCCGGTTGCTCGACTATCTCAAGCGCAGCGATCAAGACCGCTACACCAGCTTGATCGGGCGCCTGGGACTGCGCAAGTAAGAGATCAGGACAGGCCGGGGACGATTGTCTCCGGCCTTTCCACATCTGCCGGGCGGCCGGGCCCTATCCGGCCCTCCCCGGCATTCAACGACCGTCGGCCGCCGCCCGTCACACTTTCAGCTCAAGGCGGCATTCCGGCGACTTTCTGGTAGGGGCGAGGCATGGGGTCTCGCCGCGGTCCGCGGCCAGGGCAGTGACAACACCCGCGGGTCATCATCGACAAGGCAGACTTGAATGTTTGAAATCTTCCGCAAATCTTTGGACTGGGGCGGCCGGCAATTGGTTCTGGAAACCGGCCATATCGCCCGTCAGGCCGACGGTGCTGTGATGGCGACCTATGGTGAGACCACCGTGCTATGCACCGTGGTCGGCCAAAGAAGCGTCAAGCCGGGGCAGGACTTCTTCCCGCTGACCGTGAATTATCAAGAAAAGACCTATGCTGCGGGCAAGATCCCCGGCGGCTTCTTCAAGCGCGAGGGCCGGCCCTCAGAAAAGGAAACCCTGACCTCGCGCTTGATCGACCGGCCGATCCGCCCGCTGTTCCCTGAAGGCTTCAAGAATGAGGTGCAGGTGATCTGCACCGTGCTGAGCCATGATCTGGAGAATGACCCGGATATCGTGGCGATGATCGGCGCCTCCGCGGCGTTGACGCTGTCGGGCATTCCCTTCTTCGGGCCGATCGGTGCGGCCCGCGTCGGCTATCGCGACGGAGAATATGTGCTCAACCCGCTGGTCGCGGAAATGGCCAACAGCGAGTTGGATCTCGTCGTTGCTGGCACCACGCCGGCGGTTCTGATGGTGGAAAGCCAGGCCGAGGAACTGCCCGAGGATGTCATGCTTGGCGCTGTGATGTTTGGCCACAAGCAGATGCAGCCGGTGATCGACGCGATCATCGAACTGGCCGAACAGGCGGCCCGCGACCCGTGGGATCTGCCGGAAGACGAAGAGCATGCCGACCTGAAGGCGCGGATTGCCGATATCGCCGAGGCCGATCTGGTCGCCGCCTACGGTCAGACCGTGAAGCAGGACCGCGTCGCCGCCATCGCCGCGGCCAAGGAGAAGGCCCAGGCCGCCTTCGCCGAGGACGAGACGGTGGAGCCGGACCTGGTCGGCAGCCTGTTGAAGGCGTTGGAGAAGAAGATCGTCCGCGGCAATATCCTGGCCGGCAAGCCGCGCATCGACGGCCGCGCGCTGGATGATGTGCGGCCGATCCTGGCGGAGGTGGAAGTGCTGCCGCGCGCCCACGGCTCAGCTCTGTTCACCCGCGGCGAAACCCAGGCGCTGGTGGTCACCACCCTGGGCACCGGGGAAGACGAACAGATCGTCGATGCGCTGGAAGGCTCCTACCGGGAGAATTTCATGCTGCACTATAATTTCCCGCCCTATTCGGTTGGCGAGACCGGCCGTGTCGGCTTCACCGGCCGGCGCGAGGTCGGCCACGGCAAGCTGGCTTGGCGCGGCTTGAAGGCGGTGATGCCGAAGGCGGACGAATTCCCCTACACCATTCGCATCGTGTCGGAGATCACCGAGTCCAACGGCTCCTCCTCCATGGCCACGGTGTGCGGCGCCAGCCTGTCCTTGATGGATGCCGGTGTGCCGCTGACCCGCCCGGTCTCCGGCATCGCCATGGGCCTGATCAAGGACGGCGAGGAGTTTGCCGTGCTGTCCGACATCCTCGGCGATGAAGATCATCTGGGGGATATGGACTTCAAGGTCGCCGGCACCGGCAAGGGTGTCACCTCGCTGCAGATGGACATCAAGATCACCGGCATCACCGAGGAGATCATGGCCAAGGCGCTGGACCAGGCACGCGGCGGTCGCACCCACATCCTGGGCGAGATGAACAAGGCGCTGACCGGCGCCCGCGAAGAAATGTCGCGCTACGCCCCGCGTATCGAAACCCTGATCATCGCCAAGGAGAAGATCCGCGAGGTGATCGGCACCGGCGGCAAGGTGATCCGAGAGATCGTCGAGGTGTCCGGCGCCAAGGTCGATATCGAGGATGACGGCACCATCAAGATCGCCTCCGCTGATGCCGACAAGATCGAAAAGGCCAAGGCGATGATCGAAGACATCGTCGCAGAACCCGAGGTCGGCCGCATTTATGGCGGCAAGGTTGTGCGCATCATGGATTTCGGCGCCTTTGTGAACTTCCTGGGCAGCCGCGACGGCCTGGTGCACATCTCCGAACTGGCCGATGAACGGGTGGAGAAGGTCACCGACAAGGTCAAGGAAGGTGACGAGGTCAAGGTCAAGGTGCTGGACATCGATGACCGCGGCAAGGTGCGTCTGTCCATGCGCGTGGTCGATCAGGAGACCGGCGAGGAGTTGGAAGACACCCGGCCGGCGAAAAAGCCGCGCAAGCGGGCCTGATCCGGCCTGGAGTTTTTTGGCAGCAAGCGGGAACCGGGCTGCGGCCCGGTTCGATTTTGACAGAGCCGAGAATCAAACGCATTTTGTGCCGGGCTTGCGGGGTCGGCCCGCCCGCAATCAAAGTTTTGCAAAACAGGACGCCGTCATGAAAGCACTCAATGCCATCCGCCTCGGTAAGGTCGACGTGTTGCCGCTGATTGAAGGCGGCAAGGGCATCTCGATTTCCTCCGGGGCCTCGTCCGGGCCTTGGGCGCTGGCCGGCGGCATCGGCACGGTTTCGGCGGTGAATGCGGATAGCTATGACGCCGATGGACGGGTGATCCCGCAGATCTATCGCGGCCGCACCCGGCGCGACCGGCACGAGGAACTGGTCGATTACGCCATCAAGGGCGGGGTGGCGCAGGTGCGCAAGGCCTATGACCTGTCCAAGGGGATCGGCGCCCTCAACATCAATATCCTCTGGGAAATGGGTGGCGCCCAGCGTGTGCTGAAGGGCGTGCTGGAGCGCACGCGCGGGTTAGTCAACGGCGTCACCTGCGGCGCGGGCATGCCTTACAAGCTGGCTGAGATCGCCTCCAGCTACGGGGTCTACTATTTCCCGATCGTATCGTCAGGCCGCGCTTTCCGGGCTTTGTGGAAGCGCGCCTATTCAAAATGCCAGGAGTTTCTCGGGGCCGTGGTCTATGAAGACCCGTGGCGTGCCGGCGGCCATAATGGGCTGAGCAACGCGGAAGATCCCGAAGCGCCGCAGGACCCGTATCCGCGCGTCGCTGCCTTACGTGCGACCATGCGCGAGGCCGGCGTTCCGGAAGTGCCGATCGTCATGGCCGGCGGCGTCTGGTTTTTGGAGGAATGGCAGGACTGGATCGACAATCCCGAGCTTGGCCCGGTCGCCTTCCAGTTCGGCACGCGGCCTTTGGTCACACGCGAGAGCCCGATCTCGGAGGCGTGGAAGCAGCGCCTGCTGACGCTGGACGAAGGCGATGTGTTGCTGCACCGCTTCTCGCCCACGGGCTTTTATTCATCGGCGGTCAAGAATGATTATCTCAAGGAGCTGATCGCGCGGTCGGACCGGCAGATCGCCTATTCGCCGCAGGCGGTGGGCGATCATGACACGCCGCTGTTCGATCAGGGCCGCAAGGCGCTGTTCGTCACGGCCGGGGACCGGGCGCGGGCGCAGGCCTGGATCGCGGCGGGGTTCACCGAGGCGCTGAAGACCCCCGATGCGACACTGGTGTTCGTCACGCCGGACAAGGCCGCGGAAATCCGCAAAGACCAGGCGGATTGCATGGGCTGCCTGAGCCAATGCCAATTTTCCAACTGGGCTGACAATGACAAGAATTCCACCGGTCGCAAGGCCGATCCCCGGAGCTTCTGCATTCAGAAAACGCTTCAGGATGTAGCTCATGGTGGATCAATTGATGACAACCTGGTCTTTTCTGGGCATAATGCCTTTCGGTTCAAACAGGATCCGTTCTACTCCAACGGCTATGTCCCGTCGGTCAAGGAACTTGTGGAGCGTATCCTGACCGGCCGCTGAGACGGCACGCCCCGGTTGGGTTCAGCAGCCAGGGTTGATATTTTGACAGACAAGAGCAAGAATGAACTTATAATATTCTTGTCATGGCGCGCTGAACTGCATAACTGATCATCAGGCATGGGGGGCAAAGGCACCAAACGCGGGCGCCTGGCGGCGACCGCGTCCATCGGATTTAGGAGCTAAAAGATGGCGAAGGCAAATATCGATCATTCGGCGTCCGAGACGCTACGTCCGTATGCGATTCTTTTGGAAAAACTGCGCGTGGCCGGTCTGCGCCCGACGCGTCAGCGCTTGGCCCTGGCCCGGCTGCTGTTCGGTGAGGGCGACGAGCGCCATGTCACCGCTGAATCGCTGCATGAAGAAGCGGTCAATGCCGGCATCAAGGTGTCGCTGGCAACGGTCTATAATACCTTGCACCAGTTCACCGAAGCCGGGCTGTTGACCGAGTTGGTGGTTGAACCCTCGCGGACCTATTTTGATATCAACACCAAGCCGCACCACCATTTCTACTATGCCGACACCGGCCGGCTGCAAGATGTTCCGGCCTCGGCGATCGACTTCAGCACCTTTCCCAACCTGCCGGAAGGCGCTGCGCTGAAACAGGTGCATGTTATCATCACCTTGACCAACGATCCGGAAGCCGACGCGGCCTGATCGCGCCGGCTATCCGGCATCCAACCCTTGGAAAAGCCCCGCCTCCACCACCGGAGGCGGGGCTTTTCTTCTCTTTTCGACGACGCGAAGAAACAAGCTCGCGTGCAACCGTTCACGAAGCATCGCGAAATCGTGACGCGCTGCGCCATTGAGACCGCCGCAATGCGCTGATAGCCCTCATGCGCGCGAAGAGGTGACAGCGTGTGGTCTAAAAGGAATCTTCTGTGGCTTGCGGTCATCATGATCGGCGGCCTGCTAATCGGCGTCAGCCCGCTGGGCCGCGCCGCTTACATGAACATCCGCGCAGATGACGATATCATCTCCGGCTGGCAGGATTACCGCGCGATGACCTTTGAGGCCGCGCTGCGGACCGGAGAGCCTCTGCTGGTCGAGGTCTATGCTTCCTGGTGCCCGTCCTGCATGGCCCAGCATAAGGCGTTCGAGCAGCTCCAGGCGGAGCGGCGGATCCCTCCGATCAGCGTGTTCCGGGTCGATTTTGATCGGGATCGCGATTTCCTCCATCGCTTCGGCGTGCGCTACACCAGCACCTTGATCCTGTTCGATGACGGCGAGGAACTGGCACGCACAACCGGCCTGATCGAGCCCGATGCCATTGAAGCCTTCCTCACCCGGCATCTCAGTGCCGGCGCCACGGCTCAAAGCGGTGCCCGCCCGGCGCCCTGAGACGAGACTGCACCCCCTTGTGTGCGGCCGCGCGCCGGCCCATCATCGCCGGCGCCACGACAAGACGGGGAGAGCCGCGCATGTTCCACTATGTCCGCCTGGAATTGGGCCGCACCAAAGATCATCCCGACGGCAGTGCTGCCCATGGCTATATTCTGCACGTGCCGCTGGACGCGGACCATCATATCGACCGGGAGGCGTGGTCCGCGCATAAGAAGGACTGCCGCGTCACCCGCTTCTGGCCCGGAGAGCCCGACCAGCACGGCCAGCTGATCCATACCCGCCACCGCAGTTGGGCCTTTTCCTACGAGCCGGGGGAGGATGATGACGAGCCGATCTTCCATCTGGAACAGCACCGCCTGGCACCGGGTGACTATATCACCATCCGCGAGACCGACGGCGAAAGCCTGCCGTTCAAGGTGGTGTCCGCCCGCCCCTCACCTGGAATCTGAGGCAGCACCATGGCCCGCCGCATCACCGTGATCGACGGCCACCCCGACCCGCGCGACGGCCGCCTGGTCCACGCGCTGGCTGATGCCTATGCCAAGGCGGCCGAACAGGCCGGCCACGAGATCAAGCGTCTGCGCGTGGCGGATATGGATCTGGGGTTTCTACGCCGGCCGGAGGAATTCGACCAGGGCGAGCCGAATGACAGCGTCAAACACGCCCAGGCGGCGATCGAGTGGGCCGAGCATCTGGTGATCCTCTATCCGCTGTGGATGGGCACCGTGCCAGCACTTCTGAAGGCCTTCTTCGAGCAGGTGTTCCGCCCGCGCTTTGCGCTGGATTATCCCAGCGAAGGCTGGCCCAAGGGCCGCTTAAAGGGCCGCAGCGCGCGCATCATCATCACCATGGCCATGCCCGCGCTGGCCTATCGCTTCTTCTATCGCGCCCACAGCCTGAAAAGCCTGGAACGCAATATCCTGAAGCTGGTCGGTCTCGGCCCGTTCTCGGATACCCTGATCGGCATGGTCGGCAAGGACCAGGACCAGACCAAGGCGGTGGAAAAAGTCGCAGCCTTGGGCCAGGCGGGGCGGTGATGCCGCTTGCGTCGGAACAGTCCAGGATCGCCGGGCGTTGATGCTGGCTTTCCAGGGGTGGAGGCAGTGGGTGCGCGTTCTTATCTGCGAAGACAATTCCATGATTGCCTTGATGCTTGAAGGGCTGCTGGAGGATTGGGGCCATGAGCCGCTCGGGCCGGCCGAATCCTTCGCCAAGGCGATGCAGGCGGTGCAGGCCCAGGCGCCGGACCTGGCCCTGGTCGATCTGGACCTGACCGATGGGCGCACCGGCTTGCGCATCATTGACACCCTGGCCGACCGGGGCATCCCCGGCATCATCGTCTCCGGCCATGCCGAGCATCTCGGCCCCGATCATCGCGCCGTGGGCCTGGTGCGCAAGCCGATCAACGAGACACAGTTGCGCCGCTTGGTCGACAGCTGCCAGCCGTCCTGATTGCCTGCGGGTCCGCGTTGACACCAGGATCGTGGCTCTTCAAAATGAAGCACCTGTTTCGTGGGGGACGGTGTGGCGGCGGATGATGGTGAGGACCGGTCGGCGGGCAAAACCGCGTCGCCGACCACGCAATCGGGACAAGCGTATGTGCCGGTGATCGGCATCGGCGCGTCCGCCGGCGGGCTGGAAGCGCTGCGCGAATTGCTGGCGGCCGCGCCTGCGGATATGGGCGCCTGTTTCATCTTCGTCCAGCATCTCGACCCCACGCATGAGAGTATGCTCACAGATCTGCTGTCGCGCTGCACTGAGATGGCGGTCGTGCAGGCCGCGGGGGGTCTGGCCGTGGCCCCGAACACGGTCATCGTGATCCAGCCGGACACGACCTGGACGCTCCGCGGCGGCGCCTTGCATGTCGACCAACCGGCACCGCCGCGCGCCCAGCGCATGCCGATCGACCGCTTTTTTGAGTCGCTGGCCGATAATATGGGCAATCGGGCGATCGCGATCATCCTGTCCGGCACCGGCAGCGACGGCGTTCAGGGCCTGCGCGCGATCAAGGAGGCCGGAGGCTTTGCTCTGGCGCAAGATCCCGATCAGGCAAAATATGATAGCATGCCGCGCAAAGCGGCCACGGCCGGCCTTGTCGACGAGATCCTGGCTCCGGAGGACATGCCTGCGCGGTTGACGGAGTTGCTCAGCAGCCTGCGCCAGGAAGATGCGATCAGCGGGGAAGAGCAGCAAAGGCGCGTCGCCCGCGAGCAACTGACCAAGATCGGCAGTCTGATCCGGCGGGAGACCGGCCATGATTTTCGCCACTATAAGCAGCCGACGCTGATCCGGCGCATCCAGCGGCGCATGCATCTGCTGCGGCTGACCGATATCGGTGACTATATTCAGCGCCTGCGCGACGACAAAGACGAGGTGCGGGAGCTGGTTCGCGACCTGCTCGTCACCGTCACCGGATTCTTTCGTGATCCGGACGCCTTTGAAAGTTTGGAAACCCGCGTGCTGGACCCGCTGGTGGAGTCGACCGACGATGGGGGACATATCCGGGTCTGGGTGCCGGGGTGCGCCACCGGAGAGGACTCCTACTCCATCGCCATGGCGTTGAAGGACCGCGTTGACCGCTCAGGCAAGTCGATCCGGCTGCAGATCTTCGCCACCGACCTGGACGAGGCCGCACTGGAGACCCCCCCGCTGCGGCGTTTATCCCGATTCGGTGGCCGCCTGTGTGCCCGAGCCGTATCTGAAGCGCTTCTTCCGCACCGAGGGCAGCGATTACAAGGTCAGTGAGGAAATTCGCGAGCTGTGCGTGTTCTCCACCCAGAGCCTGATCAAGGACCCACCGTTCAGCCGGCTGGACCTGGTATCCTGCCGCAATGTCCTGATCTATCTGAATGCGGAGATGCAAAACCGGCTGATCCCGGTCTTCCATTATGCTTTGCGTCCCGGCGGCAGCCTGTTTCTGGGGCCGTCGGAAAATGTCACCCGCCACACCAATCTGTTTCAGCCGTTGGATAAGCGGTGGCGCATCTTTCAGCGCCAGCACAGCGACGACCGGCCGGCCTTGCATTTTCCGTTGATCACTCCGCGCGAGGACGCCGACGAGATCCAGGAGCGGCCGAGGCCGACCGCGCGCGACGCGCGGGACCAGGTGATCAGCCGGGCCGAGCGGCTGATCCTGGATCAAGTCGGCCCAGCCTATGCCGTGGTCAATGCTGAGCGAGAGATGCTCTTTACCGGCGGACCGGCCGGGCCTTATCTGCAATTGCCCCGCGGCACACCGTCGCTCGACATCGTGGCGGTGGCCCATCCGGATTTGCGCATGGATGTCCGCGCGCTGTTGCACCGTGCGCAACAGCTCGGCGAGGCGCACCGTGATGGCGTCAGCCTGAAGACCGACACCGGCCTGCGGCGCATCAGCCTGACGTGTCGGCGGATCGAAGAGAGGGGCGCTGAGGCAGAGCATTTTCTGCTGACCTTCACCGAGCGCCCTGATCAGCCGCCGATCGCGGAAGATGCAGACACAGGCGATGAGGCGCAAGTGCAGGCGCTGGAAAGTGAATTGCGCAGCACAAAGGACTGTCTGCAAACCACGACGGAGGAGCTGGAAACCTCAAACGAAGAGCTCAAATCCGCCAATGAAGAGCTGGAAACTTCTAAGGAAGAATTGCAGTCGGTCAATGAGGAGCTTGAAACGGTCAATGCAGAACTGTCCAGCAAGGTGGACGAACTGGGCCGGGCCAATGCCGATCTGCGCAGCCTCCTGGAAAGCACCCAGATCGCCACGCTGTTCCTGGACCGGCAATTGCGTCTCCGCCGCTTCACTCCGACAGCAAAATCCATCTTCAACCTGATCGATGACGATGTCGGCCGGGCCATCGGGGACATCACCGCCCAGGTCAAGGAAATCGACTTTCGCGCTCAGGCAGAGGCGGTTCTGGCCGACCTGACTGCGGTGGAGCGAGAAGTGCAGATCGAAGACGGCGGATCCCATTTCATGCGGCTTCTGCCGTATCGGTCGCCCAACGACACGATCGACGGCGTGGTCGCGACCTTTGTTGACATCAATCAGGTGAAGGCCGCTCAGCACGAAATCTCCGCCTTGAATGGGGAATTGTCGGCCAAGCTTGCGGAGTTGCACACCCTGTTGGATCTGGTGCCCATCGGCATCGCCACCACCACCGATCCAACCTGTCGGGAGATCAACGTCAATCGCTATGGTCAAACGGTGATGAAGGTGCCGCAGCGGACGCCACCGGCGGGCCATCCCCAGGCGGGCTATCATTTCCGCGTCGATGGCGAGATCATCGATCCGGCCGAGTTGCCGCTGCAAAAGGCCTGGCGGACGGGCAAGCCGGTGCAGAATTTCCGCGCCACTTATGTGCATGACGACGGCCATAGCTTTGAGTTTCTGATGTCCTCCGCTCCGGTTCTGGACGAGCAGGGGCAGGTGCGCCAGGTCATCGGCGTCTATGACGATGTCACGCGTCTGGTGCAGGCGCAGGCCGCCGCGGAAGCCCGGGCCGCGCAGCAGGATTTCGTCGCCGCCCAAGGCGGACGCAGCCTGCGTGGCCAATCCGCCGAAGCGATGATAGCGGCAATCCCGGAGCGACTGATCGCCCTTTTGGAGGCCGATTGCGCCAAGATCCTGCGCCACGATCGTGACGCCGGCGATTTCGTGCTCACCGCGGCGGCGGGCTTTGCCGTGCCGCTGGGCACGCGGGTGCCCGGCGGTGCCGACAGCCAGGCGGGCTACACGCTGGATGGCGGCTCCCCGGTGGTGGTGGAGCATCTGAAGAGCGACAAGCGCTTCCAGGGCCCGCCGCTGCTGCACCAGGCCGGCATCATCAGCGGCATCAGCGTTGTGATCGGTGATCCGGAGGCGCCGTGGGGCGTGCTGGGCGCCCACAGCCGCACGCAGCGGCGCTTCACGCCCGACGATGTGAAATTCCTGCAATCGGTGGCCAATGTGCTGGCCGCCACGCTGCAGCGCGAGGACTATGACCGCCGGCAGGGGACGCTGGTGGAGGAACTGCGCCACCGGGTCAAGAATGTCTTGGCCACGGTTCAGGCGATCGCCGGCATCACCTTTCGCGGCGAGGAACGTAAGCCGCTGGCGGTGCAGAGTTTTCTGGGCCGGCTGGACTCTTTGTCCGCCGCGCACGAATTGCAGTTCCTGGCCGAGGACGGCGACATGAATGTGGCCGCGGTGCTGGAGCGCCAGGTCGCGCCCTACAATGATGGGACGAACCGGATCGACTTGACCGGCGATCGGTCGATCCTGGCGCCGCAAAAGCTCAGCCTCGACCTTGCCATGCTGGTGCATGAACTGGTCACCAACGCCGTCAAGCATGGCGCTTTGTCCGTGCCGGAGGGGCAGGTGCGCCTGTCCTGGCGGCGGGAGAGTGTCGACGGCCAGCCCCATCTGGTGGTGCAATGGCGCGAACAGGGCGGTCCGCCGGTCGCCGAACCCGGCCACGAGGGCACCGGCTCGCGCCTGCTCAGCGCCCTTTTTCGCCAGGACGGCATAACCGGCACCCGTGCCTTCGCCGGCGACGGCGTCCGCGTCGACCTCCAGGCGGAGCTGGCTTAGTCCGCGCTGAACACCACGGCACCGCCCACCACGGTCATCACCGTGCGGGCGTTGAGGATGTCGGGCTCCGGGACAGTCATCAGGTCGCGATCGAAGATGCTGATATCGGCCTGCGTGCCGGGGGTCAGGGTGCCGCGCTCGGTTTCGGCGAAGGCCGCGTAGGCCGGCCATTGGGTGAACAGCTTCAGCGCGGTTTCGCGGGTCAGCGCCTGGTCTGGATGCCAGCCCGCGCCCTGATAGCCGTCCAGATCCTTGCGCGCCACGCTGGCATAAAATTCGATCAGCGGGCTGCCGCGTTCCACCGGCGCGTCTGACCCGCCGGCGATGACCCCGCCGGCCGCGATCACATCGGCCCAGGCATAGGCCCCGGCCAGACGCTCCGGGCCCAGGCGGGCGGGCGCGAAATGCAAGTCGCCGATGGCATGGCTGGGCTGCATGGAGGCGATCACGCCCATGCGCGCCAGCCGCGCGATATCCACCTCGGTGAGGATCTGGGCATGTTCGATGCGCCAGCGCGGCTGCGCCACGGCGCGCTGGTCCGGCGGCACGGCATCGAAGGCGGCGGCATACCAGGTCAGCACCGCGCGATTGGCCCGGTCGCCGATGGCATGCGTGGCGATCTGCACGCCCTGGCGCAGCGCCCGTTCATAAAGCGGCTGCACACTGGCCTGATCGGTCAGCATCAGGCCACGGCTGTCCGGCCGGTCGGCATAGGGCGCCAGCAGTGCGGCCCCGCGCGAGCCCAGGGCGCCGTCGGCATAGACCTTCACCGCCCGGGTGACGATGCGGCCGGACCCGCCAACGCGCGGCACCGGCCCGGCGAACAGCACGTCGGCATCGCCGCGGTCGATGGCGTTATAGACCCGGATCGGCAGCCGCCCGGCCTCGGCCAGGCGCTCCATCACCGGCACCTGCGCGAACGGCACGGACATATTGTGCACCCCGGTCCAGCCCTGCCGCACCATCACCCGGCCGCCTTCCTCCAAGGCCCGCTCCGGCGCGATCTGCTCGGCCGTGGCGGCGACCTCGGCCACCAGGTCCATCGCCTTGTCGATCAGCATGCCAGTGGCGGGACCGTCGGCATCGCGCAGGATCTCGCCGCCGCTGGGGCTGGGCGTGCCGGCATCGATGGCGGCGGCCTCAAGGGTGGCGGAATTCACCACCGCGGCATGGCCGTCCGCGCGCACCAGGATGACCGGACGGTCCGGCACCGCGGCGTCCAGATCCGCCGCGGTGGGAAAGCGCGCGTCCGGCCAGTGCGTCTCGATCCAGCCGCGGCCGACGATGGCGCCGTCGCCCGGCGCGCCATCGGCATGGGCGGCCAGGCGGTCCAGCAGATCGGCCAGCGATGCCGTGCCTTCCAAATTCAGCGTCAGCTCCCGCTCGCCGATGCCGGACAGATGCACATGCGCGTCGACAAAGCCGGGAAAGGCCACAGCCCCGTTCAGATTGATGCGCTGGGTGTCGGGCCCCGTCTCGACCGTGTCCAAGCCGGCTTCGGGGCCCACATAGACGATGAGTCCGTCGCGCCAGGCCAGCGCCTCGACCGGTCCATCACCGGTATGGATCACCCCGCCGGTGAGGATGGCGTCGACGGGCTGGGCGCGGGCTGACAAGGCGGTCAGCGCCAAGACGACGGCAAGCCAGGGTCGGGTCATCAGCGTTTCCGTTTCTGCAGATCCAGGATCGAGCCGCGGGCGCCGCGCATCAGGTGCCGCATGGTCTTGAAGCCGGCCACGGCCAGCGCCGCCGCGGCGATAATCAGGCCCAGAAACAGCACCAGGCCCAGGCCCAATTGCGTCACCTGCTGGCTTGCGCCGACCCAGCTTTCTAACTCGACATAGCTATAGACCAGCACCGGCAGACAGATCAGCGGAATGATCAGCCACAGCGGACGGGACATGTACCAGGGGCGTCGTTTCATCGCGCGATCCCATGCTTCTTCAGGAGATGGCGTATCTGGTCATAACTCAGACCCAGATGCTCGGCGGTGTCGCCTTGATGGTGACGACAGACATCAAACGCCTCGGCCACCAGCTTGGCTTCAGTGTCGCGCAAGGCCGCCTTCAGGTCAAACGGCCGGCGCGGGTCGGGCAGACCATTGGGCTGCGGCGCCGTGCCCGGCGCGGGCCCAGGCCGGAACGGGCTGTCAAACGGATCGAAGACGATGTCTTCCGGCGCCACCGGCACGCCATCCTCGCCGCGATAGACCGCGCGCTCCACCACATTCTTCAGCTCGCGCACATTGCCCGGCCAGTCATGCCCGGCAAGCTTGGCGAACGCTTCGGGCGAGATTTGCGGCACGCCGTCGCGGCCCAGCTCGATCTCCATGCGCCGGGCGAAGAAATTGGCCAGCGGCACGATATCCTCCAGCCGCGCGCGCAGGGGCGGCACGGTCAACACGTCGAAGGCCAGGCGGTCGAGTAGGTCGGCGCGGAACTTGCCAGCCGCAGCCAGAGCCGGCAGATCGACATTGGTGGCGCCGACCAGGCGGACATTCACATCGATCGTCTCGGTGCCGCCGACCCGCTCCAGTTCGCCATATTCGATCACGCGCAGCAGCTTTTCCTGCGCGGCCATGGACAAGGTGCCGATCTCGTCCAGAAACAGCGTTCCGGAGTGCGCCTGTTCAAACCGCCCCGGGCGTCGCCGCGTGGCGCCGGTGAAAGCGCCGGGTTCGACGCCGAACAGCTCCGATTCCAACAGCGTTTCCGGGATCGCCGCGCAGTTCAGCTTGACCAGCGGGCGTTCCCACCGCGGCGACAGAAAGTGCAGGCGCTGCGCCACCATCTCTTTGCCGGTGCCGCGTTCGCCGATCACCAACACCGGCCGGGCCAGGGGAGCCACCCGGGAAATCTGGTCCATCAGGTCCAGAAAGGCCGGCGCCTGGCCGAGGATCTGCGTCTCATGCTGTGCCATGATCAATTCTATTTGGGATTTTTTGCCAAATTCAAGGGAAAAATCCCAATAGCGACCGTGCGCGCGATCACATGGCCGGACACGGAAATGGGAGATTTGCGTGTGTTTGCGGGTGTCCGCCGGTTTTGGCACGGACCCTGCTTAGGGACAAACGAGGGCAGACACAAAAAACCGACCCGGCCCGGGTCACGACAGTGAGCGACACACGGCAAACAGAGGAGATGAAGGATATGAGCCGCTACGACATACTGACCGCCGCCATCGATACCGCCGACAAAGACAGCGATCGCATCTTGACGCTGTTCGGCCGCGGCCAAGGCAATCGGGAACTGCCGCGCTACACCACCGCATCGCGTCGGCGCGCCCGGGTCCGCCGCTACGGCTAATCGGCGCAGACCACCCTATGCCGGTCCGGGACACACGCTCCCGGCCGGCGCCCCCCAGGAACCCAACAATCGCAAAGATGGAGTAGAGTGATGGGTATTTTTTCTCGCCTGACGGACATCGTGAATTCCAATATCAGCGCCATGCTGGACCGGGCCGAGGATCCCGAGAAGATGATCCGCCTGGTAATCCAGGAAATGGAAGACACGCTGGTGGAGGTGCGCGCCGATGCCGCCCGCACCATCGCCGATCAGAAAGATGTCGACCGCAAGCTCAAGCGCATGGCCGCGGCCCAGGCTGACTGGCAGAAAAAGGCGGAGCTGGCGCTCAGCAAGGATCGCGAGGATCTGGCCCGCGGCGCGCTGGCGGAGAAGAACCGCATTGCGCAGTCGCATGCGGAGCTGGAAGCCGAACGCGACCATCTGAAGGACGCGCTGGCCAAGCATGAAGACGATATCATCAAGCTTGAGCAGAAGCTGCGCGAGGCGCGCGCGAAGAAGGCGACCATCGACGCCCGCCACAAGACCGCGGCGAATTCCTTGAAGGTGAAAAAGAGCCTGAAGGACCACCGCGTCACCGATGCCTTCGAGCGCTTCGAGAAGATGGAACAGCGGCTGGACCGCATGGAAGGCGAGGTCGAAGCCATGGACCTGGGCGGCGGCGAGGATATGCACGATACCTTCGCCACCTGGGAACGCGATGAAGCCTTGGAAGCAGAGCTGGCCGAGCTGAAGCGCAAGGTCGGTAAAACCGAGGCTTGAGGTGAAACGGACCGATCATGGAATTGACCCCGATCATCATCGTCGCGATCCTGTTCGTCGCCATGCCGGCCGTGGTGCTGCACTATCTGACCCAGTGGCGCAAAACCAAGGTAATGACCCCGAATGATGAGGTCACGCTGGAGGAATTGCGCCACCTGGCAGAGAAGCTGGAGACCCGTCTGGAGACCATGGAGCGGATCCTGGACGATGAGGTGCCCGACTGGAGGAGCCGACGTCATGACCCGTATTGACCGCAACCGCCTGTATAAGGACAGCCGCAACGGTGTTTTCATGGGCGTGTGCGCCGGCTTGGCGGACTATATGAACGTGAAGCCGCTGTTGGTTCGCCTGGTGCTGGTTCTGTGCGCGCTGGCCTGGTTTCCGATCCTGATCCCGATCTATTTCATCGCCGGGCTGGCGCTCGACGACAAGCCCCGGGATCTGTATCGCGACCCGCAGGAGGAGGAGTTCTGGAAAACCGCGCGAAGCCGCCCGGACGTGACCGCGGCCTCGATGCGCCAGCGCTTCCGCGACATCGACCGGCGCATGCAGCGCCTGGAACGGCTCTTGACCTCCAAACGCTTCCGCCTGGAACGTGAGTTGAAAGATCTGGAGGGCTAAGGCCCTTCAGCCGCAAACAAAACCGGCCGCGTCCGCCGTCGATGGCGGGCGCGGCTGGGGCATTGTCCGATCACGCGCGATCGTGATTGCGCGGCCTTGGATCCTCGATGCCCCGCTACCCCGCTACCCCGCCACGCCGTCGTCGAACTCCGCCAGCACCGGGGCGTGGTCGGAGGGTTTTTCCCAGTCGCGGGCTTGGTCGAGGATCTGCATGGTGCGGTAATGCGGCAGCAGCGGGCGGCTCAGCCAGAGATGGTCAAGCCGGCGCCCACGGTTGGAGGCGCGCCAGTCGCGCGCGCGGTAGGACCACCAGGTGAACAGCGTCTGCTCTGTCGGGACGATATGGCGCTGGCCGTCGACCCAGTCGCGCCCGGCGCTCAACAGCTGGGTCAGCCGCGCAGTCTCCGGCGGGGTATGGGAGACGACGCCAAGCATCTGCTTGTGCGACCACACATCGGTTTCCAATGGCGCCACATTCAGATCGCCGACCAGGATCATCGGACGCGGCTGGTCCGGCGCCCAAGCGATCATTTCGTCCAGGAAGGCCAGCTTGTGGGCAAAGCGGGGATTGGCCTCGGGGTCGGGCGTGTCGCCGCCGGACGGCACATAGAAATTATGCACCTCCACGCCGCTGGTCAGGCAGATGCGCTGATGCCGGCAATCGCTCTTGCCGCACCAGTCCAGCGCCACTGGATCGCGAAACGGCCAGCGCGACAGGATCGCCACGCCATGGTGCATGCGCTGACCGTTCAGCGCGATGTGGCGGTAGCCACGATCCTTGAACGGATTGACCGGGAACTGGCTATTGGCGACCTTGGTTTCCTGCAGGCAGACAATGTCTGGCTGATACTGCTCGATCAGGCGCAGCGCGTGGGTCAGGCGCGCGCGGATCGAATTGCAGTTCCAGCTGAGCAGTCGCACGGGAAAATCGGCGGCGGTGTTACGGGTCAGAAAATATTGAAGCTGCTGCCGATGATCCCAATGGGCCATCGGCCGGCTTCAAACAAGGAAAATTTCAAAGAAAAGGGATGGGTGGCATCATGCCCGGTGGCCAGCACCAGGGCCGCCAGATGGCAGGCCTCCACTCCCGCCCCGACCGCGGCGAGCAGAAACGCCTCATCGACGATGCCCAGAAAGGCCGCCGCCTCCTCTGCCGCCGGGGTCAGCACCTCCTGGGCCTGCTGGCCGATGCGTGTCAGCGCCACCTCCAGCACCCGCGGATCGACCTGCGCCTCCGCTTCCAGCGCCAGGGCGCGACGCAGCTGTTGTTCTTGCTCCCAGGCCGGGCTGTCCAGGCTCAAGGTCTCTGCCGCGGCTGCGGCGTCATACCAATCCTCCAACACCGCGGGATAGGCATCGGGAAAGCCGAGGGCGGTGGCATAAGCTTGGGCTTCCTGGCGGGTCATATCGTCCAGCGGCTTGGCTAAGGCCTGAAAGAAGGGCGTATTGCGGATCAAGGTCAAGAATCGCGCGACGGCGGCCAACTCGCCGGTGAAATCCGCGTCGTCATCGCTGTCGGTCATGCTGATGTCCCTGCCTGAACGAGCAAAAAAAGCCCGGTCGTTGGGGGGAACGACCGGGCCGATCGCGTCTTCGGCGATCTGCGGCAAACCGGCTGTCGGGGGGGAGACCAACCGGATCTTTGTGCCGCTCACAACTGCAGATAAGCGGTGATTTTGGCCGTTCAAGGGCAGCGCCGAGGGGACCGACTTCACAAAACTGTCACACGACCATTATCGACCGCGACGGCGGCGTTGGGCGGGCAGGCGGCGCGGATCCTCAAACGCCCAGGTCTCATCGTCGAACCGCACACCGGTTTCAATGCCCTCCAGGGCGATGCGGGTGACATACCCCTGAACGTCGATCGCTTCCCACCCCAGCAGGGTCAAGCCCGCCTCGCCCTGATCGGAGAAGGTCATCTCGATCGTGCCCATATCCTCATGATCGGGCAAAAAGGCGGTCACCACCGTGAGGTGCGGCAGCGTGCCCGGCTGGGCCACCACCGAAAGCTCATCGCTGTTGAAATCGATGTCGCGCCCGACCAGCACCCCCAACGGCGTTTCCTGCACCGGCCAGCGCGTCACCTGGCCCACATCGTAGTCGACGAAGGTCAGGGTCTGGCCATCCGACACGATCAGCACCGGCAGCGCCTCGCCATAATCAAAGCGCAGGCGGCCAGGCTTTTCCAAAGACAAGGTGCCGCGTGCCACATCGCCGCTGGGCGCCCGCTGCACGAAATCGGCCTTCAGAGTGTCGATCCTGTTCAGATAGGCCTGAACCTGGTCCAGGCGGTCCGGCAAGGCGCGGCTTTGCACCCGCTCCTGGTCCAGCGGCGGCAGGTCCTGGGCTGCGGCGCCTGCGGCACCCAAAAAGGCCAAGCCGGCCAGCACGATTGCAATCGGTTTCATCGACCGGTCCTTGCGTTTGAGACATCGCGTCCGCTTCAGATAGGTATGCGCCGACGCAATGTCACGGCCCTTGCTGAGCCTGCCGCACAGGCTGGCAAATCGGCGCTGAATGCTGGGTGAAGCAGCCGCAGGCTCGGCGGATCGGGTCGCCGGATCCGCTGAAGCCGCTGGTACGGGACGCGCGGCTTTACGGGTCCAAGTCGTCGATGGACAGCAGATTATAGTCCTGGCCCAAGCGGCGCGCCTGCACCTTGAAGGCGCGCCGGCCGTCCAAAACCCGCAGGGCTGCCCGTACCGCCTCTTGCTCTGGATCCAGGATCAGCGCCTGAACAAAAAGGTCATAGGCCTGCCTCTCGCGCCCTCGCGCCAAGGCTTGCTCTGCTTTCGCCGTCAGCTCCGTCACCGCCTGGTCGCGCCGGGCCTTCACGCTGATCCATTGTTGTTCAATCATTGGCTCGTTCGGGCTGAGCGTGCGCAGCACCGCCAGGGCCTCCAGCGCGCCACGCCAGTCTTTCGCTGCCAGGCGATCGGCGGCACGGGTGCGATAATCCTCGACAAGCTGCTCGCGGACCGCCTGGGTCAGCTGTGCCTGCGGGGCGCTGCCGGCGCAGGCACAGACGGCGGCGGCCAGGCAGACCACCGCCGCGTGTCCCAGCCGCAGCCTCATCCGCGCCACACCCGCTCAAAGCTCTCCAGCCGGCGGATGAACGTGTCCAGATCGTCATCGCCGAAGATCATGGTCCGCCGCAGCATGTAAGGGTGAGAGAAGGAGGCATTGCCGCCGCGCTGGACCGTGGTGGCGATGCGATAGCCCCGCTCTTGCAGGATGTCGATCAGGTCTAGGCTGCCATTGCCGTAAGGGTAGGAGAAGGCATATTGCGGCCCGGCATTCAGCCGCTTCAGGGCCGCCTCGGGCACTTCCACCTCCGCGATGAGACGGCGGCGATAGGCCTGCACGCTTTCGCCCTGGCGCTGCAGCGCCAGATTGTCGTGGGTTTTGGAATGAGATTGCAGATCGAAAAGGGGGGAGGCGGCCAGGTCCTGTAACTGGCTGCGGGTCAGGGCCAGATCGCCGCCCATGAAGTCGTGATAAACGAACAATGTGGCGGGCATATTGAAGTCGCGCAGGATCGGATAGGCCACCGAATACACCGACCGAAATCCGTCATCGATGGTCAAGACCACCGCCTTGTCCGGCAGATCCGCTTTCCGGTCGAGAAAATCAACCACCTGGGACAGCGGCACGACCTTATAGCCATGATCGCGCAGATAGCGCAGCTGGCGCCGGAACGCCGCGGCCGTGACGATCATGCGGTTGTCCGACGTCGCTGCATCGGTGAAGCGGTGGTAGCACAGGATCGTAACGGTCTGATAGCCGTCTGCGCTGATGCCGCCGGTTGCCGCCGCGCGCAACGGCACGACCACATCCTGGCCCGGTTCGACCCGGTCCATGCGGTTGAACCGCGCCAGGTCCGAGGCTCGGTCGGCATCGCCGTAATAGGCGCGCGCCAGTGTCTCCAGGCTCATCGCCCGGTTGGCGACGATCACCGCCAGGCTCTCGTCCCTTGCGACCTCCATATAGGGCGCTGGAGCGCCAGCGCAGCCGGCACAAACCAACGCCGCCAGGGCCGCGGCCAGAGCGCGCACATTAAGAGCCGCCTGCATGGACATTGCGCACATCTCCCTGGTCATCGTCTGTGTCGGACTTCGGATCTGTCTCAGCCTCTGGCCGGGCCTGATCTGCCTGAACTGCTGGATCTGCTGGGCGGGCCGCCGGCGCGACCACGGTGCCATCCTGGTCATCGGCATAGGCGGTGTCAGGCAGGCTAGGCGGTGAGCCGGCCACCACCGTGGCGTCCGCAACCGGTTGATCGTCGGCGATCATCTCCGGGCATGGCGGCTCGGGCTTGTCGGTTGCGCTGGGCGGCGTGTCCGGCTGGTCCATCGAGGCGGCCAGGGCATTGAAGCTGTCGAACAGCGTGCCGAATTCATCCTTGCGCGTCTCTGAGATGCGGAAATTGAAATTGCCGCCTTGCGCCTGCTTCAGCGCATCGTTGAGCACGCGAATCGGATGCTGGAACAGACGCGCAAGAAGAAAGGTGATCGCCGACATGGCGGTGACCACCACCGCGGCCAGGATCAGCATCATGCGTTCGGTCAGCGCTGCGGCCTGTTCCAAAGGCGCTTGCGAGAGGCCCAGATAGATCGTCCCGATCGGTTGCGCCTGAAAGCTGATCGGAGCGGAAAAGCCCAACAGATCGCCTCTGGGACCGGTCAGGTCGGCGACGGCGACATCATCGACGGTGCCGCGCGCGATGCCGCCGTCCGGCCCGTTATAGCGTTGCCCGACCAGGGAGGGCTCGCTGGCTGCGCGCACCTGGCCGTCAAAATCGGTGATCACCAGATATTCGTAGGTGTCCCGCCGGGTCGCTTCCTCCACCGCCGCCTCGAGCGCATACCATTCCTCGCTGAGGACCGGGATCGCACTTTCCGAGGCGATGAACTTGGCCAGCGACACCCCGGCATCGATCACCTGATCGCGCATCGCCTCGACCTGACGATTGTAGATGATGGTCGACCCGATCACCATCAGCACCAGGGTGGCCACGGCCATCAACGCGGTGACCTTCACCGGGAACGGCAAATAGCGGTCCTTGCGCGCATGCACCTCGCGCTCTTGCAGACCGCGGATTTCCCGGTCCAGCGCCGCCTGAAGCTGGGCGGCGCTTTGATACCGCTTGTCCGGATTCTTCGCCAGAAGCTTGCGCAGGATGAACTGCACGCCGCGCGGCGCGTCGACACCGGATTTCTCCAGCGCGGGCAAGTCTTCATTGGTGATCTTGTGGATCAGCGTCGCCAGGGTCGCCGCGGAGAAGGCGCGGTCGCCGGTGAGCAGTTCGTACAGGACCACGCCCAGGGAATATAGGTCAGAGCGGCGGTCAATCTCCTTGCCCATCACCTGTTCAGGCGACATATAGCGCGGCGTTCCGACGATCGTGCCGACCTGGGTCTGCATCATGTCGCCGCTCTGCCGCGCAGCTTCCTCCAAGCGGGCGATGCCGAAGTCGAGGATCTGGACCTTCTGGCCTTCATCACAGACCACGATATTGCCCGGCTTGATGTCGCGGTGCACGACGCCGCGGGCATGAGCGAACTCCAACGCCGAGGCCAATTGCTGGGCGTAGGACAAGACCCGGTCCAGCGGGACGCGCTCGCCGTTATTGATCACGTCTTCCAAGGTCTGGCCGCGGACCAGCTCCATCGCGATGAACGGCTTATCGTCGAACTCGCCGAAATCGAACAAGGTGACGATATTGGGGTGGTTCAGGCAACCGGCTGCCCGTGCTTCCCGCAGAAATCGGCCGACCAGATCCTGATCGGCGGCCATTTCCGGTTTCATGACTTTCACGGCGATGTGACGGCCGATCGAGGGATCGCGCGCCTCATAGACATCCGCCATGGCGCCGGATCCCAATTGGCCGACGACTTCATAACGCCCGATGGTGTCGAGCACCGCCCCTCTCCTCAATACATACACTGCAATCTACAAATTCGCAGGATGTTAAGGCAAGGATCCTACCGTCCCGTTTCAGTGAGCACCCGGCGATTTGTCCCGGTTGGAATAGCGGCAAGACTGCGCTACACGGAAGTCAAAACATGGCACAAGCGGCGGCGCAGACTTGCCGCGGCGTGCGAGCCGGTTATAGAGCCTTTGCAGGCTTGGTCATGGCATGGCCGCGTCGGCCCGATCTTACCCGGGGGCAACAAAAGGGGTGGAAAAGATGAGGCATGCAAGGCGGCTTGGACCTTGGATTGGCCTGGTGATCAGTCTCGCCGCCGCCGGCTGCGTCCCGCAAGACGGCGACCAGCCCTCGGTCCGCCAGCCCACTGCGGCATCCGCGTCCGCGTCGACGCCCGGACAGCCGCGCGTCGAGCCGCGTCCGGGTCTAAGCCCGACGCAGCGCTTCCGGTTGGCGGTTGAGCATCTGGAGGATGGCCAATTTGATGCCGCCGAGGTGGAATTGGTGGCGTATCTGAGCGCGGTGCCCAACAGCAGCCGCGCCAGGCATCTGCTGGAGCAATTGACCACGCCGCCGGCGGAGTTGCTGGGCAGCGACTCGTTCGAATACCGTATTGGCGAGGGTGAGTCGCTATCGACCATTGCCGACAAATATCTCGGCGATCCGCTGCTGTTCGTCGCTCTGGCCCGGTTCAACGACATTGCCCGACCGAATAATGTTGTGGTTGGGCAGACCCTGCGCATTCCCGGCACGCCTGGCCAAGCGGTCGCCGATGAGGCGCTGACCGGCGGCTTGGACAAGGTGGCCGACCGCACCGCTGCGCCGAAGCCTGACCAAGCGCCCGGGCCTCCGACAATGAGCGCATCCGCAGCCGAGCCAGAGACTGACGCACAGGACCCGCCGGCCGAGGATCCCGCCCAGCGAACCATGACCACCGCCGCGGATGCGGACCCAGGCTCAGCACCGGGCAAGGCAGCTCCGGGCAAAGAGGGTCCGGGCCAAGCGGCGCCCAGCGACCAGGCGCTGGAGCGTGGGGAAGATGCGCCGCCGGCCAATGCCGGGCCCGACGGACCGGGCGCGCCGCCAGCCGTTGACGCCGAACCGGCCGCTGCCGTGGAGAGCGCGCCAACGCAGACCGAAGCGGCTCTGGCCGCTGTTGACGCGGAGCTTACCGCGCCGGCGCCGGCGGAGCCGATGAGCGAATTAGAAGTGCTGGCCAGCGCGGAGACCTTGTTGGCATCCGGTGCCTTCGAGGAGGCTTTGGAGCTGTTGCGCGGCCCCTATCAAAGCGACCGGGACAGCGGCCGTCTGCGCGATCAATTGGTGGAGGCCCATGTCGGGGAAGCCAAGCGGCTGGCACCGGACGAACCGCAGAAGGCCGCTGAGCATTATGCCGAGGCGGGCGTCTTGCTGGCCAGTGCCAATGCCCGCTATGGCGCCTTCGAAGCGTTCGAGGAAGCCTTGCAACTGGATCCGGACCAGCCGATTGCGCAAGAGCGGTTTCAGCCGCTGCGCGAGGACTTGGCCGATGACTTGCACCGCCAGGCCGTTGAAGCGTTTCAAAAGCAGAATCTGGATCGGGCGGTGGAATTGTGGGAGCGCGTGGTGCGGATTGACCCTCGCCATGTCGAAGCCGGCCTGCAACTGGAGCGTGCGCGCAAGATGCAAGACCGTATGCAGCGGCTACGCGGCGGCCAGCCATAAGGTCCGATCATGCTTGCTTTCGCGCGGCCCTTAGCCTTGATCAGCGCGCTTGCGGCGGGTGCACCGTCCGCCAGCGCTGCGGAGGATCTGCAAGCTCTCCTGGCCTGTCTTGACCAGCGTGATCTGACCATGGTGAGTGCCCATCGTGGCGGCCCCGCACCTGGCTTTCCGGAAAACGCCCTCGAAACCTTCCAGCGCAGCGTTGACGCTGGCATCGTTTATTTGGAAGTCGATGTCGCGCAATTGCGCGACGGCGTGCTGTTCTTGATGCATGACAGCACGCTGGACCGCACCACCACCGGCTCAGGCTCGGTCGATGCGGTGGATTGGGCGCACATCCAGCGGCTCTATTTGAAAGACGCCGGCGGAACCGTCACCGCGTTTCACCCGCCTTCCTTGAAGCAGGCGCTGCGCTGGGCAGGCCGAACCGGCGCCATCTTGAAGCTGGACGTCAAGCGCGGTGTCGATGTCGGCCGGATGTTTCGGCTGGTTGAGGCGGAGGCGGCGCAGGATCGGGTTTTGTTGATCGCCGGCCGTCCCGCGCGGGCACGCAGCTGGGCGGCCGCTGCCCCCTGGGCGATGATGTCGGTCTCAGTGGACAATGCGCAGGCGGCGGACACGCTGGTCCAAGACGGCTTTGATCCGGCACGGACGATCGCCTGGACAGGGACACGGCAGCATGATCCGGCCTTGATCGAGGCACTGGATAGAGCCGGCTTTCGCGTCAGCTTCGGCACGCTGGGCGGGCCGGACTCGTTCGACGCGCGCATTGAACAGTCTGGGGAGGACTCGCGCTACGTTGCCTTGGCCGCGCCTGGTCTGCATGTCATCGCGACGGACCGGCCGATGGCTGTGCGGGCAGCCCTGCAGGCGGCCGCCCGTGGCGCGGCGCCGTGTACCGGGGCCGCAGCACCCTGACCCACCAGCCCCTTAGGCCGGGAGGAGCCGACGCGCCTCCCCAAGCCTTCGGAGTGCACGACGCTCCCGGGCGTGCGCCGTTAGCGGCGGGGGGCGCCGGTGCGGGCGGTGTGGGTGGCTTCCTTATCTTCACTGACCGGGCGCAACAAATAGATCCCATAAACGGCTGCCAGGCCCACCAGGGTGTAAATGATGCGCGCGAACGCTGCGTCAGACCCGCCAAAGATTGCTGCGACCAAGTTAAACTGAAAGACGCCGACAAGGCCCCAATTCAGGCCACCGATGATCAGTAAAATCTGGGCCAAAACATTCAACGCTTTCATAGCTGAAATCCTCCTAAAGGCAAGCGACTGCGCCGCCGGGTCTGTCTTGAGCCGCCTTCTATGGTGCCAGCAACTTGATCTGAACGTCGGCTTGCGCAGCCCGGTTCCGCGCCGGCATAAATGCCGCCGGGATCGCCCTCACGGCCATTCGTTCCTTAGCCGTTATAAAGCCGTCGATCGGGTTTCGAATGGGCAATCCAAGAGTGGACCATGGCGCGCCAGGAATTGCAGCGGCTATGCGTGAAGATCCGTCGAACGGCTATGACGCCATCGCTGCGGAGTTTATGGCGGCACGCAGCGACACCGGGCGCGCGCTGGTGCAGCGCTGGGCGGCCAGCCTGCCGTCCGGCGGCTGTGTCGTCGATGTCGGCTGCGGCTTTGGCGAGCCGATGACGGCGGCCTTGATCGAGGCGGGCTTGTCGGTGTGGGCCATTGATGCCTCGCCCGCCATGGTGGCCGCGTTCAAGCAGCAGTTCGCCAATGTGCCGGTGGCGTGCGAACCGGCCGAACACAGCCGCTTCTTCGACCGGCGGTTCGACGCGATCCTGGCGATCGGCCTGATCTTCCTGCTGCCGGCGGATCGCCAGCGCCTGCTGATCACGCGCTTCTCAGCCGCGCTGAAGCCGGCCGGCCGCCTGCTTTTGTCCGCGCCCCGTCAGGTCGGCACCTGGACCGATCGGCTGAGCGGCAGCGTATCCACCTCCCTGGGCGAGGCGGCCTATCGCCGCCTGCTCAGCGATGCGGGATTGCGGCTGTTGGCGAGCCACAGCGATGAGGGCGGCTCGCATTACTATGAGGCGGAGAAACCGTAAGGCGGTGGCCGCGCAAACGGTTGCGGGCGCGGTCAGTGTTTCATGGCGCCGCCGCTATCCCGCGCCGTCTGCTCAGCGGCGTCGGGGGCGACCTGGCGGATCGCATCGAGAATATCGGCCAGCGCCGGCATGGCGGTGTCGCCCGGCATATTCTCCTCCGTTGCGACCTGCAGTTCGCGTGCATCCACTTCCATTACGCGCAGGATCGAAAGCTTTTCGGTGCGGCTGAGATGCATGTCTTCGACCACCGCTTGCGGGCTGTCGAAATAGCGGTTCGGATCCAGCATCATGGCGCCGAGATCCGCGCGTTGGCGTGGGTTGGTCATGGCGCGTGCCTCATGTGGCGGAAACGCCGGAGACGCTGCCCCGGTCACAGACGAACGCCGCACCCGGGACTGGGTTCTGTGGAAAACACACGGATGCGGTCAGGTATAGGCCTGCAGCGGTGCCACGTCCAATTGGCCGGTGCGCAGCACCTGCATGGCCTTCACCGCCACTCGCGCCTCGGCCAAAGTGGTGTAATAGGGAATGCCCATGGTCAGCGCCGTGCGGCGCAGCTCGAAGCTGTCGTCGATCGACTGCTTGCCTTCGGTGGTGTTGAACATCAGATCGACCTCGCCATTCTTCAGCCGATCAATGATGTGCGGGCGGCCCTCCGCGACCTTGTTGACCGGGGTCACTTGCACGCCGCGGTCGCTGAAAAAGCGCGCGGTTCCGGCGGTGGCGACGATGGAGTAGCCCATCTCGATGAGCTGGCGCGCCAACGGCACCGCACCGGCCTTGTCGGTCTCCTTGACCGAAATGAACACCTCGCCTTGTTTCGGCAGCACGGTGCCCGCGGCCATCTGGCTTTTCAGGAAGGCGCGCTCGAAATCCCGGTCCAGGCCCATGACCTCGCCGGTCGATTTCATTTCCGGGCCCAGCAGCACATCCACGCCGGGGAAGCGGGCGAACGGGAACACCGCCTCCTTCACCGCGACATGGGCGTTGCGCCGCCGTTCCAGCCCGAACTCGGCCAACGCCGCGCCGGCCATGACCCGCGCGGCGATTTTGGCCAGCGCCTGACCATTGGCCTTGGCGACGAACGGCACCGTGCGCGAGGCACGCGGATTGACCTCGATCAGATGCACCTGGCCATCCTTCAGGGCAAACTGCACATTCATCAGCCCCTTCACGCCCAGGGCCAGGGCCAAGGCGCGGGTCTGCTGCTCAATCTCGCCCAGCACCTCGTCGCTGAGCGTATAGGGCGGCAAAGAGCAGGCGCTGTCTCCGGAATGGATGCCGGCTTCTTCGATATGCTCCAGAATGCCCGCCAGATACACGTCGTGGCCGTCGGCCAGCGCGTCGACATCCACCTCGATGGCGTCGTTCAAGAAGCCGTCGATCAGAACCGGGCTGTCGCCGGAGACCTTCACGGCCGTCGTCATATAGCGCTCAAGATCGGCGCGATCGTGAACGATTTCCATGGCGCGGCCGCCCAGAACATAAGAGGGCCGGATCAGCACCGGATAGCCGATATGCTCGGCGATCGACACCGCCTCGGCGACGGAGCGGGCGATGCCGTTGGGTGGCTGGCGCAACCCCAACTCATGGATCAGCGCCTGAAAGCGGTCGCGGTCCTCGGCCCGGTCGATGGCATCCACCGAGGTGCCGAGAATGGGGATGCCCGCCGCCTCCAACGCCTTGGCCAGCTTCAACGGCGTCTGGCCGCCGAACTGCACGATCACCCCCTTCAAGCTGCCGCGCGCCTGCTCTGCTGCCAGCACCTCCAGCACATCCTCCGTCGTCAGCGGCTCGAAATACAGCCGGTCGGAGGTGTCATAGTCGGTCGACACCGTCTCCGGATTGCAATTGATCATGATGGTCTCAAAGCCCGCGTCGCTGAGCGCGAAACAGGCATGACAGCAGCAATAATCGAACTCGATGCCCTGACCGATGCGGTTCGGGCCGCCGCCCAGGATGACGATCTTGTCGCGCTCGCTGACACCGGCCTCGTCTTCCGGGGCCACAACCTCGCCGGAAACGGTGTAGCTGGGATAGTCATAGGCGGCGTAGAGATAGGGCGTGCGCGCGTCGAATTCCGCGGCACAGGTGTCGATGCGTTTGAAGCTGGGCCGCACCTGCATGGCATGGCGCCTGGCGCGCACCAGCGCCTCGTCCATGGCCGCCAGCTGACCCAATCGGGCGTCGGAAAAGCCCAGCATCTTCAGCGCCCGGAGGTCCTCCGCCTGGTCCGGCAAACCGTGTTCGCGCACCGCCCGTTCGGCATCGACGATGCGTTCGATCTGGCCCAGGAACCAGGGGTCATAGCGGGTGACCGACTGGATCAGCTCGATATCCAGCCCCTCGCGCATGGCCTGCGCGATCATCAACAACCGCTCCGGCGTCGGCTGGGTGATCGCGGCGATCAGGGCGGCGGGGTCGCCCTCGGGGCCGGAATAGCCCTCGATCGCCACCTCATCCAGCCCGGCCAGGCCGGTCTCCATGGAGCGCAGGGCCTTTTGCAGGCTTTCCGGGAAGGACCGGCCGATCGCCATGGCCTCGCCCACCGATTTCATCGAGGTGGTCAGGTGCGGGTCGGTGCCGGCGAATTTCTCAAAGGTGAAGCGCGGCACCTTGGTGACGACATAATCGATCGTCGGCTCAAATGACGCCGGCGTCACCCCGGTGATGTCATTGTCCAGTTCGTCGAGGGTGTAGCCCACCGCCAGCTTCGCGGCGATCTTGGCGATGGGAAAGCCCGTGGCCTTGGACGCCAGCGCGGAGGACCGCGAAACCCGCGGATTCATCTCGATGACGACGAGCCGGCCATCGGCGGGATTGACCGCGAACTGTACGTTGGAGCCGCCGGTCTCCACGCCGATCTCGCGCAAGACCGCGATGGAGGCGTTGCGCATGATCTGATATTCTTTATCCGTCAGGGTCAGCGCCGGTGCCACGGTGATGCTGTCGCCGGTGTGGACGCCCATCGGGTCGACATTCTCGATCGAGCAGACGATGATGCAATTGTCGTTGCGATCGCGCACCACCTCCATCTCATATTCCTTCCAGCCGAGCACGGATTCCTCGACCAGGATCTGATTGGCCGGTGAGGCATCCAGCCCGCGCCGGGCGATCTCCTCGAATTCCTGCCGGTTATAGGCGATGCCGCCGCCGGTGCCGCCCAGCGTAAAGCTGGGCCGGATAATCGCCGGCAGGCCCGTGGTCTCCAGGGCGGCCAAGGCCTCGTCCAGCGAGGTCGCCAGCACCGAGCGCGGGCTTTCCAGGCCGATCTGGTCCATGGCGTTGCGGAATTTCTGCCGGTCCTCCGCCTTTTCGATCGCCGCGCGATTGGCGCCGATCATCTCCACGCCCAGCCGCTCTAGGGTGCCGTCCTCGGCCAGCGCCAGCGCCACATTCAGCGCGGTCTGGCCGCCCATGGTCGGCAACAGCGCATCGGGCCGCTCCTTTTCCAGCACCTTGGCGACCATTTCCGGCGTGATCGGCTCAACATAGGTGGCGTCGGCCAGTTCTGGATCGGTCATGATCGTGGCGGGGTTGGAATTGACCAGAATGATCCGATACCCCTCCGCCTTCAGCGCCTTGACCGCCTGGGTCCCGGAATAATCGAACTCACACGCCTGCCCGATCACAATCGGGCCCGCGCCGATGATGCAGATGGAGGAAAGGTCGGTGCGTCTGGGCATGGCGGCGGCTTCCCGATCAAGCAGTCAAAGCGTCAAGCCCCTCGCCCACACGAAAGGAGAGAGGAAAAAGAACCCCTCTCCCCTGTGTGGGAGAGGGGTTGGGGTGAGGGGGCGTGAAGGGTGGTGGTCGAGCTCACCCCAGCATCTCCAGGAAGCGGCCGAACAGGGCCAGGCTGTCCTGCGGACCGGGGGAGGCCTCGGGATGCTGCTGGACCGACAGGATCTTGCGCCCGGACGCCTCGATCGCGCACACCGTGCCGTCAAACAAGGAGATCTGCGACACCGCAACATCGGCCGGCAGGCTGTCCGCATCGACCGCGAAGCCGTGGTTCATCGACACGATCTCAACCTTGCCGGTTTTCAGATCCTTCACCGGATGATTGGCGCCGTGATGGCCGTGGGTCATCTTCACGGTGCGCCCGCCCAGCGCCAGGGCAAGCAGCTGGTGGCCCAAGCAGATGCCGTAAAGCGGCGTGCCGGCCTTGATCAGCTTGCGGATCTGCGGCACGGCCGTGTCTGCCGTGGCCGCCGGGTCGCCCGGGCCGTTGGACAGCACCACTCCGTCCGGGCTCAGCGCCAGGATCTCGTCTGCGGGAGTGCGTGCCGGAACGACCGTCACCCGGGCGCCGGCATGGGTCAGACTGCGCAAGATCGTGTGCTTCGTGCCATAGTCCACCACCACCAGCTTCGGCCCGGCCCCGCCGCCCTTGCCATAGCCGGTGGCGCGCACCCAGCCGCCTTGGGTCCAGTCATAGCCGCGTTGCCCGCCGGCCCCGACCGCCAGGTCCATGCCCTTCAGCCCCGGCCAGTCCTGCGCTTTTTGTCGCAGCGCCGGCAAGTCAAAACGGCCGTCGGGATCATGGGCGATGGCGGCCGCGGGCGCGTTCAGGCGGCGGATGGTCCGGGTTAGCGCGCGCGTATCGACCCCGGTCAGGCCGATTAGGCCCCGCTCCCGCGCCCAGTCGCCCAGGCTTTGGTCCGCGCGCCAATTGCTTGGCTCGGAGATCGGCTCGCGGGCCACAAACCCCAGCGCCAAGGCGCGTTCAGCCTCATTATCCTCGCCATTGCAGCCGACATTGCCGATATGGGGAAAGGTGAAGGTCAGGATCTGTTGGGCGTAGGACGGATCGGAGAGGATTTCCTGATAGCCGGTCATCGCGGTGTTGAAGACCAGTTCGCCCACCGCGTCGCCGACAGCGCCCGCGCCCTGGCCTGCGTACACCGAGCCGTCCGACAGCACCAGCACCGCCGTGGTGTCGGCAGGCAGAAACGCAGGCTCTGGCATTGCAGGTCGCTCCCGGAGATATCACATACCGTGATACGGCGCCCGGCCGGGCAAATCCGCGGGACACTAGGAATTCGCCCCGATCCGGTCAAGCGATCATCAACAAAAATTTTACATAGCTTTTGCAAGACGTTAGCCGGACTTGCCGCGATTGCGCCAGAGCGCTGAGGTGGCTAGAGTCCGCCGCCTGCGCCGGGTGATGCGTGATCCGTTAGGGTGCCGGGGTAGAATCGTTTCAAGAAAAGGGAAAAAGCATGCTGCGTGACCGTCTGAAAGACAGTCTGAAAGAGGCTATGCGTGCCAAGGATATGACCCGGGTTGCCACACTGCGCCTGGTGCTGGCCGCGGTGAAGGATCGCGATATCGCTGCCCGTGCCGATGGAACTGCCGAGGCAGAGGATGATGCCGCCATTGCGGAGATCCTGACCAAGATGATCAAGCAGCGCCGCGACAGCATCCGTGCCTATGAGGAGGGTGGCCGGTGTGAATTGGCCGAGCGGGAACGCGAAGAAATCGCCGTCATCGAGAGCTTTCTGCCCAAGCAGCTGGACGAGTCGGAGATCCGCGCGGCCTGCCAGGAGGCGGTGGCCGAGGCTCAGGCAGAGTCGCTGAAGGATATCGGCCGCTGCATGGGTCTCCTGAAGGACCGCTATGCCGGCCAGATGGACTTCGCCAAGGCCTCTCAGCAAGTCAAATCCTTATTGTCCTAGCCCTCATCGAGACCCGTTCGGGTCGTCTTCAACGGCGGGTCGGCTTCGTCGGGCCGGTGGGCGGGCGGCATGGGCAGACGCCCGCCCTTTAGGGCCTTTTCCGATCAAACCGACTCACATCGAGAGTCGGTTTGGCCCAGAAAAGACTGTCCGATTCATAGGGTTAGAGTGCTGCGTCCGGCCTCATTGCTCACCAAACGTGAGCCAATGCGATCGGGCAACGCTCTCGGCGGGGGCGAGGAACTTGTCCGACCGTTTGGCATCGTATCGCGATTCCAATCGGTCGGAGGTTGCTCTAGTCTTCTGACTATGCGTTTCGATCCGTCCTTTCTGGAGGAAA
>JBHJGS010000040.1:0-24915 GCA_050331575.1 Rhodothalassiaceae bacterium | reverse complement strand
CGTCGAGGTAGCGCCTCAGGTGCTGTCGGCGCAGGCCGTGGAAGGTGCCGAGCGCCCATCGCTTGAGGTTCGAGAACACGCGGTGGGTCCAGCGGAGGATGATGTGGGCGGCCATCTTGCCGACGACCTTTGCCTCGTGGGTGTGATCGGGCAGACCGACATAGCCGGACCAGCCATCGGTGATCACTTTGGCGCCAGGCGCGGCGGTAGCCGCGACGAAGGGCTTGAGGGTGGCAGCGGTGAAGTCCACGATCGGCGCGAGACGGATACGGCGGGGCTGGTCGTCCGGCGAGAGCTCCACCGCGCCGGCGACGAACATCTTGCCCTGCGGGCTGCGGCCCTGCCCGCCGGCAGGGGGATCATCCTTGCGCCGCAGGGGCATCTCGGTCTCGTCGATTTCCACGACGCCCTGGAGCAGGCCGCGCTCGGGATCGACCATGGCGCGGCGGAGCTTCTGCAGCAGGCTCCAGGCGGTCTCGTAGCTGCCCAGCCCGAGCTGGGCCTGCAACTGCAGGGCGGAGATCCCGTTTGAATGGCTGGTGATGATGTGGATGGCGGTGAACCAGGTCTTCAGCGGCATATGGCTGCCGTGCTTGATCGTGCCTGCTGTGACGGAGGTCTGCCGCCGGCAGCCAGCGCACTCCCAGGTATGGGGCTTGGTCTTGAGCGCCCAAGCCTTCCCGCCGCCGCACCTGGGACAGAGGAAACCATCGGGCCAGCGCTTTTGCGCGAGGTAGGCCGCGCAGGCGGCGTCATCCGGGAACCGCGCCTCGAACTGCGCGCGGGAGAGCGGGCGATCATGTTTCCAGCGGCTGGCCATGCAGGAACATTACCGGAACACTCTACCTCGCACAAGCCCCACGCCCCACATCTTGTGCCACCGGAACCAACCGGAGAAGCCGTTAAAGCGGTTCGGGTCTTTCGCTAATGCCGATCGATAGGACTCCATGGCATCGGAGAAATTACCGTCCTCTTCATACAGGACGCCAAGCATTTCCAGAGCTGCAGCATCATCGGGTGCCGCGGTGACCCAACGGTCCGCTGCCGCAATGGCCTCACTGACTGCACCTTGACGACCGTACAGCAACGCCAGCGTCCGAAGTAAAGTCGCGTCTTCTCCGAGTCTGCCAAGGCCGGCAATAAGCGTTGCCTCCGCTTTGGAATATTGGCGTAGGCTCGCTTGAAATGAAGCAAGCTTCTGATAGCTTTCCGAACTGTCAGGAAAGCGCTGGCACATTTGCTCATAAGTGTCTTGTGCAGCCTGAAAGTTCCCGCGCAGAACTTGAACTTCGCCCAGACGCGCAAGATCAAATGGGGTGGCGTTGCCTTCTTGAGCAATCTTCGCAAAGAGAGCTTCAGCTTCCGCAAATTGGGACGACGCCAACCGCACAAGGGCCAGCTCACGGATGGCGGGAACTGGATCATCCGTCCGATATGCGATCGCTTTGCTAAAGGCAGCCGCCGCCTCATCGAACCGTCTGGCCAAAGCATAGGCTCGGCCGACGGCGAAGGCCGCTTGAAAATCTTCTGGAGCTTGGGCGTGCGCCTGCTCCAAATGCAGCAGGGCGCGCTCCAACTTCCCGTCGAGAAACAGGGCCAGGCCGAAGGTCAACTGCGCCCGAGCGTTTTCCAGGGAAGGTGATATTCGCGGCGCCAAAAGCGCGATCGCGTCATCGGGCCGGCCTTGCTCGACCGCAATCTTGCCGAGGGCAGCCACGATATCGACCGCCGTTGACTCTGCGCGTGTCTTCAATACTGCCGACAATAACGGCACCGCCCGATCGTAGTCCCGAAAAGCGGTGTACAATAACCCCAGCCGGCTTTGCGCCAACAGATCGCCGGGCTGGCGCTGCAGGGCGGCTTCATACGCGATTGCGGCCTGCTCGAACTGACCGGCTGCACTTAACGCAATTCCCTTTTTTGTTAGGGGTGCGCTGCTTCCGGGCTGTAATTCAGCGGCCCGATCAAAGGTCGTAACAGATGCCTCCAACTGGCCTGTCAGTGCTTCAGCCATCGCACGCAGCTCTAGCGCCAGACCGTCCTGCTGCAATTCGGGCTGCTGCGCAAACGCTTGGAGGATGAAATTGTTTGCGCTCTCGAACCGTCCGGACTCGATCATGTCCACCGCACGAAACAAGCTGTGGGTCGACGATAGCCGCTCTCTAATGTCTCTAACTTGACTGGGTTTCGCGGGCTCTGACACTAAAGGCCATGGCTCGTTAAAGATTGGCTCTAGGCTGGGAAGCTCAAAGTCAAGACCATTATTTAGGTGGAATGTTTCCGGCGCGGCATTTGCCACTTCCACGCATGAAAATAAGCTGAATGCCCAGGCGGTAAAGACAACAATTCGTCGCAAGCCCATAGCACGCTCCTCACTTGGTCGACCCGTTGTGAAGAAGCCGGGCCATCAGACACAATGACATACGGCCGCGCGCATGAGATTTGCATGCGGCCACCCACTTCCCTAAGGCATTATCTGAGCAATCGTCGTCGCGCTTGACCAGATGAAAGTACCTGCCTTCTAAGGGAGCAAGCAACTTTATCCGACCGAATAGTATCGCAGAGCGATTCCAATCGGTCGGATGTTGCTCTAGAGGAGACCGAGCTTAAACCGGGCGCCGGCGTGCAGCAGCGCCGAAAACAGTCAGCCCCAGCCCCATCAGTGCCATTGATGCAGGCACCGGCACTTCACCAACGACCGTAATGGTGATGTCAGTCAAGCCACCAGCAATTCCAGGTGCAATCAGATCGAAATCAAAGACACCCGCCCCACCAACACTGTCGAAAATTGCGGTAATGTCGCACGACCCCCCCGCCACGACATCATCGCAGTCACTCGGATCTCCGCCGAGACCACCACGAATAAAATTCACAGTCAAATCACTTGGAAGACCCGAAGGGACTAAGGAGATATCCAAAGTGTCCGTTACAGCCTCGATAGTCTCGAAGATGGTATCCACAAGATCGGCGTCGGTCGTCGTGGTGCTGACGCCTCCTGTCGCAGCCGCAATAGCAGAGCCTTGACCAGCGGGCTCGCCGCCAAATCCCGCATCAAGCCCGCCTCCCGGCGTCGAGATCGCGTTCACGATTATATTTTCAGCAGTCAAGGCGGCAATCGCCTCATCAAGGTCCACTGTTTCCGTATGTTGATTGACGTCACCGAACCATACAATCACTTGTTGGGCTGCCTCCCGGAAACCAACATCGAGACCCGTGCCGAGACCGGTATCACTTGCTCCGATCCCGTCAGTCGGGCCACCGGCCGTAGCCAATTGTTGCAATGCAAAAAGGCCACCTTCCGGTGAATCACCCCCACCAGATGCGAACCAGGCATCGATCCCGGATTCAACCGCCGCTAAATCATCCGTAATCGGCGTTTGCAAATTGAAGGCGAAGCTGGATGAATTTCCACCGATGGCAGGATTTCCGAGCGCCAAACCCTCCACAGGATCGCCGAAATAGGAGGCGACACCAAACTGAACATCGAGGCCGGGTTTGGAAGCGATATCCGCCAAAAGAGTGTCCGCAGCGGCTTAGACATTGAAGATTTCCCCGCCCAAGCTTCCGGTGTTATCAGCCAAAAATATGATGTCGACGAGTGACGTGGCCGGACCGTCGGAGGGCAGGGTGACCGTGAAAGTCTCAGATGTACTGCCGCCGATCGCGATCGAATCAGAGAAACTCGTCGGCAAGATGCTTTGGGCGAAAGCCGGAATTCCGACCAACGATCCTGCCATAGCCCCGATGATTAGATAAGGTTTCATGGATTCCCCCTGGGTTGCAGCGCAAGGCGTTAACGCTGTTTGACAACCGCTCATTAACGCAAACTGCATTCATAAACAAGCTTTTTTTAGAATTGGTCAATAAATTGATCAAAAGGGCATAGATTTATAAGCGGATGTGCGGGGCGCGCTTTGTCCCAAATCTCTCCAATTGCCATGAAAATTTACAGGCAAGGGAGGGGCAGTTTCACAAAGGGGCCGGCGAAGAGCGGGGACCGTATAACCCGCGCCAACCGAGCCACACGGCCCGGCACCTGCGCCGCGCACCTTAACCGGATGGCCGACCGGGTCAAGAGACAGACAGTGGCTTTGCTGCTATGGCCGGCAGGACAGTGTCCATCCTGGATCCCTCGACCATGGCCCCGTTCAGCTTTACAGCCTTCTCCGACGCGGATCGCGCCGCGGTTTTCGGCCTGTTTCAATTAAATGTGCCGGACTATTTTCAGGCCTCGGAGCAGGCAGACCTCGCCGCCACCCTGGAGGCGCCGGACGGGCCGCATTGGGTGAGGCGTCGAGACGGCGAGGTGATCGGCTATGGCGGCTTTGAGATCGGCACGGCCTATAACCGGGTGGTGCTGACCTGGGGCATGGTTCGCAACGATCTGCACCGGCAGGGTCTGGGCCGCGCGCTCCGGCCCACCGGGCGGCACAGGCAGCGCAGATGACCGCGGGCAACACCTGTTGGCTGGTGGTCGACACCATCCCGGCCGTGGCCCCCTTCTATGAACGCTGCGGTTTTGAGCGGGTGGAAAGTTGGCCGCACGGCTATCGCAGCGGCTTTGACATGGTGGTGCTGCGCATGGCCTTCAGCTCAGCCCAGATGCAGCGGCTGATCACGGCAAACCCATGATCCGGCTGAAAGGTCGGCGTTGGAGGTGGGTTTTGCGCCGCAAGCCCCGAGGCGTCTTCCCCCCGCTGGCCAAGTGACCATTGATCAATGGCTTTGAGTCGCAGCCCCCGGCCCTTATGGCGGCGCGGGGGCTTGCCCTCACACAGGCTCCGGTTCCGGATCGTCGGCCTGCGCCTTGGGTTTGGGGGCGTGGGGGATGATCTCGAAGTCGATCTTCTTGTCCTTCAGCCGCACGATCACCTCACCACCGCGCTGCAATTGGCCGAACAGCAGTTCATCCGCCAGCGGCTTCTTGATCTCTTCCTGGATCAGGCGGCTGAGCGGGCGCGCGCCATAATGCTTGTCATAGCCGCGCTCGGCCAACCACGCCTTGGCCTCTTCGGTCAGCGTGATATGAACATTGCGCTCGGCCAGCTGGCCTTCCAGTTGCAGCACGAATTTCTCGACCACGCGGCCGACCACCTCCGGCGGCAGATAATCGAACGGCACGGTGGCATCCAGGCGATTGCGGAATTCCGGCGTGAACAGGGTCTTGATCGCCTCCTGGTCGGCATCCTCGCGCAGCCCGCCGCCGAAGCCGATGGTCTCCTTGGCCAACTCCGCCGCGCCGGCATTGGTGGTCATGATCAGGATGACATTCCGGAAATCGATCTTCTTGCCGTTATGGTCGGTCAGCGTGCCATTATCCATGATTTGCAACAAGATGTTGAACAGATCTGGATGCGCCTTCTCGATCTCATCGAGCAGCAGCACGCAATGCGGATGCTGATCGACCGCATCGGTCAACAGCCCGCCCTGATCAAAGCCGACATAGCCCGGGGGCGCTCCGATCAGGCGCGAGACCGAGTGCCGCTCCATATATTCCGACATATCGAAGCGGATCAGTTCCACGCCCATGAGGGAGGACAGCTGCCGCGCCACCTCGGTCTTGCCCACGCCGGTGGGCCCGGAAAACAGATAATTGCCGATCGGTTTATTAGGCTCGCGCAGACCCGCCCGGCTCAGCTTGATGGCGGCACTCAACGCCTCGATCGCCTTGTCCTGGCCGAACACCACGCGCTTGAGATCCTCGCCGAGGGTCGCCAGCATGCGGCTGTCATCCTTGGTGACGGCTTTCGGCGGGATGCGGGCGATCTTGGCGACCACGGCCTCGACATCCTTCACGCCGACCTGCTTCTTGCGCTTGGACGGCGCCACCAGCATCTGGGCCGCCCCTGTCTCGTCGATCACGTCGATCGCCTTATCCGGCAGCTTGCGGTCGGTGATGTACCGAGCCGACAATTCCACCGCCGCCTTCACCGAATCATTGGTGAAGCGCACCTTGTGATGCTTCTCATAATAGGGTTTCAGCCCCATCAGGATTTTCACCGCGTCGGCGACGCTGGGCTCGGTGACGTCGATCTTCTGAAACCGCCGCAGCAGCGCCCGGTCGCGCTCGAAATGGCTGCGGAATTCCTTATAGGTGGTCGAGCCCATGCAGCGGATCGCCCCGGAGGCCAAGGCCGGCTTCAACAGATTGGACGCATCCATGGCACCGCCGGACGTCGCGCCCGCCCCGATCACCGTGTGAATCTCGTCGATGAACAGGATCGCCCGATCCATCGCCTCCAGTTCGGCGACCACGGCCTTCAGGCGTTCCTCGAAATCGCCGCGATAGCGCGTTCCGGCCAGCAAGGCGCCCATGTCCAGCGCGTAGATGGTGGTGTCGGTCAGAACGTCGGGGACATCGTCTTCAACGATCTTCCGCGCCAAACCCTCGGCAATGGCGGTCTTGCCAACCCCGGGATCGCCGACGAATAGCGGATTATTCTTCGACCGCCGGCACAGGATCTGGATGGTGCGTTCGATCTCCCGATCCCGCCCGATCAGCGGGTCGATCCGACCGGTGCGCGCCTTGTCGTTCAGATTGACGCAATAGCTGGCCAAGGCGGAGCTGTCCTTCTTGCCCTGTTGGCCGGCCTCACCGCGCGCAGACTCGCCCTCTTCATCCGGGGCTGCACCGCGAATGGTGCGCCGTTCGGTTCCGCCGGGCGCGCCGGATTTGACAATGCCATGGCTGATATAGCTGACCGCATCGAGCCGGGTCATATCCTGTTGCTGAAGAAAATAGACCGCATGGCTCTCTCTTTCGGAGAAAAGCGCCACCAGCACATTGGCGCCGGTCATTTCTTCGCGTCCGGAGCCCTGCACATGCAGAATCGCCCGCTGCACCACGCGCTGGAACCCCGCCGTCGGCGTCGCCTCGACGCTGTCATCCTCGACGCGCAGATTCTCTAGCTCATTGTCCAGATACTGCTCCAGATTCCCGCGCAGCTCGGCCAACTCAACGTTGCACGCCCGCAACACCGCCACCGCATCGCTGTCATCCAGCAGGCCAAGCAGCAAATGCTCCAACGTGGCATATTCATGGTGACGCGTATTGGCCTCGGCCAGCGCGCGGTGCAGGCTCTGTTCAAGCTGGGGCGAAAAGCTGGGCACTGGGCAATTCCTTTCTCGCACACCCGCCAAAATGGGCAATCATCCTGCCTATAATGTGCGTCCGAACCCTAGTCCTTTTCAAGGGTACATTGCAGCGGGTGCTGGTGCTTCCGGGCATAGTCGATGACATGATTCACCTTAGTCTCCGCGACCTCATAGGTGAACACGCCGCACACGCCGACGCCACGCTGATGCACGTGCAACATCACCCGAGTCGCCTGATCGGTCGACATGCGGAAAAACTTCTTCAGCACGTGCACGACGAATTCCATCGGCGTGAAATCGTCGTTCAACATCAAAACCTTGTACATGGACGGCCGCTTGGTTTTCGGCTTGGTCCGGGTCAGCAGCGCGGTTCCCGGGCCGCCGGGTCCGCGGTCCTGTCCGTCCTCCCGATCCTCGCCATTGCCGCCGTCTCCGGCCATCCAAGCATCCTTCCGATGCATCTTCATCACCCACCATCATGAACCGCACCATCTGAACCTAAGATAACGTTTTGCCGTTTGAAGGTTCCAGTGCGGGCCTTGTCCTCTTGTACGACAAAAAAAAGGGGCCGGTCACCCGGCCCCTCATTCTAATCGGTCTTGCGTTAAAAATTAAGCGGCTTGACCCATCCGATCCATCGTCGCGGACATCCGCGCGGTGATCGGCTCGGCAACCTCGCGGCTGATGCCCAGGGCAGCGTCGGACAGCTTGCCCATCTCGCCCATCATGCCTTCCATGTACGACTTCATGAAGTCGCTCTGAATGTCGAAGGCTTCCTTCATATTCTTCGCACCGGTCAGGCTCTTGTAGAAGGCCTGGGTGTCTTCGACCTGCTTGCGAGACAGGGCAACGAAATGCTCGCCCATCTGCTCGAAGCCCTTGGCCACCGCCATGGAGGACGCCACCAGGGCTTCCATGTTCTCGCGGCTCATATCGGCCAGATCTTCCATACGCTTGGTTGCGTCTTCCATCTGCTTGTTGGTCATTTTCAGGGTCTGCTCCAGGGTCTGATCCATCGTCTTGGTCACGGTTTGCGCGGTCTCAGCGGCTGCGTCGGCACCGCTCAGGGCCGCGTCCGCCGAGGTCTGAGCCGCCTTTTCCGCGGTCGGCGCCTTGCGCGCCGGGGTCCGCTTGCGCGGCGTGGAGGTGCCGGTCGTTTCCGCCATGCTGAGCCTCATCCTCATCTGCCAAAGGTCTGATGCCGCATCGCCCACCGATGTTGCATCGCACAATGGATATACTCCATGCCCGCCCGCGCTTCAACCCACATTTTTGTGCGCTGCACAAAAAGGCGATGGTCAGGCCGCGGGCAAGGCGATGCCGGAGCGGTCCAACTGGTCGCGCAAGAGCGCCATCAGCCGGTCCAGCCCGGCCTGATCCTTGGCCTCGCAGCGGGCCACAAGCACCGCCTGGGTGTTTGACGGCCTGAGCAGCCACCAGCCGTCCTGGGTGGTCACCCGCACGCCGTCGATGGCGTTGACCTCCGCACCGTCCTGTTCCAGCCGCGCACGCACTTCGGCAACCACCGCGCGCTTGCGCTCCTCCGGGCAGTCGAAGCGCATTTCTGGCGTGTTCACCGCATCGGGCAAGGCGTCGCGCAGGGCGGCCAGATCGCCGCCTTGGTGCGACACCGAGGCGATCAGCCGCACCGCCGCATAGAGCGCATCATCGAACCCGTAATAATCGTGTTTGAAGAAGATGTGCCCGCTCATTTCGCCGGCCAGCGGGCTGCCGACCTCAGCCATTTTCGACTTGATCAGCGAATGGCCGGTTTTCCACATCAGCGGCGTGCCGCCGGCCTTCTCGATCTCGTCGAACAGCACCTGGCTGGCTTTCACGTCGGCGATGATGGTGGCGCCGGGCAGCTGCGCGATGACGTCGCGTGCCAGGATCGCCAACAATTGGTCGCCCCAAACCACACGGCCCTGCGAATCGACCGCGCCGATGCGGTCACCGTCGCCGTCAAAGGCGATGCCCAGGTCCAGGTTCTGCGTGCGCACCACCTCTTTCAGCTGCGCCAGATTGGCCTCCACCGTGGGGTCGGGATGGTGATTGGGAAAGCTGCCGTCGATGGCGCCGTTGATGACCAGGTGCCGGCCGGGCAGTCGCTGCGCCAACGCCTCTGTCACCTCACCGGCCGCGCCATTGCCCGGGTCCCAGGCCACATCCAGCGCGGCGCCGGAGAAATTCTGCATCAGCCGATCGACATAACGCTCGAAAATGTCGACCCGGCCGGCCTTGCCGCTGCCATGAGCATAGGCGCCCTCTGCGGCGATGCGCCCCAGGTCCGCGATCGCCTCGCCATAGACCGGGCCGGATTTCAGCATCATTTTGAAGCCGTTATAATCCGGCGGATTGTGCGAGCCGGTCACCATGATGCCGGCATCGGCATTCAGTTCGTAGACGGAATAATACAGCATCGGCGTGGGCCCCCGGCCGATCGCCAGCACCTCACACCCGGTCGAGACCAGCCCGTCACTCACGCTCGCGGCCAATTCCCGGGAGGACAGCCGGCCATCATAGCCGAGCATGACGCGTTCGCCGCGGGCCCGCCGCACCATGGTCCCGAACGCCCGGCCCAGCGCGAGGGCATCCTCCACGGCCAGCGTCTGGCCGACAATACCGCGAATATCATATTCGCGCAGAATGGTGGGGTCGAAGTGGTGGGGCATGGTGGGTCTCCAGCGGGCAGGAAAGATCGTCGCGCGCGCCTTCAAACCCCAAGCGTGGCCGTCTGTCCAGCCTCACCGCCCCAACAAGGCCGCCTTGGCCTGGTTGATCTTGGCGGCGAGGTAGCCCGAGCCGCCCTGGTCGGGGTGGATTTTGCGGATCAGACGGCGATGCGCGTCTCTGATCTCGGACTCCGTGGCATCGTCTGGCAGGCCCAGGATCTCCAGCGCCTCGGCTCGGTTCATCGGGCCGCCGGTGGAGCCCGCGCCTGTCCCCTGCTGATCCGCGCCCTGGCTGCGGCGGCGCGCCAGATAGGGCTTCAGCAGCCGCGCGCCGTCGGGATCGTCGGCCTGAAGTTCCGCCATGAGGGTTTGCAGATCGTCCAGGCTGAGACTGTCCAGCGGGCGGCCCTCGAAGCGGCCGGCCAGCACCTCGCCGGAGACGCGGCCGCTGGCCTCATCCAGCACCATCCGCAGCATGCGCGTGCGCACCTGATTGCTGCCGGCGGCGCGTCCCGCCTGCCCGGAGCCGCCGCCGGGGCCGGCCCGGCCGCTGCGTTCCGCAAGCCCACGCATCACCAATTGCAGCAGCCAGCGCTGCCGCCACAAACCGCCCAGGGCGGACGCCGCCAGGGGAATCGCTGCCGCCAGGCGCCCGGTCACCAGCAGAAAGCCGGCCAGCCCCAGAAGCAGCCCCAGGCCGACGCCGATGATCACCTTGGCAATGGCGCGGGGCTGCGCATTAGCAATCCATTGCAGCAGCGCGTAGCCGAGGAACACGACCAGCGCCAACAAGATCAAATAGGTCATGACGGCGGCAAGGCGGCCAACAGCCGGCGCGCCCCTGCATCACCGGCAGATTCCAGCGCCCGGCGGCCGCCGCCGGTGAACACCGCCACCGCGCGCAACAGCTCGCGCAATTGGTCAGCACTGGCCTCGCTGAACGGCAGATAGGCCCCGCCAGACAGGCGCGCCATTTCCTTGAACACCCGCGCCGGCACCGGATGACCGCCTTCGTGGAACAGGAACACAGGCGTGCCGCGGGCGCCGAGCTCAGAGGCCTGGTGGCACAGCGGATCGGCCGGCTCCTCGCAGGCATCACCGACATAGACCAGGGCGTCGGGATGCGGCTCTTGCGCTAGCGCATGACGCAGCGCGCGGCCGATCTGGGTCAGCCCGCCCTGGCAGCGCACCCCGGCCATCTTGACCCCCAGCGCTGCGGGATCGGCCATCCAACCGCTGGCCCGGCACTCGCGCCGGCCGCGGAAGAATACCAGCTTCACTTCAATGCCGCCGACCTCGGCTGCGGCATCGAACATATCGGCTTGCAGATGGCAGGCACGGTCCCAGGTCGGCTGCCGGCTCATGGTCGCGTCAAGCACGAACATCAGCCGGCCCGGCCCGCGCTGAGCGCGCGGCGCGGTGGCATCCAGCCGGGCCAGGAAGGCATCCACAGCAGCGCTGTCGTCCGGCAGGCCGGCGCCCGCCCGTTTGTCCGGAGTGTGTGCCATAACACGGTTAAAATGCCCTCTGCGCCAAGGGCTTTCAAGCACGGCCGGCCGCGTCACGCCGCGGCAGCATCGCCGCGCGGCACGGGAATGCGTAGATGATCGACCAGGCGGCGCACCTCGGCGCGGGCTGCGACATGGCTCATGGTCATGCCCCCCTTCAACAGCGGCAGGCGCGGCTCGCGCAGATCCATCAAGGTCAGCCCCTTCAGGAACAATTCGCGGAAGATCACCCGTTCAGACAAGCCGGAGACATAGCGGAACCCGACCCGCTTTTGCAGGCCCAGCAGCACCTCTTCCACCCGCGCCTTGTTGCGCGCCTTCAAGGTCGACACGCGGTTGCGCAGCACGACCCAGTCGATCTGGCCGCCATCGGCGGCGGCGCGCCATTTGCGCGCCTCCCAGACCATTTCGGAATAGAGGCTCAAGCGCTTGACCTTGTGGGTCTCCGGCTCGACCCGGGCGAGCAGATCAATGTCGACGAAGCTGTCATTCACCGGGGTGATCAGGGTATCGGCATGGGCATGAGCATAGCGCGCCAGATAGGTGTCGCTGCCCGGGCAGTCGATCAGGATGACGTCATGCCGGTCGGCCAGTCGCGCCAGCGCCAAATCAAAGCGGGTCCGCTCGTCGCGCTTGGCATCCTCCACCACCGGCGCCTCGGACCGCTGAATTGTGGCCACCGGCGGGACATAGAGATTGAGCGGGTGCTCGCTCAAAAACTGCGCACGATTTTCCAGATAGCGGCTGAGACTGCGCTGGCGCGCATCCAGATCCATGGCAGCGGGGCGGGCGCCGCGCTGGGCCAGGCTGATCAGCACATGCATAGCGGTGGTGGATTTGCCCGACCCGCCCTTTTCATTGCCGACAACGATGATATGCGGCCGCTGACCCATGCCGATCCTCCCACACCAAGACGTGCACCGGTACCAGAAGATATAGCGATCGGCGTTGAGATGCCATCCATATCTGGTTGAAGCGGGGTCGCTTGATTGACAAGCCGGCGCCGGCGCGGAAACAAAGGGAGCATGATGAGAACGCTGCTCTCCGTCTTCGCCCTGGTTCTGGTCGGCATCGCCCTGGCGGTCTGGCTGAAACCCTCCGTGCCGGCGCCCGCACCGCGCGCCGCTGACCTGTATCTGCCGCCGCCGCCGGCCGCCGCCCCGGTGGAGGACTATCTGGGCGTGCCGCTGTCCGCGGTACGCGAGGGTGCGCCGGTGCCCCGCCGCTTCTACAAGACATTGCCTGCCGCATTCGACACCGTGGCGGCAGGGCCGGAGCGCAAGGACCGGTTTCTGGCCCTGCTGCTGCCCCTGGTTCTGAAGGTGAATGAGGAACTGGCCGAGACCCGCGCGCGCATGCAGGCCGCGCTGGACCGGGTGGCCGCCGGCGACACCTTGGAGCCGGAGGAGGCCACCTGGCTGATGGCGCTTGCTGAATGGGCGAAGGTGGACGGCGACAGCCCCGCAGCGCTCAACGCCGATGTCATGCGTCGGCGCGTGGCCCCCGTTCGGGTGTCCATCGCGCTGGCGCAGGCAGCAATCGAGAGCGGCTGGGGCAGCTCGCGGTTCGCCATCGAAGGCAATGCGATTTTCGGGCAATGGACGTGGAAGGCCGACGCGCCGGGATTGGTGCCGGATGACCGGCCCGAGGGGGCGGTGCACCGCGTGCGCGCATTTCCGCGCCTGATCGATTCGGTGCGCAGCTATGCCCATAATCTCAGCGCCGGCCATGCCTATGACGATTTTCGCCGACGGCGCGCCGCTGAGGCGACGGTTCAGGTGCTGGCCCAGACGCTGATCCGCTATTCCGAACGGCGCGAGGCCTATGTCGAGGAGCTGACCGGCATCATCGCGGCCAATGATCTGACCGACTTCGACGCCGCCGCTCTGGCCGAACCGGAACCGCTGGCTTCGTGAGCCTGGCCTGCGTCCGGAGCGTCGAGGATCTGCGCCGACAGGTGAGCCGCTGGCGCTGCGACGGCGCGGCGGTCGCCCTGGTGCCGACCATGGGCGCGCTGCACCATGGCCATCTTTCCTTGGTGGAGGTGGCGCGGCGGCATGCCCGGCGGGTCGCCGTGTCGATCTTCGTCAATCCCAAGCAGTTCGGCGCGGGCGAGGATTTCGCCGCCTATCCCCGGCAGGAGGAGGCGGACGGCGCCCTTTTGGCGTCCGCCGGGGCCGACCTGATTTATGCGCCGAGCCCGGAAATGATCTATCCGCCCGGCTTTGCCACCACCGTGCAGGTTGCCGGGGTCAGCGAGGGGCTGGAGGGCGATTATCGCGCCGGCCATTTCGATGGCGTCGCCACGGTGGTGACCAAGCTGCTGATTCAGGCCGCGCCGGATGTCGCGGTGTTTGGCGAAAAGGATTATCAGCAATTGCAGCTGATCCGCCGGCTGGCCGCGGATCTTGACCTGCCCTGCCGCATCGTCGGCGCGCCGCTGATCCGTGAACCGGACGGCCTGGCCGCCTCCTCGCGCAACGCCTATCTCTCACCGGAACAGCGCGCGATCGCCCCGGCCCTGTCCGCCACGCTGTTCGATCTGGCCGCCCGCGCCACGGCCGGCGCGCCATTGGCCGCGCTGGAAGCAGAAGGCCGGGATCGGCTGCTGCACGCCGGTTTCGATCACGTCGATTATCTGACGTTTCGGGACGCCCAGGACTTGGGCGGGCTGGAGCGTCTGGACCGGCCCGCCCGGCTGCTCGCCACCGCCCGGCTCGGCCGCACCCGGCTGTTAGACAATGTCGCGGTCGACCCTTCAAGCTGACGAGCAGCTGGCGCCGCTGTGCCAGGCTTTCGATCTCACGCGACGGTATCAGGCCTGTTTCGTTTGGGCTTGCCGGGTCTGAATGCGCGCGCGGTCAAGACAGGGCGTCAGCCCCCATCACCCGCTCCCAGGCGGCATAGAAGTCTTCGTCGCTGAGCGTGCGCTTGTGGGTGGCCAGCGACCAGACATAGCCGAACGGGTCCTTCACCATGCCGCTACGGTCGCCGAAGAACTGGTCGGCCACCGCGCGTTCCTCCACGGCACCGGCCTGAACCGCGCGGGCCATGGCCGCATCGACATCAGGAACATACAGATGGAGCATGACCGGCGAGCCGCCAAAGCTCTCCGGCCCATGCGTGGCGATGCGCTCGTCCGCGTCGGCCAGCATCAGCATCGATCCGGCCACGCGCAGCTCGGCATAGACCACCGGCCCGCCGCCGGGCATGCGCAACAGCCGGCCCGGCTCCGCTGCGAACGCGCGCGCATACCAATCCAATGCTGCGTCGACATCACGCACGATGATATAGGGGGTTAGGCTGTTGAACCCCGGCGCGCGGCCATTGTCTGCCGTCATGTGTCGCTCCCTGTCCGTGTTCCGGGGCCGCAACCATAGCGGGGCCCGCCCGCAGCGTCAGCCCCCGCTGGCGCGCGGGCTTGCAAAACCCCGGCCGCAGCGTCAGCCCCCGCTGACGCGCGGTCTTGCAAAACCCCGCCTGCCGCGTAGCTATGAGGGCATGATCCTGCCGCCCGACCGAAGCCGCCGATGAAGCGCGCCGCTCTGCCGCTGAACGCCTTGCGGGTGTTCGATGCGGCTGCCCGCCATTTGAGCTTCAAAAAAGCCGCCGACGAATTGTCGGTGACGCCGGCGGCGGTCAGCCAGCAGATCCGCACGCTGGAGGAGGTGTTGGGCATGCCGCTGTTTCGTCGCTCCGCGCGCAGCCTGATCCTGACCGACCAAGCGCAGGCGGCGCTTCCAGCCCTGCGTCAGGGCTTCGAATGCATTGAGGAGGCGGTGGCGCTGATGCAGGCAGGCCATGGCAACGGCCCGCTGGTGATCTCCGTCTCGCCGTCCTTCGCGTCTAAATGGCTGGTGCCGCGGCTGGGCCGGTTTTACCAGGAAGAACGCGATGCGGTGGTGCGCATCATCGCGACCATGGAATTGTCCGACTTCCAGCGCGAGGAGGTGGATCTGGCGATCCGTTATGGCGCTGGTGACTATCCCGGCCTGTATAGCGAGATTCTGATGCGCGAAGAGGTGTTCCCGGTGTGCGCGCCCGCCCTGGTCGATGGCGACAGCGCCATACGCGAACCGGGCGATCTCAGCCGCGTGCCGCTGATCCATGACGAAAGCTCGCTGGATGATGAAAGCTGCCCGACCTGGGCCATGTGGCTGAAGGCGGCCGGACTGGGCGTGGAAGAAGGCCAGCCGGCGCTGCATTTCAACCAGACCAGCTTGGCGATTGAAGCTGCGATCGCCGGGCGCGGCGTGGCCCTGGCCAAACGCACCATGGCCGCCCAGGACCTCAAGGCCGGCCGCCTGGTGCGACCGTTCAGCCATGCCTATCCGGTTGATTTCGCCCACTATCTGGTGTGCCCGCAGGCCAAGAAGGACCAGCCGCGGGTGGCCCGTTTCATGTCCTGGCTGCGCACCGAAGCAGGCCATGACTGGGCCTGGGAGATATGAGGTGCCGGCAGGTGTGGGCGGGTCTACGGCCAGGCCGACCGTGTGGATAAGCTCCGCCAATCGGTCCGATCCTGGCCGCGGCCGGAACGGCACAGACCTGTGCAATCGGCCCAGGCTCTCATGGCCGTTGCCACCAGCGCGTCCGCCAGGCGCGGACGCGTGCCGTGCCGCTTTCTACCGGCGATGCCGGGTCGCCGAAATGCCGCCGCGCGCTGCGCATGGAGCGCAAGCGCTGGGTGCGACCACGGCAAATTCCGCTTTGCCCACCACGCCAGACACTTTGTTATCGCGATCGATGGCGTTTTCATCGCAAAATACCGTCTCAGCGGAGTTTCCCGCAATATCCTGCGCGGCAATCATGCTTTCGGCCCCGCGCCGATGGGACCGCGACGGCCCTAGCAAGGGACGTCCACCGATTGCCAGACCGCTTGCTCTTCGTCTGCGCGTGCGCGCCGTCGGACGGTCACGGTGAGGCAGCGGATCGCGGCAGAAGGCCTGCCAAACCCGCAGCGCGGAATAAGGCGGACCTCTGAGCGCTTGATTCGGCGTGTCCTGAACTTATGTCAGAAAATGTGGACAAATTTGTGAATTTTGGCGGATCTCTGATGTGGGCTGGTCGCGCAGCGCAGATGGCCCTATAGCAGGGTGCGTCCCGATCGCGAGAACACTCTTCATGCTGTCCCATCCGTTCGACGATGACAAATTACGCGAGGAATGCGGCGTCTTCGGCATTTTCGGTTCGCCCGATGCCAGCGCACATGCGGTGCTGGGCCTCCACGCCCTGCAGCATCGCGGGCAGGAAGCCGCCGGCATTACCTCACGCGACAACGGCCTTTTCCACACGGTCAAGCGCTTGGGCCAGGTTCGCGATCACTTCACCAGTAAGGACACCATCGAGACGCTGGCCGGCACAAGCGCGATCGGGCATGTCCGCTACGCCACAACCGGTGAAACCGCGCTCCGCAACGTCCAGCCCCTGTTCGCGGATTTAAGCTCTGGCGGCTTCGCCATCGCCCACAACGGCAATCTGACCAATGCCCAGCTGCTACGAAAACAGCTGGTCCGCCAAGGCTCGATCTTTCAGTCCACCACCGATACCGAGGTGATCATTCATCTGGTGGCCACCTCCGCCTATCGCACCTTGATGGACCGATTGATCGACGCCATGCGCAAGGTGGAAGGGGCCTATTCCCTGGTCGCGCTAACGCCGGACGGGCTGATCGGCATGCGCGATCCTGCCGGCGTGCGGCCCTTGGTTCTGGGCGAACTGGAAGAAGGCGTGTCGCTTCTGTGTTCGGAGACATGCGCGCTGGACATTCTGGGCGCCCGCTATGTCCGCGATGTCGAGCCCGGCGAAATCGTCGTGATCACCGATCAGGGCATTCAATCGCTGAAGCCGTTTGCTCCGGCGTCCCCGCGCCCCTGCATTTTTGAGTTGGTGTATTTCTCTCGGCCCGACAGCCTGGCCGGCGGCTTGTCGGTCTATGACGTGCGCAAGCGGATTGGGGCGGAGCTGGCGCGCGAATCCGGCGTCGCGGCGGACCTGGTGATCCCGGTTCCAGACAGCGGCACGCCGGCTGCTATCGGTTATGCGTCAGAATCCGGCATTCCGTTCGAATTGGGCATCATCCGCAATCACTATGTCGGCCGGACCTTCATCGAACCCTCCGACAAGATCCGCCACCTGGGTGTAAAGCTGAAGCACAACGCCAATCGCTGGTCGATCGACGGCAAGCGGGTGATCCTGGTCGACGACAGCATTGTGCGCGGCACCACCTCGGTAAAGATCGTGGAGATGATGCGCCAGGCCGGGGCCAAAGAGGTGCATATGCGGATCGCCAGCCCGCCGACCCGTCACAGCTGCTTCTACGGCGTGGACACACCGCAGCGCTCCAAGCTTCTGGCGGCGCGCATGGACATCGGCAGCATGCAGCGCTTCATCAATGCCGACAGCCTGGCCTTTCTCAGCATCGATGGCCTGTACCGGGCCTGCATGCACGGCCAAGGCCGGGAGCCGGTCCCGGGCTTCTGCGACGCCTGCTTCACCGGCGACTATCCGATCCCGTTGACCGATCAGGACTATGGCAAGGGCGAGCTGGCCCTGCTGGCGTCCGCTGGCGTGGGGGGCTAGCAATGGGGGGACGGATCCGGATCGGCCGTTGGCAAATCCCGCTCAGAGACTGCACACAAGCCCACCTCCACGAGCGATCACCACTGTCCGCCGACCGGCTTTCGGCCGGATCGGACCTGCTTATGCGTCAGCCCCACGGCTGATCCGCCTCGCCGTGACCCAGACGATCTTCACTGAGTCCAGCGCCGCCTGGACGGATGTCCAAATCATCGGACCGGCTTTCCCGACGCTGCCGCGGCGGCAGACCGGAGCGGCGCCGGGTTGGAAGACCGACCTACCGACATTCTGACCGACAGGAGCATCTTGTGACGGATCTGACCGACCGAATCGCCCTGGTCACCGGGGCCTCTCGCGGTATTGGACGCGCCGCGGCAATGGGCCTGGCGCAGGCCGGCGCGCATGTGGTGGCCTTGGCGCGGGGCAAATCGGTTGGGGCGCTGGAAGCCTTGGACGATGCGATCCGCCAGGAAACCGGCCGCGACGTCACCTTGGTCCCGCTGAACCTGACCGACGCGAAAGGCATAGACAATCTGGGTGCTGCGCTGTTTGACCGCTTCGGCCGGCTGGATATTCTGGTGGCGAATGCCGGAATTCTGGGGCCGCTAAGCCCGGTGGGCCATATTGAGCCGAAGGATTGGGACAAAACCGTCGCGATCAATCTCACCGCCAATTTCCGACTCATTCGCTCTTTGGATCCGTTGTTGCAGCGCGCCGAGGCCGGCCGGGCGATTTTCGTCACGTCCGGGGCCGTGCAGAAATGCCGCGCGTTCTGGAGCGCGTATTCAGCAACAAAGGCGGGCTTGGAAGCGTTGGTCAAAAGCTATGCGCATGAGGTGGAGAACAGCCCAGTGCGGGCCAATTTGCTTGATCCTGGCCCGACCCGCACGGCCATGCGGGCGCAGGCCTTCCCCGGCGAGGAGCCTGAGACGCTGCCGGCCCCGGAGGCCCTGGTGCCGCTGTTCGTGAAATTGGCCGATCCCAACCTGACTGCTAATGGAGAGGTGTTCCGCTTTTCGCGCGGCTGAGACAACACGCCCGCGTCTTGACGCAGCACCGCTTTGCGGTGTTTGCCGTATCTCATAACAACAGAGCCGTCCCGGGAGAGCGCCTTGATCACAGTCCATCACCTGAACAATTCCCGTTCCCAGCGCATTCTTTGGCTTTTGGAAGAATTGGGACTGGAGTACGACATCGTCCGCTATGAGCGCGATCCGGAGACGATGCTGGCCCCGGAAGCATTGCGCGCCATCCATCCCTTGGGAAAATCGCCAATCGTCGTGGATGGCGACGAGGTGATGGCCGAATCCGGCTATATCATCGAGCGGCTGGTTGAGCGCTATGGTGCCGATACCCTGGCGCCCCCCGCAAACACCCCGGCGCACCGTCAATATCGCTACTGGCTCCATTATGCCGAGGGCTCGGCCATGCTGCCCCTGACGCTGAAGCTGATCTTCGACCGGATCGAGCAGGCGCCAGTGCCCTTCTTCATCAAGCCGGTCATGCGCGGGATCTCCGGCAAGGTGAAGTCCGGCTATATCGACGGACAGATCGCCTTGCACTTGACCTATTTGAATGACGCTTTGGCTGAGCAGGATTGGTTCGCTGGCGAGACGTTCAGCGCTGCCGATATCCAGCTGAGTTTTCCACTGGAAGCGGCCAAAGGGCGCGGCGATTTGAGCCCTTATCCGCGTTTGAAGGAATTTCTCAAACGCATCCATGGACGCAACGCCTATCAAACGGCGCTGGCGCGTGGCGGGCCCTATTCCATGGCGGCGTGAACGAGCTGTCCGCTCTTCAATGTCACGACCCGATCCATGCGGGCGGCAAGCGCGGTGTTGTGGGTGGCGATCAGCGCGGCCAGCCCCTCCTCCCGAACCAGGCTCATCAATTCCTCCAGCACCGCAGCAGAGGTTGTTTCATCAAGATTGCCGGTGGGCTCATCGGCCAACAACAATTTCGGATGATTGGCGATCGCCCGCGCCACCGCGGTTCGCTGCTGCTCGCCGCCGGACAATTGCGACGGGCGGTGGCTCAGCCGTTCGCCCAGACCCAGCCGGCCGAGCAGGTCAGCGGCGCGCGCCCTGGCGGCCTGCGGCGCCACTCCGCCGATGCGAAGCGGCATGGCGACATTGTCCAGCGCTGAGAATTCCGGCAGCAGATGGTGAAACTGATAGACAAAGCCGATCTCTTTGGCGCGAATGCGCGCGCGCGCATCTTCCCCCAATTTGTCGACCCGCCGGCCGGCGATGCTGATGTCGCCCTGCTCCGGCCGCTCCAAAAGCCCAGCCAATTGCAACAAGGTGGATTTGCCGGCGCCGGACTGGCCGACCAGTGCCACAATCTCGCCGGGCGCCACGCTCAGATCGATGCCCCGCAACACCTCAACGCGGCGCTCGCCGCTGCCAAAGCCGTGGGCCAGGCCGGAAATCTCCAGGGCGGGTCCGCTCATTGGTACCGCAGCACCTTGACCGGATCGAGCCAGCTGGCCCACAGCGAGGCCGGCAAGGTGGCCAGCAGCGAGATGATCAGCCCGGTCACCATCACCGCGATCACCTGCCCCGGTTCGATCACCGCGGGGATTTCGGTCAGATAGCGCACTTCGGCGTCCCACAGGCTGGTGCCGGTGACCGCCTCGATCACCCCCTGGATCGCCTGGATATTGCGGGTGAACACGATGCCGGCGACAAAGCCCAGGATCGTGCCGGTCACACCGATGATGGCGCCGCAGCCGATGAAGATGCGCAGCACAGCGGCCCGGCTCAGGCCCATGGTGCGCAGGATCGCCACGTCCCGGGACTTGTTCTTCACCAGAATGATCAGGCTGGTGACGATGTTGAATGCCGCGATCAGGATGATCAGGGTCAAGATCAGGAACATAACATTGCGTTCGACATCCAAGGCGGTGACCAGGGAGCCATGCATCTGCCGCCACGTCGTCACCGGGCCAACCCGCTCCGCCCTGTTCGCCGCCTCCAAGAGCGCGGGGTAAAGCAGCTCGACCCGATCAGGATCATCCAGAAACACCTCAACATGGCTGACGGTGTCCTCGCGGCCGAAGAAGCTCTGCGCGGTATCCAGCGGCATCACCAACAACGCCTCGTCGAATTGCAGCAGACCGACCTCGACGATGGCCCCGACGATAAAGCTCTTCAGGCGCGGGGTGACCCCGAACGGCGTTGGCCGGCCCTGCGGCAGCACCAATGTGACCTCATCGCCAACGCGGGCGCGCAGCTTTGCGGCCAGGCCGCTACCGAGGATGACATTATCGCCGCCGTAATTGGCCAGCGCCCCTTCCACAATGGTCGCCTCCTCCACCGCGGTTTTTGCCAGGCCCTCCGGGGTCAAGCCGCGGATCAGCGCAAATGCACCATCGCCGGTCCGACGCGTCACGGCGGCCTGAGCCTCGATGAAGGGGATCGCGCGAACAACGCCGTCGACGGTTTCCAGCCGCGCCGCCACCGCGTCATAGTCCTCGATCAGGCCGCGATATCCGGTGACCACCGCGTGGCCGTTCACACCGATGATCTTGCTGACCAGCTCCACACGGAAGCCGTTCATGACGGACATGACGACGATTAGAACCGCGACGCCCAAGGTTATGCCGATCAGCGAAAAGGCGGCGATCAATGCCACCGACAGCCCGGAATTCCATGGCAGCACATAGCGCGCGACCACGGCGCGTTCGACGCCGCGGATCATGGGCAGATCCGGTCCAGGGCGGCGTCGATGCCGAGTTCGGACCGCTCGTCGGTCAATCGGTTCTTGAGCTCCACCTTGCCCTCCTTCAGCCCGCGCGGCCCGACCATCAGCTGCCAGGGCAGCCCGATCAGGTCCATGCCGGCGAATTTCGCGCCGGCACGGGCATCGGTATCGTCATAGAGCACGGTTTTGCCGGCCGCCTGCAACTTCCCGTAAAGCGCGTCACAGGCGCGATCGCAGGCCTCATCGCCCTGGCGCAGATTGATCAGGCCGACATCGAACGGCGCCACTGCCGCGGGCCATTTGATCCCCGCCTCATCATGGCTGGCCTCGATGATCGCGCCGACAAGGCGGGAAATGCCGATGCCGTAGCTGCCCATATTGACCGGAATTTGCTTGCCGTCCGGCCCCTGCACCGTGGCGTTCAGCGGTTCGGAATAATAGGTGCCGAAATTGAAGATATGGCCGACCTCGATGCCGCGGCCCTCGATCAGGTCCGCCGGCGCCTTGGCCGGATCGTGCATCTCATCCGTGGCGGCATAAAGTGCGGTCCACTGGTCGACCTGCGCTTGCAGCTGCGCATCGTCTGTCGGCAGTTCGACCATCGGATCCAGCGCGTAAAAGCCCTTGTCGAAGAACACACCGCTTTCCCCGGTGTCGGCCAGCACGATGAATTCGTGGCTCAGCTCCCCGCCAATGGGGCCGTTCTCCGCCACCATGGGCAGCGCCTTCAAGCCCAGGCGCGCGAAGGTGCGCAAATAGGCCAGGAACATCCGGTTATAGGAGCGGATCGCCGCGGGTTCATCCAGATCGAAGGAGTAATTGTCCTTCATCAGGAATTCCCGACCGCGCATGACCCCGAACCGCGGGCGGATCTCGTCGCGGAATTTCCATTGGATCTGGAACAGGTTCAGCGGCAAGTCGCGATAGCTCTTCACATTGCGGCGGAAGATGTCGGTGATCACCTCTTCATTGGTCGGCCCGTACAGCATGTCGCGATCATGCCGATCGCGGATGCGCAGCATTTCCGGACCATAGGCGTCATAGCGACCGCTTTCCTTCCACAGCTCGGCGGACTGGATCGTCGGCATCAGCACTTCGCAGGCGCCGGCGGCCAGCTGTTCCTCGCGCACGATCTGTTCGATCTTCTGCAGCACCGCCAGGCCCAGCGGCAGCCAGGTATAGATGCCGGAGCTGGACTGCCGGATCATGCCGGCGCGCAGCATCAGGCGGTGCGAGGCGATCTCCGCCTCGGCGGGAACATCCTTCATCAATGGCAGGAAATAGCGGCTCAGGCGCATCAGGCGGGCAACTCGTGACAAACAGGCAGGTCTGCCGTCCTTAGCGGAGGGCATGGCACAGGAGCAATCCTTCTTGCAGCGCAGCAGCATTTGCGGCAACACCGCAAGCCATGAGCGCCTCATCCATGGACGATCTTCTGGCCATCATGGCCCGGCTGCGCGACCCGGAGCACGGCTGTCCGTGGGACGTGGAGCAAAGCTTTCAGACCATCGCGCCCTACACCATTGAAGAGGCCTATGAGGTCGACGAGGCGATCCGGTCCGGCGACCGCGCAGCGCTGTGCGACGAGTTGGGCGATCTGCTTCTTCAGACCGTGTTTCACGCCCAGATGGCCGCTGAGGAAGGCAGCTTCACCTTTGCGGATGTGGTGCGCGGCATTTGTGACAAGATGGTGCGCCGCCACCCGCATGTGTTCGGCACCGCCTCTGTCGAAGACGCCGATGCCCAGAGCCATGCCTGGGAAGCCCAGAAGGCCAAGGAGCGCGAGGCGAAGGCGCGCGCGCAAGGCCGCTTGCCCAGCGTGCTTGACGGTGTCACCGCCGGCCTGCCGGCCCTGTTGCGTGCGGTCAAGCTGCAAAAGCGCGCCGCCCGCGTCGGCTTTGACTGGGACCGCACCGACCAGGTGATCGACAAGCTGCGCGAAGAGGTGGCCGAGCTGGAAGAGGCCTTGCCCCAGTCGCCGGACAAGGTGCGCGAGGAGTTCGGCGATGTTCTGTTCGTGCTGGCCAATCTGGCGCGGCACCTCAAGCTGGATCCCGAGCAGGCGCTGCGCGAGGCCAATGCCAAGTTCGAACGCCGCTTCCGCGCCATCGAGGCCGGTTTGGCCGATCAGGGCAAAAGTCCCGAGGCCGCCAGCCTGGACGAGATGGAGGCGCTGTGGCAACGCGCCAAGGCCCAGGAAGCCGCGGAATGACCGGCACGCCGCGCCGGCTGTCCCTGAACGGCCTGTCCTTCGCGGTCGATGACCAAGGCTCCGTCCCCGCCATCATTCTCCTGCATGGCTATCCCGATGACCGGCATCTGTGGGCGAAGATGGCGCCGCTTTTGCGCGCGCAAGGGTTTCGCACCATCGCCCCGGACCTGCGCGGCTTTGGTGACACCGACATCGCCCCGCGCGCGGCCGATTATCGGCTGGCGGATTGCCTGGTGCCGGACGTGCTGGCGCTGATGGACAAGCTGGCGCTTCCGCGCGCCTATCTGGTCGGCCATGACTGGGGCGCGGCCCTGGCCTGGGCGGTAGCCGCGCTGGTCCCCGACCGGGTCGAGCGGCTGGCGGTCTTGTCGGTGGGCCATCCAACAGCGGTGATGCGCGCCGGCCTGGAGCAAAAGCTGCGCTCCTGGTACATGCTGTTCCACAAGATGACCGGCCTGGCCGAGGCGGTGATGTCCGCCGCAGGCGGGGCGGTGCTGACGCGCCTGTGGGCGGATCATCCCGAGCGGGACCGGGCGGTGGACCGGCTGATGCGCCCGGGTCGGCTGACCGCCGGGCTGAACTGGTATCGCGCCAATGTGCCTCTGGCCGCCTTGGTCGGCGCGGCGGACCTGCTGCCCTCGGTGCCGGCCGATGTGGTCGGGCTGTGGAGCAGCGGTGAGCGCTATCTCACCGAAGCCGGCATGACCGACTCTGAAGGCTTTGTTCGCGGCCGCTTCGCCTATCATCGCATCGACGCTGCCAGCCACTGGATCCCACTGGACGCGCCGCAGGAGGCAGCCCGGCATGTCGGCACCTTTTTCAAGACCTAAGCCACACACCCAAAGCCCCCGCCAGACCTCGGCCCTAACCACCCTGCCCCGTCACCCGCCGGCTCGACCGGCGGGCCCATGGCCGAGCCGGCACGGTCGGCCCCACGATGGGTTCGCCTGTCAAGCCGGCGAACGACAGGAGGGGGCGGAGCCTTCAGGGCCCACGATGGGTTTGCCGCTAGAGCCGATTCAGTTTAATCCAGGTCATATCCTGCAGCGGCGAAGAAGTTTGCGCATTCGGTTGGCGTGAAGGCGTCGAGGGATTGTGCGATGGCGTTCCAGAGGTCGTCGACCGTTCGGGCGGCGGCCTTTCT
>JBHJGS010000039.1:0-7531 GCA_050331575.1 Rhodothalassiaceae bacterium | reverse complement strand
AATAACCGCCGCATACTCGAGCCGATCGGCAATATCCCGCCGGCTGAGGCCGAAGAACGCTACTACGAAAACCTGGATCAAACCGGCATAGCCGCGTAACACTCAAACCAAACAGCCTCCGGGAAATCCGGGGCGGTTCAAGCCTTGTCTCGGCCAAACCGACTCTCGACGTGAGTCGGTTTGATCGGTAAAGGCTCTGGGCTATGATCCGATCCATCGCGATCGCGACGGATCGGGTGAACAGGCCCGCCTTTGATGCGGTGAGCAACTTCATCCGACCGATTAGCATCGCACAGCGAGTCCAATCGGTCAGATGATGCTCAAAGCGGCGAAGTCACGACCTTCAGGATGGGAGCCGGATCATGCCCTGGGATCGCAATCAGATGGCCGAACGGGCCGCGCAGGAATTGCAGGATGGCTTCTACGTCAATCTTGGCATCGGCATTCCCACGCTGGTGGCCAATTATATCCCTGAGGGAATCGACGTCACCTTGCAGTCGGAGAACGGCATGCTCGGCATGGGGCCGTTCCCCACCGAAGACGCGGTCGACCCCGACCTGATCAATGCCGGCAAGCAGACCATCACAGAGCTACCGCGCACCAGCTATTTCTCCTCCGCCGACAGTTTCGGCATGATCCGCGGCGGCCATATCAATCTCTCGATCCTCGGCGCCATGGAGGTGGCGGAGAACGGCGATATCGCCAACTGGATGATCCCAGGTAAGATGGTCAAGGGCATGGGCGGGGCGATGGATTTGGTGGCCGGCGTGCAGCGCGTGGTGGTGGTGATGGACCACACCAACAAGGCTGGGGAACCGAAGCTTCTGAAGAGCTGCACCCTGCCGCTAACCGGCACCGGCGTGGTCGACCGGATCATCACCAATCTGGGCGTGTTCGATGTGGTCGATGGCGGGCTGAAGATCGTCGAACTGGCCCCGGACGTGACCGGGCAGGAGATCCGCGACAAGACCCAGGCCGCCTTGGTCCATTGAGCCCGGTGCGGCCATCGCTGCCGGACGCGTCATTGATTGGAGGCAGCCGATCCCCTACAGCGATGACTGAGACCTTTCAGCCAGCAGGATCCGCCGGCGCCGTGTGGCGGACCGCTTGTCCGGATCCTCGGTCGAGCCGCTTGAGCTTGGAGCCATGAGAGTGGGTCAAAAACGACACCCTGCCCGGCGACACGCAGAACAGATTGCGTTGGCGAGGCCGGCATGAGCAGCGGCACGATCATCCGTCTGTTGATCGCCAGCCTGATCGTCGGTCTGGTGCTGGCGTGGCAGGACATGACCCCGATCGATGTCTACCGGCGCATTGCGGACGCCTTGGCTTGGGCGTGGAACAACAGTGTCGACCTGTTCGGCGATTATGGCGCGGCGATTCTGGCCGGCGCCAGCATCGTGGTGCCGATCTGGCTGGTGCTGACCTTGCTGTCCAGGCGACGCAAGCGGTGAAGGCCTGCGCCCCGGCGGCCGAGCGCAATAAGTCCGCGATTCTAACCGCGCTGCACGCCGTGCTGCCGAAACGCGCGGAGATCTTGGAACTGGCCGCCGGCACCGGCCAGCACGCCGCGCACATGACCGCGGCCATGCCCGGCTGGCGCTGGCAGCCCACCGACAGCGACCCCGCAGCCCTTGCCAGCCTGGCCGCCTATCAGGCCGAGGCGGGGGAGAATTTTCTGCTGCCCCTGGCGCTGGATGTGACGATGGAGGTTTGGCCGGTCAGCCGACGCTATGACGCCATCTATGCCGCCAATCTGATCCATATCGCGCCCTGGGCCGCCGCCCGGGGTGTGCTGGCCGGGGCACACCGCCACCTGGCGCCTGGCGGACGGCTGCTATTGTACGGCCCGTTCTTGATCAACGGGCAAACAGCGCCGAGCAACCGCGCCTTCGACCAAAGCCTGAAGCGGCAAGATCCGCGCTGGGGCGTGCGCGAGCTGAACGAGCTGATCGCCGCCGCCCCGCCAACCCTGAGCTTCGACCAGGCCTTGGCGCTGCCGGCGAACAATCATCTGCTGGTTTTTCACCAATTCTTAAGCGGGGTTTAAGGCGGTTTGCCTCAGGCTTGCTGCACAGTTGTTTTGCGGGAGCCTGCCATGCGCCTGACCAATTTTGTCGCGGCCTTCGCCTTCTTAGCCGGTGCTGGGGCTGCGGCCATCGCCGTGGATGATGTGGCAGAGGATGTCGCCAAGGGTGAGGAAGAGGCGCAGCTATTCTATGAAATGACGCCGTTGAATGTCGGCGTGGTGGTCGCCGGTCGGTCCCGCGGCAACATCTTGTTCAACATCATCCTGGAGGCGTCCGATGCCAAGGTCCGGGCGCGGCTGAAGAGCGAAGAGCCCAAGCTGCGCGCCGCCTTCATCACGCATTTGGGTGACTATTTCCGCCTGCGCTACGAGCCTGATCGGGCGCTCGACCTGACCTATATGACCGCGGTGCTGCAACAGGCCGCTGACGAGGTGATGGGCGGACCGAAAGCCACCGTGCTGATCCAGGAAGCCCGCTTGAGCCGTTAAGGCTCAGCCGCCGTCCTCAGCCGCCGTCCACCGCCTGCCACAGCGCCCGGCCCAGCGGAACCAGGCCGCCGACCCGGCCGGCCCCGGGTTGGATCATCGGCGCCAGATCCTCGTCGACCTTGGCCGACAAGCCGCCCTCGCAAATCATCGAGTCGCCGGCCTCGCACCAGATCGGGCCAGGCTTACTGCCATCGGGCATCAGGCCGACGGAGGCATAGATCGTCTCCAGCGACAGATGCTCCCAACGCTTGCCCAGCTGTGCGGCGACCATCACCGGGTCGATCATCAGCGTGCCCTGCTCATCGACGGCCTGGCCTGCCATCAGTCGGGCGATGCGGCCGGTCTGAATGTCCAGCGCCAGCGGATCCGTGGCCAATTCGGTGCCGGGCGTCATGAAGCTTTGATAGATCCAGTCCGCCAGGCTGACCACGCGCCCGTCGGGCAATTGCATCAACACCGTGTCCGGATCGCCGATTTCCTCCGGCGGCGTCACCCGAATCTGCGGTGTCGGTTCCGGCTCAGCTTCCTGGGCATGACCGGCCGGTGACAGGCTGAGCACCAGGAAAAGCGACAATGCGCGCATGGCACGGCTCCTTAAGCCAAAGTCAGACGAAGATTGTAGTCGTTCCAACACGCACTGGCAATCCGCGATCAGGCCGGGGCGCCGGGCGCATTGACACGGGTCAGGCCGACGCCTTTGCTGGCACCGCAAGAAACGATGGGGGAACCGAAATGGTGGGGCTTCTGGAACGTCTGCACAGCCTGGCGGGGCTGGCCGGGCTGATCGGGCTGGCCTGGCTGTTGAGCGAACATCGCCGGTCCTTCCCGCTTCGGTTCGTGGCGGTGTGCGTGGGGCTGCAAACGCTCCTGGCGCTGCTGATCTTGAACATCGACCCGCTGTGGCGGGCGGTGGCCGCGCTGAATTATCCGGTGGCGGCCTTGCAGCGGGCGGCTCGCGCCGGCTCCGCCTTCATCTTCGGCTATTTGGGTGGCGCGCCGCTGCCGTTCGATCCCAAGGCTGGCACTGGCGCCTTGATCATCGCCTTTGAGATCCTGCCGATCGTCATCGTCACCGCCGCGGTGGCATCCTTGCTATGGCATTGGCGCGTGCTGCCGTGGATCGTCACCGGCTTGTCGCGTCTGCTCGCGCGGTCCTTGGGCATCGGCGGGGCGCCGGCGCTGGGCGTGGCCTCAACGCTGTTCTTCGGCGTTGTCGAGGCGCCCTTGTTCGTGCGCGCCTATCTGGCAACGGTCAGCCGGGCAGAGCTGTTCGCCATCATGGTCGCCGGGCTGTCGACCATTTCCGGCGTGGTGCTGGTGCTGTATGCCAGCCTCCTGGGCGGGGTGATCTCGGCCCCGGCGGGCCATCTGATTACCGCTTCGCTGATGTCCTTGCCGGCGGGCTTGGCGATTGCGCGGGTGATGGTGCCGGGCGGGTTGGATACCCCGGTCGACCCGGACCAGCCGAGTGTGCGCTACCATGGCAGCCTGGATGCCATTACCCGCGGCACGCTGGACGGGCTGACGCTGTATCTCGGCATCATCGCCATCCTGATCACGATCTTTGCGTTCGTCAATCTGGCGGACCAGCTGCTGGCGTTTCTGCCGCCGGTCAACGGAGAGCCGGTGACCCTGACCCGGCTGATGGGCTGGCTGTTCACGCCGTTGGTGCTGTTGTTCGGCATCGCCCCGCAGGACGCCCCGGCCGCCGGCGGTCTGATGGGCACCAAGGCGGTGCTGAACGAGTTCGTCGCTTATCAGCGCTTCGCTGCTGCTGACTTGTCACCCCGATCGCAATTGATCATGATCTATGCCCTGTGCGGCTTTGCCAATCTGGCCAGCATCGGCATGATCACGGCAACCATGGCGACGCTGGCGCCGACACGGCGCGGCGATCTGTCCAGCCTGGGGCTGAAGGCCTGGGCGGCGGGCAATTTGGCCACCGGCATGACCGGCGCAGTGGCCGGGCTGACCCGGCTATGAATGCTCAAGGCGTGGCGCGGCCGGCCCGGCCCGCGGTATTGGCCTTTGTTGACCGGTTTCGACCCACCCAGCCAGGCCAGAGGAGAGACGGGACATGATCCGATTTGCTTTTGCGGTCAGCGGGCTGATTGCGCTAGGGGCTTTGGCGAATGCGATTGCTGACGAGACCGCCGTGCTGATGACCAACACGCCTTTGACCGCCCCGAAGGACCTGACCCCGCCCGCCGCAGCGGAGAAACCGCACCATTTCAGCCACCATGGCATCACCGTTGAGGATCCCTGGCATTGGCTGAAGGACCAAAGCTATCCCAAGGTCGATGATCCGGACATCCTTGCGTATCTGACCGCGGAGAACGCCTATTTCGAGGCGGTGATGGCGGATCAGGCGCCGCTGACCGAGGCGCTGTTCGAGGAGTTGAAGGGCCGCGTCAAGCAGGATGACAGCTCGGTACCGGCGAAGAATGGCGACTATCTGTACTGGTGGCGCTATGAGCCGGGTGCGCAGTATCGGCAATGGCTGCGCAAGCCCGCGGCCGGCGGCGAGGAGGCGTTGATCCTGGACGAGCCGGCGCTGGCCGAGGGGCTGGACTATTTCCGTCTCGGCGGCTTGGCGGTCAGCCCTGATGCCAATCTTTTGGCCTACACCACCGATACCGACGGATCGGAACGCTTCACCGTGTCGGTGAAGGATCTATCGACCGGCAAGGTGTTCGCCGACATCGTCTCCGGCGTGGCCGGCAGCGTGGTTTGGGCGGAGGACGGCTCGGGCCTCTTCTATGTCGAACTCACCGAGAATTGGCGGCCCTATCGGGTGAAATTTCACCGGCTGATGACGGAGCCTGCGGCGGATAGGCTGATTTATGAGGAGAGCGATCCGTCCTTCTTCGTCGGCGTGTCGAAGACCCAGAGCCGCGCCTTCATCCTGATCAGTGCTGGGGACCATATCACCCAGGAGGTGCGCGCGGTGCCGGCTGACCAGCCGCTGGCCGAGCCCCGGCTTATCTCGGAGCGCCGCGCCGGTCATGAATATTATGTCGACCATGCCAATGGCCGGTTCTGGATCCGCACCAATGATCAGGCGCAGGATTTTCGCCTGGTCTCGGCGCCGGAGGATCGGCCGGAACCGGACCATTGGCGCGAGGAGATCGGCCCGGCACAGGGGCAGTATCTACAGGGCCACACCGCGTTCAAGGATTTCCTGCTGATCGATGAGCGCATCGATGGGCTGGATCAGATCCGCATCCGCACCTATGCCGGGGAAGAGCATCGCGTCGCCTTCCCAGAGCCGGTTTATGCCGCCTCGCCGGGCAATACGCCGGACTTCGCTGTCGATCAGGTGCGCCTGACCTATGAATCCATGATCACGCCGGACACGGTCTATGATTATGACGTGGCCGCACGGCAGCTGATCACCCGCAAGGTCCAAGATATCCCGTCCGGCTATGACAAGAGCCAATACCGCACCGAGCGGCTGATGGCCCCGGCGCGCGACGGCACCATGATCCCGGTGTCGATCGTCTATCGCGCCGGCTTTCCCAAGGACCGCTCGCAGCCGCTGCATCTGACCGGCTACGGCGCCTATGGCTATGGTTATCCGCCGGGTTTTTCGTCCAGCCGCCTGTCCCTGCTCGATCGCGGCTTTGCGCTGGCGATCGCCCATATCCGCGGCGGCGATGAGTTGGGCCGCGGCTGGTATGAGGCCGGCAAGCTTAACCAGCGCACCAACACCTTCAATGACTTCGTCGATGTCGCCCGCTTTCTGATTGACCAGGGCTATGCCGCGGACGGCGGGATTTCCGCGTCCGGCGGCTCCGCCGGCGGTGAGCTGATGGGCGCGGTGGTCAACCAGGCGCCGGAATTGTGGCGCGCGGTGGTGCTGCATGTGCCGTTCGTCGATGTTCTCAACACGATGCTGGACACCTCGCTGCCGCTGACGCCGATCGAATGGCCGGAATGGGGCAATCCGATCGAGGACAAGGCGGCGTTTGAGCTGATCCGCAGCTACAGCCCCTATGACCAGATAAACGCCAAGGCCTATCCGCCGATGCTGGTGACCGGCGGGCTGAACGATCCGCGGGTGACCTATTGGGAACCGGCGAAATGGACCGCCAAGCTGCGCGCCACCAAGACCGACGACAATCTACTGTTGTTGAAGACCAATATGGGCGCCGGCCATGCCGGCAAGTCCGGCCGCTTTGAACGCCTCTATGAGACCGCGGAGGAATATACCTTCCTGCTGATGGCCTTCGGGCTGACACAAAAGGCCGAGCAAGCGGCAACCGCAGCCCGATAGACGGCGATCAGGCCGGCCTGTCCCTGGCCAGGTCGGTCAGAAAGCGCGGCCAGTCCCGCTCGGCCAGGCGCGGCGCATGGGTGGCGATCGCCTCGCACAGCGGCGTCACCCACGCCCGGTCGGCCTTGGAGAACGGCCCCAGCACGTGGCGCTGCACCAATTCCTTGGCACCGGGATGGCCGATGCCGATGCGCACGCGCACGAAATCCGGGCTGCCCAAATGCGCGATCAGCGAGCGGATGCCGTTATGCCCGGCCGCACCGCCGCCCACGCGCACCTTCACCTTGCCCGGCGCCAGGTCCAGCTCGTCATAGAACACGACCACGTCGGCGGGCCGAAGCTTGTAATAGCGCATCGCCTCACCGACCGCCTGGCCCGACAGGTTCATATAGGTTTGCGGTTTCAGCAGCAGGATCTTTTCCAGGCCGATCCGGCCCTCGCGCGCCTCGCACTGGAAGTGCTGCTTGGGCGGGGAAAAGCGATGCGCCTGCGCAATGGCGTCCGCGGCCATGAAGCCGATATTATGCCGATCCTCGGCATGCTGAGCCCCGGGATTGCCAAGTCCTGCAAAGATCAGCATGGCCAGATCAGGGCAGTTGGGAGAGGGCGGCGGCCGCAGCGCAGTCGCGCCAGGCGGCCGCCCGGCGGATAAATCGTCCGCCAAGTAGACCACGCCTGCACCCTCTTCTTCACCCACCCCCTCCAGGCACATCATCGCCGACGGAGCGGAGCTGGTG
>JBHJGS010000038.1:0-65044 GCA_050331575.1 Rhodothalassiaceae bacterium | reverse complement strand
CGCCGGCCGCACCCGCCAGGGTTAGGCCGTGCCCAGGGCGCGCAGCATCCAGGCGGCTTCCTCATGGGCGCCGATCCGCGCGGTCAGCAGGTCCGCGGTATAGACGTCCTCCATTTCCTCGGCCTTGCGCACCGCCTCGCGCATGCGCTTGGCCACGGCGACATTGTCCTTGGCCAGCGTCTCGATCATGTCGCGCGCCTCAGCCTTCATCGGCACGCTGTCGACGATCGATCGTTCGGTGAATTCCGAAAAGCAACCCGGGGCCAGATGGCCGATGGCGCGGATCCGCTCAGCGATGTCATCAACCGCTTCCTGCAGATCTTCATACTGTTCCTCGGTCAGATTATGAACGCTGTAGAACATCGGGCCGACCACGTTCCAATGCGTCGCCTGTGTCTTCAGATACAGCACATAGCTATCCGCCAACGCCTGGGACAGATGCGTGGCCAGAGCCTTGGTGTCCTCCGGATCGATGCCGGAGCGCACCGGCTTGGTTTCAGGCTTCGGGCTCAACTCATCCATGATCCGTCTCCTCAAGCAATAGGGGCGGCAGAGCCGGATGCCCTGCCACTTGGGTCGGACAACGGCAGCCCCGCCCCCCAGGTTCCCCATCTTGATCCCCTCTGGACGGGTCCTTAGGACCGGCGCTAGGGCTGGAGCCATAGCAAAACCGGGGAGGGGAGAAGACCAGGTGCGACTTAAGGACCGGGTGGCGCTGATCACGGGGGCCGGGCGCGGCATCGGCAGAGCCTGCGCCGAGGCGCTGCATGCCGAGGGCGCGCAGATCATCGCCACCGACATCGATGCTGAGGCCGCGGAGCAGACGGCCGCGGCGCTGGGCGGGATCGCCTTCACGCTCGACGTGGCCGATCCCGCTGCCTGCCGCGCGGTGGTGCAAAAGGTCGAGCGCCGCTTCGGCCGCGTCGATGTGCTGGTCAACAATGCCGGCATCGTCGCCAAGGGCGATATCCTGTCCTTGCGGCTGGAGGATTTCGACCATGTGCTCAGCGTCAATCTGCGCGGCGCCCTGGCGATGACGCAGGCGGTGGCCTGGGGCATGGCCGACCGCGGCCAGGGCGGCGCCATCGTCAATATCAGCTCGGTCAACGCTCAGGTGGCGATCCCGGACCAGCTGGCCTATTGCGTGTCAAAGGGCGGGCTGCAGCAATTGACCAAGGCCTCGGCGCTGGCGCTGGCGCCGCACCGCATCCGGGTCAACGCCATCGCCCCAGGCTCGATCATGACCGACATGCTGGGGGCGGTGAACCAGGATGCCGCCGCCAAGCGCAAGCTGTTGGCGCGCACGCCCTTGGGTCGCATCGGTGATGCCGGCGAAATCGGCCAGATCGCGGTGTTTCTGGCCAGCGATCAGAGCAGCTATGTCACCGGCGAGACGATCCTGGCCGACGGCGGGCGGCTTGCGCTGAACTATACCGTGCCGGTGCCGGAATGAAGCTGGCGGTCGATATCGGCGGCACCTTCACCGATGTGGCGCTGGCTGACGCCCAAGGCCGCCTGACCACGGCAAAGGTGCTGACCACCCATGGCGATCCGGGCGAGGGCGTGTTGGCGAGCATCGCTCGGGTGCTGGAGGAGGCCGGTGCCGGGCCGGGCAACGTTTCGCTGATCCTGCACGGCACCACCCTGGCGACCAATGCGCTGATCGAGCGGCGCGGGGCGAAAACGGCGCTGATCGTCACCGAGGGCCATCGCGACACCCTGGCCATGGCCTATGAACATCGTTGCGAACAATATGACATTATGCTCGACCGGCCGGTGCCACTGGTGCCGCGCGAGCTGCGCCTGCCGGTCAAGGAGCGGCTGGACAAGGACGGCAAGATCCTGGTGCCCTTGGATGAAGACGACGTGCAGGCGCTGGCGCCGGTGCTGCGCGATCAGAGCGTGGAAAGCGTGGCGATCGGCTATCTGCACGCCTATGCCAATCCCGCCCATGAACAGCGCACGGCGGAGATCCTGAGCGCCGCGCTGCCGGATCTGTGGATCACGCTGGCCAGCGAGGTGTGCCCGGAAATCCGGGAATATGAGCGGCAGTCGACCGCCTGTGCCAATGCCTATGTGCGGCCTCTGATGGCGCGCTATCTGACGAAGTTGCAGGATGCGCTGACGGATCGGGGCCTTGACGCGCCGTTTTTGCTGATGACCTCCGGCGGCGGGCTGACCACCTTGCAGACCGCGGCGCGCTTCCCCATCCGGCTGGTGGAGTCCGGGCCCGCAGGCGGCGCCATCCTGGCTGCGCATCTTGCCAAGGAAAGCGGCATCGACCGATTGCTGTCCTTCGACATGGGCGGCACCACCGCCAAGCTGTGTTTGATCGACGGCGGCGCGCCCCTGACCGCGCGCAGTTTCGAGATTGACCGGGTCTACCGGTTCAAGAAGGGTAGCGGGCTGCCGGTGCGCATCCCGGTGATCGAGATGGTCGAGATCGGCGCCGGCGGCGGTTCCATCGCCTCGGTTGACGCGCTGAAGCGCATCCAGGTGGGCCCGGAAAGCGCCGGCTCCGAACCGGGCCCGGCCGCCTATGGCCGCGGCGGCACGCGCCCAACCGTCACGGACGCCGATGCGCTGATGGGCAAGCTGGTGCCGGACCGCTTTGCCGGCGGCAGTTTCGCGCTGGATATGGCGGCGGCTGAAACGGCGGTGGCGGAGCAAATCGGCGCGCCGCTGGGCCTTGAGGCCGACCAGGCCGCCTTCGGCATTACCGAGATCGTCGACGAGACGATGGCCGCGGCCGCGCGCGCCCATGCGGTAGAGTGGGGCAAGGAGGCCGCCGGCCGCACCATGGTGGCGTTCGGCGGTGCCGCCCCTTTGCATGCCGCGCGGCTGGCGCAGAAGCTGGGCATTGATCGGATCCTGGTGCCGCAGGGCGCCGGCGTCGGCTCAGCCATTGGGTTTCTGCTGGCCCCGATCGCCTATGAGGTGGTGCGCAGCCGGCATATGCCCCTGTCCGCCTTCGATGCCGGCGTGGTCAATGCGGTGATGGCGGACATGCGCGCGGAAGCCGATGCGGTGGTGCGCGCCGCCGCGCCGCAGGCTGAGGCGCGGGAAAGCCGACAAGCCTATATGCGCTATCAGGGGCAGGGCTATGAAATCGCTGTGGACCTTCCGCCGGAGGTTTTGGATGAAACGGCCGGGCAGACGCTGCGCGCGCGCTTTGAGGCGACGTATCAGGGGCTGTACGGCCGCACCATCCCTGACCAAGAGATCGAGATGCTGAGCTGGACCTTGAGCCTCGCGGTGCCCCTGGATACCGCGTTTCAGGCAGGGCCGCAGAGCCAGGACAGCGCGGGGCAGAAGGCGGCGCAGGGGATGTTCGATAGTGGCCGCCGCGCCCGGGTTGAGGCGGAGATCATCGCGCGCGACGGATTGGTGGACCGCACAGCCGGGCCGGCCTTGATTGTTGAGGCGCAAACCACCACCGTGGTGCCCGCCGGCTGGACGGTGACGCGAGATGGCCACGGCAACCTGCTCTTGCAGCAGGATCCGCCGACCCAGAGCGGGTAAAGTTGCCCGCCCCTTAGAAGCCGGGCCTTGTCATCCGATCACGCGCGATCGCGATGGATCGGATCAGGCCCTAGGCGTCGGCCATATTGGCGGGTTTCTGTGGGCCGAACCGATCGGAATAGCGCTTGGCGACGCGTTCCACCGGCAACAGGATGAACACGTCGGTGGTGCCGAACTGATAATCGATCACGGCACCGTCGCCGATGAAGCAGCCCAGGCGCAGATAGCCCTTGATCAGCGGCGGCAGCGCCCGGCGGGCGTCGCGCACCTCATATTGGTCGGGCTGGCGCAGTTCCATATCGACGAAGCGATGCTCCAGCGCCCGCACCATGAAATCGTCCGGGCAGAGATGTTCGTGATACAAATAGCTCAGCGCATCGGCATGGCCTTGCGGGTCAACCCCGGGGAAGCTGGCACAGCCGAACATATAGGCGATGCGATGCTCCTCCAGATAAGACGCGATGCCCTTCCACAAGAGATTGATGGTATTGTTGGAGCGGTAAGCGGGGTGGACGCAGGAACGGCCGAGTTCCAGCAATTGCCGGTCCATGCCCATCTGGGCGCGGAAGTCCGCCGTCATCAGCGGCTTGAGGTCATATTCCTGCTGAGAATAAAACCCATCATGGCGCATCGCCACATCCTGCCGCAACAGGCGGTAGGTGCCGACCACCGCTTCGCGCGCCGGCTTGGCATGGTCGATCACCAGCAGATGGTCGCACAGCCCGTCATAGGCATCGATATCCCGACGGAACAGGCGCATGCGCAGATTGGGCGTGGCCGCCATCTCATTGTAAAAGATGGAATAGCGCAGGCGTTGGGCGGCCTTGACGTCTTTCACGTCATGCGCCAGGCGCACCTCCAAGCTGCCTTGCCGGGCATAATAAGGGGCCGATGCCAGGGTCTGCGCGGCGATCACGCGGTTGCGCAGGCGCGCATAGCGGCGTGGCCGCGGAAATTTCTTTGGCATCAACTGATACATGGAGAGTTCCTGTTGCCCAAGGCTGGCCCGGGCCAGGCGGCAGGCCCCCCAATCGATTCGAACGCCGCTGCTGGCCGGTTCCGTTCTTTGTTCCGAATGTTGCGACATTCGCCGCAATCCGCAAGTCATTTTCCTGTCATGCTGAGCGCGGGATTATCAACCCGGATGCCGTTGCGCCACAGAAAAACCAACAAGATCAAGCCAGGCAAGGCAGCAAAAGTGGTGATCACATAAAAGATCGGCCATCCCACCGCCTCGACCAGAAAGCCTGACGGCGCGGACATCACCGACCGGGCGAAGACCGCCATGGAAGACAGTAAAGCATATTGGCTGGCGGTGAAGGCAAGATTGCACAGCCCGGACAAGTAAGCGACGAAGACGACAAGGCCTAACCCCGTGGCCAGTTGCTCGAACAGCACCGCAACCGCCAGTGCCCAGATCACATCGCCCATCAGCGCCAGCCAGGCGAATAAAAGATTGGTCACCATCATCAGGACCCCGGTGAACAGCAGGGCCCGATACATGCCCAGCGCCTTGACCAGGCCCGCGCCGAAAGCAGTGCCGATCCACAGGGCGACCACCCCCAAGGTCTTATTGGCCCAAATATACTCCGCGTTGGTGAAACCCAGATCCACGATCAACGGTGCCAGCATCACCTGGCCCATGGCATCGCCCCACTTGTACACGAACACGAAGGCCAGGATGAGCAGGGCATAGGGGCGGCGCAGGAATTCCAGGAACGGACCGATCAGCGCCACGAACAGCCAGGCGCCCAGCCGGCCGGCGGCGGTGGGCTCCCGGCCGTCCAAGCGTTGCCGCACCCGGTCCTCAAGCGCATCGGCGGAAGCGTCGTCATGGCGCGCCGGTTCGCCCATCACCAGGGCCGCTGCCGCCCCGAACAGCAAGGCAAAGGCGGTGATGTGATAGGCGGTGTGCCAATCCACCAGCGCGACCAGGCTGATCGTGCCGATCCCGGCGATCAGATTGCCGGCGCGATATCCGAACACATAGCCCGCCGCGCCATAGCCCTGATCCTCCGGCTTGAGGATCTCGATCCGGTAAGCGTCGATGGCGATATCCTGCGTGGCCGAGGCGAAGGCCACGCACACCGCCGCCAGCGCCATCATCGGCAGATCGCTCTGCGGGTCGCTGGCGCCCAGAAACAGCAAGGCGGCAAACAGGGTCGCCTGGGCCAGGAACAGCCAGGATCGCCGCTGGCCCGCCAGCCGGGTCAGGACCGGCAGCGGCAGTCGGTCCAGCAGCGGCGCCCAGAGGAATTTGATCGTATAGGGCAGCTGGGTCAGCGCGAACAGGCCGACATCGGCTTTGGACACGCCCTCCCGGCTCAGCCACAAGGACAGGGTCGCCAGAATCAGCGTCAGCGGAAAGCCTGAGGAAATGCCCAGAAAGAAGACCGCGATCACCGGCGGCCGGACATAGCCTTGAACCGCCTCGCGCCAGGATGAGGTGCCCATACGCCTAAGCCGTAGCGGCAAAAGCCGGTGTGGAAAAGGTGGAAAGAAGGCTCAAGCCATGTTGAACGCGCATCGGACTGTCCTACGGCTTGCGTTTCGTGCCGATCTTGGTTTCGGTGCCGGTGATCAGGCGGGCGATATTGCCGTGGTGGCGCTGGATCACGATGACCGCCAGCACCAGGGCTGTCCACACCACCGGCATGGTCGACAGCATCAGGGCATAGAAGGGGGCCAGCACCACCGCCACCATCGCCGCCAGCGAGGAATAGCGGAAGATCAGGGCGGTGATCAGCCAGGTAACGCAGATCATCAACCCCAAGGCCCAGTTCACCGCCAGCATCAAGCCCAGATAGGTCGCCACGCCCTTGCCGCCCTTGAAGCGCAGATAGACCGGGAACAGATGCCCGATCAGGGCTGCCGCCCCGGCATAGATCGCCACCCCCGGCGCCAGCCACAGGCCCACGCCATAGGCGAAGGCGGCCTTGCCCGCGTCCAGGATCAAGGTGGCCAGCGCCAGCCCGGTGCGCCCGGTGCGCAACACGTTCGTGGCCCCGATATTGCCCGAGCCGATGGTGCGGATATCACCCAGGCCGGCCGCGCGCACCAGCACAAGGCCGAACGGGATGGCGCCCACAAGATAGCCGGCGAGAATGGCCAGAGCCGCTGTCACGCCGCCGCCTCTAGCCGCTGATACACGGTTCGTCCGTCGATGAAGCAGCGCTCCACCCGGCCCTGCACCGGCAGGCCGTCGAACGGTGTGTTCTTCGCCTCGCTCAGCAGCCGATCCGCGGCAATGGTGGCCGGGGCGTCCGGGTCGAACAACAGCAAATCCGCCGGCGCCCCGGGGCTCATGCGCCCGCCGGGCAGGCCCAGCAGCCTGGCGGGTGTTTCGGTCATGGCGCGGATCAGCGTCATCAACGGCACGCCGTCATTGTGGTGCAGCGCCAGCGTCAGCGGCAACAGCGTCTCAAAGCCGATGGCGCCAAACGCCGCCTCGGAGAAGGGCAGGCGCTTGGATTCCTGGTCCTTGGGGTCGTGCGCGGAGCAGATCACACCGATGGTGCCGTCAGCGATCGCGTCGACACAGGCGCGCCGGTCGTCTTCCGTGCGCAGGGGCGGCGACAGTTTGGCGAAGGTGCGGTAGGTGCCGACGGTGGTCTCGTTCAAGGTGAAATAGGGCGGCGACAGCCCGGCACTGACCGGCAATCCCTCCGACCGTGCGGCGCGCAGCGCCGCGATCGCCTCGGCCGACGACAGAAGCTGGAAATGCAGCGCCGCTCCGGTCAGCCGGGCCAGGCGGATATCGCGGTCGACCAGGATCGCCTCAGCTGCGACGGGGACGCCCGCCAAGCCCAGGCGCGTGGCCGTCTCGCCCTCATTCATCACGCCGCCGGCCGCCAGCGAGGGATCTTCGGCATGATGCAACAGGATCCGGCCATGATGATGCACATAGCGCATCACCTGACGCATCAGGCCGGCATCGGCGATGGCGTTGCGCCCGTCGGTGAAGGCGACCGCGCCGGCCTGCGCCATCAGCCCGATTTCCGCCAGTTCCGTGCCGGCCAGCCCCTTGGTCGCGGCGCCCATGGGATACACCTTGACCAGCCCGGGGCTGCGTCGGGCGGCATGGGTGATCATCGCCTCATTTTCCAGCACCGGGTCCTGGTCGGGCATCAGCGCGATGGCGGTGATGCCGCCGGCCAGAGCGGCCTTATTGTCATATCGGAAGGCCATCATGTCGACCAGCCCGGGGCACAGGATCAGCCCGTGTGCGGCGATGATCTGAGCGCCCGCCGGTGCCGGGGCTTCGGGCCCTGCAGCGGCGATCACCCCGTCCTCAAGGACACAGCGGCCTTCGGCGTCCAGCCCGCTGGCCGGATCGATCAGCCGTGCCCCCTCGATGACGGTCACGCTCACGGCTGCACCTCCTCGCGGCGATGCCGGGTCAGCACATCCAGGCAGGCCATGCGCACGGCCACGCCCATCTCAACCTGATCGCCGATCGCCGAGCGGCGCGGATCGTCGGCCACGATGGTGGCGATCTCCACGCCCCGATTGATCGGGCCGGGATGCATGATCAGCACATCGGGGTCGGCGGCCGCCAGCTTGTCCTCGGTCAGGCCGTAGAACTGATAATATTCCCGGTGGCTGGGCACGAAGGCGCTGCGCATGCGCTCCTCCTGCAGGCGGAGCATCATCACCACATCGGCATCCTTCAGCCCCTCGCGCATCTGGGTGTGCACCTCCACACCCAGGCGGTCGACCGCGGCGGGCAGCAGCGTCGGCGGGGCGACCACGCGCACCCGCGCACCCATCGTGTTCAGAAGCGCGATGTTGGAGCGGGCGACCCGGCTGTGGGCGATATCCCCGCAGATCACCACGATCAGATCGTGCAGCCGACCCTTGCGGCGCAGGATGGTCAGGGCATCCAGCAGCGCCTGGGTGGGATGCTCATGCATGCCGTCGCCGGCATTGATCACCGCGCCGTCGACCTTGCGCGCCAGCAGCCGCACCGCGCCGGAGGCGCTGTGGCGCACCACCAGCACATCCGGGCGCATGGCGTTCAAGGTGTGCGCGGTGTCCAGCAGGGTCTCGCCCTTTTTGATCGAGCTTGTGTCGGTGGCCAGCGATACCGTGTCCGCGCCCAGCCGGCGCCCGGCGATCTCGAAGGACATCAAGGTACGGGTCGACACCTCGAAGAACAGATTGATCTGAGTCAGTCCCTTCAACTGTGTCGTGCGCTTGTGCCGCCGGCGCGACTGCTGGACATAGCCGTTGGCGATTTCCAGCAGAAACCGGATCTCCTCCGGCTTCAAATCGGCGATGCCCAGCAAATGCCGGTGCGGAAACGGATCGTCCCCCTGATGGGGCACGCTGGCACGCGCGGAAAAGGCTAAGACGGGCTCGCTCATCAAGGCGGCACTGATAGCCGCAGCCCGAGGCTTTGGGAAGGGGCAAGGGACCGGCGCTTGTCGCTGGTCCGGACCCACCGGGGCGCGGAGCCTGCGAGCGGCTGGGTCATGCCTGGCCCAGCGCGTCCAGCGCGCCTTGCAGGATGTAGGCGGCGGCGAGCTTGTCCACCACCTCCGCGCGGCGTTTGCGGCTGGCGTCGGCATCCAGCAGCGTGCGGGTGACCGCCGCGGTCGACAGGCGCTCGTCCCAAAACAGCACCGGTAAGGCCAGCGCTTGGTCGAGATTGCGGCCGAAGGCGCGGGCGGATTGGGCGCGCGGGCCCTCGCTGCCGTCCATATTCACCGGCAGGCCGATAACCAGCCCGCCGACACCTTGCTGCGCCACCAGGGCCTTCAGCCGCTCCACATCCTTGGTGAATTTGCTTCGGCGGATCGTCTCCAACGGGGTGGCCACGGTCAGCAGAATGTCGCTCAGCGCCAGGCCGATGGTCTTGGTGCCGACATCAAAGCCCATCAGCCGCGCGCGCGGGGCAAGCTGCGCCTTGAATTCCGGCAGATCCGGCGTCACCGCGCCGCCAGCCAGGCCTCCGCCCGGGTGCGGGCATTGGCGCGCAGGTCCGACCAGAACAGATTATAGTCGTAGACGTGATAATTCTTGCCAGGCAGCAGGAAGGTGGTGAAGCCGTCCGTCGGCGCCGGGTCCAACAAAAGGATGCCCGCCTCGCTGCACGCCGCGCCGACCCGATCCGGAATTGGCGCGCGATCAGGCGTGCCGGTCACGGTCATCGGCAAGGTGCCGGAATTGCGCGGCGCCGGCGCCTCGTCCCCGACGCGCCAGGTCAACGGATTGGTGCACAGCAATTGCGCGCTTTTACGGCTGGTGCCGTACAGGCTGGGATTGCTCAGGCAAAACTCCGCATAGTCCTCGTGCGCGCCGTCCGACGCGAAGCTCTGCCAGGAAATGATGCAGCCGGTATCGGCTTCCTGGCGGCATGCCTGAATGCCCTGCATCGGCGCAATATCGGCCTCGACCGTAACCGGCCAGCCGAGGATATAGGCGGCGATCAAGCGCTCGGCCAACGGGGTGCCGGCGATGGTGTCGCGCAGCAGAAACAGCGCATGCAGCGCGCCCTGGCTGTGCCCGGCGATGATGAAGGGCTTGTCGCCGATGCGCTCCAAGAACGCCTGAAAGGCCGGCTGGATATCGGCATAGGCGACATACAGCGCCTTCAACAAGTCCTCCGGCGGTTCGAAAAACGCGCCCACGGACGCCTGGCGGTAGCGCGGCGCGTAGATGTCGCCGAGCCCGTAAAAGACGTTGGCCTGATTGGGGAGATAGAAATTCGCCAGGGTCTTCACAGCAGAGGGTTCGTCGATCGGCGCGTTCCAATAGGCCTTGCCGCGATAGCCGGAGGGGTGAATGTAGAAGATCGCCACGTCAAGCGGCTCACCGACCGGCACCTCGGGCGGCAAAAACCCTGCATTGCCGGGTTGATCCGGGAGCACCGCCCAGGCGGCCGGATCGGCATAGTCGGGCTTTTCGGGCAAGGGCGCGTCTTCGAACACCGGCGAGGGCGCGATGGCAAAGCGCTGGATCTCTTCCTCAAAGGCCATGTAGATCACGACCAGGGCCACCATGGCGACGACGATGGCGGCGATGATGTACAAGAAGATGCGGGTGACGCGGCCGGCAGCGGGCATGAAGGGATCCTTTCAGGCGGGACTGTGTCGCTATACAAGACGCCACAGCCGGGGCAAACCCGCATCACGCGGCGGGCTTGCGGCCAGCCTTCAGAATCAAGGGCCAGGTGACCGGCCGCGTGCCGGTGCCCCACGCCGCCTTGATCGCCGGGGCCCATTCGGCCACCACGTCCCGGCCGTCGGCCCGGTTTAGCGCACGAATGCCTGACCAGGTCTCCAGATAGCCGAGCAACTGCTCAGCCGACCAATTGGCGTGCATCGCCGCCGGCGCAAGCGTCACTGGTTCCAGATCCAAGGCGAGATCGGCATAGTCCCGGTCGATGATCGCGCGTTCCGGTGCCCAATGTTTGGCCAGTTCGCCATGATACGCCTCAGCGATCAGCGCATCGACCGCGGGCAGGGAGGTGAACAGCTTATAGGCGATCAGCACCGCCGCGCCCCCGGGCCTGAGCACGCGTTGCAGCTCCCGGTTGAAGGCCACCATGTTGAACCAATGCGCCGCCTGCGCCACGCACACCAGATCGACGCTGGCCTCGGCAAGGCCGCTGGCCTCGGCGGTGGCGACGGCGAAGCGCACGCGCGGATGCGGGATCGCCGCGGCGATCTGCTGCACACTGGCGTCGGTGGCGATGACCTCGCTGTACTGCGCCGCCAAGCCGTGGGCGGCCTGGCCGGTGCCGGTGGCGCAATCCCAAGCGCGGTCATGCCGGGCGGTCAGCGCGGCCAAGCGATCGAACAGAGCCGGTGGATACAGCGGTCGGAAGCGCGCATAGGCACCGGAGACGTCGGAGAAATAGTCCTTGAATTCGGCCATTGACCTGCTCCAGTACTGCGCGCCTGACGGAGGGGGACCTTGTTGTGCGCCTGTTTTCCGATCCTGCCCATGCCCGCCATGCCTGCCAAGGTGAGATGAAGGATGGCCGCTTCGTGCCGTGTTTTGAACGGCCGCAACGGCTTGATCAGGTCCTGGCCGCGGTGGCCGAGCAGGGCTGGCCGGTGACAGCCCCAAGCTCCGCTGATCCGATGCCGGCGATCGCGCAGGTCCATGACCAGGACTATCTGAGTTTCCTTCAGCAGGTGCATGGTGATTGGGTGGCGGCCGGGCGGTCCGGCGACGTGCTGCCGCTGGTCTGGCCGCGCCCGGGCCTGCGCCAGGATTTGACCGCTGAGCAGTTGGGCCTGGACGGGCGCATCGGCCTTTACTGCTTTGACAGCGGCAGCCCGATCTGTGCTGGGACCTGGGAGGCCATGCTCGCCGGCGCGCGCTGCGCCTTGTCCGCCGTGGCCGTACTGAACGACGGCGCAGCGCTTGCGGCCAGCCTGTCGCGCCCGCCGGGGCATCATGCTGCACGGGCGCTTTATGGCGGCTATTGCTATGTCAATTTCGCCGCCGTCGCCGCCCAAGCGCTGATCGACCGCGGGGCGAAGCGGGTGGTGGTTCTGGATGTGGATTATCATCACGGCAATGGCACCCAGGCGATCTTCTATGATCGGCCCGACGTGCTGGTGGTGAATATCCACAGCGATCCGCGACAGGAATATCCCTATTATCTGGGCCATGCCGAGGAAACCGGCACCGGGGCAGGCGAGGCATGCACCCTGAACCTGCCATTGCCCAAAGGCACAGATTGGTCGGGCTATCGCTCAGCCTTGGCCGAGGCGACGGCTGCGATCCGCCGATTTGGTGCCGACGCGCTGATCGTCTCCTTCGGCGCAGATACGTTCCAGCACGACCCGCTTGGCCGGTTTGCCCTGAGCACGGCGGACTATCCCGTCCTTGGCGCTGACATCGCCGCCTTGCAGCTGCCCACCGCGGTGATCTTGGAAGGCGGCTATGCCATCGACGCCCTGGGCGCCAATGTGGTGGGCTTTCTCCAGGGCTTGGCAAACTAGGACATTGCCCGATCTCATTGGCGCACCTTTGGGGATCAATGAGGCCAGAAGCAACACTTTAAACCTATGACTCATAGAGCCTTTTCCGATCAATCGCGATCGCGCCTGATCGATGCACATGCCCGCCTTCGATGGCGCGAGCATGGTGGCTCTATGGGAAGCCTATTTAAAGTTATCCGCATAGGTGCGCAAATGCACCCTGCGTTGCTGCTCTGGTTCGACTCGATAGTCGATGCCGTGGCGTTGGGCATAGCCGATTGCTTCTTCCTTGGTGTCGAAGCGCAGGCGGATTTGTCGCCGCGTATCGGCAGACGAGGTCCAGCCCATAAGCGGATCAAGCCGCCGCTGGTCCTCCGGAATGAATTCCAGCAGCCAATGATGCGTATTGCGGCGCCCTGATGTCATGGCGGATTTCGAAGGGCGGTAGATGCGTGCACTCATGCGCGATGCCCCTTATGGCGAACACACCGGGTTGATCTATCGCTGCATAGGAGCCGGTTCAAGAGCGCGAACCCCGGCAACGGCAAGCGCGACTGGTCCGGCGGCGGGGCTGCGCCCAAGCGCGCCCGCGCCAGCGCCGCAGACCTCGCCCCTGGACATGAGGGTCAGTGTGCAGCCACGGGGCGGGCGCTGGCTGTGCCATGGCGGCTGTCATGGGGTTCGCGCCGTCGGATCGTCCATTTATGAATTTCCTCGACCACCAGCAGGATCAGCGCCACGCCCAGCAGCATCGCCCAGGCCTGAAAGCTGATCGGCTGCAGCTGCAGCACATCGCTCAAGCCCGGGGTATACATGGCGCCGATGTGGATCAGCTGGGCGAATGGCACGGCCAGCACCAGGAACGGATTGGCGAGGAAGCGGATGCGGAACAGGGACCGCCGCTCCGACCGGCTTTCCAGGGCATGAATATTGCCGAACAGCACCATCAGCATCAGCACCAGATTGCGCGCCTCGGCTTCCGGCGTGCCCTGGCCCATCAGCCAGAAATAGACGGTGAAGGCGAGCCCGCCCATGACCGTGCCGGTGACCAGCACATGTTCGATGATGTGGCGCTCGAAAATCGGTTCGGATGGGGCGCGCGGGCGCTCGTCAAGCTCGCCGCCTTCCTTGGGTTCGAACGCCAGGGCGACATCCTGCAGCCCATTGGCGACGAGATTGAGCCACAACAGCTGCACCGCGATCATCGGCATCGGCAGGCCGGCCACCGCGGTGCAGAAGAACAGCAGGATTGCGGAAAATCCGGTGGCGATCAGCAGGCCGATCACCTTGCGGATATTGTTGTAGACGACGCGGCCTTCTTCCACGCCGTCAACGATGGAGGCGAAATTGTCGTCGGTGATGATCAGGTCGGCGGTTTCGCGCGCCACGTCGGTGCCGCGCTTGCCCATGGCGATGCCGATATTGGCCGCTCGCATGGCCGGGGCGTCGTTCACGCCGTCCCCGGTGACCGCCACGAAATGGCCCGCCTGCATCAGCGAGGCGACGATGCGTTCCTTTTGGCGCGGCTCGATGCGGGCGAACACGCGCGCGGACCGGATCAGCTCGTCCAGTGTGTGACCGCCCTTCGGCTCGGCCTCGCGCAGCATGGCGCCGGTGATGACGGGATCATGCGGTCCGCATAAGCCCAGTTCCTGGGCAATCGCCCGTGCGGTGGCGGGATGATCGCCGGTAATCATGGCAACATCGATGCCGCCATCGCGGCAGCGCTTGATCGCGCCATGGGCTTCCGGCCGGATCGGATCGATCATCGCCACCAGGCCCAGGAACACCATATCCTCCAGCTGTTCGGTCGACTCCGCCTCGCGCCGGGCCAGCGCCAGCACGCGATAACCCTGCTCGCCCAATTGCTCGAATTGCGTTTGGAGGCGCGGCCGATCGATCGGTGCCGGCCCGTCCGCGGTCATCATCTGGGTGCACAAGGCCAGCATCTTCTCCGGGCTGCCCTTGACGTTGAGCACCTTGCGGCCGTCCTCACCCTGATGGTTCAGCGACCCGGAAAAGGCCCGTTCCGACTCATAGGGAATCAGATCAAGCTGGCGGCGCTGACTGCGCAGCTGGGTCAAGGACAGGCCGGCCTTCTTGGCCAGAACCAGAAAGGCCACATCAACGATATCGCCGGTGGAATCCCATTCCCCGCCGGCATAATCCAGTTGGCTTTCATTGGCCAACGCCCCGGTGGTGCACAGCTCCCGCAGCCGCTGCATATCGCCCTGGCCGCGCACCTCCCCGCCCGGCGCGACGCCCTCACCGGTGATGTCAAAGGCCTGCCCGTCGGGCAGCAGCACGCGGCGCACGGTCAGCTCGTTCACCGTCAAGGTGCCGGTCTTGTCCGAACAGATGAAGGTGCACGAGCCCAGGCCCTCCACCGCCACCAGCTTGCGGATGATGACATTGCGCCGGGCCATGCGCCGCATGCCGATGGCCAATGCAACGGTCAGCGCGGCGGGCAGGCCTTCCGGGATGGTCGACACCGCCAGGCCGATCGCCATCAACACCATGCCTTCCGCGCCATAGCCGCCGCGCACCAGCATGATGCCGGTCAACAGCAGGATCGCCACGCCGATCGCGGCGGCGACCTTGTAGGTGAAGCGGCGAATGCGGATCAGCAGCGGCGGTTCGGACAGACGCCGCGCCGTCACCCGGCCGGCGATCTTGCCGATTTCAGTGTGCAGGCCGGTGGCGGTGACCTCGCCGCGTGCCCGGCCGTTGGTCAGGATGGTGCCGGCGAACACCTGATTGAAGCGCTCTCCCAAGGGCGCCCCGTCCGCCACCTCGGCCTGGGCATTCTTGGTCACCGCCAGGCTCTCGCCTGTGAGCATGCTTTCATCGACCGAGACATTGCGGCTGGTCAGCAATCGGATGTCGGCGGGCACCTTGTCGCCGGAGGCCAGCAGCACCAGGTCCCCCGGCACCACCTCCTCGACATCGATGCTGTGTTCTTCGCCGTCCCGGATCACCGTGGCGCTGCCATGCACCATTTTGCGCAGGGCTGCTGCGGCCCGCGTGGCGGAGAATTCCTGCACCGTGCCGATGACGGCGTTCAACAGCAGCACCAGCACGATGAACACGCCGCTGGGCCATTGCTGCAGCGCAAAGGAAACAATCGCGGCGATCAGCAAGATATAGATGAATGGGCTCAGAAACTGGCGCAGGAACAGGGCGAACACGCCGGGCAGCGGCGGTTCGGGCAGCCGGTTGCGGCCATAGCGCTCCAGCCGTTGCGCGGCGTCTTCCTTGGTTAATCCTCGTGTTTGGCGCTGTTCAAAGCTGCCGTCCATAAACCGATCCCCCGACTTTGTTCGGCTCAATCGACGATTTCGTAGCCGCAATCCACATAATGCACGCTGCCGGTGATTGCGCGGGCGCGCGAACTGGCCAGAAAGGCCGCCATTTCCCCGACATCATGCACATCGACCAGCGTGCGCAGTGGGGCCTTGCCTTCCGCCGCGGTCAACAGCCCCTCGAAATCCGGCAGGCCGGACGCGGCCCGCGTGGCGATCGGGCCGGGCGAGATGGCGTTGACGCGGATAGCGCTCGGCCCAAGCTCCACGGCCATATAGGCCACCGCGGTTTCCAGCGCGGCCTTGACCGGGCCCATGACATTATAGTTCGAAACCACTTTCTCCGCGCCGTAATAGCTCATGGTGATCAGGCTGCCGCCGCGGCTCATCAGCGGCTCGGCGCGGCGCGCCAGGCGCAAGAAGGAATGGCAGGAAATGTCTATCGCCAGGGCAAATCCCTCAGACGAGGTGTCGACGACGCGGCCGTGCAGATCCTGCTTGGGCGCATAAGCGATGGAATGGACCAGAAAATCCAGGCGCCCCCACTGGCGCTCGATCGCGTCGAACAGCGCCTCCATCTGGTCGGGCCGGGTCACATCCAGCGGCTGAAAGATCCCCGCCTGCACCCGCTGCGCCAGCGGTTCCACGTGCGGCCGGGCCTTGTCGTTCATATAGGTCACCGCCAGAGCTGCGCCTTCGCGGTGCATAACGTCCGCGCAACCCCAAGCAATGCTGCGGTCATTCGCGATGCCGACAATCAGCCCGCAACGATCTTGCAGAAGTCCAACCATGCTTTGCTCAGATGCCTGCCTCGAGTGCCTGCTGTTTAACCCACGGCAGCGACGGGCGCCAGTGCTGCAGCGCGAAATGCCACCGCGCAAAGACCTGGCCGGATGATCAACGGCAGGCAGTAGAGCCTGTTCCAGACCGGGAAAAAGGATGGGGGACATGCGGAACACCCGGTCGCACCGCGGCGTTCTGGCAGGCAATCACCCCTCGGGCCGCGGCGCAGCCGCCGAACCCGACTGTTCAGGAGATAGCCAATGGCGCCCACCCCCGATCCGACCGGCCGCACGCGCCAGGCCGGCGAGCGCACAACACACGCCGCGCGCGATGCGGCAGAGCATGTTGGCCGCAGCGCGCAAGAAGAGGCCGAACGTCAGACCCACGAAGCCTCGCAAGGGCTGCATCAAACGGCTGATCGCCTGCGCGCCGCTGCCGGCGATTTGAGCGCGCAGGAAGGCTGGCTGAAAGCGATGCTGGAGCGCGCCGCCGGCGGGCTGGATCAAGCCAGTCAGTATATGTCGGGCCGCCGCACCGGCCAGATGATGGACGATGCCCGCCATTTCGCCCGGGACAATCCCGCAGCCTTTCTCGGCGGTGCCGCCGCCCTCGGCTTCATCCTGGCCCGCGCCGGCCGCGGCTCGCTGGAGCAGATCGGCCAGCAGGCCCGGCGCGAAGGATTTGACCATCATACCCCCACCGCGGGCACGGCGACGCAGGCGCACGACGTGCATGGTGCGACCAGTGCGCGACCGGCCAGCGCCGGAGCCGCCCCGCTTGGACCGGAGTATCGCTCATGACCCCCGCAGACGACCGTCCCGCCGTCGACGCGACGACCGATGGCACCCACAGCGGTGCGCAAACACGCACGTCACCGAGCAATAAGTCGACGCCGGAACTGGCGCGGACGATTTTGGATGACGTCACCCGCCTGGTTCAGAACGAAGGCGAACTGGCACGCGCGGAAATTCAGCGCGGCGTTCGGTCCGTGGTTGCTGCGCTGCTCAGTTTTGCCGCGGGCCTGGGCCTGCTGGTTGCCGGCCTGACCATGTTGTTGTTCGCCATCGCCGGCTGGCTGGCCGCTGGCCTGGAGCTTAACAGCGGCACCGCCAGCATCATCGCCGCGGCCATCGGCTTGTTGATCGGCTTTTTCCTGCTGTCGCGGGCGCGCGATCGGATGGATCCGAAAAAGCTGACCCCCAGCCGAACGGCACAGGAAGTTCAGAAAGACGCTCAAACCGTCAGGAGGCACAGCTGATGACCCGCAAACCCGAACAGATCGAAGAAGACCTGGGCGAAACGCGTGAGCGTCTCGGCCGCCACATGGACGAGATGGGCCAGCGGCTGACCCCGGGCCGGATGCTCGACGAGGCCATGGCCAGCTTCGACATCCAGCCTCAGGATTTCGCAGCCGGATTGGGCGCTCAGGTGAACCGCAATCCCATGGCGACCCTGTTGACGCTGACCGGATTGGCCTGGATGGCGTTTGGCGGCCGGGCCCCGAGGTCCGACGGCGCCGGGCTGAACGGTGATGGCCGAAGCCAGACCGCGTCCTTGCATTCCCATAGCAATGGCGGTGCGCAGGACTGGGACGCGGTGCGACGGCAGGACGATATTGACCGTATCCGTCACGAGCATCCGCGCCGCACGGATGAGTCCGAGACCGACTATTACAGCCGACTCGACCAGGCCTATGCCAGTCATCTGTCTATTCAGCGCGACACCGACGAGAGCGAGGACAGTTATCGCAGCCGGATCCGATCGGCGGTGGAAGGCGCGCGCGACCGGGCGGACCAGGCGCGGTCCCGGCTGGGCAGCAGTGCCCGGGCCTCCCGCGAATGGGCCGCCCAGACAGGCCGGGATGCGCAATACCGCATGGACCAGGCGCGTCACAATGCAACCGCCTATCATGAGGAAAATCCGCTCGCCTCGGGCTTGCTGGCAGCTGCGGCCGGCGCGGTGATCGGCACGCTTCTGCCTGTCAGCCGCCAGGAACGCGAAGCGCTGAAGCCGATGTCGGAGGAATTGATGGACCGCGGCGCGGATCTGGCCGAGCAAGCCGCTGGCCATGCCGAGCGCGCCCGCGATGAAGTCAAGGCGCAAGCCGGGAGCCGCTAACATTCCGCGCGACCCGAGATTGGCCGCGCCAGGGGATCCCAAGGACGGCCTGGACCAGCTGGAATTCTGGCTGGACCGGGCCTTCCGGCTGCCGGGGACAGACTATCGCTTCGGCCTAGACGGCATATTGGGCTTGATCCCCGGGGTCGGCGACACGGTCACCGCCGCGGTGTCTAGCCTTTTGCTTGTCCAGGCCTACCGCATCGGCGCACGGAAGCGCGTTATGACGGCGATGCTAAAAAATATCCTGGTCGATTGGATCCTTGGCTCGGTTCCGCTCGTTGGGGACGTGTTCGATTTTGCACACAAGGCCAACACCAAGAATTTGCGGCTCTTGAGGCAGGAACGGGACCGGTTGACGGGACGGGAGCACCCATCGGCCGCGTAGGGAGGGCTCCAGCCAGACAGACCCGCAGCGACTGTGGAGCTGTGGATGCCGGGCGCGGGGCGTCCCATTTGGGGCCGACTTGTTGAAAAACGACACGCTCAGTCTGTCCCGTTTCGGGGCGGCCGTCCGTGTGCGCGCTCAATCCGCGAAAAATCAGCAGACGAGCGTGTGGCATGCGCCTTGCTGCCCGCACCCGATGTCGAAGGAAGGAGACCAAGGGAATGCTACGATTTGTTGCGTGCGCCGGCTTGATGGCGGCTCTGGCCGGCCCGGCCGCGGCGGGTCCGGTCAGCTTCGTGGATTTCCGCGAGCCCGCGTTTGCTGGCGCCAATGCCCAATCCAGCTTCGAAGGGGTCATACCCGACGGGCCGGGCTTTGAGGTATTCGCGTTTGAACGGACCGGATCTGGCGAGGTCGCGCGAGCGCTGTTTCAGGATGAGCAAGATGGCTTGGGGATCCGGGGTGGTACGGCCAATGATGAGATTGACCAGCAAGAAGGCCTGCGCATCGAATTCGCCCAGACCATCGGCTTGACGACCCTATTCTTTGCGGACCTGTTCTTCGAAACGGGCGCTGGTGCTGGCGGCGAAGGCGCGTCGATCTTTCTGGACGGGGTGTTTTTCGGCACGGTTACGGCGGCGACGATCGATCGGGATTTCATCGATCCGGCCACGGGATTTTCGCTGAATGCGGCGAACGGTGAAGGCGCCTTCGAGTTGGGCGGCATTATCCCGTTGAACACATTGACCGTGTTCACCCACACCGCCAATCGTGGCAATGAGTTTGCCTTTTTGGGCTTTATCGATCCGCCGCTGGAAATTGTCGGCCCGGCTGCGTTGCCCTTATTCGGGCTAGGCCTTGGCGCGGCCGCGATGGCGCGCCGCCGCCGCCATTAATCGTCCGATGCCGCCTGCTCCAGCGCGCCACCGTCGAGGGCGAGCAGGGCCCGCAGCAAGACATCCGCGCCGTTGGCCAGATCCTCCGGCGCGGTAAACTCGTCCGGCGAGTGGCTGATACCGGCGCGGCTGGGCACGAAGATCATGCCCGTGGGCATCAAGGGCACCATATCCTGTGCATCATGGCCGGCGCCGGACGGCATGAAGCGGCGGCTCAGCCCCATATCCTTGGCTGCGTCGGCAATGATCTGGCGCATGCGCGGATCGGTCGGCGCCGGTTCTGAGGCGACCTCAAGCGCATCGAAGCGCACCGACACGCCGCGCGCGGTTTCGATTGCCGGCACTTTTGCCTTGATCGCTTGAAACACCGCCTCGATCTTAGTGCGATCCAGGTCGCGCACCTCCAAGCTCATCACGACCCGCCCTGGAATCACATTCGGCGCGCCGGGAAAGGCTTGAATCCGGCCGACCGTGGCCACCTGCCGACCCGGCGTTTGCACGGCCACCTGATTGATCGCCAAGGTCAGATCCGCTGCGGCCACCATGGCATCGCGGCGTCGATCCATCGGCGTGGTGCCGGCGTGATTGGCCATGCCCTCGATCACCACATCCCACCAGCGGATCCCGACAATGCCTTCGACCACACCGATATCGGTGTTGCTTTCTTCCAGGATCGCACCCTGCTCGATGTGGAGCTCGATGAATGCTTTGTAGTCGGCCGGGTCAATACGGGCATCTTGTAGCCGGTCCGGGTCACCGCCGAGACGCCGGATGCCCTCAGCCACGCTGATGCCGGCGTGCGATTGCACCTGCAGGGCGGCCGGCTTCAATTTCCCGGCCATGGCCAGGCTGCCGATCAGGCCGCCTTCCTCATCGGCGAACACCACCACCTCCAAGGGGTGGCGCGTGGTGTGGCCCGCCTCGTTCAACAGGGTAATCGCCTCAAGCGCTGCGAACACGCCGGCCGGGCCGTCATAATTGCCGCCACCGGGCACACTATCGATGTGGCTGCCAAACAATAAGGCCGGCAGCTCGGGCTCGCTGCCATCGCGGTGGCCGAACATATTGCCGGCGGTGTCGGTGCGAACCGTTAACCCCAAATCGCGCATCAGCGCCATGACATGTGCCCGCGCGGCCAAATCCGCCTCGGAATAGGCCACCCGATCAACGCCGCCATCGGCATTGCGCCCAAACGCCGACAGCGCCTCAATACGGGCCAGCATCCGCTCAGGGTCGGCGCGGGGGACGTCTTGGGCAGCCGCGGCCCCGCTCAGGATCATCGCAGCAAGGAAGGCGGTGCCGATAAGGCACGGATCCCATCGTCTAAGCAGCGTCATCACCATGCCAGCCCTTTATCCAGGTTACCCAATCCTTCAATCTTGCTTCGCCCATTTGTGCGGCCCTCGTCTCAAAAAGCCAGCCTCAATTTCACCAAGCAAGGCATCCGCGGCGCCGCGCCGGCTCCGCGGAAAGCGCACCAGGACAGCGTCCCGCTCTGCCCGAGCGTCTCATTTGCCTCTGTCGACAAAGGCGGTGCGGCGGCTATAGAGCTCAGAAGCGCTTGTGTATTTGATCGGAAAGGACCGCCATGCAGCTCAGCTTTGCCAAACTCGCCCTGCCCAAGACCGGAACCCTGGTGTGTCTGGTGCGCCAGAAGCGGTTGGAGGGGGAGGCCAAGGCGCTGGATGAGGCCATGGGCGGCGCCCTGGGCCGGGCGATCAAGGCGGCAGGCTTTAAGGGCGAGACCGGCGAGCGGCTGAGCCTGATGGCGCCGGGCGACACCAAGCTGGACCGCATCATGCTGATCGACACCGGCAAGATCGACGCCGCCGATATGCCGGCCTGGGCCCGCTTCGGTGCGCAGATCACCGCCGCGCTGATTGAGGTGCGCGCCAAATCCGCGACCATGCTGACCGACTCTGTCCCGGCGGAGGCGGCGATCCTGGCACTGGCCGAAGGCGCCGGGCTGCGCGCCTATCGCTTCGACCGTTATTTGAGCGAGGCGAAGAAGGACAAGCTGTTTCGGCCCGACAAGCTGACCCTGGCCGCGGAGGGCCACAAGGCGCTGAAATCGGCTTTCGCGGTGCGCGAGGCGGTGCTGAGCGGGGTGCGGCTGACCCAGGATTTGACCAGCGAGCCAGCCAATATCCTGACCCCGGCCGCGTTTGCCGATCGCGTCGAGGCGCTGGGCGAACTGGGCCTGAAGGTCGAGATCCTAGACCAGAAGGCGCTGGAGAAGAAGGGCTTTCGCGCCTTGCTGGGTGTTGCCCAGGGCAGCGCCAACCCGCCCCGGGTGGCGGTGATCAGCTGGGCCGGCAAGTCCGGCAAGGACAAGCTGAAGGACCCGCTGGCCTTCATCGGCAAGGGCGTGACCTTTGACAGCGGCGGCATCTCCATCAAGCCCGCCCAGGGCATGGAGCAGATGAAGTGGGATATGGGCGGGGCCGGCATCGTCACCGGGCTGATGGCGGCGCTGGCCGCGCGCAAGGCTGAGGTCGATGCGGTCGGCCTTCTGGGGCTGGTGGAGAATATGCCCTCCGGCAGTGCCCAGCGCCCCGGCGATGTGGTGCAGACGCTGGACGGGCAGACCGTGGAGGTGATCAACACCGATGCGGAGGGCCGGCTGGTGCTGGCCGATGTCATGGCCTATGCCCGCGCGGTCTTCAAGCCAAAGCTGATGATCGATCTGGCGACCCTGACCGGGGCGATCATCGTGGCGCTGGGCCATGAATATGCCGGCCTGTTCAGCACCGACGATGCCCTCGCCGCGCAGCTGACCAAGGCCGGCGAGGCCACCGGGGACAAGGTCTGGCGCCTGCCGCTGGCTGACGCCTATGACAAGCTGATCGACAGCGCGGTTGCCGACATGAAGAATGTCGGCGATCGCTCCGCCGGCTCGATCACCGCCGCCCAATTCTTGAAGCGCTTCGCCGGCGACACCGCCTGGGCGCATATCGATGTTGCCGGCATGGTCTGGGCCGACCAGCCCGGCGCCTTTTATGACAAGGGCGCGACCGGCTTCGGCGTGCGCCTGCTCGACCGCTTCGTCGCTGACAGCTACGAGTGACCGAGATCGGCTTTTATCATTTGACCCGCTTCAGCCTGGAGCAGGCGCTGCCCAAGCTGCTGGAGAAGGCTTATGGCGCGGGTCACCGCATCCTGGTGCGCACTGGCGATGCCGCCCGGCTGGCCCGGCTGGACCAGTTGCTATGGACCTATGACGCCGATAGCTTCCTGCCGCACGGCACCGATCCCAAATGGGGCGCGCTGCAACCGATCCATCTGAGCGCCGGCACCGAGAGGCCGAATGAGGCCGATGTGCTGGTGCTGGTCGATGGCCGCGCCCCGGAAGCCGATATCGCCGACTTCACCCGTTGCCTGATCCTGTTCGACGGCACCGACGAGGCGGCGGTGACCCAGGCGCGCAGCTGGTGGACGAGGCTGAAAGCCGATGATCATCCGCTGACCTACTGGAAGCAGAAGGACAGCGGCGGCTGGGAGAAGGGGGCCGGGTGACGGCGCGACCATCGGTCCGGCTGCAGCTGACGTCCAACACCTCAACCACATCCAAAAAGGATCGGCCGTCGGTTCTGCCATCATCACCTTCATCACCTTCATCATCGTCTTCTCTGACTGTGACGAATTTTTGAAGCCGCATTTTTTCGCCAGTCATGGACAAAATCGGTCTTTTTTTGTCGCACTGATTTTCGTAAGGCCGTCTAGGCTGGCATGCTGGCCGGTGTAAGGGCAGAGGATACGAATGACCAAAGTCTCAACCGGGATCGCGGGGCTGGATGAGCTGATGGCCGGCGGCCTGCCCCAGGGCCATGTCTATCTGTTCCGTGGCGAACCGGGCACCGGCAAGACCACCATGGCGCTGCAATTTCTGACCGATGGTCAGGCCCGCGGCGAGAATGGGCTTTACGTAACCCTGTCGCAGACGGGTGAAGAATTATCGCTGGTCGCTGAGGCCTATGGTTTCGATATCGGCACTGTTGCGGTGGTCGATGCCGATGGCGTCTTTGCCAGCCGTCACAAGGACCGACAGACCGTGATCGACACCGGCGCGTTGGAACTGGAGCATCTTCTCGGCACGCTGAAGCATCAGTTGGAGGAGGTGAAGCCCAGCCGCTTTGTGCTCGATGCACTGATTGACCTGCGGCTGCGGGCGCTTGATGTGCTGGCTTATCGCCGCCTGTTCCGCGAGGTCATGGACATGCTGCTGACCCATCGCACCACCGCCCTGTGCATCGACAGCACCCCGGAATTCGGCGGCGATTCGCAGATTGCCGGGCTGGTTCATGGCGTGGTGACGCTGCGGCGCGCGCTGCCGGGCTATGGCATCGCCCAACGGCGGCTGGAGATCAACAAGCTGCGCGGGGTGGCCCATGCGGAGGGCCTGCATGATTTCACCATCCTGCCCACTGGGGTGCGCGTGTTTCCGCGGCTGTCCAGCGTGCGCGATCTGGATCCGCCGAGCCTGGACACGGTCAGCACCGGGCTGGACAGCCTGGACGATCTGCTCTGCGGCGGGGTTTCCCAGGGCACTGCGGTGCTGATCTACGGCCAGACGGGGACGGGCAAATCCACCGTCGCCAGCTGTCTTGTCGAGGCAGCCGTGCGCAGAGGCGAAGCCGCCGCGGTCTTCTTGTTTGAAGAACATGCCAAGACCTTCATCGCCCGTGCTGAGGCACTGGGGCTGCCATTGGCCGAGGCTGCCGACAGCGGGCGGCTGCGGAGCTTTGATCTGCGTGCGGGCGAGGTGCTGCCGGGCGAGTTCGTGCACAAGGTGCTGGACGAGGCCGATCAGGCGCAGGTCCAGACCGTGGTGATCGACAGCGTCAACGGCTATCTGACCGCCGCGGCGCACAAGGATCATGCCCTGGCGCAGCTGAATACGCTGGTCGCCACCTTGCGCTCGCGCCAGGTTGTCACCGTCCTTGTGGTCGAACAGCCGGGATTTCTGACCCAGCTGAGCCGCGGTTTGGATGTCAGCGTCTTGTCGGACTGCATGATCCTTTTGCGGCAATATGAAGCACAGAGCGCGATCCGGCGGTCGATCTCCGTGATCAAGAAGCGCACCGGCCCGCACCGGGTTGACTTGTGTCAGTTGGTCCTGGAACCGGGCCGGATCGCCATCACCCCGCTGACGGAAGACGATTTGGCACATATGCGCAGCCTCAATCTGATGAGCCCGCAGGCCCCGGTGTGACGGGCCCTCGCAGATGACCGCGCCGCCGACCGAGCTGCGCTGCCTGATCCTGACCCCGCTGGCGGACGATCGGGCGGCGCTGTGCGACCAGATCGACGCGATGGCGGCGCAAGCGGTGCCGATTGAGCCCCTAGCCCTCAATGCCGCGCTGGACGGTGGCGCCGGCTGCCTGGTGATGACCGAGGACGTGCTGGTGCCTGCGGTGATGGAGGCTCTGCTGGCCTGGGCGGTTTCGCAGCCGGACTGGAGTGCCTTTCCCGTCCTGGTGCTGAGCCGAGCGCCTGCGCAGCTGCCGGATCCGTTGATCCAGCTGTTGGCGACCGGCGAGCCGACGGGGCTGCAGGTCACCTTGCTGACCCGGCCGCTGCGGCCGGAGATTCTGGCCAATGCGCTGCGCAATGCCCTGGCGTCGCGCCGCAAGCAGTATCGCCTGCGCGATCAGATCGCTGAATTGGAACAGCAGAAGGAACAGATCCGCATGCTTGGCCTGGAGGTTCAGCATCGCGCCAAGAACAGCCTGGCCAAGCTGACCGCGCTGCTCGATCAGACCTGGCGCAACGCCCGCGATCCGGCTCATTTCATCGGCAGCTTCTCCCAGCGCGTGCATGCCATGGCGCGCAGCCTGGACCTGATGTCGATGGCGGAATGGCGCGGCATGGGGCTGATGGAATTGCTGCGCATGGAGGCGCGGGCCGCCGTTGGCGATCAGGCGGATGCGCGCATGATTTGCCGCGGCGAGGATCTGGTGCTGACCACCAAGGCGGCCTTGGCGCTGCATCTGGTGATCCACGAACTGACCACCAACGCGGTGAAATATGGCGCCTTCTGCAATGCCGAGGGCCAGGTGCATGTCGACTGGACCCATGTCGCCAGCGCGGACGGGCCGCAGCTGAGACTGGTCTGGCAGGAACAAGGCGGTCCGCCGATCGAAACGCCGCCGGACGGGCGCGGCTTCGGCTCCAAGCTGATTGACCATGTGCTGCGCTTTGAGGCCGGCGGTGCTGCCCGGCACAGCTTTCCCTATACCGGCGCGCGCTGCGAAATCGATCTGCCGCTGCAGGATGCGCCAGAGGGTTAGAGCAACGGGCGGATCAGGCGGTGCCCAAGGCCTGGTGCAGGGCGAGGATCAATGTGCCCGCGTCGATTGGCTTGACCAGACGCGGTGCCGCCAACAACACAGGATCGCGCAATGTGCTGTCGCCATAGGCGGTGGCGACCACGAACGGGATCGCCCGATGGCTCAAGGCGCGCGCCAGCCTGGCGGCGCGCTTGCCACGCAGATTCACGTCCAAGACGGCGGCGTCTGGGCTGCTGTCCTGCAGCAGCTGCAAGGCCTCGCTCTCGCGGTAGGCCGGGCCGATGACGATACAGCCCTCATCTTCCAGCAGGGCTTGATAAAACCGCGCCAATAAGAACTCGTCCTCAACCACCAGGACACGCCGCCCGGTCAGAGTCCCTTCCTTCGCAGCATCATCCCGCACGGCTCGGTTGGTCGGCACATCACACTCCTCATCCCTAAACGGCGGGAGAATAAGGCAGAGCGTATCCTACTTTTGACGAAACGAAACAGGGCGCACGGCGTTGCTGCTGAGTTCCGAGCACCTGGAGCCCCATCCGACCGATTGGACTCCCTGTGCCATGCCAGCCGGTCGCTGGCCACGCTTGCCTTGGCGAAAGCCCTGCCGGGGCGTCGTGGGGTGCGGATCGGGGCAGCGGCGGACCCCAAGCGATCGTGCCGGTCTAGAAATGGCCGCTTGAGCGGAATGACCTAATGCACACCCGTTCCGAACAGCTGATTGCCGAAAAAGGGTGAGCTTTGAAGCGAACGCAGGGTGCGCTGGACCAGCAGATCTTGCAGCGCGTCACTGAACAGCGGGTCGTGCACGGCAATGCCCATGCGCCCGGGCTTGGACCAGCGCACATCCCCGAAAAAGTGGCCAATCTGCGGGAGATCGACCTTGATCCCGTCAAGCGGCACCTTGACGCTTCTAAAGCGCAGGCACAGTCCGAACGGGGAGATGTTCAGCGTTTCGATTTCACACCGTTTGCCCAGCAGCGTCACCTTGCCGGGCAGGGCCATGGGCAGGCGCCGGGCTGCTCTTTGCTCGTACGGGTGGACACAATGAAACATGATGCATCTCAATGAGGAGGTCGGCGGGGTTGCTTCGCTGCCGATACCGATGATTACATTAACAAAATCTGGGCATGCGCGTCAAAAAAACAATCTGTTCAAACTTATAGATTCCCGCCAATTTCTTCCAAATCCTTTAGTCTGGCGAGCCAGATCTCCTCGGCCTGGAGCAAAGCTTGTTCCAGCCGCGCCTGTTCGCTGCGCAGGAGCTGCTGTTTTTCAGCCGCTTTTGGATCGCTTCCGTCATAAAGCTTAGGCGAGGCCAGCGCGGTCTGCAGCCGGCCATATTGCGTCTCCAGTTCGGCATGCCGGTTTTCTGCCTCTGCGACCGCTTGTTTCAGCGGTGCCACGCGCTGCCGGTCCTGCGCGGATTGCCGGCGTTCACGCTTGCGCACGCTGTCGCCCTTGGGGCCCTCATTGCCGGCACTGGCGCCGCGCGCCTGCAATAGCTGCGTGCGGTAAGTTTCGAAGTCACCATCGAAGGGTTGAACCGTCCCGGCCTCGGCGACCCAGATGCGATCCGCGCAGGCCTCTAACAGATATCTGTCATGGCTGATCAGCAGAACCGCGCCGTCATAGTCATTGATCGCGTGCATCAACGCGGTGCGGCTGTCGATGTCCAGATGGTTGGTCGGCTCGTCCAGGATCATCAGTTGCGGCCCGTCAAACGCCATTAGCGCGAACAACAGCCGCGCCTTTTCCCCGCCGGACAGGCTGGCGACCGGCCGGTCAGCCTTGTCGGCGGAAAAGCCGAAGCTGCCCAGCCGTGCCCGCACCCGTGCTTCGGGATGCTCCGGCATGCGCCGGCGCAAATGGTCATAAGGGCTTTGGCCCGGGATCAACTCATCCAACTGGTGCTGGGCGAAATAGCCGATCTTCAGCGTCTTTGGCTTGGACAGCTTGCCCGAGACCGGCTTCAACTTGCCGCAGAGCAGCTTGGCGAAGGTGGATTTGCCCTGGCCGTTGGCGCCCAGAAGCGCGATGCGGTCGTCCATATCCACCCGCAAGGTCAGCCGGCTGAGCACCGGTCTGTCCGGGTCATAGCCGACCGCGGCCCGCTCCAGCGCGATCAGCGGCGGTGACAAGGGCTCCGGCTTGGGGAAGCTGAACGGCCGCGCCTCTTCAGCGACCATGGCCGGGCTCGGCGTCAGCTTGGCCAGCATTTTCAGCCGCGACTGCGCCTGGGAGGCCTTGGAGGCCTTGGCGCGGAAGCGATCGACGAAGCTCTGCAAATGGCGGCGTTGCGCCTCCATCTTGGTCTTCATCTTGGCCTCGCGCTCCAACTGGTCGCTGCGCTGACGATCAAAGGCGTCATAGCCGCCGGCATAGAAGGCCAGCTTGCCCGCGGTCAGGTGCAAGATGCCGGAGACCGCGGTGTTCAACAGATCGCGGTCATGGCTGATCACCAGCACGGTGTGCGGATAGCCCTTCAGGAAATGCTCAAGCCACAGCACGCCTTCCAGATCCAGATAATTGGTCGGCTCGTCCAGCAGCAAAAGATCCGGCTGGGTGAACAGCGCCCGCGCCAGGCCCACACGCATGCGCCAGCCGCCGGAGAAGCTGGCGCACGGCCGCTGCTGCTGCTCGGCATCGAAGCCCAATCCCGCCAGGATCGCCGCGGCGCGCGCCGGCGCTGCAGCGGCCCCGATATCGGCCAGGCGCGTGTGGATATCGGCCAGTCGGTGCGGGTCGGTCACGCGCGCGGCTGCCGCCTCCAACGCCATCAGCTCCTCATCTGCGGCCAGCACCGTCTCGATCAGGGATTGCTCGCCATCCGGGGCTTCCTGAGCCACCAAAGTGATGCGCGCCCGCTTGGGAACGCTGATGCTGCCGGTCTCTGCGGGCACCTCGCCCAGGATCAGGCGCATCAGCGTGGTCTTGCCGGCACCGTTGCGGCCGACCAGGCCGACCTTTTTGCCTGCCGGGATGGCCACGGTGGCGCGGTCGAACAACAACCGGTCCCCGATGCGGTAGCTGAGATCCTTGATATGCAGCATGGCATGCGCCGTTTAAGCGAGTTTGTGGCGATGGCAAGCGTTTGCAGCCTTGCCCGCGCCGGTTCCGGGCCCTATAAGCCGCCCGCGTTTTGCCAGACAATCCATCAATGAAGGAAGATTTCCATGGCCCTGGAACACAGCCTGTCGATCCTCAAGCCCGATGCCACCCGCCGCAACCTGACCGGCAAAATCAACGCCATGATCGAGGAAGCGGGCCTGCGCATCGTCGCGCAGAAGCGGCTGCGCCTGACGCAGGACCAGGCCGAGGCCTTTTATGCCGTGCACAAGCAGCGCGCCTTTTTCGGCGATTTGGTCTCGTTCATGACCTCCGGCCCGGTGGTGGTGCAGGTGGTTGAGGGCGAAGATGCCGTCGCCGCCTACCGCAAGCTGATGGGCGCCACCAATCCGGTGGATGCCGAGGAGGGCACCATTCGCCGACAATATGCGGAGAATATCGAAGCCAATTCCGTCCACGGCTCAGACAGCGCGGAAAACGCGCAGCGTGAAATTTCCTTCTTCTTCGCTCAGACCGACATCACCGGCTGATCCGAGCAGCAGACCGGACGGACGGCCAAATGGCGGGCGTCCGTCCGGCTCATGCGCCGTCGGCTTCGATCGCCGGTTCTCGCTGCAAGGCCTGGGCAAGCTTGGCCAGGCGGCGTTCGACCATCTCCCCGCGCAAGGCCGCAGCGTCAGGCGCAAAGCACAGCACCAGTTGCGTCTCGGTCAGCCGCAGTTTCGTTTGCTCCAGGATCATCTGGGTGCCGGCGGACACGCGCTGCGCGAGCCTGAGCGCCAGCCCCAGGCGCAAGGCGACGGCTGCGCGCTCTTCATCAAGCAGCTTCAGGCACACCTGGCCCAGCCCGGTATCGGCATTGGCGCCATAGGCCTGGTTCAGGGCCAGCGCCACGAAGGCGCGGCCGGGATGGTCAACGCCGACGAAGCGGCCGTACAGCACCTCCATCACCGCGCGCTCGGCGCGGAAATCGGGATGGCCGCGCCAGGAAATATCGGCCAGCAGACACGCGGCAAAGCGCAACCGTCGATCCTCTTCGCTCTCTGCGACCTGGTCATAGAGCGGGTCCAGCCACCGCATCAGGGTTTCGCCATGTTCTGGATAGCGGCCGGCCAGTTCGGCCAGCTCCCGACATTCCACCAGGAACGGATCCTGCGCCAGCGGATCGATTTCCAGCCGGTCGAACAGCAGGCCCTCGCGCAGGCCGAAGCTGGACGACACCAGCTGGGCCGGCTCCAGAAGTTTCAACACCGCGGCGAGGATGCGCGCAGCGGTGGGCAAGGCCTCCACCCGCCGCTCCGGCACGCCCTGGATCGACTTCAGCCCTTCCGGGTGCTGGCGTGAGATCAGCGCGGCGGTTTCGGCTGCGGATGTGCCGCTCAAGGCGAAGCCGTGCAGGATCGGCAACGGCCAGTTCTTCTGGACCATCTGGATGCGGCTGATCGCCCGCCAGGCGCCGCCGACCACATAGAAATTGGTGCCGCGCCAGGCCTTCAGCCAGTCGACCCTGGCTAATGCGTCTTTGATCAGCGGCTTTTGCGCCGCGGCATCGTCCCCGACATCGCCCAGCAGCCGCACCGGACCGATCGACAGGCTGGCCCGCTCATGGATCTGACCGTCGGCCACGGCGACCAGTTCCAGGCTGCCACCGCCCAGATCGCCGACCACACCGCAGGCCTGGGGAATGCCGGCAATCACGCCAAAGGCGGACAGGCGCGCCTCTTCTTCACCAGGGATGGTCTCGATATCGATGCCGGTATGGCGTTTGACACGCTTGACGAAGGCTGGGCCATTGTCGGCGTCGCGGATCGCCGCGGTCGCCACCGCGACCACCCGGTCGATCTGCATCGGCTCGAACAGAGCGGCGAAGCGGGCGAGTGTGGCCAGCGCCCGGTCCATCGCCTCCTCATCCATACGGCCGGTCTTGCCGACCGCCCGGCCCAGCCCGCACAGCGCCTTTTCGTTGAAGATCTGGCGCGGATGCCGGCGCGGTCCGTCGAACACCACCAGTCGCACGGAATTGGAGCCGATATCGATGATGGCGATGCGCGGGGCCTTGACCGGCGCCGGCGCGGCCGCCTCGACAACTGGCTCAGGACGGTTCAGATGCCACATCCGCGGCCTTCCGCTTTGCCGATTTGACGGACAATTCGCTGGGGCGCTCGTCCTTCAAGGCCGCGCCGCGGCCGGATAGGGACGGATTGGTCATAAAATACCGGTGGCAGGAAAAGCCCTGCCCGTCGGAGCAGTCACGGCGCTTGTATGTGCCGTCCGCCTGCATGTCCCAGCTTTGCAAATCATCTTTCAAATTGGCGACCATGACCTGGCCCAGCACCTGTTCATGCACCGTGGGATTGTCAATCGGCACGAAGGTCTCTACGCGCCGATCGAAATTGCGTTGCATGCAGTCCGCCGAGGAAATGAACAGACGCGCCTCAGGATGGGGCAGTTCCCGACCGTCGCCGAACGCATAAATGCGCGAATGCTCCAGAAACCGCCCGACGATCGATTTCACCCGGATCCGATCGGACAGGCCGTCGATGCCAGGCTTTAAGCAGCAGATGCCGCGCACCACCAGGTCGATCTCGACCCCGGCCATGGATGCCTCGTACAGCTTGTCGATGATCCGCGGGTCGACCAGCGAATTCATCTTCATCCACACCGACCCCGGCCGGCCCGCCTTGACGTGCGCGATCTCCGCATCGAGCAGCTGCAACAGGCGCGCCCGGCCGTCGAACGGCGACATGGACAGCTTTTCCATGCCGTCCGGCTCGATATAGCCGGTGACATAGTTGAATATCCGGGCCGCATCCCGCGCCAGCACCGGATCGTCGGTGAAATAGCTCAGATCGGTATAAATCTTGGCGGTGATCGGGTGATAATTGCCGGTGCCGAAATGCACATAGCTTTTCAGCACGCCGGCTTCGCGGCGCACCACCATGGATATCTTGGCGTGGGTCTTCAGGTCGATGAAGCCATAGACCACCTGCACGCCCGCGCGCTCCATCTCGCGGGCCCATTTGATATTCTGCTCCTCATCGAACCGCGCCTTCAGCTCAACCAGCGCGGTGACGGATTTGCCGGCTTCTGCTGCCTCGCACAGGGCCCGGATGATCTGGCTTTGCGAGCCGGCGCGGTAGAGCGTCTGCTTGATCGCGACCACCTGCGGGTCGCGCGCGGCCTGGGTCAGGAAGGCATGCACCACGTCGAAGGATTCGTAAGGGTGGTGGACGACGAAATCCTTCTCCCCGATCGCCTTGAAAATGTCCCCGGCCTGCGCGCGCACCCGCTCCGGGTAGCGCGGATTATAGGGCTCAAACTTCAGATCCGGCCGGTCATCGACAATCAGCTGATCCAGTTCCTTAACCCCCAGAATGCCGTCGATGCGGATCACCTGGGCCTCGTCGACATCAAGATTGCGGGTGATCATGCGTGCAAGCCCCGCCGGCATCGCCGCGGAGATCTTCAGCCGGATGGTGCGGCCGCGCCGGCGTCGCTTCAAGGCGGTCTCGAACACCTGCATCAGGTCTTCGGCCTCCTCCTCGATCTCGATGTCGCTGTCGCGGATCACCCGGAACACGCCCGCGCCTTTGATCACGGACCCCGGAAACAGGCGTTCCACAAACAGTCGGATGGCCTTTTCCAGCGCAATAAAGCGGATCGGCTCGCCTGGCAGGCGCAAAAACCGGGGCAATTGGTCCGGGATGCGCACCAGGGCATGGATCACGCGGCTGCCCTTTTGCAGCTCCAGCGCCAGGGAAAAGCCTAGATTGGGGATGAACGGGAAGGGATGCGCCGGGTCGATGGCCAAGGGCGTCAGAACCGGGAAGATGTTGGCAAAGAAATAGTCCTCCAGCCAGGCCGTCTCATCCGGCGTCAATTCAGAGCTTTCCAGCACGGCGATGCCGGCGCCGCGCAACTGTTCGCGCAGATCGCACCAGATCCCCTGCTGCCGACGCATCAGTTCCGAGGCGAGCTCTTCGATGCGGTGCAATTGCTGCGCCGGGGTCAAGCCGTCATCGGAGACCATCTCCACGCCGCTGTCGACCAGGCCACGCAAGCCCGCGACGCGGACCATGTAGAATTCATCCAGGTTGGAGCCGGAAATGGCCAGGAAGCGCAGGCGTTCCAGCAGGGGATGCGCTGCGTTGCAGGCCTCCTCCAGCACGCGCATGTTGAACTGCAGCCAGCTGAGCTCGCGATTATTATATTTTTCCGCCCCCGGGCGGGCGCGCAGCGACAGATAGGTTTCGCTGGTCTGGCCGGCCTGAGGGTCGCGCGGCCGGGCGCGGGCCAGATTAGGGCGGGCAAGATCAGCGGGCTTCATGTCCATCATCGGCTCTCCAAGGCAGCGGCGGCCGGCTACGGCATTGGGTCCAAGCGCATCAACACTCGCCGCGCCAGCGCCTTGTTGATCGGTCGTTGCTCCGCCAAGGCGGCCCGATCCAAGGCAGCGACCAACTGGCGTGCGGCGGCGAACGACCGCTCCATATGCTGCACCAGATACGGCAAGAGCGCGGCAGAAACCTTCAGTTGCCGCTCGTGAAACTGTTTCAACAGAACCGCCTGCAACAGCCGGTCGTCCGGCGCGCCCAGGGCTGCGGTCGGAACAGTCGCCAGACGGGACTTAAGATCGGGCAGGGCGATTTTCCAGCGGGATGGGGCCTCCCGCCCGGTCAGCAGCATGAAACCGCCCATTTCCTGGGTCAGATTATAAAGGTGAAAGAGCCCGGTCTCATCCATGCCGCGATCGGCATCCTCGACCACAACCGCGGGCACATCCTGACTGTCGGCAATATCCAGATGCAGGGCCAGCGGATCCATCTCCAGCGCCTGGGCGTGGGCCCGCCAGATGCCGGCCAGATGGCTTTTGCCGGAGCCCGGCGGACCGATCAATGCCAGCGCATGGCCCGGCCAATCCGGCCAGGCGTTGATCAGGCGGACGGCCTGTTCATTGGGCGGCGCGATTAGAAAGTCAGCCTGGCTCAAGGCCGGTCGGTGAGCAAAGGCCAGGGGCAGTTGCGCGCTCATGAGCTCAAATCCTGTGGCCGGGCCGCAGGCTTTATATAGCGTTCCACGGTAAAGCGCACCAGCACGCCCACCACCGCTGCCACGGGGACCGCCAGCAGCACGCCCACAAAACCGGCCAGTTCGCCGCCGGCAAAGACCGCGAACAAGACCCAGACCGGATGCAGGCCGATCCGGTCGCCCATGATCCGCGGCGTCAACACAGAGCCTTCCAGCACCTGCACGAACAGATAGACCCCGGCGACCAAGCCGATCGACAGCCAGTCGGTGCCGAATTGCTGAAACGCCACGATCAGTGCTAACCCCGCTGCTGCGATCATGCCCAAGAACGGAATGAAGGACAGAACGCCGGCCAAAAGCCCCAGAACCAGCGCGAAATTCAAGCCGACCAAGCTCCAGCCGACGGCATAGATCGCCGCCATGATCAGTCCGATCAGGATCTGCCCGCGCACAAAGCCGGACAGCGCCTCATCGATTTGTCGCCACTGATCTTCCAGAATCGGGCGATGGCGGGCCGGCAGCATTTCGTCTAGCCGGGCGACGATGCGGTCATAATCACGCAGAAGATAGAAGGCGACGACCGGAGAGATCAGCAGCAGCGACACCAGCGAAAAGAATGCCAGACCGCTGCTCAGGGCACCGCTGACAACCGCCATCAGGCGATTTAGACCTTCCTGTGTCACCTGCGTGGTCAGGCCCTCGGCGTTCAACTCGAAGTCCGTGCCCAGACGCTCTGACAGCGACTCCAGAAAGCCGACCACCTGCGGCCGCAACTCCTGCAAGGCTGCGGGCAGCGCTGCGGCCAAACCAACGATCTGATCTTGCAGCAGCGGCCAGATCAACACCAACAGACCGCCGGAAACCAGGAAGAAGGAGGCGATGATCAGTCCAGCGGCCGCGCCGCGCGGCACCCCCAGGGCCTCCAGCCGGTCCGCCGCTGGGTCAAGCAGATAGGCAACAGCCAGGCCGATGATGAACGGCAGCAGGATGCCCCGGGTGAGATACGCCATCACCAGCGCAGCAGCGAACAACAGCCACGGTGCCCAGCGGGACAACCAGCTCGGCGCTGGCAGAGGGGGCGGCACAGGCGGAGGCACAGGCGGCGGCGCTGCAGCCGGCGGCAAAGCGGGAGACGGCGTCGGCGGGGTCGACTCTTCAGCGTCCGGAGGCACAGAGGCGTGGGTCATGGCCGGCCCGCGGCGGCGCCCTCGATCAGGCTCAGCGCGTGGCCCTGCGGCCCCTGATCCACCTGAACCCCAACATCGGCCAGGGCCAGCGCCAATTGGTCGGCACCGCCCAGAAAAGACACTTCAAACCGGGAGACCGGCAAGCCCACCCGGACCAGTCGGACCGACTGGATCAGCGAGACACTGTGCAGGCGTTTCTGGATCGTGACGAATTCGTCCAGACTGGCGACCGGTACATCGAACATCAGGGTGCCGCCGCTGCCTCCTTGCACCCGGGTGCGTTCGGCCTGCCGCTCATTCAGCCGCGTATAGATGCGGTCTGCGGCCTCGGCGAATAAGCCGGCGCGATCCTGCTCTGGCTCTGCCACCAGCCGGCCTTCGCCAGCGCCGCCTCGCGGCCAGATGCGGTAGCTGTAGTGCAGCGTATCGCGGCGCAGGCGTGGATCGAAACGGAGCCGCGCCTGCGCCACCAAGACGGCTTCCACGTCGTGATGTGCGGCGAAATCGGCCAGGGCGGCGGCATCGCCGGCTGCGGCGCGCCCGGCGGGCAAGAGCCGCGCATCCTCCCGGTCGCCCTCGGCGAACCGGTACGGGATCAAACGGTCGCGCGCTAGCGGGCTGTTCAGAGCCGCCGCCCACGGATTGTCCTGCTGCCAAAGCATCAGGGCCCCGCCCCGGTCCAAAACAGGGACGACCAGATGCGGCGTCGCGACCGCCTCAGAATAGACGATGTCGGCTTCGCGGAACACGCGGCGCACCGCATCAGGACGGAATTGCACGCTGTAGGTGGCGACGTAGCGCGTGTCGGAAAAGGCTTCGTCTTGGACCTGCAGGCCCTGGATGAGCCGCTGCAGCTGCGCATCGGACATGTCGGGCAGACGCGCGGTATCGGCTTCGGAGGCCAGCCGGCGGACCAGCCGGGCGAAGGCGTCTTGGCGCACCTGAGCCAGGGCCTGCGCGCGCGCCTGCGCCGCGGTGTTCGCGGACTCATCAACGGCGATATCGGTGATGCGAAACAGATCTGCTGCGGGCTGGGCGTTCAGCGCCGGCCCGACCAGCAGGAGCAATAGGAGCACGAACAAAGCAGGCATGTCCGCGACTATCGCCTCAACTTTGCAGCGCATCAAGACATGATGCCGGTGGCATGCCCGCTTGTAAGGCCATGGCCGCCCGGCTAGGGCATTATCCAGTCAATCGCGATCGCGATTGATCGGATAATGCCCGCCTTTTATGCGACGAGCAGCTTTATCCGACCGATGGGTCACGCACAGCGATTCCAATCGGTCAGATGTTGCTCTAGGGATGCCGCTTATGACAGATCCACTGACCTACGCCGGCGCGGGCGTCGATATCGCGGCCGGTAATCAGCTTGTTGCCCGCATCAAAGCGGCGGTGGCACGCACCGCCCGGCCCGGCGCCGATGCAGCGATCGGCGGCTTTGGCGGCGTGTTCGATCTAGCGGCTGCCGGCCACCGTGATCCCATTTTGGTGGCAGCCACCGATGGGGTCGGCACCAAGCTGGATCTGGCGGTGGCAACCGGCCGGCACGAGACCATCGGCACCGATTTGGTTGCTATGTGCGTGAATGATTTGGTGGTGCAGGGGGCCGAACCGCTCTTCTTCTTGGACTATTTCGCGACCGGGCATTTGGCGCTTGAGGTGGCCGAGCAGGTGGTGGTCGGCATCGCTGAGGCCTGCCGCCAAGTCAATATGGCGCTGCTGGGCGGCGAAACCGCTGAGATGCCGGGGCTCTATGAGGCCGGCCGCTATGATCTGGCAGGCTTCGCCATTGGCGCGGTCGCACGCGACAAGCTGCTGCCTCGCCAGGATATAGTCGCCGGTGACCGCCTGATCGGGTTGATGTCCTCTGGCCTGCATTCCAATGGCTTCTCGCTTGTGCGCGCGGTGGTCGAACGGCATGGGCTGGACTGGCGCATGGCCGCGCCCTTCGATGGCCGCTACAGCCTGGGCGAGGCGCTGCTGACACCGACCCGGCTTTATGTGACCGCGGCGCTGGCCGCCCACACGCGCGGGCTGGTCAAGGCGTATGCGCACATCACCGGCGGCGGCCTGTTGGAGAATGTGCCGCGGGTCCTGCCGGACAGTTTGACGGCCGAGATTCATGCCGATGCTTGGGACCTGCCCGGTGTGTTCAGGTGGCTGGCCGACACGGGGCCGATCGCCGCAGACGAGATGGCCCGCGCCTTCAATTGTGGGATCGGGTTCGTTGCCGTGGTCGCCGAGGCAGACGTGCCGGCCGCATTGGACGCGTTTGCCGACGCCGGCGAGACCGCGACAGTGATCGGACATCTGGTTCCCGAGGTCGACGCGCTGGCCGTGCGGCTGAGCGCTGACCAGTGGCCGGGCGGGGCGTTTTCCGCCGTGCATAAGCGAGGCTGAGCGGCATGGCGGGGCGACGGCGTGTGGCCGTTCTGGTATCCGGCCGCGGCAGCAATCTGCAGGCGCTGATCGACGCCGCCAAGGCGCCGGACTATCCCGCCGAGATCATCTGCGTGATCTCCAATCGGCCGCAAGCCTATGCATTGAGGCGGGCTGATGAGGCCGGACTTGAGCCCTTGGTGCTGGACCACAAGGCGTTTGCCGACCGCGACCAATTCGAAGAGGCGCTGCAGGCGGCGCTGAAGGAGCGGCGCATTGATTTGGTCTGCCTGGCCGGTTTCATGCGCTTATTGAATGCCGAGTTCGTCGCCAAGTGGCGCGACCGTATGTTGAATATTCACCCCTCGCTCTTACCGGCGTTCAAGGGCCTGCATACGCATGAACGGGTGCTGGAAGAAGGCGTGCGGTTCACCGGCGCCACGGTGCATTTTGTGCGGCCGGAAATGGACAGTGGGCCGATCATCGCGCAGAGCGTGGTGGCCGTGCATCCCGGCGATACCAAGGAGGATCTCGCTGTGCGGGTTCTGGCGCAAGAGCATCTGCTTTATGCCGAGGCGTTGCGGCTGGTCGCATCCGGTGCGGTCCGGGTCCGCGGTGACAAGGTGATCGTGACAGGGGCGGGCGCGCCTGATCAGGCCCTGATCAATCCGGTCATCGCGCCGCACTCCCCCCCTAGAGCAACACCCGACCGATAGGGCTCGCTGTACGATATCAATCGGTCGGATGTTGCGCTAAGGCGCGGCTGTGCTCGCTTGGTGCAGGTGGGCTTTGACGGTTTGCAGCACGTCTCGGAACATCGCTTCGGTAAGGCGGCCCGTGTTCACATTGTAGCGGGAGCAATGATAGCTATCGACCAAGGTGACCGCACCCAATCGATGCACCGCGCCATGGGCGAAGCGGTAAGCAGACAGCTTTTGGCCCAGCGCTTTCAGGCAGCTGTCATGGGCAATGCGGCCAAGAGCCAGGATCACCTTGAGCTGCGGCAGCGCCTGCAGACGGGCAATGAGGAAGCGGCGGCAGGTGGTGATTTCAGCGCCGGTCGGCTTGTTGTCCGGCGGCACGCAGCGCACGGCATTGGTGATCAAGGTATCGACCAGTTTCAGGCCGTCATCGGGCCGGCGGTCAAAGCGGCCGTGCGCCAGGTCGGCATGCATCAAGCCCGGATACAGGATCTCGCCGGCATAATCGCCGGTGAACGGGCGCCCCGTCTTATTCGCGCCGTGGAGACCCGGTGCCAGGCCGATCACCGCCAGGCGCGCGTTCGACGCCCCGAAGCTGGGCACCGCGCCATTGAAATAATCTGGATATGTGGCCTGATTGGCGGCGCGAAACGTCACCAGGCGGGGGCAAAGCGCGCAGTGCCGGTCAGGCTCCGCGCGCTCAGACGATGTCGTCACACCGTCTCTTCCTCATCGTCGAAATCATCCTCGTCGACATATTCATACTCGTCGTCATCCTCCTCCTCGTCATCCTCATAGGCCTCTTCCTGCCGGACAGGGCGGTTGGGCTGACGGGTGCGGCCGATGATCGAGCGGATCTCTTCCAGATCAATGAACTGATCCGCCTGCCGACGCAGATCGTCGGAGATCATCGACGGCTGCGTGGAGTTGGACGAGACCACGGTGACGCGCACACCCTTGCGTTGCACGGCCTCGACCAGGCGTCGAAAATCCCCATCTCCAGAGAACAAGATCACATGGTCGATCGAGGGGGCGATGTTGAGCATGTCCACTGCGATCTCGATATCCATATTGCCCTTGACCTTGCGGCGGCCATTCTCGTCGGTATATTCGCGCACCGGTTTGGTCACTAACGTGAAGCCGTTATAATCGAGCCAGTCGATTAGTGGACGAAGCGGTGAATATTCCTGGTCTTCGATGATCGCAGTGTAGTAGAAGGCGCGAACCAGTTGTGTTTTGGTGGCGAAGTACTGGCGCAGTCGCTTGTAGTCAATCTCCATGGAGAGGGACCGCGCCGTTGCGTAAAGGTTCGCTCCATCGATGAATAGCGCCGTCCGCTCATTGGGATAAAAAATCATTGGCATTAGTACCTCTTTAACGGTTCGAAAATGACCGGTTCGGATGATGATCCTTGCGCTCAAGCCTTAAGTGCTTCGCCAGGCCCTTGGCAAGCAGCCGCGCCCAGCGCCCCGATTGGCAATGATCGCCATGTTGCATTTTTAGCACTGGGAAGCAATCTGTCCTGGCGGGGGCTGCGCCCCGCTGAAATTCTGGCCGCCGCGCAAGCGCAACTCCGTCAATGCTATCCCTTAATCGCCGCGTCTAGCCTCTATGTCTCTGCAGCTTGGCCTGACCCGGCCGAACCGGCCTATCTCAACGCCGTTCTGGCACTGCGCACCGCGGACGGTCCGGAGACGGTGTTAAAAGCCGCTCACGCGCTTGAGGCGGCGTTCGGACGCACCCGTCGCCGGCGCTGGGCCGCACGCAGCTTGGATGTCGATCTGGTGGCCCAGGGTTGTGAAACCCGGCCCTCCGCCCAGGCTTGGGCCCAGGCCGCGCAAGGCGATCAGCCGCCGTCCGGCCTGATCCTGCCGCATCCGCGCGCGCATCTGCGCACGTTTGTTCTAGCGCCTTTGGCGCAGATCGCGCCGGCGTGGCGGCACCCGACGCTTTGCCAAAACGCCGCTGATCTGCTTGCGGCGCTGGCGCCCGCACAAGCGTGTGAGCCCATCGGTTGGCGCCAGGCCATGGCTTTACATTGAACGAGGAGCAGCGTATCAGGCAGCGCTTGGACTGGCCTAAGCAGTGGGAGCGTCTATGGCCCGCGTTACCGTGGAAGATTGTGTCGACAAGGTCCCGAACCGGTTCGACCTGGTATTGGAAGCTGCGCAGCGCTCGCGCCAGATTTCCTCCGGCGCGCCTTTGCTGGTGGAGCGTGATAATGACAAGAATCCGGTGGTCGCGTTGCGCGAGATCGCCGAAGAAAAGGTCAAGCCCGCGCATTTGCGTGAAGCGCTGGTCACCGGCATGCAAAAACATGTTGAGGTGGACGAGCCGGAAGAAGACGATATGTCTTCGCGCATGATCGGCGCGCAAGGCGGCCCACGCGCATAACAGCGTCGCCCTGCGCATGACATTGGGCAAACGGGGCCGGGGCGGCAAGCGCGTCGGCCCCGTTTGCCGTCTAAGCGAAACAGGACGAGGGCAGGGCCGTCCGACGAGAGGATTGAACGGCGGTGATCCGGCAATATCAGCTGGTCGAAAAAGTCAAATCCTACGACCCGCAGGTGGACGAAGCCCTGCTGAACCGGGCTTATGTATTCTCCATGAAGGCCCATGGCAGCCAAACCCGGGCCAATGGTGACCCCTATTTCTCGCATCCGCTGGAAGTCGCCGGGATCCTTACCGACTTGAAGCTGGATGGCGACACCATCGCCACGGCTTTGCTGCACGACGTGGTCGAGGACACCGTCTCGACCATCACCGAGATCGAAAGCCTGTTCGGCTCCAAGGTCGCTGAATTGGTCGACGGGGTGACCAAATTGTCGCGCCTGGAGCTGCAGACGGAGCGGCAGCGCCAGGCGGAGAATTTTCGCAAGTTTCTGCTGGCAATGTCCAACGATATTCGCGTGCTGTTGGTCAAGCTGGCGGACCGCCTGCACAATATGCGCACTCTGCAATTCATTCCCAATCCGGAGAAGCGCCGGCGCATCGCCCTCGAAACCCTGGAGATCTATGCGCCTTTGGCGGAACGGGTTGGGATGCGCTGGATGAAGGAAGAACTCGAGGAGATCTGCTTTCCCGAACTGGAGCCTGAAGCCTTCGAAACCGTCCGCTCGCGCTTGGAGTTTCTGCGGGCCGAGGCCGGCGATCTGGTTGGGGATATTGTCGAGGAGCTGGAGGCGACGGTGCGAGCCGCCGGGCTTGACGCCACGGTTACCGGCCGGGAAAAGACGCCCTATGGGATCTGGCGCAAGATGCAGCAGCGCCACGTGCCATTCGAAGCGATCTCCGATGTCATGGCGTTTCGCGTTATCGTGCCTGATGAGCCGGCGTGCTACCAGGCATTGGGGGTGGTGCATCGCCGCTGGCCGATGGTGCCTGGCCGGTTCAAGGACTATATGTCAACGCCCAAACGCAACAATTACCGCTCGCTGCACACCACGGTCATCGGTCCCAAGCAGATGCGCATCGAAATTCAGATCCGAACGCCGCAGATGCACCGGGTGGCCGAATTCGGCGTCGCTGCGCACTGGCACTATAAGAGCAACGGCCGAACGGTGGTCCCGGAGCGGGAGAGCGAGGGGTACCGCTGGATCCGCGATCTGCTGGAGATCTTGGAAAGCGCCTCCACCCCGGAGGAGTTCCTGGAACATACCAAGATCGCTATGTACCAGGACACAGTCTTTGCCTTCACCCCGAAAGGCGATCTGATCTCGATGCCGCGCGGCGCAACGGTGGTGGATTTCGCCTATGCGGTGCACACCGAAATCGGCAATCAGACCGTCGGGGCCAAGGTCAATGGCCGCCAGGTGCCGCTGCATCATGTTCTCAACAATGGCGACCAGGTTGAGGTGCTGACCAGCGTCAACCAGGTGCCGAGCCCGCGGTGGGAGAGTTTCGTGGTGTCCGGCAAGGCGCGCGCGGCGATCCGTCGCTTCGTTCGCCAACGCCGTCAGGCCGAGTATGCGGAATTGGGCCGCACCTTGCTGGCGCGGGCCTTCGAACGGGAAGGCGTCGACCTGAATGACAAGGCCCTGGCCGGCGCGTGCAAGAGCTTGAGTTGCGATGGCGCGCAGGATGTCTGTGCCATGGTCGGGCGCGGCGACGTCACCGAGCGCGATGTGCTGCGCGCGGCGTTTCCCGGCATCCAGCTCACCGAAGATACCGAAAAGATCGCGCGCGACCGGGCCGGCAACTGGACCAAGAGTGGCGCGGCGGGCGATGGCGCCATCCCGATCCGGGGCCTGACCCCGGGCATGGCGATGCATCTGGCGGACTGTTGCCATCCCTTGCCCGGCGACCGCATCGTCGGCCTGCTCAGCCAGGGCCAGGGCGTCATGATCCATACCATCGACTGCGAGGCGCTGGAGGCCTTTGCCGACACCCCGGAGCGTTGGGTCGATGTCTCCTGGACCACCAAGGAGGAGAGCCTCGGCTTTTTTGCCGGCCGGCTGAAGCTGGTGGTCTTGAACGAGGCCGGGACCTTGGCCAAGATCGCCAATATCGTCGCCAAATATGATGGCAATATCTCCAATCTGAAGATCACCGACCGGGACCCGGACTTCTTCACCATGTTGGTCGATGTTGAGGTGCGCGATGTGAAGCACCTGTCGCGCATTGTCTCTGCAATGCGCGCCAACCGGGTGGTGAGTTCGGCGGATCGCCTGCGCGGCTGAGCGGGGAATGACATGACGGCTGAGGCCATGAGCACGGAGATGGTTCTGGAAGAATTCCGCCGGCACGAGGCGCTGCTGGAGGGCCATTTCAAGCTTTCCTCGGGCAAGCACAGTTCGGTCTATCTGCAGTGCGCGCGCCTGTTGCAGAAGCCGCCGGTGGCCGAACGGTTGTGCTGTGCTCTCGCGCACAAGCTGCGCGCGGCGGGCGCTGACGCCGATCTGGTGGTCTCCCCGGCCATGGGCGGGGTTATCGTCGGCTATGAGATGGGCCGGCAGTTGGGCCTGGATGCCATCTTTGCCGAGCGGGAAGGCGGCCGGTTGACCCTGCGCCGGGGGTTTTCCATTCCCGCCGGCGCGCAGGTGCTGATGGTCGAGGATGTCGTCACCACCGGTCTGTCCTCGCGCGAATGCATCGCCTGCATCACCGCCGCCGGCGGCACCTGCGTCGCCGCGGCGGCGCTGGTTGACCGGTCCGGCGGGCGCGCCGACGTCGGCGTGCCGCTGATCGCCCTGGCCACGATCGATGCGCCGCTGTATGACCCTGATCAGCTTCCGCCGGACCTGGCCGAGCGCCCGGCGGTGAAGCCGGGAAGCCGGGAGATGGTGCGATGAGCTATCTGCGTTTGGGGGTCAATCTCGATCATGTCGCAACGCTGCGCAATGCCCGCGCGGAAGGCCACCCCGATCCGGTGCGGGCGGCCAAAGTGGCGTTGGCCGGCGGTGCGGACGGCATTACCGTGCATCTGCGCGAAGACCGCCGGCATATTCGCGACGAGGATGTCCGCCGGCTGCGCGACGAGATCCCGGCGCCGCTGAATTTCGAGATGGCAGCCTCGCAGGAGATGCTGGCCATTGCCCGGGAGATTGGGCCGGCCTCGGTGTGCATCGTGCCGGAGCGGCGCCAGGAAATCACCACAGAGGGCGGTCTGGATGCCGCCGCCCAGGCCGAGGCGCTGACGCCGATGGTCACCGCCCTGAAGCAGATCGGCGCCCGGATCAGCCTGTTCGTGGAGCCGGAGCAACGGCAGCTGGAGGCGGCACGGGCGGTCGGGGCCGATGCGGTGGAACTGCATACCGGCCGCTATTCCAACCTGACCGATCAGGAGCAGATTCAAGAGCTGCGGCGGATCGAGGCGGCCGCTGAGGCGGGCCAGGCGTTGGGATTGGAGATCCACGCCGGCCATGGTCTGCGCTTCGACAATGTCGCCGGCATTGCGGCGATCGCACCGATCCGGGAGCTGAATATTGGCCATTTCCTCGTCGGCGAGGCGCTGTTCTGCGGCCTGGAGGCGGCGGTCACGCGGATGCGCCAGATCATGACCCGCGCGCGCGAGACCGTGGGGGCGGCCTGAGATGCTGGTGCTGGGGCTGGGCAATGACATGATCGACATTCGGCGCATCGAGCGCTCGCTGGAGCGCTATGGCGAGCGCTTTATCCAGCGCGTCTATACCGAGATCGAGATTGCCAAATCCGAGCGGCGCCGGATGCGCGCGGCAAGCTACGCCAAGCGCTTCGCCGCCAAGGAAGCCTGCGCCAAGGCGCTGGGCACGGGGATCAATCAGGGCGTGTTCTGGCGCGACATGGGCGTGGTCAATCTGCCTGGCGGCCGGCCGACCATGCAATTGACCAACGGCGCGGCTGATCGCTTGAACGCGCTGTGTCCGAACGGATTTGTCAGCCAGATCAGCCTGACCATCACCGACGATCATCCCTGGGCCCAGGCGATGGTGCTGATCACCGCCCTGCCTCAAGACATGGCAGATCAGGCCGGCACGCCCGCTTTGTTCGGGACCGGGGGATGACCGGGCAGGCCAAGGCCATGACGGAGCCGTCGACCGCGCAACCGACGCGCACACGCAATACGGATAGCTGGTTCACCCTGGCGAAATTCTTCTTTGCGGCGGCTTTGGTCGCCGCCATCATTCGCGTGCTTTGGGTTGAGCCATTCGCCATCCCCTCACCATCGATGCTGCCCAATCTGGTGCCCGGTGATTATGTCGCCGCCTCCAAATATGCCTATGGCTATTCTCGCCACTCCTTGCCCTTTAGCCCCGGCCTGTTTTCCGGCCGTATCCTGGAGCGGCCGGCAGAACGGGGCGATTTGGTCGTGTTCAAGCTGCCGCGCGACCGTCAATCCAATTTCATCAAGCGGGTGATCGGCCTGCCGGGCGAGACCGTGCAGATGATCGACAGCCAGATCTATATCGACGGTGTCGCCGTGGCGCGTCAGCGGTTGCCCGACCTGATGCTGCCGGCCGCCATGTTGGATAACTGCCCAACGGCTGCCGGTGGCGCCATGTGCTCCGTGGCGCGCTATCGGGAAACCCTGCCCAATGGGGTCAGCTACGAGACGCTGGACTTGGTGGTCGATGCGCCGTCCGATACGACCCGCGCCTTTGAAATCCCGGCGGGCCATTATTTCATGATGGGCGACAACCGCGACGTGTCGCAGGACAGCCGCAAACCCATGTCGGTGGGGGTCGGCTTCGTCCCGGCGGAGAATTTGATCGGCCGGGCCGATCGGGTGATTTTCTCGTTCAATCCGGACATACCGGCTTGGAAGCTCTGGCGCTGGCCGGAGGCCTGGCGCGGCGGCAGGGCTTTGATGCCTCTGGACCAGCATGATGGACGCGGTTGACGTGCTGGCCCAGGCGCTGGGCCGGCGCCTGTCTGACCCGCAATTGGCGGAAATGGCGCTGACCCATCCCAGCCTTGGCGGGCGGCGGCACTATCAGCGGCTGGAGTTCGTCGGCGACCGGGTGTTCGGCCTGGCGGTCGCCGGCGCCTTGTACGAGCATTTTCCCGACGCGCCGGAAGGCCAGCTCAATCGCCGCTTGAGCGCGCTGGTCCGCACCGAGAGCCTGGCGGAGTTGGCGCAGCGATTGGGCTTGGCCGAGCATATCCGCGTGGAGACCGGCGCGCGCAATGAGGGGGCGCATACCAAGCCGGGCGTGCTGGCCGACGTGATGGAGGCGGCGATCGGGGCGGTCTATCTTGACCAAGGCTTCGATGCGGCGCGCGAGGTGGTTCTGGCCTTGGTGCAGGACCGCCTGACCGCCGCGGTCGCTGCTGGCAAGGATGCCAAGAGCCGGCTGCAGGAATGGGCTCTGGGCCGGGCCTTGCCGCTGCCGAAATATCAGATCGTCGAGCGCACGGGGCCGGACCATGCGCCGCGCTTCACCGTGGAGGTAGCGATCCAGGGGGAGGCGCCGGCGCGCGCGAAAGGTGCGGCTAAGCAGGCCGCCGAACAGGCCGCAGCCCAGGCCTTGCTCGACCGGATCGGCGGTTCATGACCCGGCGCTGCGGCTTCGTCGCCCTGATCGGCGCGCCCAATGCCGGCAAGTCGACGCTGCTCAATCAGATGGTCGGGCAAAAGGTGGCGATCGTGTCGCACAAGGTGCAGACCACCCGATCGCGCGTCACCGGCATTGCGTTGCATGGGGACACCCAGCTGATCTTTGTCGACACGCCGGGCATCTTCGCACCGAACAAGCGGTTGGAACGCGCCATGGTGCAGGCCGCCTGGTCCGGCGCGCAGGATGCCGATGAAATCGTCCTGCTGGTGGATGCCCAGCGCGGCGTCGACGCGCCGGCAGACGCGGTGATCGCTGGCTTGACCGACCATGGCGTCAAGGCGGTGTTGGCCCTGAACAAGATCGATGGTATACGCCGGGACACGCTGTTGGGCTTGGCCGACACGCTCTATGACCCGGCGTTGTTCAAGCAGGTGTTCATGATCTCCGCGCGCAGCGGCGACGGGGTCGGCGATCTGAAGGCCTGGCTGGCGGACCAAATGCCGGACGGGCCGTGGCACTATCCGGAGGATCAGGTCAGTGACATCACCCAGCGGCTGCTCGCCGCGGAGGTGACGCGGGAAAAGATCTATCTGCGCCTGCACCAGGAACTGCCCTATGCCATCATGGTGGAAACCGAGGCGTTCCAGGAGCGCAAGGACGGTTCGGTGCGCATCGAGCAGGTCATCCATGTCGCCCGCACCAGCCAGAAAGGCATCGTCATCGGCAAGGGCGGTCAGACCTTGAAGACGCTGGGCGAAGCGGCACGGGCGGATCTGGAGGACATGCTTCAGCGCAAGGTGCATCTGTTCTTGCACGTGCGCGTCACCGAGAATTGGGCTGACGACCGTGAAAAATACGGGCTGATGGGGCTCGACTGGGTGCGCTGAGATGGACTGGTCGGACGAGGCGGTGGTGCTGGCAGCCCGCCGGCACGGCGAGGGCCATGCGGTGCTGGACTGTCTGACCCGTGGCCATGGTCGGGCGCGCGGCTACGTCCGCGGCGCGCACGGCCGGGCGCTGCGCGGCGTGCTGGAGCCGGGCAATGAGGTCATGGTAACATGGCGCGCCCGGTTGGAAACCCAGTTGGGGCATTTTCAGGTCGAGCTGAAAACCGCCCGCGCGGGCCAGCTGCTCGCCGACAAGGTGGCGCTGGCGACGCTGTCCGCGGCGACCACGTTGATGGCTTTGGCAATGCCGGAGCGCGAGGCGTTGCCGGGGGCCTATCATGCCCTGCTGGCCTTGATGGACCTGCTCGCCGCCGATGTGTTGCCGGAGGCCGCCGCCGCCGGCCTGGTGCAGGTGGAACTGGGCCTGTTGGCAGCCTTGGGCTATGGCCTGGACTTGTCGCGCTGTGCTGCCACCGGCGCGACGGACGATCTGATCTATGTCTCGCCGAAATCCGCCCGCGCGGTCTCCGCCTCAGCGGGGGCTCCTTATGCGGACAAGCTGCTGCCGCTGCCGGGCTTTCTCCTAGGCCGGCAGGCCGGGCCGGTGACCGCACAGACCGCTCGCCAGGGGCTGGCCTTGACCGGCTATTTTCTGGACCGATGGGTCCTCGCGCCAACCATGAAGACCCTGCCGCCGGATCGTCAGCGCCTGCTGGAACTGTTGGACCGCGATTGACGGGTCAAGCCGCTTTGCGTTGGTGGGGCCGCTGTCCACCCTGACGGTTGGATCCATGGGCACGATCGCGGCTGCTCATCCTTCGCGCAGGTCAAGCGCGCCGCTGCCATCAAATCGGGTGCGCCCGTTCACTGATGCAAGCTGATACAAGATGCAGAGGGGTTCGGCCGCCGACCCCTTGACAGGGCCCGTTAACGCCGATAACGCAACGCAGTCTCATTTTCAGGGTGACCGTGCGGCTCGGCGGGTCTGGCTCAATGTGCATCGCTGGTTTGGGTTGAAGCTGTCAATTCTGATGAGCTTCATCCTGATCACTGGGACTTTGGCCACGGTCAGCCATGAGATCGACTGGCTGATCGACGACACCCGGCGCGTGTGGCCGCCGGTCCAGACCGACTCGATAGACTGGCAGGGGGTCTATGATGCGGTGCGGGCGGCCTATCCGGACTGGGCGCCTGAACGGCTGCATGCGCCGCAAGACCCGTGGTTCGCCGCAGAGGTGTGGGCGCACACCGAAACCGGCGCGCTTCGCCGGATCTGGGTGCATCCCGAAAGCCTCGCGGTGCAGGGCGACACCGGCTGGTTCAATGCCCAGCGCCTGTTCCGCGATGCCCATCGCCGGCTGATGATCTTCACCTGGTGGGGGGTGGCGCTGGTGTCGGCCTTCTCGATCCTGCTGCTGGGCTCGATCATCACCGGCTTGGTGGTCTATCGCCGGTTCTGGCGCGGCTTCTTCCGCAAGCCGCGGACGCGCGACGCCCGCACCTTGTGGGGCGACCTGCACCGGCTGGGGGGGCTTTGGGGCCTCTGGTTCGCCGCGCTGATGGCGATTACCGCCTTGTGGTATTTGGTGGAGGCGCTGGGCGGCCGCGCCCCCGTTCTGGCGGTTCGACCGATCACCGCAGAGGCGCCCATGCCAGCGGACACATCCTTGACCGCTCTGGCCGCCCGCGCAGGCGCGGCTTTGAACGGGTTCGCGGTCAACACCGTTGTGCTGCCGCATTTCGCTGGGGATCCGGTGCGCTTTCAGGGCCAGACCGATGCCATCCTGGTGCGCGACCGGGCCAATGAAGTCCGGATCCGGCCTGAGGACGGCGCCGTGGTCGGTCTGCTTCAGGCGAGCGATCTGGGCGCCCATCAGCGCATCGCCGAGATGGCCGACCCGCTGCATTTCGGCACGTTCGCCGGCCTGCCGGGCAAGCTGGTCTATTTCGTCTTCGGCATCATCCTGTCCGGCATGTCGTTGAGCGGGGTCTATATCTATTCCCGCCGCATCCGCAACGCCGCGGCGAAGGGGGCGCACGGTCTCCAGGTAATGGCGCTGGCGGAGGCGGCGGAATGACCCGCGCGCGCAGCCTTCGGCCCGCCTGGCGCGGTATGGGCGTGTGGAAATGGCCCAGCCTGGTGTTGGTTCTGTTCTGCCTCGCCGTGGTGCCAATCTATATCGACCGAATCGATCGCGGGCGACCGAACTTCGGCACCTGGACCGCATCGGGCCTGCTTGCCGGATGTCCCGTCGAGGTCGGCGGACGGGCGCTGAAGGACGCGCTGTTCGTCCGCGTGCGGGTGGATGCCAGCTGTTCGCGGCACCTGGCCGATCTGACGGTTCAGGCGGGCCAGGCGCGCGCGGCGCTGCACGGCAATCCCAATACCCTGCGTGCCCGGCTGACCACGCGCCCGCCGGCGGTGACCGAGATCGCGCTTTCCGCGCGCGGCACCGACGGCCGCCCCGTTGAGATCCGCTGGACACCAGAGTTTCCCTAACACGACCTGACCCGCTTCGCGCCTGCCTGGGGCGCCCGGCTCCCGTATGCAAACAACCCGCATTCTCATTCTCGTAGAAAGGTGCCGCCGTGATGATCAAAAGCGCGCCCATGCCCTTGCTTGCCGGATTGTTGGCCGGCAGCGCCGTGCCGGCTTTGTCGCAAGGCTTGCCTGCGGCCGAAGACGCGGCGAACCGACCGCCGCTGGAAGAACTGGTCGTCACCGGGCGGCCGTATCCCGACGCGGTCGGCTCAGGCGTCGGCACACGGCTGAATGTGCCGCTTGACGAGCAGCCCCTGGCGATTCAGGTGCTGGACGGCGACATTCTGAACCAGATCGGCGGCGCCCGCTTGGATGATCTGATCGATTTTGCCGTCGGCGGTGCGCAGGCCAATCAGTTCGGCGGGCAAAGCGAGAGCTTCCTGTTCCGTGGCTTTAGCGCCAGCGTCGCCGATGACGGCGTGCTGCAGAATGGCAGTGTTGCCGGCAATCCGCGGCGGCGCGATGCCGCGGCCATCGAACGCACGGAAATCCTGCGCGGACCTGGCTCGGCGCTGTTCGGGCAGGGCGGGCCTGGCGGGGTGGTCAATGTGGTGCGCAAGCGCCCCACCACCGAGCGCTTCTTCGGCAGTGTCGTCCTGGAAGGCTCCAGCCTGATCCGCACCCGCGGGGAGGTCGACATCAATGCGCCCGTGTCCGACACGGTGGCGGTGCGCCTGATCAGCGCCTTTGAAGGCGGCAATAGCTTTCGCTTTCAGGACGCCTTCGATGAAACCTTCCCGGAAAACCGCCAATTCGTCTCCCCCAGCCTGTTGGTCACGCCCGGCGAGCGCACCACCATTTTGCTGCGTGGCGAATATCTGCGCACGGAGACGCCGTTCGACCGGGGCCTTGTGTTCACCACCGACGGCGACTTGGTCGGCGAGCGCGGCGATTTTTTCGGCGATCCCAGCGTCGGCACCGTCCGCAATGAAGATATCAGCGGCTTTCTGGAGGTCAGCCACATCTTCAATGACCGGTGGTCGGCCCAGCTGACCGGTGCGGTGATCGCCAATGATTTCGATGGCATCGCCACCGAGCCGGTGCTGATCTTCCCGGAGCCGGTGTTCTTGCCCGCCGGTGTGCCGATCCCGCTGGGGCCGGGACTGGAACTGACGCTGCCGGAGCCGCTCATCGGCGGCGACACGCTGCTGCGCTCCGTGGAGGACCGCGATTTCACCAACACCACCGCCACGGTCCGCGCCGATATCAATGGCACCTTCCAGACTGGTGCGCTGACCCACCATGTGCTGGCCTCGGTGGAATATCAGCATGTCGACCAGTTCACCTTCAATTCCAACAGCTTTCTGGATTTTCCGCCGGTGCTCGTCGACGGCGCGCTGTCGCTGGATCTCAACCTGCTCAGCGTGTCCGACCCGATGCTGGAGGTGGGCCTGCCGGCGACCTTTGAGGGCGGCGTGCCCTCGGACACCGAGGTGGACACCGTCGGCCTGATCTTCTTCGACCAGATCGACATCGGCGAGCGCATCCATCTTCTGGGCGGCGGCCGGGTCGATTTCGTCGACCAGCGCTCGACCTTTGGCGCGGACAGCGGCGACGGCAGCGCCGATGAGGCCGATATCACCGAATTCTCCCCGCGCGCGGGGCTGGTGGTGGAGCCCTTCGCCGACCTGCCGCTATCCTTGTTCTTCAGTTGGTCCCAATCCTTCGTGGTCAATCTGCCCGGCGAATTCGATACCCAAGTCCCCGCGCCCCAGGAAGGCCGGGTGTTCGAAGGCGGCCTGCGCTTCGACCCGATCCCCGACCGGCTGCAGGTCACGCTGACCGGCTTTGATATCGAGGTGGAGAATGTGCCGGTGACCACGGTGGCCTTCGCCGATTCCGTCGACACCATCCAATCCAGCCGTGGCCTGGAAGTCACCGTGGAGGGCGAGCTGCTCGACGGGCTGACGGTGCTGGCCAACTACGCCTTCATCGACTCCGACGTGGTGATCCCCACCGACGCGGGCACGGTGCCGGGCGAACCGATCCCCGGCGTGGCGAACCATGTGGCCAGCGGGCTGATCACCTATCGCCTGCCGCCGGGGCCCTTGGCGGGGCTGAGCTTGGGTGCGGGCGTGGTCTATCAATCCGACCGGGCGAATGGTCTGACAACGTCGCTGCCCAATCTGCTGCAGCCGGTGATCGGCGGCCCGCCGGCCTTCATTTTCGGTGGCGAGACACTCGACAGCTTCGTCCGCCTCGACCTGTTCGGGGCCTATCAGCTGACCGACTGGCTCAGCCTGAATGCCGGCGTGCAAAACGTCACCGACACCTTGATCCTGCAGCCCAGCGTGCCCGGAACCACCCGACCCGACCCGGGCGTCAACGGCTTTGTGCGGGTCCGCGTCGGATTCTAGAATGGTAAGGCCCTAGGCGGCAGCTTGGGGCGGCTCGCCGCGGGCCAGGGCGTGCCAGTCGATCGGCTGGGTGCGGTCCAGGGTGCCGGCGCGGTTGGGCAGGGGGTATTTCAGGCCGGAGCCGCAATTGAACAGCACCGCCTGGGCGTCGGCTGCGATGCGGCCGTCGGCCAGAGCCTGTTCGTAGGCGACCAGGGTGGCTGCGCCCTCCGGGCAGAGCAGCAGGCCTTCGCTGCGCGCGGCGCGGTCGCGCGCCTCAAGGATCGCCTCATCCTCCACGGCTTCAGCCCAGCCGCCGCTGTCGCGCACCGCGTCCAGGATCAGGAAATCGCCCACCGCCACCGGCACGCGAATGCCCGCGGCCACGGTGCGGGCGCCTTGCCATAGCTCGGCATGGCGCGTGCCGTCCTGCCAGGCCTTCACGATCGGCGCGCAGCCGGTGGACTGCACCGCGATCATCTTCGGCAGAGGCCCATCGATCCAGCCCAGGGCCTTCAGTTCGTGGAATGCCTTCCACATGCCGATCAGCCCGGTGCCGCCGCCGGTGGGATAGAAGATCGCGTCGGGCAGGCGCCAGCCCAGCTGCTCGGCCAGTTCCAGGCCCATGGTCTTCTTGCCCTCGATCCGGTAGGGCTCTTTCAGCGTCGACACGTCGAACCAGCCCATGGCTTCCTTGCCTGCCGCGACCAGCTTGCCGCAATCATTGATCAGGCCGTTGACGGTCCACACCTTGGCGCCCTGGAGTGCGATTTCGCAGACATTGGCCTCCGGCGTGTCGTCCGGGCAGAAGACGAAGCTTTCGATGCCGGCGCGGGAGGCATAGGCGGCCAGCGCTGCGCCGGCATTGCCGTTGGTCGGCATGGCCATGCGCGTGATGCCGAATTCCTTTGCCATGGACACCGCCAGGGCGAGCCCGCGCGCCTTGAACGAGCCGGTTGGCAGGCGGCTTTCATCCTTCACCCACAGCGCGCCGGGCGTCGGGCCCAATCGGTCAAGCCCGATCAGCGGGGTCATCACCTCGCCCAGACTGATGCGATTGTCCGCGCGGGTGACCGGCAGCAGGGGCGCATACCGCCACAGGCCCTCACCGGTCAGATCGCTGCGGCGCAGCTGCGCCTTCGCGCGCGCCAGATCATAGCGCACCAGGAGCGGCCGGCCGGCGGCGGACAGATTATGGATACGGCCCGCCCCATGGCGGTCGCCAGTGAGGCCGCATTCCAGATGGGAGACGAAGCTGTGTGAGGCGGGCTCGGGCATCGGTGGGCTCCTTTCCCGCCCGGCTTTAGCGCACCCGATGTCCAAACGAAATTGTCTTGCGCGCCGGTGGACGCGGCACCCGTTGCTCCATGCCGGGCCGCATCTGATCGCGAGCCCGTCTGATCATGGGCCGCAGGGGTACGGGGCCGGTCTGGCCGCGGGGCGCAGGAGCGCGCGCGGCCTGATCGGTAAACACGATGCCCCCGCCGGGGCAGGGGCCAGGGGCACGGGCGGGGGCATCGCGTCTTCCAGAACTGGGTCGAACCGCCGCGCTGAGTTGCGAGGCGGTTCGGCCGCTCTAATAGCTGGAGCGCTTCTTGTCCTTCATCTGCTTGGACGCCAGCGTCATATTTTGCTGCAGATCTTCCTCAGCATTGAAGTCCGGCAGGTCGCGCAGCTGGTCGCTGGTCATGCTCAGGCGCACATGGTCCTGCGCCATGGCCACCTGGGTGGCGTCGATCTTGACCATCTTGCTGCCCTGGCCGCCGAAATTCTCCTGCAGCTCAACCACCAGCGCCCGGATCTGATCATCCTCGCCCATGACAAAATCTTCGATCTCGCCGACCTTGGAGCCATCCGCGCCCTTCACCTGGGTGCCGATGCGCTCTTGCGCCTGGTTCAGGCTCAGCTGGGTGATGCTGCCCGCTGAGGTCTCGATATCGGCATAGGATTGGCTTTTGTCATTGTGGCTGCGCTCGCTTTCTTGGGCGAAAGCCGGGGCCAGCATCAGGCCCGTACCCAGAATAGCGGTCATCGCCGTCATCGTCATCTTACGCATATATCCCTCCTATGGTCATGCGGGGTGACACATCACACATCGGCTGCGAATGTGGATGTCCCGCGACGCTTTGTGGCGGATTTGAGGTTTTGCGTGGCAGAGATGGGTCAGGATCGTCGCACTGAGGCAGACCCGTGCTTTTTGTGCGGACGGCCGCTTGGCCGGCGGGTGGAACGGCACCATCCGGTGCCGAAGAGCCAGGGCGGCCGCGAGACCGTGCCGGTTCATCCGATCTGCCACCGCAAGATCCACGCGGTGTTCGACGAACGCACCCTGGCCCGCCGTTACGCCACCGCCGAGGCGCTGCGCGGCCATCCAGAGATTGCCAAATTCGTCGGCTGGCTGCGCGGCAAACCACCAGACTTTCACAAGGCGACACGGACGCGCCGGGGCTGACCCCAGCTGCAAACGGGCTGCAAACAGGCGGCAAACGGGATGACAAAGCCCCACCACACCGCTAAACACAGCCATCCCAAGCGCCCGTAGCTCAACCGGATAGAGCAGTAGACTTCTAATCTTCAGGTTGCAGGTTCGAGTCCTGCCGGGCGCACCATTTTTGATCGCGCGGCGCGCGGCGCCTTGCGATGGGGCGGGCTGCCCGCCCAGGCCGCCGTCGTGGCCTTCGATGCTCCGAAGTCTGGCGTCCCTCATTGATAAAACCAGGAGCGCGTATCACACGAATTGAACATTGTTGTGATTGTGAGAAAACGCCTGGGCGGGCGTCTTCCGCGGCGGTAGGCTTGGTCCTAAAGGACCGCCGGAGAGACGGCCCGCCAGTTCCGCCAGCTAATATAAGGCGTGCAGTTCAACGGTCGTTTTGAGGCTATATGAAAGCAGAATGAGAGTTTCAGGCTTCTTCTCCTTCTGTTTGGTTCGTCAAGGCCCCGCCCATCGAGGCCTTTTCTTGGCCCCGACCCCATATCGCCCGTGGAAAAAGCCTCTATGGGTGGTGGGTGGATGAACGAAGAAGGACGAAATATGGACGATGTTCTTGCTTGGTTCTCTCTAGTATGATATCGATGCCGAAATTCAACCATGGAGGTTCTGAAATGGCCGCAACGCCTGGATCGCGGATCAAGATGAGTCCGATCTCTATAGCGGCTCTTTCAGCAGATAGTGCGGGTCTTGAAAGCAACAGGGCGCTCGCTCTCGCACGCACGAGCGCCCTTAGCCCTTGCTATTCGGCCGGCTGGCGCTCGCGGCGGATGCCGTTTAGTTCCGTTTCGGCCAATTCTGTGGAGGCGAGGATCTTGCCCACGGTATCGAACGCCTCATCCGGCACGAAACTGCGATTGGCGCCCAGATAGCTGCGCTCGTCCAGCTCCATCAGGCCGATCAGCACTTCAGCGACGATGCGCGCGCCCACCGGGCCCAGCCCCTCGCCCTGCTCAAACCGGCCCTCCTGGGTCTCCTTGCCGATCAGTTCGGCCTCGGCGAGAAGGTACAGCCACAAGGGCGCGCCCTTCCGGATCAGGCCGTCAGACATGGCGTGAATACGCGCCATGACCCGCTCGATTTCGGCATGCGGCCGGCCCATTTTCTCGGCCACGGTGTCGCCGCCTGGCAGAAGGAAGCTGTTGCCACGTAGAAGATTGCGGGTTGCCAGCGAGCGTTCGTCACCCGCGCCGATAAAGGGCAAAGCCAGAAGGTCGCTGGCCAGCAGCGTATCCATCCGATCTGCCGGTTCAAAGCTTTGACTACCGGGCGTTTCGAACAGGGCGGCCCATTCGACGACGGCCTGCTCGCTGGAGAGCGGGCTGAAGCCTTCCCCGAGCACCGAGCCGAACAGCTCATGGGCGTCGCCATTCTCCTGCACGCGCAGCGACATGGGAACCATGGAATGGCCGAAGCGGTAGGCGGCGACGGCGAATTCCACCGGGATGAACGGTACTTTCGGGCAATAATATTCGCGCCCACAGCCGAGAATTCGGTCAACCACCGCGCGGCCGCACATGGCCACCAAAAAGTCGTTCACGACGGTCCATTGATAATGCCAGGTGGTCAGCCGCCGCGCCTCTTCATAGAGGTCGTGACCCTCCAGGCCTTCCGTGTCGTGCAGTCGCTGCGCCATATTATTGTGGAAGCGGATCATCGCCAGTTGCATCTGACCGATGACGCCATTCTCGTCATTGCGCGGATCGCCGATGATCGCCCGGCCATTGGGGCCGCGCAGCAGATCTTGCTTTTGCAGCGGCGTGGCGTCCGGCATGTCCGCCCCGGTCAGCAGCTTGACGCCATTGAAGGGAGCGGTTTGGCTATAAAGATACGGCTGCGGTTCGGGCCCGGCGCCGTAAATGCAATCCAGATCCAGGGTCGGCGTGCGCACATTGCCGATCTCGCCCGGCTCATTGACGCGGTCGAAGCTGGAGGTCACGTCCAGCGTGATGTCATGGTCCACGAATTGGCCGAAAATGACCATGCCCGCAGAGACGGAACTGGCATTTCTGTCGCGCCGGCCGCTGTCCATCGGTCCGCGCGGTGCGCCGATGATGCGCAGCGTGTGAGGCGAGATATAGGCCGGCGCCAGATCCGGAAACATGCGGCCAAACCGGTCTTCGCGCGTTTGTTCATGGTCGCGCCTGCAAAAGGCGGCCATATTCTTCAAAGGTTCCATACCGTGATGATGTGCCATCGTCGCTCTCCCTTAGCGTGTGTGGCGCCTCCCACCGACGGCAAAAGAATACTTCGTTCACTTCGAAATCGCAAGCATTTTTGTCAAATACATGACAGTAATTGGTAGAATATTGCGCGCAGCGGCATGGTTTCCTGTTTCTTTTGTCGCGGCACGCGGCGCGATTTTTGGGACAGCGGACGCACGATGACTTTGCCGGGAAAGCGGCATGCTTGCCGGACACAGATCCCAGGTCTGTGGCCTTAACCGATCCATCGCGATCGCGAGGGATCGGATGGCAAGGTCAAGGTCCGCGGTCTATCGGGCGAGCAATGTCTGACCGATTGAGAGCGCACCACCAGTCCCATCGGTCGGGTATTGCGCTCAGCGTTAGATGTCTTCGGCGTGGGCCAGTTGCGCGATGCGCGAGAGCAAGGGCCGATTGTCCGGCGTCACGGTGCGGTGGGCGGCGCGCCCCAGTTCCATGGTCAGGTCGAGAATTTCATTGATCACGAAGCCAGGCTTGCGGGCGGTGACGGCGACAGAGAGATGTTTGGCCGCTTCTGCGATGGTCTGCCAGTTCATCGTGCCGGTCAGGTCGCGCAAATCATCGGCGCGGCGCTTCAACCCGGCGAAATTCTCGTCAGACAGAGCCTCCCGCATCAGCCCGATCTGGCCTGGCAGCACGGTGGCCATTTCGTCCTGAAACGCAGCCAAGGCGGCTTCGGCGCGGCGGATGCGGCGCGCCTCGTCTTCACTCAATTTCATGACGACATCATCCGATCGACATCGGCTTGGTCATAGCTGGTCGCTCGCCGTTCAGGCCCGGCATAGGAGCGGTCATGCCGGCGCCGGCGGTCCGGCCCGACATAGGTTTCGTGCTGCACGAAGGCGCGCGGCTGTTCCAGGGACAGGCGCAGCTTTTTGTAGAAATTGGTCACGTGAATGGGCTTCAAGCAGATTTCGGTGACGCCCCGGTCCCGCGCATCGAACACCATTTCCGCATCATCGACATGGGCGCACAGGATGATCGGCAGATCCTGTTTCAAGGCGGTGCCATTGGTGCGGATGGCGCTTACCACTTCGCGGCCGCTGGCGTCGGAGAGACGCTCATCGATCAGCAGCAAGCCGATCCACCCGGCCTTCTCCCATTCCAATAGATCTCGGGCCCGTTCAAAGAATATACTGCGGTTAAAGCCCAACCGGTCCAGCATGGTCTTGATCAACCGCGCCATGAACGGATGATGCTCTGCAACGCAGATGAGCGGCTGCTGTGTCACCAAGACAGAACCCCCATGCTTTGCGAGGTGTGCGACCGAATCACGCACCCTGCCTGAGTGATGTCCGGCCGCCTGAGAAAGGCCGGCGAGCTGGTATTACGGGGAAAGTTTCACCAAACCCCTTAATGTTGTCTCAAATGCCTGCAATTTCTCTGCGCCATTGGCGGCTTGGGACGAGCTTGAACAGTCGTATACCGAAACTTTTGTCAAAAGGCGGGCAGGTCTTGCAACTTTGATACGGCTGGACTAAGACTCTCTCCCGCACGCGAATTTAGGGGCGGCAAGGGAAAACCATCGAAACGTGGAGTGAAGGGTGCCAGATCCGATTGATGTACATGTGGGCGGCCGGGTGCGGTTGCGACGGACCATGATGGGAATGAGCCAGGAGCAGCTGGGCGACGCGCTCGGCCTAACGTTCCAGCAGGTCCAGAAATATGAGCGCGGGGCCAACCGGATGGGCTCCAGCCGGCTTTACAAGATCGCCCAGATCTTGAACGTGCCGGTCTCCTATTTCTTTGATGAGATCCCCGAAGACGCAGATCCGCAGCCGTTCGTGCAAAGCGATATGGAGGATGTGGATCCTAAGCTGATGATCAAGCGGGAAACGCTGGAACTGACCCGGGCCTTCCACAAGATCAGCACGGCGGACACCCGGCGCGCGCTGATCGACATCATCAACAAACTGGCCGACAACGACCCGAGCAAACAGGCGGCGTGACCGCGCGCCTGGCCGGGCGCCGATTGGCCTATCTGGGCTGCGCGGGCACGCTCTCGCACAGCCCTATCCGCCGCGCCGATGCCTTCGAACATGATCTGGAGCTGGCTGCCCTGAGGGCCGGCTTTCAGGCGGTTGGCGCTGATATCGAGGAGGCGGATTGGCAGGCCCGGACGGATTGGAGCCGCTTCGATCTGGTCCTGGTTCGAACCTGTTGGGACTATCACGATCACGCCCAGGCCTTTCTCGCCTTCGCCGAGGCCTGCCCAGTGCCGCTGGCCAACTCGGTCGCGGCACTCGCCTGGAATATTGACAAGCGCTATCTGTTGGACCTTCAGGCACAGGGCCTGCCGGTGGTGCCGACCGCACCCGGTGACGGGCCGCTGTGCCCTCTGTTCGACCAGTGGCATTGCCAGGAACTGGTCCTGAAACCGCGGATCGGCGCGAGCGGGGAGGGGCAGCGCCGGATCGACCGCGCCGCCGGCGCGACGGTTGCGCCCGATCCGAGCCTGCTTGCCCAGCCCTTTCTGACCAGCATCCGGCAGCATGGCGAGGTGTCCCTGATCTATCTGTGCACCGGCTTCAGCCATGCGGTGCTGAAGCGGCCTGCTGCGACGGATTATCGAATCCAAAGCCTGTATGGCGGGCGTGAGGAGCGGTTCGATGCCCCGGCGGACATGATCGCCCTGGGGGAGCGCTTTGTCGCTGCGGTTCCGCCGCCCTGGCTGGCGGTTCGGGTTGATTTGGTGCAGGGGCCGGCGGGCTGGTGCCTGATGGAGCTGGAGGCAATCGAGCCGTATCTCTACCCTGCTTTTGAGCCGGCGTTCGGCCGCCGCTTCGCCGAAGCCGCGGCGGACTATCTGCAGGCGATGGCTGCAAACCCCCTTCTCTGACCGGCGGATCTTGCTCTAGGGTTTGCCTCGCCGACAATCAGCACCAAGGGAGGGTTTGCCGATGCGCACCGGCCGTTTCACCGCGCTCAGTCTCAGCTTGTTGATGATCGCAGCGCCGATCGCTGCTCAAGAGGCGGCGGAGCAGGACAGCCCACCCAATCCGTTCACCGGGCTGGACTTCCGCCTGATCGGGCCGAGCTATCCCTCCGGTCGGATCAGCGACTTCGCGGTGCATCCCGATGGCCCGCACCATTATTATATCGCCACCGCCTCGGGCGGCCTGTGGAAGACGGAGAATGCCGGGACCACCTGGCAGCCGCTGTTCGACAAGCAGCCGGTCTATGCGCTGGGCGTGGTCGAACTGGATCCGACCGATCCTTTGGTGATCTGGGCGGGCTCGGGCGAGAATAATGCCCAGCGCAGCGTGGCCGCGGGCGACGGCGTCTACAAGTCGATGGACGGCGGCAAGACCTGGACAAATGTGGGGCTCAAGGACTCCGGCCATATCTCCAAGATCTGGATCAACCCGGCCGACAGCGACCATGTTCGCGTCGCAGCCCAAGGATCGTTGTGGAGCGACGGCGGCGATCGCGGCCTGTATGAAACACAGGATGGCGGCGAGACCTGGAACCGCCTGCTGGAGGTCGACGACTTTACCGGTGTCAATGAGTTTGTCGTGCACCCCGATGATCCCGACCGCATCGTGGCGTCGAGCTATCAGCGGCGCCGGCATGTCTGGACCCTGATCAACGGCGGTCCCGGCTCGGGGCTACACAAGAGCAGCGACGGCGGCCAGACCTGGCAGGAGATCTCCCGCGGCGTGCCAACCGGGGAGCTGGGCCGGATCGGCCTGGCCCAGGCGCCGTCGGAACCGGCCACGCTTTATGCCATCATCGAGGGCAAGGAAGCCGACAAGGGCATCTATCGCAGCACCGATTTCGGCGAGAGCTGGGAGAAGCGCTCCGCCCACATGACCACCAGCCCGCAATATTATAATGAGCTGGTGGTCGATCCGACGGACCCTGACATTGTCTATTCGTTGGACACCTTCACCCACCGCTCCGAGGATGGCGGCAAGAGCTGGCAGCGCCTGTCCGCCGATGCCCGGCATGTCGACGACCACGCCTTGTGGATCAATCCGGACAATTCCGATCATCTGCTGATCGGGGGCGACGGCGGCGTCTATGAAAGCTATGATGGCGGTCAGGTCTGGCGCCACATGGCCAATCTGCCGATCGTGCAATTCTACCGCATCGCGGTCGGGCCGGAGGCGCCGTTCTACACGGTGTGCGGCGGCACGCAGGACAATAACTCGCTGTGCGGCCCCTCGCAGACCACCAATCATCACGGCATCACCAATTGGGACTGGCACATCATCTTGGGCGGAGACGGCTATAAGCCGGCGATCGACCCAGAGGATCCGGACACGATCTACACCCAATATCAGTATGGCGGCCTGGCGCGCTATGACCGGCGCACGCAAGAGCGCATCTACACCCGGCCACAGCCGGCGTCCGGCGAGAATGACTTCAAATGGAATTGGAACACGCCGATCCTGATCAGCCCACACGACCACAAGACCATCTTTTATGCCGCGGAGAAGCTGTTCCGCTCGACCGACCGGGCCAGCACCTGGGAGGCGATCAGCCCGGACCTGACCCGACAGCTGGACCGCAATGCACTGAAGGTGATGGGCCGGGTGTGGAGCGTCGACGCCATTGCCAAGAATGACAGCACCTCGATCTATGGTGCTGCCATTGCGCTGGACGAAAGCCCGATCGAGCAGGGCCTGATCTATGTCGGCACCGATGACGGCGTGATCAGCGTCACCGAAGACGGCGGGGAGACCTGGCACTCGGTGCAGGATTTTCCCGGCGTGCCGACCATGAGCCTGGTGGAGGATATCATCGCCTCCCGCCATGACGCGGCGATCGCCTATGCGGTGTTCGATAATCACAAGCGCGGCGACATTGCCGCCTATATCCTGAAGACGACGGACAAGGGCCGGACCTGGCAACCGGTTGACGGCGTGCCCGACGAGGGCCCGGTGCATACCATCGCCGAGGATCATGAGGATCCCACCTTGCTGTTCGCGGGCACCGAATTGGGCCTGTATTTCAGCCAGGACGGCGGCGCCGCCTGGCACGAGTTCACCGGCCTGCCGACCATCGCCATCCGCGATTTGGAGATTCAGCGCGCCGAAAGCGACCTGGTTGTCGGCACCTTCGGCCGTGGCATCTACATCCTCGATGATTATTCGCCGCTGCGCCATGACCCGGCCCGGATGGCCGAAGCGGAGGCCACCTTATTCCCGGTGGCCGATGCCTGGCTCTATATCGAGGGCGATCTGTATGGCGGCCGGCCCGGCGGTTCGCACGGTGCTGCCTTCTGGCGTGGCGAGAACCCGCCATTCGGTGCCGTCGTCCGCTATCATCTGCCTGAGGGGTTCCAGTCGCTGAAGCAGCAACGTCAGACGGCTGAGGCGGAAAAGCTAAACGAGGGGGAGGACACGCCCTATCCCGATTGGGACCGACTGCGCGAAGAGGCGCTGGAGGATCAGCCCAAGCTGCTGCTGACCATCAAGGATGCCGACGGCCAGGTGGTGCGGCGGCTGCAGGGGCCCGCGGGCAAGGGGCTGCATCAGGTCGCCTGGAACCTGCGCCATGATGCGCCCGATCCGGTGTCTGATCGGGAGCGGCCTTATTGGCTGGGCGAGCCGCAGGGGCCACTGGCGCTGCCGGGCGAATACAGCGTCGAACTGGCCCGCCAGCAGGGCGACGAATGGGTGGCGATCGGCGAACCGCAGCGCTTCACCGTCAAGCCGCTGAACCGCAGCCCGGAGGCGACCGAGGATCGGCCGTCACTGCTGGCCTTCCAGCAGGACACCGCCGCGCTCTACCGCCGGGTGAGCGAAACCGCGCAGACCCTGAGCAATTTCCAGAGCCGCATCGACCATATGCTGCTGGCGCTGGAGCGCACGCCCAAGGCCAAGGAGGCGGACTATCAGACCCTGCGCGCGCTGCATAAGGATCTGGCCGAGGTGCGCCGGGCGGTCAGCGGCGACCGGGTGGTCGCTGCCGCCAATGAGCCGGTGCCGGTGCCGATCGAAAGCCGGGTCAACGCGATCATCCGCGGGCATTGGGGCTCTCAGGCACCGGTGATAGGAGTATATAAGGAGAATTATGCCATCGCTCATGAGGAACTGGCCCAGGCACTGACCGATCTGCAGGATATCCATCAGCGCCTGACGGCGATGGACAAGCGGTTGCAGGAACTGGGGGCGCCGGCGACCCCTGACCGCTTGCCCGCCTGGACGTTGGAGTAACGCCGTGCCTCTCCCGTCCTGCGGGGCAGGGCGCAGAGGAGGGTGCGTCAGAGTGTTTCGCCGCGGCCTTGACGCTTGACCGCGCCGGCGGGACCCCTCACCCCGGGCGCCTGACCCCGCCCGGGAGTGCAAGAAGGATCGCCTGTGATGTCCGTGGCCCGCGCCTTGATTGTTTGCACCACTTGCCGCAGGGGCGCGGGCGCGGTGTTTGCCGAGCAGGTGGCGAGCGCGGCCCGGGCGTCCGGGGCGACGTTTGAGGTCCGCACGCAGGAATGTCTGTGGGCGTGCGCGCACGGCTGTTCGGTCCTGATGCAGGATCCCGAGCGCTACTCCTATGTCGCCGGCGGCTTTCGCCCGGACGATCCCACAGGCGCTGAGGCGGTCATCGCGTTTTTTCAGGCCCATGGGGCCACGCCCGATGGCGAGGTCCCGTTTTCGCACTGGCCCAAGGCGATCCTGGGCAAATTCCTCTGCCGCATACCGCCTGCGGATCGCAGGCCGGCAAAGCCATAAGGCAGCGCTGCCCCGGCAGGCTTATCGCCAGGCCCGGGCAAGGCTAGGCCATGCCTTATTGCGGCATCGCCGCGCGGCCCACCGTGTTGGTGTCGGTGCCGAACCAGATGGTGTCGGTCGGGCTGTGCAGGTGCATGTGGCGGATGGTGCCGCCGCCGGACGGGATATCGGCGGCCGGCAGGAACTGTTCGGTCTGCGGATCGAAGCCGACGAAGCGGTTGGGCTGCGGCCCGGTTTCGACATACCAGAGCCGGTCCTGATCGTCCGCGGTCATGCCGTAGGGCAGGGCGTCCTTGCCGCTCGGGCTGTCCCATTCCTGGAAGCTTTTGGTCTGCGGGTCGAACACGCCGAGTTTGCCCTGGTCATAATCGACATACCAGATGCGGCCGTCCGACGTGATGGCGAGCCGGCGCGGCTGGGCCGCGTCCCGCGGCAGGGCATGTTCGGTCAGCTCCAGCGTCTCTGGATCGAGTTCGGCGAGCTTGTAGGTGCCGAACAGCGTGGCCCAGACCGTGCCGTCAGGCGCCACCTTGATGCCATAGGGGCGGGCCTGCGGCGTCGGCACCTCGACCAGATCCACGCTTTTGTCGGCAAGCGTGACCCGGCCAAGAAAATTGCCGCCCTGCACGGTGAAGAAGATATGGCTTTGATCGGCGTCGAACACCAGCGTGTGCGGGTCATAGGCGCGGTCGTTCGGCATCGGCAATTTGGTGATGCTGCCGGTGTCCGGTTCATAGATGCCGATATAGGCGTTCCTGTTGCCGGCAAACCAGACCCGACCGTCCGCGCCGACGATCAGATTGTGCGGGCCCGCGCCCTCGCCCAGATCGACCTGGAAAAACTCCCCGGTCTGCGGGTTCAGCCGCGCCAGATAGCCGCCGACCTGCCCGACGAACCAGACCTGGTCCGGGCTGACCGCATAGGGGTCGCGCGGCCGGCTGTCCTCATAGGGCACGGTCCATTCCTTGATCTCGGGCGCGATCTGCGCGGCGGCGGGCAGGGCAAGCGCGCACACAAGCGCGACGGTGCGGGCAATCATGGCTTCAGCTCCTGAAACATTTTGTCAGAACTGTGCGCCGATTCCCCGAGCACTGCAAGGCTTGCCCCGGCCCGCCCCACCGCCCCACGGCCCCACCGCCCCAAGCGTCACCCGCCGGCTTGACCGGCGGGTTCATCTTGGGGGCGACGGGAGCGGTGGGGGCATGGGTGCGCCCCAGAAGACCGCCCAAGAAATTTGGCACATCACCCCCCGTGACCAGGCCTATGCCACCAAACCGCGGCGAAAACCGAAGGGAACAACACCCCCCAGCC